>JAUVAX010000004.1 GCA_030591685.1 Pseudobdellovibrionaceae bacterium | reverse complement strand
ACCATTTTCTAAATTAACCGACATTATCCAACCTGAGCCACCAAATGCACATTTAGTTGAATCAGGAATTAACGTATTAAAGAATACAGTATTATTTCGAATTTTAGGGTTAACAACCATACGTTCACCACTATCGGGAAGATTTAATACTCAAAAAATATTCATGCCCATCTATGGGTAGTCGACTCAAGACCCAGGCTTCTGAAAATTTTGAGCGAAGCCCTTGTGTGAGGCCAAATACATACCTTTGGGTTTGAAATTTAAATTCTTTGTGGTTAAGGCGCCCCTCCTCTAAAAGGGTAAGGTTTACGAGGTTTGCTTTTTTGAAGGTGCTAAAATGGGTGTTGATGTCGCTAAGCGAGTGGGAGCTATAAACATTTAATACAAAAAGGGCCTCTTTTAATGCCGTTAGTTTTTCATCAATTTTTTTATTAAATTGGTGGATATTATTTTTTTGTTCATGGTGATTAGTATTATATTCAAGAGCGGGTGCTTTGTTGATATGCTCCCAGAGCTTGTCAGAAAGCCCCTTGTGTTTCCAGTTTAATGAGTGATATGCAGAAGGCAAAGCCACTTCTGTTAAAGAGGGCCTCAGCGAAATAACCTCAATAAATTGATTTAATAAAGAGTGTGTGTAAGTTTGTAAAAATTGATGCTGACGAGCTAGGTGTCGAAAAGTCCTTTTAATGACCCTTCTGGAATGATTAATTGACTTAAACTTTATGCTCTCTATTTCAATATAATTTTTTTTAAGTAGTTTTGTGGCTTCTCGATGTTTTTTAATTATATCTTGAGTGGATTCTTTTTGAGGATCCGTCATTTCGTAATTATTTAGTAATTGAGTCATCAAGTTTTTTTGTTTTGCAAAACTATTTCGAGAGTGACTCATTAAAAGTTCATTAAATTCATTAAATAAAGTGAGGTACTCGCCTCTTGCAGTCACTAGAGGGGTGTTTTTTAATTGGGATTCATGGTGAATAGTATTGGCAAAATTTAAATACTCGTTAAGAATAGTTTTTAAAATGAATACATCTTTTTCAATATAATACTGGGCTCTTTGAGATGCGGGTCGTGAGCTTGAGAACAGCTGTGCACACAAGGATTTTGTGTGAGCCGGTGTTGAAAGAAGAACTACAAACACCGTACTTAAAACAAATAAGCAGTTTTTGATGTGAAACAGGCTGATATTTATCCCCTTTAAGCGTTTATTATAAAGCTTTATATATTGAGTTACCGGCATTGGGGCAGGCTTTTTTCGTTAAAGTGAATTATTTTCATGTATTATTTGGGTAATTGGGCTTAGTTTGATTTTTAAATGTTGATTTATAGGTAGAAGGGCCGGGGTATTGGCACGACATAGAATGAATCTGGATTTAAATGTATTAGAGGCCTCGGCGGAACCCCTCGATATTCAAAGGCGTAGTCGGTTAATCTTTTGAAGGGGTGTTTTTATTTGAGTCAACACACTTAACAACGCCACCTTCGAGGCGTCCTAATTTCTTTTGTAAGCGGCAGTACTTTGTCTTTATTTTTCTTCGCTTTTGGCACTCTATTAATGGCTCAAAGCCTTTTTGTTGTTTCTCCATGCAAGTTGTAATTACTTTAGAATGTCGATTTTTAATATCTGTTTTAAGGCGACAGTAATTAAGAGACCAGTCTAGGGCGTGCCCCTCAATAGAGCAGTTCTCAGCGCTGGCGGGCTCACCATCAAGTTGTGTGCCGTTTTCATTAGGCATGCTTGAGCAGCCTATAAAAAGGAGAGAAAGCACCACAAGCCCTGATTTGTTAAAAACTCTAGCCGTCATACTTATATCTTAATCCTTTGAGGTCTTAAGAGTAAAGTAAACCTAGGCCTAAGTGGGGCAGGGTGAGGGCGGAAAACATTAGTCTTTGATTTGTGGGAGCGAGTTTGTAGTCCGATTTGTATCATCACTGTAGGGCTTAAAAAAATGGACCATACGGCTTCTGAAGCCCTCTTTTTCGCTTAAGGCCACAAATATGGCTGTAAAGAGAATTGAAAAGGGTATGATGGCAAACAAGATTTGCTGAATCCATTCGCCCCCTGGGAGCCCCTTTTCTAAAGGGAGTGTGGCGAGTACAGCGCAGGCCAGGCCTCGCGGACCCATCGCAGCAGCTACCATGGCGTCAAGCCTTGAATACCTGTCGGTCTTAAAAACAATTCGAACCATTATGTAGCGGGTTATAAAAATGAGGCCACAGATAATAAGCGCAATAACAACGATCTTCCAATTAGACAGCTGTACTAAAAGCCCAAGGTATAAAAAAAAGAAAGTTCTTAATAAAAAGGTGATTTCTTTTAACAAGGTAAGGTCTGAAAAACTAACAGCCTTCATATCAAGCCCTGACTGAAGCCACTGAGGCAAGAGGCTTAAGTTAGCAAGGGTAAACCCTAAAGCCAACACACCTATGGCCCCATTAAGTCCTGAGAGCTCTAATACTCCATAAGTTAGTAAAGCCCAGGCCTCTCCAGAAAAGGTTTTAGGGATAGTGTCGCCATAGTGTTTTTTTAAAAAAGCCCAAATAAGTGCTGAGATAAGCCCCCAAAATGTGGCAATCAGAGTATTTGGCCCAAGGCCTATGAGTATGTCTTGAGGGCTAAATTGACCGGCAACAAAAGCATCAATTAAAACTAAAAAAATCACAATAGTGAGGACATCTGTAAAAGCCGACTCTAACGATAAGATAGTTTTTGTCTTTTTATTTATCGATAAATGCTTTACCAGGGGTATTACAATAGCTGAAGAGGTAGAGCCTATGCCCACCCCCACAAGTAGTGCCACCGTCCAGCTTTGAAGTGCCAACCCAAAGGTCACAATAAACCCAACAGCAACGGCCAGTAGAAACCCAATAATAGAAAGGCCTGCTGCGGGCAGGCTGCCAGTTAACAGATCACGAGCACTTAAGTGCAAACCGCCTTCATATAAAATAACAATTAAAGCCAGTGAGGCAATTACAGAGCCAACTTTGCCAAAATCATCAGGGGAAAGTAACCCCAGGACAGGTCCCATTACAAACCCAATAACAACTAATATTAATAAATCAGGTATTTTTGTTTTGGTAAAAAACCAATTAAGGGCGTGCCCTGTGAAAAACATAATGCCTAAGCCAACAATAGCAGTGGCCATAATTATTCGCCTTCCGGTTGCTCAAAATAAGTATAACCTGAAATGCCCTGTTCGTAATGCTTCAGTAATAATCGAGCATCTGGTCGAGTGAGTTGGCCCTCGGCAATACTGTGCTCGGAGGCAAGGCGTATTTTTTCAAGTAACTCAGGGATTTGGTATTGTACATAAGAAAGTACTTCGGCGACAGAGTCGCCTTCAACAACATGGTCTACTTTATATCCATTTTCTTGTACGCTAATATGAACAGCATCGGTGTCACCAAATAGGTTATGTAAATCTCCTAGTATCTCTTGATAAGCGCCGGTAATAAAGGCCGCTAAATAATAGGGCTCTTTATCTACAAGCTTATGAACTTCAAGGTATTTTTGAGTACCGCCGGTTTCAGTGTCAGAAAACTGAGAAATTTTACCATCAGAATCACAAGTTAAATCAACCAGGGTCGCTCGGTGAGTGGGCTTTTCATTTAATTTATGAATGGGCATCACGGGGAATATTTGCTTCAGCGCCCATGAGTCCGGTAGGGATTGGAATATGCTAAAGTTGCAAAAGTATGTATCTGAAAGCTCGTTTTCTAACGCGTAGTAAATATCTTCTAAATTTTCATTATTCTTTGCCAACTCGTAAATTTTGGCAGCAATAGCCCAGTAGAGGTCCTCAGCTTTGGCTCGTTGTTTAAGGTCAAGAACTCCGTATTTAAAGAGCTGAAGGGTGTCTCGGCGTTTTTCAATCAAATCATTATAGTATTCGTTGAGGTTGTCAGACTGAAGTGATTTATAGATATAATGTAACTCTTTAACAACGGGGGAGTCCTTACTATTTACAGTAATGTCAGTGATATCTTTACTGATCTGATTGGCCCCAAGTACATCAAAAACTAAAAGTGAGCTAGGGGCCACAAGTGATCGCCCGGACTCAGTAATGATAATAGGGTGTTCAATACCTTTTTCATTACAAGCCTCTTGTATGTGGTAAACAACATCATTCGCATACTCTTGGTCGCTGTAATTAGTAGAGCTATCGGATTTTCCAGAGCCATCATAGTCCACCCCCAGCCCGCCACCGACATCAATATATTTTAAATTTGGGGCTAACCTCTTTAACTCTGTATAAAAACGGGCCCCTTCTTTAACAGAAGCCTTGATGGACTGAATTGAGGGTATTTGTGAGCCTATATGAAAGTGTAAAAGCACTAAACGATCGAGGAGGTCTGCTTCCTCAAGCTGTGCCACTCCTCGTACTATTTCAGAGGGAGTTAGTCCGAACTTTGAGCGAGCCCCGGAGGACTCAATCCACCGGCCTCCCCCTTGAGAGTTGAGCTTACATCTAAATCCTATATTGGGCTTAATGTTAAGTTTTTTTGAGACTTCAATGGTAAGGCGTATTTCATCAACCCGGTCGATCACAATTATACAATTCCGTCGGAGCTTTTGAGCCAGGAGTGCCGTTTCAATATACTCAACATCTTTAAATCCATTGCAAATGATAAGAGCACTGGGGTTGTCCATAAGAGCTAAGGAAATTAATAGTTCGGGCTTGCTCCCGCACTCAAGCCCAATGTTGTAGGGCTTTCCAAGGCGTAATATTTCTTCAACTAAGTGGCTTTGCTGATTTACCTTTATGGGGTAAGCGCCTTGGTAGTGACCCTTGTATTCATATTCTTCTATGGCTTGAGTGAAAGAGTCATTTAAGCTTTGTATGCGGCTTTCTAAAATATCTGGGAACCGGAGCAGCAAGGGGAGTCTTATTCCGCGCTCCTTCAAGTCCTCAATGAGCTCAAATAAGTCAATTTCTTTAGAGTCATTTTTTTTAGGGTTGATGCAAAGGTTCCCAGAGTCTTTAACATTAAAAAAGTTTTTACCCCAATTTTTTATACCATAAAGGTCTATAGAATTTTCACAGGTCCAGCTGTTTTGGCTCATGGTCACCTCTTAAATAATAACGAGAAAAATAAAAAATTTCTTATGCGATTTATGTACCATTAAAAACTAAAATTCGGGATGTTTTTAGTGGTCGAGTTCATTTTTTTATATTTTTTTTAAAATCGAGGCTTCACGAGTGATTAGGGAGGGGGCGGCAGGTAAGCATAACTCATTGGCTTCAAGCCTTGGGGACCACAAAACATCAATGAATTTAAATAGTTGGGCCTAAAGCAAATTTTTAATAGAACCTTTACGAAACTCTTTGTGAATATGGCATATAGTTGGCGGCGATGCATGAATTGGCCGGTGAAAAACAAAGAATATTGATTGTGGATGATGAGCCAGATCTAGGAGTGCTCATCGGAGATTCACTAACAGCTGAGGGCTACCTGGTGAAGTCTGTTACAAGTGCAGAGTCTGTAATTTATGATCTAAAAAACTGGAAGCCACACGTCATGTTACTCGACATAAATATGCCCCGTATGAATGGGTATGAAGTTTTAGAGTTAATTAGGAAAAATCGAGAGTATATCCCGGTAATTTTTATATCAGGGAGTTCTTATATTGAAAAAGTGATTCAGGGCTTAGACGAGGGGGCTGATGACTATATTTGTAAACCCTTTGATATGGGGGAGCTGTGTGCTCGAGTGCGTTGTCAGCTGCGAATTAAAGAGCTTAGAGATCAACTTAAAAGTTCAAATGAGCGCTTGGCAGAGCTTCTTGATATTGATGACCTAACGGGGCTTTATAATATGCGATCGATGTATAAAAGATTAGAGTTAGAAATTAAAAAGGCCGCTAAAAATAATGTTAATTTATGTATTTATATGATGGATATGGATAAATTTAAAAGCGTCAATAAAGCCTGTGATCACTTGTTTGGTAGCTTTGTTCTCTCTAAAGTGGGCCGGATTATAAAGGAGCTTCTTAGGGAAAATGACCTATCTGCCCGTTTCGGCGGCGATGAGTATTTGATAGTTACTAGTGATGTTGACGCAAGTGGTGCTCAAATTTTTGCAAAAAAATTACTAAATAAAATTAGTAAACATACTTTTAAAAATGATATGCACTTTAAAAGGGTCACGGCGAGCATAGGGTGCGTCCTATTGGAGCCCTCAGTAAAGCATATAACGCCTGAGCAAATTATAAGAAAGGCCGATGACCTTTTATATGAAGCCAAAGAGGCCGGCAGGGATAGGTTCAAGTATGAGCTGTACTCTTAAGGATTTTAAAAATTAATAGAAAACGCCATAATAAACAGCCCTGAGTTCATAAAAGTATTGATTTGTGAGCAGAATTTTTGAACAATCAGGTGTGATGTTACATGAAAATTACTACCCTTATGAATTAAAGAATTTTAATATTCAAACTCTTGTTGTTAAGAGCAAGGGCTTGAAATCGAATCCGTTGAAAGATCCCCTTGAGCGGCAAATTCCGGTTCTTGTCCCTAAAAAAAATAAAAAACCACTTTCAGTCATTTTTGTATTGGCTGGTTTTTCGGGAGTGGGAGGTAAGTACTTTAATATTAAATTTAAAGAAAATAATTTCACTCAAGAACTTGACGTCTGTGTTACAAAAAATAAGGCACCCAATGCTCTGTATGTTTTTGTAGATGCGATTACTTACTGGGGGGGGAGCCAGTTTATAAATTCAAAAGGCACGGGGGACTATGAAGACTTTATAATTAAAGAGGTCTATAAACTTGTTAAATCTAATTTTCAAGTTTCAAATGACCCTGCCAAGTGGTGTGTAATGGGGGGCTCAAGTGGCGGCTATGGGGCTTTGCATTTAGCCAGCAAGTACCCAGACAAATTTTCATGGGCTGCGGCCATAGCGCCTGATTGTTTTTTTGAAATGAGTTTGCTGCCAGAAATATACACAGCTCTGCCGGTGATTATAAAATTTGGTGGAATACATGGTATAAAAAAAGAAATTGAGACCGGTCGATTTTTAAACCGCAGAGATTCGTTTTCTTTTTTAAACGCTATTGGAATGGGTACCTGTTATGCCCCGCACCCTCAAAAAAAGCACGAAGTGCTTTGGCCCATTGATATAAATACGGGAGTTATTAATAAAAAACACTGGAACAAATGGTGCTCTCATGACCCCATTAATTTTTTAAAAAAACGCTTAGTTAAAGTAAAAAAACTAAAGGGCGTGTATTTAGATGTGGGTACTCGTGATCAGTACCATCTTCAATACGGGACAAGGCAAATTTTTAATACTATGAGGGCTGTTAATAAAAATATATATTACTCTGAATTTTCAGGCAGCCACTATGATATTGGGCAAAGACGACCTAATTTATGGTCGTGGCTCATGGGGCAGGGGTTCTAATGGGTTATAAGTTTTCGCCAATCGTACAAAATGTTGAAAAAGATCAAAAATTGGCCTCCCTTGTTTCACTAATTGTTAGTGTGGGCCTTCTTGCGGCAAAATTCTGGGCCTTTAACAATACGGGCTCTCAGGCCATATTTTCTGATGCGATGGAAAGCATAGTTAATGTTGTTGCGGCTATTTTAGTAATATTTGTTGTAGCCTATGCAAGCCAGCCTGCGGATAGAGATCACCCTTATGGGCATGGAAAAATTGAGCACTTAAGCGCAGCTTTTGAGGGTGGGCTTATTAGTTTTGCGGCCCTTATGATTATTATTGATGCTATTCAGTCTTTAATTACGGGTCATCAGTTAAATAATTTAAACTCAGGTTTAATGGTTGTTGCTGGCGCAGGGTTTGTTAACTTAGCTTTAGGCTATTTTTTAATTACAGTAGGTAAAAGAAAAAACTCAAAGGCCTTAGATGCTAGTGGCCGTCATGTTATTTCTGATTTCTGGACATCCCTGGGTGTTGTCGTGGGGCTATTTCTAGTAAAATGGACGGGCCTCGTATGGCTAGATTCTGTTGCGGCTATTATAGTGAGTTTGTTTTTAGCAAAAACAGGGGTGGCTTTGGTGCGTGAGTCTATGGCTGGTCTATTGGATGAGGAGAGTGAGGATGCTTTGCAGGGCGTTGTTGAGGTGATTTCACAAAACCTATCCACCTCTGTTATTCAAGTGCATCATTTAAAAATGATTCGATCCGGGCAGTTTCACCATATTGATGCTCACTTGGTTGTCCCTGAATACTGGGATGTAAAGGCTGTCCATACTAATATTGAGAGCTTTGAAAATTCTATTATTAAAAGTTATAAATATAATTTAGAGCTGCACTTTCATTTAGATCCTTGCCGAAGGGCCTATTGTCGATATTGCAATGTTCCAGAGTGCCCTATTAGAAAAGAATCCTTTGAAAAAAGACTGCCTATAGATGTGGGGCAGTTAACAGACCCTGAAGAGCCTGCGGAGTTTCAGTAATATATTTCAACTATCAAAAACTTCATGAGATGATCTAAAGACCTTCAACAGACCCTTCACCACGAGCATCAAAGGCCCCTTCAAGCCAATTTTGGTCGTTGAGTTGGATGCCGTTAACTCGAGAGTTCCAAGGGGTTGATTGCATTTTGTGCCCCTTGGCTTTGAGGACTTCAACAATTTCTAGACTGAACCTGTTTTGGTCATAAAAGAGTGTGTTGGGCAAAAACTGATGATGAATTCTGGGGTACTGTATTGCAAAATCTATGTCAAATTTGTTGCCTAAAGTACGGTATAGGACCTGCAGAATACCCGATATAATTCTAGGGCCTCCAGGGGCACCAAGTGCCATTACAAGTTTTCGCCCCTTTTTAACAAAAGTAGGTGTCATTGAGCTTAAGGGTCGTTTTCCGGCCTGAATCATGTTCCCTTTACCTTGAATAAGGCCAAACATATTTGGCTTACCCGGTTTGGTGGTGAAGTCGTCCATTTGATTATTCAGGGTGATGCCGTATTTATTACTCACGACTCCTGAACCATAGGCTCCGTTTAAGGTTACTGTTAGTGCAACGGCATTTCCTCGTTTATCCATAACAGTGAAGTGTGTAGTTTGGGGGCTTTCTTTTTTTGGTTCATTGTCTGTTAATGGTTTAATTGTGGTGGCTTTGGACGCGCGAATACTATTTGTTAACTCCGACAGGTAAGAACTTGAAAAAAGCATTGATAGCGGGTTTTTATGAAACCGAGGGTCCCCGAGAAGAGCCCGTCCACGAAAGCTTCGGGATTGGATTTCGGCTAAATAATGAAGCTCATCAATACTTAAAGGTCGCAGTTCTTTTAGCTTTAAAGACTCAATAAGTGAAAGTGCTGTTTTGATGATGACCCCACCACTGCTTGGAGGAGGCATTAAATAAATTTTATAGCCATAAAAATTGGTCTCAATCGGGTCTAACCATCGGACTCTATATTTTTTTAAATCACCTTCGCTAATGACTCCACCGGCTTTTTTTACTGAGGCGATAATATCTTTAGCGACGGGTCCTTTGTAAAAACCATTTATGTTATGTTGCTGTATTATTTTTAGAGCTTTAGCCAGTTGCGGCTGTCTCATTATGTCGCCGGGCTTATAGGCGCGTGTATTTTTAAAAAAATACTTACGTCCACTTTGATTGAATCGATCTTTGTTGAGTGTGGTTCTTTTAACCCAGTCCCCCGAGACTCGAAACCCATTGTTAGCAAGCGCTATGGCCCGAGTAAAAAGTCTATTCCAGGGGAGCTTACCATAGGCCTTGTGTATTTCATATAACCCGGCGATATACCCAGGAACGCCAATGGCTGTGCCCCCTTTTGTAGAAGCTTCAGCTCCTTTGTTGAGGTAAAAATCAGGGCTAGTACTTTGTGGAGCCATTTCTCTAAAATCTAAAGCGCGAACTTTACCCTTATTATGTATTAGGGCAAATCCACCTCCGCCTAGCGAGGCATTAAAGGGGTTTGTGACCGTCATTACAAGCCCCACACCTACGGCAACATCAAACACATTGCCACCCATTTGATGTACCCGTACTCCAAATGCGTTGGCCTGCTTTGAAGACCCCGTAATCATTATTTTAGAGCTCAGAGTAGGTTTTGAAAAGGCTATTATCGGAGCACAGATAATAACAATAATAATTTGAAAAAACGACATTTTACCCCCAACTAATAATATTAATCGTCTGCATTTTAAAATATAATAAATTTGAAAAAGGTGCAATCAATTGCTTTTTTGTGCACAAGGGGTTCGGACTCTGTTATCACGTTGAGTAATGGAAAAATTACCTCATGGTTTATGCCCTACAAACAGATTGCCCGTGCCAACATACTATGTTCAGGCGTTAACGGGGGAGTATAGTCAATGGTCTTATTGTGAAGACCGTGCACCAAAAAATAAGGGCCGCTGGATGAATGACGTGTTTAAACGGTCGTTAAATACTAGACTGGACGTTGAGATTGGCACTGGAAATGGGTTTCATTTTTCGCACTTCGCCAGCGAAAACCCGGACCGAATGCTTGTTGGTATTGAGGTTAAATATAAGCCTCTTATTCAGAGCATCCGAAGAGCGCTTTCGAATGACTGCAAGAACGTTAGAATTTGTCGTTACAACGCTTCACTCTTAAATCATTTGTTCGACGAAGGTGAGTTAGATGACGTTATTATTCATCACCCTGACCCTTGGCCTAAAAAACGACAATGGAAAAACCGCCTTATTCAAGATGATTTTTTAAATATGATTTATAAGCTTCAAAAAGCAGGGTCCACTGTTTTTTTTAAAACAGATGACCGTAATTATTTTGATTGGTCTATTGAAAAATTTAACAAGAGCCCCTACAAACTAGAGGGTGTTACTTACGATTTACATAATTCAAAATTTTCAAAAAATAACTTTGTTACGGGCTTTGAACAGATATTTTTGCAAAAAAACCAACCTATTTATTACGCTCAATTAGTAAAGTAACTTTACCCACAATTTATTATGTCTTGAGGTGTTTGAATGGGTGCCTTCAACTCGTCTAAGTACTTAAAGTCATCAATAGTCGTTTGAATTAAGAGGCTACCCATTGATTTTTCAATAACAGGTGGGATGAATTCGATGGACCGAGTACCGTATAAGTACTCTATGGGTCTCATACGATCTGTTAGGGCTAGCATATAGGAGCCCGAAAAACTTAAAAATCCTTTGTTTTTGAGAGTTTCTAGCTCAGGGCAAGGTTTATATTCATTGCCTGAAAGTGTGCGCCCAGGAAACGCCAGAAGGGTAAAAGAGACCGACTGCTGGGGGAGGAGCTTTATGATGTCATAGGGGGTTTTTTTTGATGGTGGAAAGGTCGTGGAGCTTATAAGAAAGCTCGTGGCATATCGGTAGCTATTGTGGGCGTCGAGTTTAATAATGATTGATCGAGGGTAATAGTTATATTTTTTTAATTTTATAGGAAATTTATTTTGATTTATAAGGGTTGTTTTATAAACTAAATAGGGGCCTGAACGCCCAATGTGGATGCCGAGGGGGAGACGATAAGAGGTCTCAATAATTTTTTGCTCTATAGAAACTACTGGTGGTAGAAACCTGATGACAATGGGTTTTGATAGTTGTTGCCTGCCAGAAACTAACTGAACAGCACGACAGGTTTGTAGTGGAGCCTGTCGAATACTTTTTAAGTGGGTTGTGATGATAGCCGATTTTTCTAATTTTTTTGAGAGTGACTTTAATTGAGTTAAATCAAAATAGTAATTTTCGCAAACAAGTGCTCTTAGGTTTTTTGTTGAGCTTGTGGAGTTAAGTTCTTTAAGGAAGTCTTTATAATCAATAAAAGCACCACTTGATAACTCATTGAGGCTTGGCGTTAAAAAAAATGAATTTCTTTGTGCATTTTGATAGAGATTTAGCCCCTCAACTTTGAATTCGTAATTAAAAGTGTTTTCAGGGTCTGAGAGTTGAACGTGTACATTACACAAAAGATTATTTTTAAGCGACAGGGACAAGAGCTGTTCATTTAACAGGCTTGCAAAGTTAATACGTTTTTGCAGTAAAAGGGATTTAGAGCTATGAATATCTTTATTATTGTATTTACAGCTCACCGTGGAGTTTAACTTTAGAGTGTTAAATGTTTTAGGGTCATTTTCTGAAAAGTCTAAAAAATCGTGCACGTCAATTTTTTTAAGACTGTGTTTTGAGAGAGTTTTATTGATAGAGTAGGTGCTGTTGGCCGTCACAAGTTTTGGGGCATAGACCTTGAGAACCTCAGCTGAGGGCTCAGTGTCGGCGCAAGATAAAGTCATTAGGCTCAAAATAAATACTATCGTGGTACTCTTTAATGTAGGCATATACACTCCATAGATGAGAGGTTTTCATGTTCATACAAGAAAGATCTATGAGCAATTATGGAGCCAGGGGTTACCAGTAATCGGTTGTGATTTCAGCGGTATCATGTACGAAAACCTGACAACTTATCCGAATATCGGAGGGCAATTTGAGGCTTTCAAGAAGCCGTGCCTCATCAACGCCAGGTGTGGAAAGGTTGTCTCGACCCTTAATAATTTGTACTTGGCACTTTCCGCAGACGGCCTCCCCACCACAGCTGCTAGCGACGGGTATATTGTTTTCAATCAGGTTCTTCATAAGGCTAAAGTCTTTATTGATGGTCACGGTTTTATTTAATTTTTTAATGAAAACACTCGGCATAAAATAAGGCTATCTGAAGGCTCTTAGATAAGTCACGATTTTTTCTTTAACTCTTTCCTGTGCAAGGCGGAGTATTAGTTTTTTAACAGTTGAACGCCTAACGCTTCAAGTCCCAAACATTAGGTCTAAGGGTTTAAAAGTGTAAATTTAATTAACTGGGCGTACTATGTTTGGCATGAGTAAAAAAATTGCCATTTTGGGGGCTTCAAGAGGTTTTGGGCGAGCGTTATCTTTAGAAGCAGCTGGGGCCTCAAAATCAGAATTGCTTTTAGTCTCTCGCAAGCAAGAGCTCTTAACCTCACTTAAGTTAGATGTGGAAAATTTAGGCTCCAGAGCTTCAGTGCTGTGTTCAGATTTTAATGTAAAGGTCGATCAAGAGGAAGTCTTAAGGGTTTTGTCTGACTTTAAACCAGATAAAGTTATCTACTGTGCCGGAGGAGGGCCTCATGGCCCTTATGCCTCAAAAAAATGGGAAGACCATCAATGGGCATATAACGTAACGTTTATTTTTGCTGCACGTGTCCTACATTTTTGTTTGAAAAACCAATCATTTGTTAAACAATTTGTGGCCATTGGGTCCTCTGTTTGTGAGCAGTCTGCCGATATTAATGCTGCTAGTTATTCTGCGGCAAAGCACGCATTACTTGGGTTACATAAAACAGTGTCAATTGAAGAGCCGACTTTTGATTTTAGGCTCTTTAGCCCTAGTTATATGGACACAGATATGTTGCCCCCATCGGCTCCAGTTAGGCTTGAGAAAAAGGTAAGCTCCCCAAAGGCCGTAGCCATGGAGCTTTTGTACTGGTTGGAGCAACCGGGCTATAAAAACGCCCATATGCCTCTGAGTGACATTTGAAATAAAATGTATGCGCCGGGGCTAAATATAAATGTAGCTCTCGAAGTTTTGAATTCAAGAGCAATTCAGTGTAGACTCACCGGTAGTAATTTATAAAATAATTAATGGGAGTTTTTTGTGGACAAGACTATTGAAAATATTTTGATTATTGGCTCAGGCCCAGCTGGTTTAACCGCTGCTATTTACGCGGCGAGAGCCAACCTTAACCCACTTATGATTGAGGGCGAAGAGGTTGGTGGACAATTAATGACAACAACTGATGTTGAAAACTACCCAGGGTTTCCGGACGGGGTGATGGGCCCAGATCTCATGACCTTAACTCGAAAGCAAGCCGAGCGTTTTGGCACCCGGTTTGTTTCATCGAACGTAAGTAAGGTTGATTTTTCATCTCGACCATTTAAGGTATGGGTGAGTGATAAGGAATACCAGGCCAATGCAGTGATTATTAGTACTGGTGCCAGTGCTACGTATTTGGGCCTAGAAAGTGAAAAAACATTTTTAGGAAAGGGTGTCTCGGCGTGTGCCACTTGTGATGGAGCTTTTTTTAGAAACATGAACGTGGCCATTGTTGGTGGCGGAGACACAGCAATGGAAGAGGCCTTGTTTTTAACTCGCTTTGCCAAAAAGGTAATGGTGATACATCGCAGAGATGAATTTAGAGCGTCTAAAATAATGGTGGACCGAGTAAAAGCTCATGAGAAAATTGAAATTCTCTGGAACACACAACTTGTAGAAATATTGGGTGATACTTTGGTAAAGTCGATCAAGGTTAAAAACACTCAATCAGGAGAAGAGCAAGGGCTCCCAATGGACGGAGTTTTCATAGCCATCGGACACAGACCAAATACGAGTATTTTTAAAGGTCAAATTGAGATGAACGACCAGGGGTATATTGAAACTAAGTCTAAATCAACGTACACTTCTGTGGATGGAGTGTTTGCCGCAGGGGATGTTCAAGATCACGTGTACAGACAGGCCATTTCGGCTGCCGGCACGGGCTGTATGGCAGCCATTGATTGCGAGCGTTGGTTGACTGAAAACTCCTAAGGGGAATTTTTTGGGTAAAAAAATAAATACTAAAAGTTTGGTAGAAAAAATAGACAAGATCACTAAAGAGCGAATTTCAAAAGGAAAGGTGGTCTCTTTAAGTGAGTACCGTAAGGTCAACGAAAAGCAAGATACAATGACATTGCTTGTGATCGATGACGACGAATCTATACGCCAAGCTCTTAAGCGAATTTTTGAGGGTGAAGGGTATAAGGTCATTACAGCTAAAGACGGCTCTGAGCTATCTGAAGTCTTAGATGATGCCGCGTTGGATCTAATTATTTTAGATGTGGGATTGCCCTGGGTTAACGGTTACGAACTGTGTGAGTTAATGAAAGAAAACTCAGACCTAAAGCATCTGCCAATTATTTTTGTTTCTGGGAAAACAAGCAAAGAAGATATAAAAAGGGGCTTTGAGGCAGGAGCTGATGACTACATTAAAAAACCCTTTGATGTAGAACAAATTAAAAAAACAGTGAGAACCTTAGTTCGGTTAAGAGGTTAGTTTTGAGAGCATTTGACCAATGAAAGTGAACACAGGTATACATTCATTTTTTGATGCCCGCCGGATAACCAGAGACCCTTACCATAAAATTTTAACTTGGCCTGTTCACTACTTTTTCATTTTTTCAATAATAGTTTACCTATTAATTAACACGGTATTTGCTTTTCTTTATATGCTTGATCCGGGCTGTATTGCTAATGCTAAAATGGGTAATTTTTTAGATCACTTCTTTTTTTCAGTTCAAAGTATATCTACTATTGGTTATGGTTTGATGTATCCAAAAACAGACTATGCCAACTACATCGTAACAGCTCAGGTTTATGTAGGGGTTATTAATTTAGCCATGGCTACGGGGCTGTTATTTGCTCGGTTTTCCAGGCCGTCATCAAAAATTGTGTTTAGTAATAAAATTTTAATTACTGAGCATAACGGCGAGAAGTCAGTGATGCTGAGGCTGGCAAATGAAAGAAAAAATCAGATTGTCGACGCTAAAATCTATTTAACGTACACTTATAATGAGATCACTAAAGAAGGCATATTAATGAGGCGTTTTGAAAACCTACTCGTGAGAAGAAAGCACAACCCCCTTTTAGAGCTCTCTTGGACTGTGATTCATACAATTACTAAAGAGAGCCCATTTTATAATAAAACTTTATCTGATTTAAAGCAGGAGGGTGTTGCTGTTGTCGCAACCCTTGTTGGATTTGATAGTACTTTTTCGCATCAGATATATTCAAAGCAAGCCTATGGTGTCGATGATATAAAATCAGAGGGGCAATTTGCAGACATCGTTAGTGTTAGTAAATCAGGGAACCCAAAGGTAAACACCAAGCATATACACGACATTACTTCATAACGGTCGCGATAAATCCAGTTAAAGTGATTGTATATGTTTTTTGAGATCGCTAACAAGTAGGCTTATATAGTCTGTCTTTGATTCTTTTGAATTAAAAAAAGGATTCATTATGCAAAGGCGCAACAGGTGAATATGGTCATCATCTTTTTTTAGATCCCATGTATCAACAAGATTATTGAAAAATAGAGTTGAAATATTTTTATCAATTATTGATTTTGAAAAGTAAAAAGTAGGGTTGCTTTGCAGTGTTGAAAACTTTTCATAGGTCTTTAGCGTTTTACTATTAGCATGGCTTAAAGGCTCTCCAGAGCGTGCAATGATAAAACATAAAATATTCGTCTCTAAATCGGGTAAGATTTTAATAGACTTGGAGAGGTCCTCTAAAGCTGTTTGAAGTAATAGTCGACTTTCAATAGTTCGACCTATTATTGAACCATAGCCATAACAGTTAAAACCAATAGACTTAGCGGTGAGCCATGTGGCAACGCTACCGGCAGCAGACCTTGACCCCTCAAGGGTATACTGGCCTCTACTTTTTTCCTCGGTGAAGTCCAGATAAGGTATGTTTTCACTATGAATTTGATACTCGTGGGGGTCGCGAACTAAAAAGCACCCAGAAGAATAGGGTACGTAAGCGAGCTTGTGTGGGTCAATAGTAATGGACTGGCTCTCGGGGATAGCCCGAAGGGCCGCGCAGGTGTGTTCGCTGAGAAATTTTGAGTGTTCTAGATTGGTGTCTTCATCGGGGGTTTTTAGTAGGCTTAAGAATAGGCCGCCGTAAGCGGCATCAATATGATGCCATATGTGTAAGTTGTCTCTTTGGAGTATTTTCAATTTTTGGTGGATCTCATCTAGAGGGTCTATGCTGCCGAACTCCGTAGTGCCGCAAACAGAAACAATCATTAAAATAGGTGTGTTTGTACTAGAAGCGAGTTTTATTTTTTTTTCAAGGTCGTGAATGTCTAACTTTCCATTTTGATCTAGCTCAACAGGCCAAAGGTTCTCTTTGCCAAAGCCAAAATATTTTGCACCTTTCTCCCAAGAGTAGTGTTTGGTTTTTGGGGCTAAAATTACGGGCTCTTTGTATTCGCCAAAAATATGAGTATACAATTTAATGGCATGGACAGGAGAGGCATCAAACAAAAGCCACTCGTTAAGCTCACTGTGTTTAATTTTATAAATTTTAATATATTGATGATACTGAGCCCAGCCCATGTGGGAGGCTTTAAAAAAATCTAATTGAACCCCATGTTTTGACTTTAAAACACACGCCATGGCTAACCAAGTTTGCATTCGAGAGCGAGCCCTTGTAAGGCTTTCAAAGTTAGCTATAGTGCCACCGGAGGTAAAGTGACCATAGCCCCCTTTATAGCCGGTTAATTTTAGTAGTTCCTCAATGGCCTCGTGCTCAAATTCAATACCCACAGCTGAGGACTCGCCAGTGACATTATTAGGGTTATGTAAAAGGGTGATAATATGCCCAAACAGTGCTGGTAGTGAAATTTCAGATGTCATATGGCCAATGTATCGTGGGCTGAACTTGGGGATTTCAAGTTCAAACCGGTCCATAAGGGAGGTAATGAGCTCAGTCATTTTTAATTTGCATTGTTGAAACTGTTGAGACTGCTGGTCGATGTCACTGATGGCGCGGCCATCTTCTGGGTGAATGCGGTTTCGCCAATCAAACCACCGGGAGAAAATATTAACTAAGGTATTCTGCACCCAATAAGCATTTTCAGATTGAGGGCCTAAAAAGAAGCTCTTTAGTGAACTTTCCTTGGGTGAGCAATCATTATCAGTATTACTTAGAGTGTCTTGAATCATGGTAACTACTTGATATAAATATATAATTACAACTTCAACTGATTTTAATTTTAGAGTTACGTATTTGAATGATCGGGACATGATATCCCAAGAAATTTGTGCTATGAGACTATTTAGTCAATGCAGATGTCTATATTAGGGAGTCCTTTGTATGGAGACAAACAGCCTAGAGTTATTAATGCCCGCCGGGTCATATCAAAAACTAGAGTACGCTTATGCTTATGGTGCTGATGCTGCTTATGTGGGGGTGCCTTTTTTTAGCCTTCGAGCCCGAGAAAATGAGTTTGATTTAGAAGGGTTAAAAAAAGCAAGGGCGCTTGCGGACAAGCACAATAAAAAGCTCTTTGTAACAGCCAATATTTTTGCTCGAAACCGAAAGCTTAAACCCTTTGTTACTCATCTTGATGAGTGGGCTAGTATTAAGCCCGATGCCTTTATCATCAGTGATCCAGGGTTAATGATGATTGTTCGTGAGAAGTGCCCGGAAATAGACATCCACCTTTCTGTGCAAGCGAACTGTATGAACTGGCAGGCGGTTAAATTTTGGCACGAGGTTATGGGTGTTAAGCGAATTATATTATCACGAGAGCTGAGTGTTGGTGAAATTAAAGAAATTAAACAAAGAGTGCCCACAGTTGAGCTAGAGGCCTTTGTTCATGGCTCTATTTGTATAGCTTATTCGGGCCGATGTTTGATGTCCTCGTATTTTTCATACCGAGATGCTAATAACGGGGTGTGTGATAACTCATGTAGAGAAAAATTTAATGTTTTTGAAACAAAAGCTTCTGAGGATAACGATTACTATATCGAGGACCTTAGAAATAAGGGTGAGTTTTATAAAATTAACGAAGATGAAAATGGTACGTTTATAATGAACGCCAAGGACCTCAGAATGATCCAGCACCTAAGGGCGATGAAGGACGCAGGCATTTGTTCATTTAAAGTCGAGGGGCGCACAAAGTCTGTTTACTATGTTTCCATGGTAGCGAGGGCCTACAGAAAGGCCATTGATGATTTAGTATCTGGTCAAGAGTTTAACCCCGAGCTTATAGGAGAACTCGATAAGGTTGCAAACCGTGGCTACCATACGGGATTCTTTTTTAATAACGAACGTGGGGTCAAGGGTCAAAATTTTGATACCAGTGTGGCTCGAAACTTTTCACAAAAATTTGCAGGCCTTATTAAAAAAAGTGATGAAGGTACTCCTGAGGGGTTTGTCCCCGTTGAGGTGCGAAACAAACTAGAAAAGGGCCAGGTGTGCGAGGTCTTAGGGCCCGATCAGTCTAATTTTGAATTTACAATTAATGAAGTTTTAAGCCCTAAAGGGGAGCGAGTTGAAACGGTTCATGGGGGCACGGGGATGTATTATTTTAAACTCCCTAAGGCGGCTTTGCCACTAAGTGTTTTAAGCGTTAAGCAGCCAAGCCAACCAAAGGTTTAATGTTTTTTTTAAAACAACCTGGGCTTGTAAAGGTTTATGAATAAAATACCATGGTGTTCAGCGGTAACGGTTTAAGTAAAAAAACATCGAGGTTATTTAAAAAAGAGGCGTACTTTAATCAAAGCACGCCTCTTTTAATTTATTGTTTTTGAAACTCACCATTTTTTAATTTACTAAAATAAATTTGAGAAGCTTTTTTAAGCTTTGGAAACAGTAAAATAACAGCGATGAGGTTAGGGATAACCATTAACCCAAGCATAGAGTCTGAGAAGTTTAAGACGGCATCAGACTTCCATATGGCTCCGACAGTGGCGAGGGAACAAAAGACAATTTTATAAAACACAATAGCTTTTGAGCCAAACAAGTACTCGATGGCCTGCTCGCCGTAATAACACCAGCTTAATAAGGTGGAGTAAGCAAAGAGCACTACAGCAATAGGTACAAAGTAAGTCCCAAACCCAGGGATGGCAGAGTTAAAGGCTTGAGCCGTTAATATAACTCCAGACGCTTCGCCTTTCCAGGCACCAGAAATCAAAATCACAAGAGCGGTCATTGTGCATATAACGACAGTATCTATAAAGGGTTCAAGTAGGGCCACAACGCCCTCTCTAATGGGTTCTTTTGTGGCCACCGCCGCATGGGCAATGGGGGCAGAGCCAAGTCCGGCTTCGTTTGAAAAGCACGCTCTTTTAACTCCCATAATGAGGACAAATATAAACCCTCCTGAAACAGCCTGGGGGTTAAAGGCTTCGCTAATGATGAGCGAAAAAAGCCCAGGTAGTTGATCAATATTAATGGCAATAACGGCGATGGATCCAAAAATGTACAGCCCACCCATAACTGGCACTAGAAAGCCTGTGACTTGGCCAATCCTGCGGATCCCGCCGAGTATAACGATCCCAACAAGTACAGAGAGAGTAAGGCCTGTTAAAAGTTTTGGGACTTCAAAGTTTTCAAATAAAATAGAGGCCACCTGATTTGTTTGAAACATATTCGCAGCACCAAAGCTTGAACATACACAGGCAACGGCAAAAAATACGGCTAATGGCTTCCAGGCGCTGCCAAGGGCCAGTTCGATGTAGTACATGGGTCCGCCACGAACATGCCCCGTTTCAGGGTCAATTTTACGATACATCAGTGCTAATGAGCATTCTGCAAATTTTGTGGACATGCCGATAAGTCCAACGACAATCATCCAAAACGTAGCGCCCGGCCCTCCGACTTTAATGGCAATGGCCACGCCGGCAATGTTCCCTAAGCCTACGGTGGCAGAAAGTGCTGTTGTTAGGGCTTGAAAATGATTTATTTCACCCGGATCATCAGGGTCGTCAAATTTACCTAAAACCACATCTATTGCATGCTTGAATCCTTTGATTTGTGGTAACCCCAGTAAGAGAGTGAGTAGTATACCGGTGCCGCACAAAAGTACGACCATGGGGGTGCCCCAAATCATCCCAACAAGCTGCCCTAAAAAGCTGTCAATAGTGGCTATCATAAAAAACTCCTAAGGTGTAGACGGATTTAGAATTATTGTATTCATGAGTTTCTGCATGGTCAAATAAAGACTAAAAAAAAACAACGAAAGAAGAGCATTTAAAAACAACTAAGAGTCATTATGACTCTCGGTTGGCCAGTAGACTTTTTGGTATTCCCTTGGGGATGGCGCTTAATAGTCTTTTTGTGTAGTCCTGCTGTGGATTTTTATAGATAGAAACGCAATCGGCCATTTCAACAATTTCACCATTGTTCATAACAACAAGTTCGTCTGAGATAAATTTAACTACGGCCAGGTCATGAGAAATGAAGATATAAGTTAAGTTCAATTCTTTTTGTAAATCCATAAAGAGGTTTAATATTTGGGCCTGTACAGAGACATCTAGGGCCGAAACCGATTCGTCGCAAATAATAAACTCTGGTTCTACGGCAAGGGCTCGTGCAATACAAATTCTTTGCCTTTGGCCTCCAGAAAATTCGTGAGGATATCTGTTGAGAACGTTGCGGCTGAGCCCGCACTTTTCTATTAGATCACCGGCTCTTTGTAGGCGGTCATTTTTGCCTTTGCCGATTTTGTGTATCACCATGGGCTCCATAATAGCAGAGCCAACAGTCATGCGCGGGTTTAAAGAGGCGTAGGGGTCTTGAAATATAATTTGCATTTTCCGACGCATATCGCGCATTTCATTTTTTGAAAGCTCAGTGAGGTCTTGACCCTTGTATAAAATATTACCGCTAGTGGGTTCGGTGAGTCGTAAAATCGTACGCCCTAAAGTGGTCTTTCCACACCCGGACTCTCCAACAAGCCCCAACGTTCGCCCTCGTCTTACTTTTAAACTAACGTCATCAACGGCTCTTACCCATGAAAGCACATTACCAAAAAGACCTTTTTTAAGGGGGAAGTGCTTATGTACGTTTTTAATTTCTAATATGACGGGGTTTTCGTCTGTGATTTGTCGAGATTGCTTTTCAACTAAATGGTCCCGAGCTGTGGAGGGTTTCTCGACGCCATCCTCGGTCATAAAGTCACTGACTGTGGGTAGGCGATGGGGGTTTTTATCAAGCATCGGTCTGCAGGCCAAGAGCCCTTTAGTGTACGGGTGTTTCGGGCTTGAGAAAATTTGCTCTGTAGAGCCCTGCTCAACAATCTCGCCTCTGTACATAACGGCCACTTCGTCTGCAATGTCTGCAATGACACCTAAATCGTGTGTGATAAATAAAATGCTCATGCCGTATTTTTTTTGTAAATCATTAAGTAACTCTAGGATTTGCTTTTGAATGGTCACATCAAGTGCTGTTGTCGGCTCATCGGCAATAAGTAGGTCTGGTGAGCAAGCAATGGCCATGGCAATCATAATACGTTGTCGTTGACCACCGCTGAGCTCATGGGGGTAAGACTTAAAACGTTCTTCAGGGTTAGGTATCCCGACCTGGTGCATAAGCTCAATAGACCTTTTAAGAGCCGGTTCTTTTTTGAGGTTTTCATGTAACATAAGGGTTTCAGCAATTTGCTCACCCACGGTGAAGACAGGGTTTAAGCTTGTCATGGGCTCTTGAAAGATCATGGAAATTTTATTGCCCCGAATTTTTCTCATATGAGCTTCGTTAGCAGCAACAAGGTCTTGGCCCTCAAAAATAATTTGTCCCCCTGCGATTTTACCTGGAGGGCTTGGGATCAATTTCATAATAGAAAGGGAGGTGACGGACTTTCCAGACCCCGACTCACCCACAAGTCCGAGCGTTTTGCCCTTTGGGATTTTAAAAGAAATACCCTTTACGGCTTTTATGATTCCATCATCAGTTTTAAATTCAACTTTTAAATCTTTAACTAAAATATCACTGGACACTGAGTTCTCTCCTGCCGACTTCGCCTTATATAAAAGAAGTGGTTACAAATAGTTATCAACCTTTTTAGGCTTAAAAAGTAGCGCTTCTTTTATAGCGATAATAGCGAGAATCTTCAACTTTTGAGCTGAATAATTGTGCGAACGTGGGGGAGCGTTAATACTAGGAGGGCTCAGTCAAGTGGCCCCCACAATTAACTAACGGCTTTGCATCTGCGGGGCTTAAAACATTAAGGTCCATAAGTATCAACTAAGGACCTGATATTGCTGAGCTATTGATCACTTCAATCAGTTTATGTAGGTCGTCAAAGTGCTTTAAGGTGTAATTCGCACCGGCCTGTTTAAGGGCCTTAATGGGCCCATAGCCAAACTCTACAGCAACACTTTTGATATTCGCGGCACGGGCAGCATTCATGTCCGGGAGGCCGTCGCCAATCATTAGGGCCTCGTAGGGTTTTAGTTGAGCTGTTTTTAGGCAGGTTTCAAGAGGCAGGGGGTGTGGTTTATGCTCAGGTAATGAGTCTCGACCGAATACATGGACCCAATTATGTTGTTCTAATTGGAGCTTTTTAAGTGAAGGGTTTAAAAAGCGCTCCCATTTGTTTGAGACAATGGCTATTTTGTACTCCCAGGAGTTTAAAAAATTATTGAAACCTGGGAAGGTGGTCATATTTTGTGAAAAGTGATTTTCATAACACTTAATAAAATCATCATACAAAGGTTTTTGATCTAAAAAAGACAGGCCCTCCCCAGGGAAGATTCCGGTCAGTAGCTGGCTGAGCCCAAGGCCAATGTGGGGCTTTATACTCTCTAGGCTCATTGTGGGCTTATTATGTTTTTCTAAAAACTCATTTACCGAAGCGCAGATACCATGAGCCGAATCGGCAATGGTCCCGTCAAAATCAAAGATAAGCAGTTTGATCAATGAGGCCTCACGGGTTTAGATCGATGAGTGAGTACTTTATCCTAATTTTACACAATTGAGGACTATTTATTTGTACAAGCGAGCCGATTATTTTCATTGAAGATGTACTACAAACTTAAAACATACTATAGTCCGCTAGGTCAGCCGCGCCACGTTGTTTTTTGAGAACTGTTTTAATATTTTTTTAGGAGAACTATGCGTAATCAACACACTCCAAAGAGGCAAAATTATATCGATGAAGTCTTTGGTAAGGAGAATGAATTACTACAGTCAGTTAGGGAGAAACTACAAGAAGACGAAAAAGAAGGGGTTCATATTAGCCCTAACGAAGCCCGATTATTACAATCATTTATAAAACTTGGTGGCATTAAAACAATTGTAGAAATAGGCACTCTATATGGGTACTCAGCCCTTTGGTTAGCCGAAGCTCTCCCTAGTGATGGGCATATATATACCCTGGAGCATGAGAAACATAATGCTACAATTGCTAATAATTTTTTTAAGCGCTCAGATTTTGCAGATAAAATCACACTCATTGAGGGCAAAGCTTTAGAGAGCTTAGCTGAACTTAAAAACCAAGCCCCTTTTGATATGGTGTTTATTGATGCCAACAAGGGTGGGTATATTGAATACTTAAACTGGGCTGAGGAGTGTGTGCGACCAGGCGGATTAATTGTCGGGGATAACACGTTTCTTTTTGGGTATGTTTACGGTGAGGGTCAAAAAGATATAAAAGTACCCCCTAACCCTGTAGCTATAATGCAAGAATTCAATGGGAGATTATCTAATTCTGAGAAGTACTTCTCCTCTCTTATCCCTACCGGAGAGGGGATGACCGTTGCAGTTAAAAAATAATTCAGTACAAAAGTGTGAGAGTTATGGTTACTTTAATGAAAGTACTTTTTTTATAAGGGGTAGTCAGTGGTAGAAGTAAGCTTTGATGGTCTTGTTGGGTTAACCCATTTTTATGGAGGTTTGTCGTACGGGAACAGGGCCTCTTCAACATCTAAGTCAACAGTATCGTCACCAAAGCAGGGGGCACTACAGGGGTTGAAAAAGGCTAAGGCCCTCTCTGACCTAGGTATACCACAGGGTATATTGCCTATACATGCTCGACCTGAACTTTCAGCATTAAGAAACCTTGGTTTTACAGGCTCCGATTCGCAAGTCATAGAAAAGGCATTTAAAGAAGACCCAACACTCTTATCTATTTGCTTCTCATCATCATTTATGTGGACAGCTAACGCAGCAACAGTAGCCCCAAGCCAAGACACCTTAGACGGAAAGGTTCATTTAACCTCCGCTAATTTAAGAGCTAAACCTCACAGGTCCATAGAGCATTTATTTACTTATAAATCTTTAAACTGTGTTTTCCCAGACCGTG
Organism: Pseudobdellovibrionaceae bacterium; assembly: GCA_030591685.1. Lineage (GTDB taxonomy): Bacteria > Bdellovibrionota > Bdellovibrionia > Bdellovibrionales > UBA1609 > JAUVAX01. Next base: position 86,068 of record JAUVAX010000004.1, on the reverse strand, counting down.
AAGTTTTCACGGTGCATCCGGCTTTAGAGCTGGGTGAGGCTTTTTCTGACGAGGGGGCTGCAAACCACACACGCTTTGAAAACCCAAAAACTGGCGAAGGGTTACACTTTTTTGTCTATGGCAGAAAGGCCCTAGATGAAGAGGCTATTCGGCCTATAAAATACCCAGCAAGGCAAACTCTAGAGGCCAGTCAGGCCATAGCAAGGGTTAATAACCTTCGACCTGACTTGTGTTATTTTGTGCAGCAAAACCCAGAGGTTATAGACGCAGGAGTTTTTCATAATGATGTCATCAGTGTTGGGTGTAAAAATGTATTTTTGTACCATGAAAAGTCATTTGTTAATACAGAGGCTGTGATTGAAACCATTAATAAAAAATTGGGTCACAATTTAATACCTATTAAGGTCACCTCAGAGCAGGTTAGTGTAGAGCAGGCCGTTAAAACTTATTTATTTAACTCTCAACTCGTATCTATAAACGACAGTGAGATGGCTTTAGTGGCGCCTGAAAATTGCAAGTTATGTGACTCTACAAGAGATTTTATAGACAGTATGATTAAGGACCCTACAAACCCTGTGAGTAAAGTACTTTACTTTGACCTTTTACAGAGCATGAAAAACGGTGGGGGGCCGGCCTGCTTAAGACTTAGGGTTCAGCTCACTAAGGATCAACTTTTAAAAGTCAATCAGGGGTGTTTGTTGAGTAGTTCTAAGTATGATGAATTAACAGCCTGGGTGAGTAAGCACTACCGAGATGAGCTGACACTAAATGATTTAAGGGACCCGAGTCTTTTGTTGGAATCAAGAAAAGCCCTTGATGAACTCTCGAATATATTAAACGTACAAAATTTATATAGTACTAATTAGCCCCAAGGCTATTAACTAACTCTATACCCTCACGTGATCTAAGCATATTTTTATGCAGATTCATGACTAAAGAGGACCTATTTTTTTAAGCGATAATTTTTAAAAAACAGTAGAGGTGAGGCCCATCTGTAGGGGATCATCTAGAGATGATACATGTAAGTATATTTTTTGAGAGGAGTTACTTATAGTGTGTCATTTTAGAGCAAAAATATGCTTTTTTGTTTAATTATATAAATTAAATGTTTAGCTAAATTTTAGTACTGCCGATAAATTTATATCATATCACCTGAGTCGAAATCATGAAGTGGGACGTTTTTTAAAAAAAAGAGGGTGTCAGATTGAAAACACTAAAAAAAACTAAAAGTAATTGCTATCAGTTTATTGAGGGAGACAATTTAATCACAATGCATAATTCAAAACTTGTTAAAGCGCAAATGCTACTTGAGTGCGTTGTCCTGCACTGTGATGAAATGGGTTTTAGCCCCGATGAGATCAATAGAGTTAAATTAGTTATAGATGAGTTAAGCGCTGAAATAAGTGAAAAAAGAGATTTAAACCACTAAGAATAAAATGGCAACCCCACCTCCATTAAGGGAGAATCCACATGGCAAGAGAGTATTTTCAAATAGGGGGAGCTGTTGCCGTTAAAATTATTGCCGAAGCCTATGCAAAAAGGCTGGTAACTAATAAAGACCTTAAGGGCTTTTACTTAAAAGAAGGGGTTGAGGAGGCAGCAAATTTTCAGAATAATTTGCTTGTTTACCTCCTTGGTGGCCCGATGAATCAATCAACTAAGGTACTCAATGAACGATTTGAGAAACTCAGTAAACTGGGGCTACAGAACAGACATTTGCTAATTATATTTCAGGAGCTATCAAGGACTCTTGAGGGCCTTGGGATTAGTGATGAAATTATACATCATATTGAGTCAATGTGGATGGCAACTCTGGAAGTTAAAATAGGCATAAGTAGTGACGAGTTGTTAAATAATGAGCCGGTGGCTAAATTAATTTAAAGTTTGTACCGAATTGATTCGCTTTAAAATAACCCTTTAGTAAATCTTAAGGAACGTCGATAGTGCTTATAACCTAATGACTATACATTGGTATAGCGGGCAGGCAAAGGGTAAAGTATGAGTTCAGAAGTCTATGACAAAATGGGTGGAGCTTTGGCAGTTAAAATTGCCGTTGATCTCTTTCATGACAAAGTCATGAGAAATAAACAAATAGCACATATTTTTTATAATATAGATCCATCTATTCATAAAAGTGTTCAAACTGATTTTATAACTTATGCTCTTGGAGGCCCTTGTAAAGAGGACCATGATGCCATTAAAGAAAGCTACAAGCGATTTGTTACAGACAGTCACAATGAAGAAGAGGTAAATGTTCTGTCCTCTTTGCTTATAGAAACATTCGAAGAGCTCAACGTTTCAACTGAAGCCATTAACCAGCTTATAAGTATAATTACGGAGGTTAGGTCAGACTACCTCCGAGGCCAAAAGTAACCCCTAGCTCCACGCAGAAGACATAATCACAACAGTTTAATTTTTGAGTAAGGACCTCGGGCTGACCTGCAGTGATTTGTATGTGGCTATGCGGGTAACAAACACACAAAGTATTAAAGTTATTAATAATGAAAATATAGGCGTTATTAAATCGTAGGCCCAAAGATTTTTAAATAAAAACTGAGAAAGTATAAAGCTCAAAAACAGGCTAAGCCCTATCCCGATAAGCCCAGAGAAAAAAGCAAGTATAGAGTATTGAAAAACATATGAGTTTTGAATACTCTTGAAGTCAGCGCCCAGGGCCTTGAGAAGTCCGATCTCAAATTCATTGTTTCGAGCTTGATGGTTGATAATAGAGTACAGAACTATAAACCCAACAAGTAATGATAAGATTGACATAAAGCTTAATGCGATACTCATTTGATCGATAAGTTTTTTAATACGGCTTACAAGTCGAGCAATATTTATTTGTGATACGTTAGAGAGCTTTTTGACGATTTGAGTTTGCAGAATTGATTTTTTATCGGCCTCTATTGAGGGAAGAGTTGCGAGGTAGGTTTTTGGCGCTAAATTTAAAACCCCTGGTTGAAACAGGATAAAGAAGTTGGGCTGAAAAGAGGTCCACTTTACATTTCTTAAATTAACAACCACCCCTTTAATTTCAATGCTTTGAATATTAAAAGTGAGTATGTCTCCAATTTTTAAACCAAGTCGCTTCGCAAACCGAGTTTCTAGGGAGATTTCAGGCAGTATACCCTTGGCCTTGGAGTCATCATAAGTGCCTGAAAAAGGTCGACCTTTATAAACAGCCTCAGAATCAGAAACCCCAGCTCTGTATGATAAGTTAAACCCACGGTTGCGAAATCGATCTTCACTCTCAGCCTCTCGTAAAGAGTTCTTGCGGGAGCTGTTTTTTTTCTTAAAGGCCTTTTCATTAACCTTCATGAGGCGCCCACGAATCATGGGTGAAACACTCTCAGGAGCAACGCCATGATTTTTGAGTATTTGACTTAACAGGGGCAATTGCTCCTCTTGAATGTCGAATAAAAAAAGGCTTGGTAGTCTGGATTGGGCTGGGCTTTGAAGCTCAGTATCTATAGAGGCTTTAATTTGAGGGATGAGGTTCAATAACAGTACCCCCAACCCTAAGGCCAAAAATGCTGATGTTGAGGCCGATTTGTTTCGAGCAAGGTTTCGGACAGACCACTTTAAGGAGAGGTTGTTTGTTTGAATACTTGAGTTTAAAAATAAAAATAAAACCCAGGAGAAAAAAAACAAAATAATGCTACAGGCAATTAATAAAGCCATAAACAAGGTTCCCACTTTATAAGAGTTTGAGAGCCAAACTGAGGTGAGCCAAAATAAAAATAGTCCAGGAAGAAAGCTCAAAAAACTTGTAATGTTTAATTTTAAAGGGGCTCCTATTTTTTGATTCAAAAGAAGGGAGGGCTTAAGGCCTTTAATTTGAACTAATAATGGGAGGCAGGTTGAGGCGCTCCCCAGGGTGGCAATGATAAAGCTAATAAGTACTGTTGATGCTGAAAGACTGACATGGGTGTCTACGGGCAATAAAATACCAACGCTGGCTTTTATAATAGGGGCTAAGATTAGGGAGAGCGCCAGTGCGGTGAATGAACTTATAGCACCCAGTAAAGTAACCTGGGAGAGCGTTATAAGGTAGGTTTTGGCCGGTGACATCCCCAAGGTTAAAAGAATGGCCATTTGTTTGACCCTTTGAGCGAGAAAGGACCTAAATAAAAACCCGTTTCCAATAGCTGACAAGAACAGGGCCGCAAGTGCAGCAAGGCCTAAGAAGTCATTTAAAAACCCAAATAAGCGGCCCATTTGAGCACTGGCATTTTCATGAGTGTATATTTGAATGGCCGGGTCGGCGAGTGAATCAAATATATCATCGCGATATTTGTTGAGACTATTGATTGATAAATTATTTGTTTTATAAACTATAGAGTACCAGGCCAGACTTTCTGCTCTTAAGAGTTTTGTGCCTCTTAAGTTATTTAGATCAATATAAATTCGGGGGGCCATTGTTGTAGAAAACCCAGCAGCAGCATCGTTAGTTACAACATCACTTATTGTAAAAGTAGAGTCGCCGAGCTTTAAAGTGTCTCCCACCCTAAGGTTGAGTTGCAGAAGGACTTCGGGGTAGACCCAAACATTATTTTTTTTTAGGTGTTTTTTTACGCCATTACGAATGGCTCCAAAATTTTTTAATCCGATTTCTCCATAAAATGGATAATTAGGTTGTATGGCTTTAACTTGAACAAGCCTAGAGACTCCAGATAATGAAGCCGCCATAGAGTAGGTCTCAACAAAGTTTGACGACAGAGTTCCAATTGGCAATGAGTCTATAATTGTATTAGACTCAACCTTACTAAGAGGCCTTCTTGCTGAGACGCCAAAATCAGCACCGAGAACAGATTTAGAACGGCTTTTTATGGACTGATCAAGGGAGTCCTTAAAGGTATTTAAGGCCAGTAAACCAGAAAGCCCTATTGTTAAATTAAAGATAAAAAAAAGTGTAAATTTTTTATTTTTTTTTAATTCAGAGAGTGCTAGTTTTAAAATCATTCGATGAGGCCACTTTTAAGCTTAATGACCTTGTTACATCTTTTCGCTAATTCCAAATCATGTGTGACTAAAATCAGAGTGAGAGATTGGCTCTTAATAAGGTTAAATAATTGATCAAGAATAACTTTACCAGTCTCAGTATCAAGATTACCACTGGGTTCATCTGCCATTAAAATATTTGGGTTAACAACAAGTGCTCTTGCTATGGCCACGCGCTGGCACTCACCACCACTCAGTTGACTGGGGGTATGGTTAAGGCGGTTGGCAAGTCCCATTTTTTCAAGAGCAGCTAGGGCACGTTTTCGAGGCTCCTTGGTCCTTAGAATTTCTAAGGGCAGGCTGACGTTCTCAAGGGCTGTAAGATGGGGCATTAAGTGATATTGTTGAAAAACAATCCCTATATTTTCAGCCCTAAATTGAGAGAGCTGCTTTTCGCTGAGTTTTGTAATGTCCGTGTCGTTAATTATTATTTGCCCCGTTGATGGGCGCTCAAGACCTGAAAGCAGCGAAAGGAGTGTGGTTTTACCGCTTCCGGAAGGCCCAACAATGGCAATGGTATCGCCTTTATTAATCTCAATATTGACGTTGCTAAGGGCATGAATATCAGTACTGGCTTGAGAGTAGTTTTTTGAGAGGTCAATTGTTTTGAGTATCATAGCTCTCCCTCAATGTAGGGGAGAACTGTTTCGGCTATTTTTTTATGTCCCTTTATATTTGGGTGAATCCCGTCGGGTAAATTGAGCTTTCGGTGCCCACCCACTCCTTTGAGTAAAAAGGGGATGAGAGTAATATTATGCTTCTTTGCTAAATTTTTAAAGAGAGCCTCAAAATTACCTCTATACTGTGGGCCGTAGTTAATGGGGATTTTCATTCCAGCTAAAATGACTTTAAGTCCATTTTTTTGAGCCAGTAAAATAGTTTTCTCTAGATTTGCTTGAGTGGACTTTAAGTTAACACCTCTGAGTCCATCGTTGGCGCCCAAAGCTAAAAGTAATATATCGGGTTTTCCTTTTAGGTGCCAGAGCATTCGGCTATAAGCGCTTGCGGTTGTTGAGCCGCTACTTCCCGCATTTATGATTTTAACGCTATGACCTTTTTGTGTCAGTATTTTTTCAAGAAGGCTAGGGTATGCCTTTTTTAAAGCGACGCCATAGCCCTCAGTTAAAGAGTCCCCAAGAATGAGTACTTTTTTAAGATGACCCTTAGAGGGAGCATTCAAGGAAAACATGATTATTATTACAAACGAAAAAATACGCATATAAGGGCTCCTAAAAACTAATTATTTTTTTTCAGGCCAAAACTCTCGCCAATGACCACCCAGAGGGGGGTGATTTTCAGCTGAAGTTAATGTTTGCTTATTTACGTGGATGTTTTCAAGTGCCGTTTCAGAGAGTACCTTTCCGCAGGCCTCAACAATTGAGGATTCGTCAATATGATGAAACTTATATATATCTGCTGGACGACCACATCTAGAGTGCTTTCTGACAGCTAAGGCCTCCTGTTTAACACCCACTATAGATCCAATGTTATCAAGTAAACCGGGCTCACCGTCGTGTGTACTCACTATAGGTATGCGTCTTCCGGCGACCGTTACTAGTTCGTGGGCCTGATCTAGTTGAGAGGGCGAAATATACAATGAGGCATCAATCTTTAAATTTTGAATTAAGTGATGGTAGTCATTTTCAGCGCCTAGGTTGCCACAGAGCAAGTCTGGGCTGGTGACAACGATAACATTAGCGTAAATACCACGCTCAAGTAACTCGTTAGAGGCTTTTGAGGCCTCTTCCGAAAGGGATCCCATGGCAATAATATTTACAACATTGTCGCCGGGTACATAGCCGGCGTACCCGCGGTAATCAATTAAATAATATCCGCCCGATAAAACATCGGCCTTTAAGTGTTCTAAAATTTCGTGATCAGGTAGGCTTGGAACTTCAGATTCATTTGTGCCTCCGTTGATAGAAAAATCACTATGGCTGAGCTCAACACTTTCGCCCTGTTTAAATCGAGCGTGGGTTTTGAGTCGTTTAAGTAAAGTTTTTTGATCAAGGCCCTTTGTGACCCCTCTTATGAGAACGCCCGTACGGCCCTCATTATTAAATGAGAGGTGCCGTTTAATGGCATCAGATAAAATCCAATCTAACTCTAAACAGTAAAAGGGTTCCCACGTAATTTGGTTGGGTATTTGAATGTCTGATTTCCATCCATGTTGAGCCCCTTCTGGTGAAAGAGTGACTCCCGAGGGCGTGCCGACCAATATAAAACTCGACTTCCAGTAAAGGTCATAAAAATATTGGTCTAAAGCTCGTTTCACAAAAAAATCATAAACGGTCATGAGCGGTATAAGGGGGATGCCTAACGTGTCACGGAGTACTCCAAATGAGCCAACACAGCTCATGGCATTTGCCTCTGAAATTTCAAATCGAATGAAACGATCAGACTCCTCAACTCCGGGGATGAGGTCTGGGATTTTTTCATTTTTTACGCCAAACTCTTTTTCAAAATCATCAACATGTGAGGCGCTAAATACTTTGCCGTCCATCGAGGGGTTGAGGTTTGTGCTTGTGCCAACGTCAGGGGACATGTTGACAAATAACTCAGCGGGCAGTTTCCAGGGTTTTTCAGACTCTGAAAGCGGTCGTTGTTGTTTTTTCAACTGAGTCTCATCAAGAGGGGTATTTGCCAGACGTGAGAGTTTTGATGTTAATTGCCCTAACATCCATTGTGTATGAGGAAAGTTGGCCATTTTTAAATTTATATCTAATGAGTCATTGAGCTCACCAAAATTTGAAAGCTTTTCTTTAAAGTCTATTATATTTTGTTCTTTGATTTTACGTTGCTCTTTAATTTGTGTATAAAGCTCACCACCTCGTTTTTTTAAAAACTGACCCTCAATAGAGGTGTCATCAAATCGAGCAAATAAATCGTTTTCAGAAATACCCTCAGATGTTCTTAGAGCATCGATTTCAGCCTTTATCGGGATGGCGGAATGGTTACTTCCAGAAGCCGCCATATCAAGGCCAAATCCCTTAATGGTATGGATAATTACCATGCACGGCTTTCTTGCATTTTTCTTGGATTCTAAGAGTGCTTCAATAAGGGTTTGAACACAGTGACCTCCAAAGTCCCGAAAGCCCTTAAAAAGCTCTTGATCATTAACATTAGAAATAAATATTTTTAATTGCGGATATTTTTTTACAAGATCTTGCTTTAAAGTCTTGGGGTCTTGAATGGCCAAAAGCGCTTGTAGCTCGAAGTCTTCAAGGTCTAGTTCAAAAAACTTTTTAAAATCCTTCCCCGAATTACGTTTAAAGAGTTCTTTTCGGAACTTGCCATGCTGAACCTCTATGACGTCCCATCCATTAGCAACCATGGTGCGGTGTATTCTGTCGCCATCGGTACCGTTCATGATTTCTCTATTTGAAATACGGTGCCCGTCTAAACTTTGTCGGTTGTAATCAAGGATCCAAGTGAGGTTGCCGAGCTCTCTTTCTGCAAAATCAGGTATGGCCTCAAAAAGTGACCCTTCACGAAACTCAGAATCACCGATGATAGACCAAAAATGGGCCTCCGGTGCATTGTAACCATGATTTTTAGCATACCTGTAAGCGAGTGCTAAATAGCCAGCATTAACAGGGGGTATGCCCACCGTCCCTGATGGAAAAAAATTATGAAAGTCAGGGTCATAAGCGGAGTGGTAGGATTGAAATACATACTCACCGTTTTCAGGGTACGCTCTTAAGCCATTCATGGCTGTATTGCACTCTTCTAAAGTAAGTTTAGAGAGGTCGTCTTTTAAAAATAAGTCTAATAAATAATTTAGGGAGTGGTCTGCAGGGGAGGCATGTGGCTTATTGGCAATGTGGTCAAAGCCCGTTTTTACAAATAAATGAAGAGCGCTGAGTATATGTAAAGCGCTTGTTGAGGCCGCCGCATGGCCGCCCACCTTAGGGTCGCCTTTTTCAACATTAGTTCTGTGATTGGCAGAGTAAATCATTTGTGCAATTAAATAACGAGCACGGCTGATAATGGTATCGATGTTATCAAATCCAGTTTTTTTGTTTCCCACAGTTTTCTCCGCTTCTTAGTGACTCAATGTTGTTCTCTTAAGCCGGGTTGTTATAGCATAGCTTGCTATAAAATTGAAATACTTTTATGGCTCGGCAGAGACCATAACTACCCTTAATTACTCATGAAACTAAGGACACTGAAACAATCTTGGTTTGAGGTTTGAGGGTTGAGGGTTCAGGGGCCCTGCACTTTGAGTTCGCTTTAAGGGCTGTGATCCACTAACGGGTTTAAAGGTGGTCAACGGAGGCATTAGGTATAGGGGAGGCGGCAGCTACCGAGTATTGGATCTTTTGGTCATCAAGCCCCTTGAGGCCACTTTGCTTGGTAATAAATGTTCGACCGGCGGGAGTGATCAGTAGGGGGTATGTGCCTGACGTGTTTTTATTCTGGGGTAAAAACCTTTTTACCAAATGTAACTTATCATCGCACACCTTGTGATAGTGATTAGTAAGGTTTGCCCAAACCTTACTATGAGCACAGGGGGTTGTAATAGGTAAAATAAAGCTATAGTTATTAACCTGATAGAGCCCGGATTTGACGTTAGTCATAAGGGTTGTCACGGCTCCATTGGTGTCAAAGACAAGCTCGCATTGAGAGATTAGCTGACTGTGACTTAAAATTTTTTCAGAGAAAGAATCACCCAAAACAATCACAACCTCATGATTTAATTCAAGGAGTTTTTCAATTTGCCAGTCCACCCACAGCTTGTTTTCAAACACGGTCAGTGCGGGGTGCTTGTCATGTTGATGTGTGTAGCCACATGCAAGTATTGTTTTCATATATTAAGCCTCAAGTACAAAATCCCAAAATATTCTTACATTCCCGTCTGTTTCTATCATACCACGAGGGGGGTTGGGGAAGGGGGCGGCCTCGCGAAAAGCCTCGACAGCTGCTTCATCTAGGTCTATGACGCCACTTTGGCCAACGACTTGAACTCGCACAAGTACACCTGAGTCGTTTAAAACAATAATAACTTTGGTAATACGATCACGGGTAGAGGCAATGCTGCGACCCTTTTTCATAAGAAAGCTGACTTTCTCTCTCACTTTATTACCCCAGTGACGGCGGAGTTTGTTTTTAATTCTCGTGTAGTATGAATAGTAGAGGAACTCCCGAGTGCTGAGAAGTGTTTGAACCCCCTCTTTAACCTTATCAATATGGTCATCGTTTTGACTGGCCATTCCTGATGGCCGTTGCTGTTGATAGTTAGTCTTAAGTCTTAGGTCGTCAAGAGTTGGCAGACCATTTGGACTCATTTTTTTCGGCTTAACTTTTTTTGGTCTAAAGTCTGCTTCCTTCTGGGGTTCATTGCTGTGGCCAGCGGTATTTATAAATTTACCGACCCTTTTGGCTTGTGTTTGTTCTTTCACGGTCTGGTTAAATTGGCTTAAAAAGGCGCTCTCATCGGGAAGCTCATCATTGACCCTTTTTTGCTGCTCAACAATTTGTTGTTTTTTAAGGTTTTTAGCGGACTTATCGATGATTTCAATACTGATATCCTGCGTATTAGCCGTGTCTTGTTTTGAGGCACTAAGCCCAGAATAAAGCATGAAGTGTAGGCATATTGAAAGTGTTAGAAATATAAAAATAGAATCTTTAAGCATACTCATTTATCGGGTGTAAAGGACTACTGCTTGAGTCCAATTAATTTGTATTTCTATTAAAAAAGCTTGGATATAAAGGGGTTAGCTTTTAAAATCATAGTATGAAGTTTGATATTTGGGGACAAACAGACGTAGGTCTAAAGCGAGAATCTAACGAGGACTCTATTTTAATAAATAGAGATCTTGCTCTTTTTATTGTCGCCGATGGAATGGGCGGTCATCAAGGCGGAGAAATAGCCTCTGATATCGCCGTTCATACAACTCAAGAAATCATTAATAGTTATAACGTGATTGGTAAGGATATTCCGCCCGCGGATCTTTTAAGAAAGTGTTTTATTGAGGCCAGTGCCAGAATCTACCATAAAGGAAGCATGGAATCGCCAGAGCTCTTAGGTATGGGGACAACAATGGTCATGGGGTTCATAAAGAAAAAACAATTGTTTATTGGCAATGTGGGAGACTCACGCGCTTATATGTTTAAGTCCGAAAAGCTATGGCAACTGACTGAGGATCACTCTTTAGTTAATGAGCAAATTAAAGCTGGAATTATTAAAGAGTCTGACTTGCCCTATGTTTCAGGTAAAAATGTAATCACTCGAAGTGTGGGGTTTGAAAGATCTGTAGACCCTGATATTTTTTCAAGAAAGGTAGAGCCTGGGGAGATTTACTTGTTCTGCTCCGATGGTCTTTGTGGGCTTGTTGAGGATAAGAAAATTGCTAAAATCTTAAAAAATACCCCCACAAATAGAGTTGTTGAAAAAAGCATAGAGGCCGCAAAGTCTGGCGGTGGAGATGACAACATCTCTGTTCTCGTACTAGAGATCAGTTAATATTTAGATTCATCAAGCCCCATAGCTAGCTTAAAAGGGGACAGCGCGTTTGACGCTGCATGATGTTCGCTCAAGGGCCATTTTAGGGTAAGTTAAAAAGCAATTATTAATAAAAACTACTTGGCTAAGGTAATGAGAGAAAAAACATACACAATACTACTTTCTTCAAACAGAAAAGGGACCACGAGGGCTGTTACGGTATCGTCGGCGTGGATTAAAGCTTGTGTAGTCTTTGGTGGTATTTTAGCTGTTGTGGCTTCAGCGGCGTCATTAGATTATGTTGGACTGCTGTTACAAACAACAGAAAACAAGCGCTTAAAGGCTGAGAGTGAGCAATTAAAAAGACAATTTCGTATGGTAGAGTCTAAGCTGGTAACTCTTGAAAAAAGTCTCGACAGAGTTCAGAACTTTTCTAGAAAATTAAAGCTGATAACAAATATTGAAGACGATGATCGGTCCTTAAAGTTGTCCGTGTCGTCGGGTAGTTTTGCTCAAGGTATAAATTTTTATGAAGAGTCAAAACGAGAGCCCTTGAATGCTAAAAGTTTTAAGTCGGACTCGTTATTTTTAGAAAAAGCCCCTTTAGATATTTCAAATGGTGAACTCAGTCAGGAGGCTGTACGTGGGTATGCCATTTTATCTATACGCATTGATGAGTCTGTACAAAACACAGAACTCACCGAGCAGAGTGTTTTACAGCTCTACGACCAGCTCTCAGAGAGACAATCTTTATTAACGGCCACCCCAAGTATAAAGCCAACAAGGGGTTGGTTTACTTCACAGTTTGGTTACCGACTAGATCCTTTTACAGGTAAGCCACAAATGCATAATGGTATAGATATGGCCGCATCCCCAGGAACACCGGTTTATGCCCCGGCTTCGGGGATTATATCTTATGTGGGGTATGAGCAGGGTTATGGCAAAATAGTGTCTATTGATCATGGGTTTGGAGTGGTCACCAGGTACGCTCATAATTCTCAAACCTTTGTTGAAGTGGGGCAAAAAGTAAAACGTCGAGATGTAATATCAGCCGTTGGATCTACGGGGCGCTCATCAGGCCCCCATTTACATTATGAAGTTCGTATTCATGGTTTACCGGTAGACCCTAAAAACTACATCTTAACCGAGTAAATCCACCTTAATAATAATTTAAAAATGAAAATCTGTAATCAAAGCCTAAGAGGACTTTAGTCCTGAAGTGGTGAGAATAAAAATAAATTTGTGACAATAGCCCCGCCCTCTTATGAACTATAAGTATCAAGGAGAGGACATGGTTCGGCATTTTCAGGTTTTAACTCTTATTATGTATGTTGTGTTTTTAAGCTCATGCAAAGAGCTTATAGGTGAAAACTTTTATGAGATCGATAAAAACACTTACTACCGTTCGGCTCAACTAGATCCTGAAGTTTTAGATGAAAAAATCAAAAAGTACGGCATTAAGACCGTCATTAATTTGCGAGGGGAAAACCAAGGAAAGCCCTGGTACGACGAGCAAGTGCAGGTCATTAAAAACAATCAAATCGTTCAAGTAGATATTCGTATGGGGGCCAGTCGACTTCCGCATAAAAAAGATTTAATAACTCTATTAAATACTTTAGACAGGTCTGAAAAGCCCATTTTGGTTCACTGCCAGGGGGGGGCTGATAGAACTGGTGAGGCCTCGGCCATTTATCAAATGATATACATGGGTAAAAACAAGACTCAGGCTTTAAAAATGCTCGAAGTAAAATACTTTCACTTAAAAAACTTCAAGCCAGCAAAAAGGTATTTTATTAGTAAAATTTGGCAAGGGGAGCGCTGGGCGCATGAAGACTACGACCCCTGTCATAAAAACTATAAATACTATGAAAACCAAAGGGCTTGCCGTGGGCAGACCTGGGTAATGAGGCCCTAAAAGTATAGATCTCTCTTTTTTAAAATTGAGGCAAAAGTGTTTGATGCTTAGTGGGGCTTGTCTTCGAGGGCCAAGAAAGCAAAAAAAAACACCTCAAAATGTAGAGGTGTTTTTTAAATTCATGATTTATAACTTTAAAATTAACGTTTAGAGAACTGTGAGCTACGACGAGCTTTATGTAGACCGTATTTTTTACGTTCCACCATTCTCGAGTCACGAGTTAAGTAGCCAGCCTTTTTAAGAGACCCACGGTGGTTTTCATCAACAAGCAACAGAGCTCTTGAAATACCATGTCTAATAGCGCCCGCTTGGCCTGACTTGCCGCCGCCAGTAACTGTAATATACAGGTCAAAATTACCCTTAGTACCAGTGATCCCAAAGGGTTGTTGAATGATCATAGCGTTTGTTGAGGTCTGTAAGTACTCTTTAACATCACGCTTATTGATGGTTATTTTTCCAGTACCAGGTTTTAAAAACACACGAGCCGCACTTGTTTTGCGTCGTCCAGTTGCATAGTAAACTTCTTCTTCTGCCATTTCGTTAGAAACCTTTCTTGTTAAATGCTTAAGCTTTCTGGCTTTTGAGCTGAGTGTGGATGTTCGCCGCCAGTGTATACGTTTAATTTTTTAAATTGTTGCCTTCCAAGGCGGGTTCTAGGGAGCATGCCCTCTACGGCCTTTGAAACGATCTGAGTAGAGTCTTTTTCAAGTAACTCAGCAGCTGTAGTTTCTTTTAAAGAGCCAAAAAATCTTGAATGGGTATAGTATTTTTTGTCATTCAATTTGTTTTGGCTTCCGGTGAATCTCACTTTGTCTGAATTAATAACAATCACAAAATCCCCTGTATCAACATGAGGAGTGTACTGAGGTTTATCTTTGCCTCTTAATTTTACAGCAATTTCAGTGGCCATTCGGCCGACAGTTTTGTTAGTGGCATCAACGACCCACCAGTTTCTTTTAATTTCTTCAGGCTTAGCATTCCATGTTTTCATATTTCGTAACCTTTTTAATTTTGTTCTTCAAAAATTTAACTTAAAAATAATGCTTTTTAATTTAATTTATAGTCGCTCAGGCTTAACCATAAATATTTTTTAATAGTTAGAGAGGTATTCTTAAATTTGACGGCACTTATTGTCAAGCTCTGGGGGGTATTCTACGTTATAAAGATAAAGTCCGCTGGCTGGAGCGGTGTCCCTAGCGGCCTGACGGTCCAAACAAGCCAAAATTTCATTGAGGGTTTGAGGGGGTAATTGGTTTCTCTCCATCCATAAAAGAGTGCCTACTATGTTTCGAACCATCTGCTTTAAAAACCCATCACCGCACACTGTAAATATAGCCAGATCTGAGGATTTAGTCCAACCTAGCGAAAACAGGGTCTTTTTGGTTGTTTTTGAGTCAGTCCCTGTGGTTTGAAAGCTTAAAAAATCATGCTTTCCCACTAAGAGCAAACAAAGCTCGTTTAAATAATCTAAGTTGAGGGGTTTGCGCACATGGTGGGAAAAATTTCGACGCAGAGCGCTAGGCAAGGGTGCGTTTAAGACCAAGTATTTGTAAGTTTTTTTCACTGATTTAAGGGCATGAAAATCATCAGGGGCTAACCAGGCTTTTTTAACGACGACACTGGCAGGGGTTAAGGGGCTATTGAGAGCGTAGGTGAGGTTATATTTAGTGGGGTCTTTGTGGGTCCAAAAGTGTGCATATTGATTAATCGCGTGAACACCGGCATCTGTACGCCCGGCGCCAACAACTTTGATGGGCTCGTTAAGAATTT
This sequence comes from Pseudobdellovibrionaceae bacterium, assembly GCA_030591685.1. Lineage (GTDB taxonomy): Bacteria > Bdellovibrionota > Bdellovibrionia > Bdellovibrionales > UBA1609 > JAUVAX01. The sequence goes on along the minus strand of JAUVAX010000004.1, from coordinate 70,937 downwards.
TGGTTAAAGCTTTCTCTAAAGCGCCCTGAACTGTGTACGGTGTGGTGGTTTGCTTTTGCCAACCGTTAAATTCGGTCCCATCATAACTGAGTTGTAGTTTTACTTTATATTTTTTCATCACATTAGGGCCATTGTTAACAAAAACTATTTATTGAAACAAGGACTTAAATTAAGAGTGCCCATCACGTATTGAGGGCATTTAGGGCTTAATACTCAAAACTAAACCCAGCCGCTATGGAGCTGTAGGAGAAGTCAAATTGCCCAGCCCCCTCGCTAACTCTGTATTCAACGTTAAGTGAAGCTGAATTGATACCGTAGTCTCTATCAAGCGTGCGAACAGCTTCTCGACTAAAACTACTTAAATTTAAAGCACAGCCCGCGGCAGCTAAAATAACAGGTGAGCCGCCGAGTTTTATTTTGTTATCAAAGTCTCTGATTTCCATAAAAGCATAGTATCCGCCACCGGCTTCAATATAGGGGACAAGGGCTTGGGAGTCCCAAAACCTCATTCGCCATATGGCGGTGGCAATGTTGGGGAACATAACAAAAGTGTACTCCTCAACAGACGGATCGCCAGTGCCCTGAAATACGCCGGTACCGCTTGCGATCATCACGCCAGAGCCGAGTTTAACACCAAACTGCCCCAGGCTTGTTTTATAGAGCTGCCATTCGTAATCACCGGTAAAAAGAAGCCCTGATTCGTAGAGGTCAGAAAAGCTAGGGGTTTGTCCGGCGCCCACAGTGGTATTGCCTTTAAAGTTAGTGGGTTCAAAAGAAGAAAATAAAATAGTTGTAGAGTGATCTTGAGAGGACTTTTTAATATCGTAAATATATTCATTTTCACTTGTGATTCGCGTGAGCCCTTTTTTAGCATGAGGGTGTTTTATTTTGTGAAGCTTTGTTCGGTCTAACAAACGAGGGTTTACAACCTTTTCGTGAACAATATAGCCTTCGTCGTCAGTCAAGCTCTCAGCCGAGAGGGTATAAGTATCATCACTCTCGGGGGTGCTTTCAAGCTCCTTAATATCAGCCGTTTCAGCATTATCAGGGAACCCCTCTTCGTTTTCATCGTCCTCAAATTCAAGTTCTTCTTCGGGGGCTTCGTTATTGGCAAAGCCCTCTTCGAGGCCCTCGTTATTAGTAAGTTCCTCTTCGGGGGCCTCGTTATTGGTAAGGTCCTCTTCAGGCTCATCCCTGTCGCCTTCGGCATTTTCAGCGGTGTCTTTGATGTTCTCTTCTTCAGAAAAGTCTGCATCGCTGAGTTCTTCACTCGGCTCTTCAGAAAGGTCAGAGCCCTCTTCATCAGAAAAGTCCTCATCTGAGTAACCCTCTTCATCCAGGTCCGCTTGGGGGGCGAGGGTTTCTTGTGAGGTCGTGTCTTCAAGCTCTTCTTCAAAAGCCTGTTCAATTTCTAAATCCAGGTTTTGAGCACTGGAAGCACCTGAAAACAAAAGAACCAAAAAAAACAGGGTCAAGAGCCTTAACACAGAGCTCTCCGTTTTGTGCGCCGAACTCTTTTAGCAATTATAAAAAGGGTGTAAAGGCTAAAAAAACTTAAAATAAAAGCCATAATAAGCCCCAAGTTAAGTGCTAAATAACTAAACGCCCATAAGGGCCAAAGTAACACTTGAGTGAGGATTTTTAAAAAAGAACTTTCTTTAATATAATGTGAGCCTTGAGAGCCGTATTTATAGTACCACTTTACAAATAGTAGACCGGGCCTATTGGTAAGCAAAAATTGGTTTCTAAAAGCTCTTAGGGTATTTAACTTTGCACTAAAGTGCGTTCCGTATGCAGCCGTGGCAATAAAACAATTTAAATCTTCACCTAATAGGCCCACAACAATTTGAGGACGGGCTGTGTAGGGGCAGTTTGTAATGTCGACAACTGATGATCCAGCGATATTTGTTGCGGCAGTAATACCTGCGCAGCCCAAGCTAGTAGAGTCCATAAGATAAGAAACATTACCGGCAGTATCAATGTTGGCAAATGAAAAAATATAATTAGTGTCATTTTTAAGCCCAGTGATGGTGTCTTGAGAAAGAGTGTCTTTATTAACAACAAGTAAGTCGACAAAATCAAAGCCGGGGGAGGTGGAGTCAAAGCTCACCTCAGAGTACATAAACCGAACAGCCTCGATATTAATAAGCCCTGTCACAACAAAGTCAGCCTCGCTCACTTCAGAGGCGTTGCTGTTAATCGTCTTTCGATCGGTGATAATTACTTTTTCATCACCAGCTTTAATTTCAAAATCACAAAGTCCTTTTTCAGGGTTCGCCACGAGGCATGAGTTTGTTGTCAAGTCAGGTTGATAAACCTGAAACGATATTTTTTGAGACTCATCACCGCTTTCAAACTCTCTACTTGACCCCTTAGTAACGCCGACTTTAAAGCTACCGTTAAAAAGCCCTCCAGCTCCAGGGCTGCAACCGCCGACGGCGGCCTCATCTATATCGCAAATATCACCCCAAAAAAGCTCTACGGTTATAGTTTGCCCTGCGGTGGCCGAGGTATCACTGGATGATTTCGGGGTAATTTCAGTTTTGTCGTCGTCTTTAGTGACTAAAACAGTGCCGCTAATAGCTGAGACAAAGGTGATTTTAGCCACAACGCTGTCCCCAATACGGGCTTCATTGCACTGGGTGTAGGTGCCGTCACAATTGTTGCAGGTCGCAGACGTGTCAGGACATAAAAAAGCCCCCGCAAGGCCCCCAAAAATTATAGGGGTTGCCGTTGACGTGGCAGCCGTAAAGCGAGAAACCCCAGAAATATTTAAGTTCGTAATGGCAGCAGAGGCCTGAAGGCTTAATAGGGTAAATAGTAACGCAAAGCTAAGGGTTTTAATCATGTATTTATGACATCATGACCTTATGTTGAAGTCAAAAAAATACACTTATATATTTGTAGCTCATTTAAGTCGAAAAACCAGAAGAAGGACGGAGCCGAACTTTTAATAAAGTATAGTACTAACAGGAGCTTTTTGGTGGTTTTTAGGGTTTGATTTGTGAGTTAAGCCTCATCAAGATCTACGTTTTCGGTTGTTTTTTTAGCTCTCCCAAGTTTGAGAATACCAAAAATCGCCCCTAAAGAGGCGTAGGTTAAAAACAACACAAACAACATAACCTCAGGTCGGATGGCCACGATAGCTAAGATAAACACACCGAAAACAAGGTACTTAAAGGGGAGACGCTCTTTAAGATCAATGTCCTTAAAGCTTCTATAGCGAAAATTAGTCACCATAACAAATCCTAATAAAAATGTGATGCTCAGTAGAAGTCTTGATTTATTAGCATCCCAAGTTAAATCGGCGAAAGCTAATACAGAGCTGGCAACAATCCCCGCCGCCATAGGCGAGGGGAGACCCTGAAAGTATCCTCGCCCGACAACCTCTTTATGGACGTTAAATCGAGCGAGACGAAGTGCTGTGCAGGCCACGTAAAAAAAAGCAGCCAACCAACCTATGCGGCCAAAGCTTTGTAAGGACCATAAGTATAATATTAACGCAGGAGCCATGCCAAAGCTTACGAGGTCACAAAGTGAATCATACTCGGCGCCAAACTCGCTCTCTGAGCGAGTCATGCGGGCCACTCGGCCATCTAAAAGGTCAAACATGGCTGCGGCGACAATGGCGTAGGCCGCAATTAAAAAGGAGCCTTTTATAGAGTAAATGATGGCAAAAAAACCACAAAACAAATTACCAGTTGTCAGCAAATTAGGCAGTACGTAAATGTTTTGATTGACACTTTCTTTAAGTCTTTTTTTTATGCGCTCTCTTCGGGGAGGCCTTGATTCGTTGCTGGCCATATTGTTATTACCACCTTTACTTAAATGGGGCTTTGTTTAAAGCCCTCCAAAAATTCGAAATAAAAACCAGAGTAGAAAACTATTTATCACAGGGTAGGTTAAGTTGTCATCCAGTTTGCCTACTGCAATCAGCTCACTAACAGAGCCAATGAGGCCAGAAAGAAGACTTACAATTAAAATCCTCTCAGTCATAAGCCCTTCATTAAAGTAAAAGATAACTGAAATAACAGTGCAGCAAACAAAGGCAGCTAAAGCGCCCTGTAGGCTTTTTTCGCCGACAATTTTATCTTTACCGTATTTAATGCCAAAGTAACTCGCAATAGGGTCTGCGGTGGCTAAAAAAAGTAAGCTCATCTGTACGATTCTTTCGGGGAACAGCCACACAACAATAAACACTCCAAAAAATAAAGCCGTAGTGCCAGTGTATGTATTTCGCTCTCGGTCTCGCATAATAGGTGACATAATTTTAATAACAACAGCATTAAAGCGCTCATTATGCAGTCTTATAAAGTCCAAAAGTAGGCTACTAACAGCTAAGGACAATGATAGGCTTAAGCCCACTTGCCGACTAAAATTATTGTAAAAAATAGCAATCAGTACAATGCCTAAAAAGTGCCAAATTTTACGTGCTAAGTGCACGTCTGATTTTGTTTTTAAAGTGCTTTTAATGTTTGTGTTAAAAGCCATTCTGGCTCCCATCAGTCCCATACAAGAATCCCAAGGTTTAGTAAGATACTTTGTTTTGTTAAGGTTGATCACATTATAAGAAGTTATATGCCACATCAATAAAATAAGGTGATTTCTCTAACCTGTCGAATATATTAGACAAACTAGGGCCATATAGACCTGCGGCAAAAATTTTTACAGAAGAACAGTTTGTAGACACTCAAAAGGGGCAAGTCTTTAAAAACCTGAGTAATTTAAGGTAGATACATCGGCTCGGCTGGCACTCATGTTGCATAGTATATAGGCATGAGAGCGAAAAGAGCCATTTTTAATAGTTTAACCTGTACTGCCATAGCGGCTCTTATTTTATGTAGTGGGTCTTTCGGGTTATGTGAGCGGCCTGAGCCGCATCAGAATTTAAGAGCGGACAAGGAGTTGGTGGAGGAAGTTGTCCCTGTTTTAAACCCTCATCAGGATTCATCAAACCTAAATAAGAAAATTTTTAACGTAAAGCTCATCGGGGAATTTAATGAGAGGTATCGGCAGGACTTTGGATACACAGGTATCGTGCCCTCTCGCTTGGCTCAGAACCAATACACACAAGTTTCTTATTTACCTGGGGAGCAAATCTCCCTTGCAGAGGATGGGCTTCGTAGGGACAGGTATGGTCAATTTATTGTCAGAAGGTTGGCCGAGTTTCATATGGACAGGTACGCTAAAAATAGCAAATCCCTTAAAAAAGCCTATGAGTTTAAAGAGGTGGTATCTAAGTATAATATAAAAATTAAAAAAGGTTATGGGTTAAAAATTAATTATTCATTAGTTACAAATTCTATGAAAGTAGACCTTTTGAACCCTTTCAAAATCAAGGCGAGCTATTCAGTGCAAATGGACTCTAGCTCTGTGGGCCCAGGAGAGGCGACAGAGCAGGTGATTTCTCTAAGCTACCCCGTAGACAAAAGAACCCAAGTAGAGACGCACTACAAGGGCGTGTCAAATAAACTCAGTCTTGTAGGGCGACGACAATTAGAGTCAAATTTAGAGGCGACCCTTTCTTGGACATCAAGTGCCCCCGAAAATTTTATAGAAAACACAACCGGAGAAATTGGCGAGGAGTTACTGTTAATGGGTTTTCTTTGGACGCTGTAGAATATTTACTCAACTAAAATAGTGAGTTTTAAAACCTGCTTGAGGCCTTTTTTGTCGAGCTCCTCAATAAAAAACGTGTTTTTTTCTTGAGACAGTTGGATGAGATCACTTGTAAATGAGTTGTTTGAGAGCTTGAAAACGGTCGCCTGATAGTTGCTCGATTTATTAATAATTTTTGTAAATTTAAAATCGCTATTGGGGTTGCAATGCTTCCCGGTGAGTCGAACCTGAAGAGTTTCAGCCGGCACGGTGAGGGTTTGTTTGTGACCTTTAGAGCAGGTGAGTTGAATTGTCGTGATTAAATTTTTTGCCTGAATGTCTTTAGCGACAGTGCTTATGGCAGGCAGACTTGCTGGCGTGCGACCTTTAAGAGTTTCGGTGGCAGCACGAAGTGGGCCCGGGTTTAAGACCGTTAAAGCCGCAATTATACCGGTTGTCGAGACAAACCCGATATTTAATAATAAGACCCATTTTTTAATGACTTTATCCGACATCTAAAACCTTTACTTCTATGTAATAGGTCGGACTATTGGCCGTAGGACTTTAGTCTTATCGTTTTGAGGCGGTGGGCTTTTTTGAGGGATTAAGGGCCAGTATTTTTTTAGCTAAAAGGGAGGGCGAATGGGTTTTAAAGATACCATGAAGGCGCCTATAGGACTTTGCTTTTGGATTCACTTTTATGTTGGCATCATGAATGGCCATTAGTATTTGCATAAAAACCTTATTCGAGGCCAGTAGGGGGCGGATTTCACTCAAGGTGTTTTCTAAAAAAAAGTAACTCGTAGCAATCACCTCAGGACTTAGGTCCTTATTTTTAGCCACTAAAAGAGCGCCATTTGTAAGGCTAAGTAGTGTTACCCCGAAAGAGGAGAGGTTCTCCAGGGCGGCTCTAAGCGGTGGCATGACCTCTATTAGGGTGTTGTCCCTGTCGGGCCTGGAGAGCGTGCGTTTCAGCGTCTCCCTTAAAAGTTCAAGCTGCAGTGCCGGGGGGATATCATTTTTTTGGGATTTTTCAATTTGTACCTTCACTTGTACTAAAAAATCATAAGGTTTAATGTTCATAAGCTCTTTGTACTTATATGTTTTGGCTATAGAGAACAAAGAGAAAAAGGTCAGTAAAAAATATATTAGAAATCTTAGAATCATATATGACATTATATATAAAAACGGCACAAAAGTATTGATAAATATCTCTTTTCATTAAGGTTTGCTTCTGTCACAATATGAGACACTTATTAACTAAATGAAGGAGCCTATTTGTATGAAATTTAAATATTTGTTGTTAGTATTTGTTGCCTTTTCGCTTTCATGTACGTCAAAAGACCAACTTAAAAAAACCCTTGAAGAAAACCCTGAAATTTTAACAAATGTAATAGATAAGCACCCTAAGCTTTTCTTAGACACCTTAAACAAGGCTGTTGAAAAAGCAAAGTCTGAGGCCCGAGAAGGTCAGGCAAAAGCTCAAACACAAGCCATGGAAGATGAGTTTAATAATCCTAAGGTCCCAGTCATTGAAGACGGGCGAGTGATCTTTGGCAGCAAAAATGCCCCCGTAACAATTGTAGAGTACTCAGATTTTGAATGCCCCTTTTGCACTCGTGGCTATAAGGTTGTGAACGAAATTAAAAAGGCTTATGGTGATAAAGTGCGAGTTATTTATAAGCATTTGCCATTAAGTTTTCACCCTATGGCCGAGCCAGCCGCTCGATATTATGAGGCCATAGCTCTGCAAAATCATAAAAAGGCTGAAAAGTTTCATGATCTTATTTTTGAAGATCAAGGAGGCCTTAAGTCAGGTAAAGAAAAGTTTTTAGATAAAATGGCTAAAAAAGCAGGCGCGAACCTTAAGCGTGTAAAAAAAGATTTACAGTCTGAAAAAGTTTCTAAAGTTATTGAGGCCGATATGGCTGAAGCTCAAAAATATGGTTTTTCAGGAACACCGGGGTTTTTAGTCAACGGAGTTTCAGTAAAAGGAGCCTTTCCGTTTGGTCACTTTAAAAAAATCATAGATAGACACCTAAAAAAATAGGTTTATTATAAATTTAATTTCAAAAAAGGCTCGTGTAACCATGAGCCTTTTTTTTAGTGTAAACTCTAAAGGGCCACCAAGAGGACCCGTGAAACATCATAAAGTGGTATGACGCCTAAAGATCCCTCGGGGGATGCCTCTGCTTCCAAAACGACAAAAACTAGTTAAATATTATTGGGAGCTTTTTTTGTGGGTTTAGTTTAATGGCGCTAGGGGTAATGTCACAGAGGTAGGGGCTGATAAGAACGCCTTTTTCATGAGCTTTTTTTAGAAGTTGAGCATAAACGGGGTCAATTTCAGCTGCGGCTGAAAACTGGGTGACGTCGCTTCTCTGTATGGTGAAGACGAGTTCGCAGGTATGGCCCTTATCCACTAAATCCATGAGCTCGTTAATGTGCTTTTGCCCGCGAAGAGTGACCGAATCAGGGAAGAGAGCCGTGTCCTTATTTGCCATAGTGACATTTTTAACCTCTATAAAATGAAACTTATACTTTTCAATTAATTTTTGATCCCACTTTTTTAGATGTGTGAGTTCGCCTTGATGGTTCCAAAGGGCCAGGTCAATGCGCGTTTTTTCGTTAATTTTTGTTTCCAGGCGCCCTTCGGTATAATTTTTCCATTGGGGGACCTCGTTATTATCAAAGGCCTCTTTAACCAGTTTGTTAGGGAGCCCCGTATTGACTCCAACAAGAGAGGTGGGGGTTTGTAAAATTTCAAGTGTGTATTTAAGCTTTCTCTTTGGGTCATCATGAAAGGAAAAGTAACAATCAGCCCCCTCGTATAGGCACCCTTTCATGCTCCCGGTATTGGGTGTGTGGGCGGTAATGATTTTGCCTTGATATTCGATGTCTGCAAAAAACCTTTTATAGCGTCGAACAAACTGTCCTTTTAGTAATGGAGATTTAAAATGCATTATTTATTGAGCCCTTTTCAGTGTTGAAAATGAAAACATCTTATATTTAAATATTCAAATTTATGTATCCATAGCGCAGCATGGACTTTAAGTACTCAGGCCTCTTGAGCGCAAGGAGTGTGCTGGGATATGGGGGGTTTTTGCGGACGAGGTGGTCACGCGCCGAGTCATAGCCCCCTATCTGTAAAGACGATGGACTTTTATTCTCATAGACTTTAAAAACATGAGCACTATCAATTTATATTTTGGAGGCATTATGCCAGGCCTTTTACCGAGTGAAGTGAAAAAAAAAGATCATAAAAAACAGCCAAAGCCAGCATGGATTAAAATGCGCCCCCCCTCGGGCGAAAAATACCTTAAGGTCAAATCACTGCTTAAGGATTTAAAATTGTCGACAGTTTGTCAGGAGGCGGTATGCCCCAACATGGCCGAGTGTTGGGCTGGTGGTACTGCGACGGTCATGTTGCTCGGAGATACCTGCACTCGAGGTTGTCGATTTTGCGCCGTTAAGTCAGGGAACCCCAAAGGCGTAGTGGACGAAAAAGAGCCACAAAAAATGGGGTATGCCATTGGCGAAATGAATTTAAGTTATATTGTTTTAACTAGTGTAGATCGGGACGACCTTGACGACGGGGGGGCTCAGCACTTTGCCGACACTATTTGTGAGATTAAAAAAAAGGACCCCAAAATTATTATTGAGGTACTTACTTCGGACTTTCAAGGAAACACAGATCATGTTTTAAAATTGATCGAGGCTCAGCCCCACGTTTTTGCTCAAAACATTGAAACAGTGGAGCGTTTAACAAAAAAAGTGAGAGATCGAAGGGCCGGTTACTGGCAAACCCTTAAGGTGTTAGAGTTTGTTAAGTCTGAGAGCCCTAAAACCTATACAAAAACTTCGATTATGTTGGGCCTTGGTGAAACAGATGAAGAGGTCAGAAAAACTTTAAGAGATTTAAGAGAGATTGGTTGTGATGTTGTGACCTTTGGTCAATACTTACAGCCAACACGCAAGCAATTAAAAGTTGAGGAGTTCGTGACTCCAGAAAAATTTCAGTCATGGAAAGCTGAGGCCGAGCAAATGGGGTTTCTATACGTGGCCAGTGGCCCACTTGTGCGGAGCTCATACAAAGCGGGTGAGTATTTTATTAAAGGCGTTATCGAAAAACAAAGAGAAATATAAAAATCAAAAATTAAGGAGTCAAAAACATGGCAACACAAACTGTAAACTTACCTGATATTGGCGAGGGTGTAACTGAGGGTGAAATGGTAAAATGGTTAGTTTCGATTGGCGACAAGGTTGAGGCCGATCAGCCCATTGCCGAGGTATTAACAGATAAAGCCACAGTAGAAGTGCCCACACCTGTTTCAGGAATAGTGAAGGAGCTTAAAGCTTCTGAGGGGGAAATAGTCCCCATTGAGACACCCCTTTTAATATTAGATGTTGATGCGACAAATAAGTCTACGTTCAAAGAGAAAAAGGCCCCGTCAGTGAGTCCGGTCGCCAGTAAAGCAACTCAAAAGCCAGCGGAGCCTGCAAGTTCAAACGGTTTTCATTTGAGCGGTGAGGTCTATCCCCCCGTTGCGGATTCAAAAGTACTCGCCACACCGAGTACAAGAAGACTGGCGCGAGAGTTAGAGGTGGATCTTAATATAGTAGGTGGGTCAGGCCTGGCCGGAAGAGTTACCAGAGAGGATGTTTTACAGGCTAAAAACCAAGGTGTTGTTGCTAAAACTAAACCTGAGATGAGCGCGCCCTCTATAGCGCCTCCGGCCTACACAAGTCACTCCGGAGTTGTTGAGGAAAGAGTCCCCTTAAGAGGAGTAAGACGTAAAATTGCAAAGCAAATGCAGATGGCTAAGCAAATAATTCCTCATTTCACATTGATGGATGAAGCCAATGTTACAGAGCTTGTAAAAATGAGAACTCAAGCAAAAATCTCAGCTGAAAAACAGGGTGTTAAAATCACCTATTTACCATTTGTTATGAAAGCTTTGATCACCACATGTCGAGAGTTTCCAATGTTTAATGCAAGCATTGATGATGCGGCTGAAGAAATTGTTTATAAAAAGAACTTTAATGTTGGTTTTGCTGCTGATACACCAAATGGACTTGTTGTTCCTGTTATTAAAGACGCTGATCGAAAAACAATTTTACAGATCAGCCAAGAAATTACTGACTTAGCCGGACGGGCCCGCGCAGGTCAGTTAAAGTCTGAAGAAATGAAAGGAGCTACGATTACAATCACTAACATAGGAAGTATTGGTGGTAATTATGCGACTCCGATCATAAATCACCCAGAGGTGGCTATACTTGGGATGTACAAAATTCAAGACAAGCCCATATTGGTTAATGGCAAATTTAGAGCCGCAAAGGTAATGAACTTTACGATCACAGCAGACCATAGATTAATAGATGGCGCTGTTGCAGCGAACTTTTTGTCAGGCTTTTTGCGTCGTATAGAGCATCCTAGTAATTTAATTTTAGACATGATTTAAAAAAGGCGAATTAAAATGAGTATGAATTTTGATGTATGTGTTATTGGCGCAGGCCCTGGTGGGTATGTCGCAGCCATTCGTTCGGCTCAGTTAGGGTATAAAACAGTTGTTATTGAGCGGGAGTATTTAGGAGGGGTTTGTTTAAATGTGGGCTGCATACCTTCGAAGGCCATGATCGCGGCAGCACATTTTTTACATAAAACCCAACATGAAGCTCCGAAAATGGGATTTGAAGGCACCGAGGGCATAAAAGTTAATATGTCGAAATTAAAAAACTGGAAACAATCAGTTTGCGATAAAATGTCAGGCGGGGTGTCTCAGCTTTTAAAGGGGAACAAAGTAGAGGTGATTTCAGGAGAAGCCTCGTTTAAAACCGTTAACGAGCTGAGTGTAAAAACAAAAAATGGTGATAAAACTATTACAGCCAAATATTTTGTGATCGCAACGGGCTCTCGACCCATTGAAATCCCAGGGTTTAAACCTGATGAAAAGGATATTTTAACTTCTACAGGAGCACTTGATTTAGAAAAAGTGCCCCAAAAAATAGTTACTATTGGCGGTGGGTACATAGGCTTAGAAATTAGTTCTTATTTGCAAAAGTTGGGCTCTGAGGTGACTGTTCTTGAAGCAGGGGGGGCACTATTAAAAGGTTCCGCTGATGCGGAGTGTGTAAAGGTTGTCGAGAGAAAGCTTAAAAAGTCAGGTGTTAAAGTTCACACGTCGGCGTTTGCAAAGTCTTATAAAAAACAGGGAAACAAGCTTTTAGTAACGGCTGAAATTAAAGGAAAACTCGAAACCGTAGAGGCCGATAAAATATTACTAACAGTGGGCCGTAGACCAAACTCAGATCAACTTAATATAAAAGCTGTGGGTATTAAAGTGAACGAAAGTGGTTTTGTGCAAATAAATCCACAGTGTCGAACTAATATCCCTCATATTTTTGCTATTGGTGATATTGCCGGTCAGCCGATGCTGGCGCATAAGGCCAGCCATGAAGGGGTTCTTGTTGCTGAGGTTATAGCGGGTCACAACCGTGTGTACGACGCCAAGACAGTGCCTGCGGTTATTTTTACTGACCCAGAGATAGCTAGTGCCGGTTGGACTGAGGAGCAATGCAAACAAAATGGACACCACGAGTTAAAGATTGGTAAATTCCCCTTTGCTGCTAATGGCCGAGCCGTTGCGATATTAGAAACAGATGGTTTTATAAAAATTATTGCTGACGAAAAAACTCATATTGTTTTAGGTGTTCATATTGTTGGACCTGAAGCTTCTAACCTTATTAGCGAGGCTGTTTTAGGCATTGAAATGGGCGTTCGACTTGAGGATTTAGCTTTAAGTATTCACCCTCACCCAACGCTTGGTGAAACCATGATGGAGGTGGCTGAGGCCGCCCTTGGGCACGCGGTTCATGTCATTAACAAGCCCCTTACCGGCGCCCCTAGAGCCAACGCATAATTGTGAAGTTTCAGGACTGGGGGCTCATTGATTATGAACAGGCCCTTAATCGTCAGCTCCATTTATTGGAGCAAGTATATAAAGACAAACAAGAAATTATTGTTTTTTGCACCCATCCTCCGGTTGTGACTCTTGGCAGAGCCTCAAAACCTGAGGATTTACAAAGTTGGGATGGGGATGTGGTTGAAACCTCCAGGGGGGGGCGAGCGACCTATCATGGTCCAGGTCAGTTAGTCATTTACCCACTCATAAATTTAGATAACAAACTGAGAAGCTCTTTTAAAAAAAGAGACATTCACGAGTACCTTAGGCATCTTGAGCGGGTGTTGATTGAGACTTTACATAAATTCGCTATTAAGGCCTCTGTTCGCCTGCCTGAAGTAAATAATACAGACTCTCGGTTAAGTTATACAGGAGTTTGGGTGGGAGAAAAAAAAATAGCATCTATAGGTATTGCAGTTAAAAAATGGATTACCTATCATGGAGCCGCCATTAATATAATGAGTGACGAGAAGTCTTTCACTGGTATTACTCCCTGTGGGTTTTCAACCTCAGTGATGACCTCGTTAGAGGACCTTGGTGTGAAAGTGAATATTGATGAATTTAAAAAAGAACTAATGATTCAGTTCAAAAATCACATGTCATAAGGCTCTTATGTCTTAGGGGCTCAGCCCTATAAGGGGAAAACCTTCAGTATAATAAGAAACTAGTGCTACTTAGAGAAAGATTTTTTAACGAGCATTGCGGCTTTTCTAAACTCTGGCAGGCTAAGGGCCATGTCGACAAGGGAAGGCTTTATTTTAATGTTAATGTTTGTATCTAAAGTTAAAAATTGTGAATAATTATACTTCAAAACAGATTCGCTTATCTTTTCCTTTCGGTACTGATTTATGAATTTATTAAAAAGGCTAGGGCTGTTGTTTGATTTTAAATAGTTGAACCCGGCCACAAAGGGCTTGTCACCGCACTGTTTATGGGTCAGCTTTTTAATTTTGAGGGTTAAAAATTTTAGACAGCTTTTAGGGTTTACTATTTGCGGTAAATTTAAATTTTTTTGGGCCACAAATAGCCAATCTAAGGAGTGTGTTTTAATGGCGAGCTGCTTTAGCTGTGTCCACGATTTTGTCTTTAAATAAAGTTTGGCGAGCCAGTTGACGATTTCTTTATCATTGGGGTTTTCAGCGAGCAGTTGCTTAATGTTATAAATAGAGGCGGGGTCAGGGTTATCTCTCCATGTGGCTTGGGCGACCTTTAGTTTTGTAATGCTATAGTTATTAATGCCAGCCCAGGGTTTTATGTTAAATTGATTAAAGATGCTCTTGGCTTCTTTTTGAATTTCTTGAGCCAAGGCGCTAGAGTTATCTAGGGGGCGAAGCTCATGTTTATCCACAAATGTATTGTAAATAGTAGAGGGACTATCATAGAGATGTAAAAACTGATTTTTCCTTAATGCATACCTAATGCCTGATAAATTCCTCCATTGGGGCCAGGCGGTTTCTAAGAGTATTGGCTTTTTGACCCATGAAATTTTATTATCAGTAATTATTGAAAGTAAGGAGGCCTTTTGTAGAGGTCCGGGCTTTGCATTATAAGTATTAGGCGTAATAATTTCTAGCAGAGTCTGACCAACATCAACAAGAGATACATTGCTATCAAATTTCCATTTAATAGCAAGGTCCCTTTTCTTTTGAGCGGGCTTCACATTTAAAACTACATGTGTGTATTTTGATCGTAGTGAAGTCACGGGGAGCTCCTTGATTGTATTTTGTGAGCTGTACCCGTTGACTCCTAGAAGGATTATATAAGTGGAGTCGTAGCGATTACTTTTTTTTAATTTTATAATTAATTTATTAATAGATTCACTGATTTCAAGTAATTGGCTGGACCTTGTTTTGTTGCGAACCTCATTAAGCTCGTTTTTGGTAGATACATATGGGAAGGAAAGATCGCTTAAATAGATAAGGCTAAAAAATGGGGCCTCAAGGTTTTGTTGAGTCGTCCAGGCATTAAAGAGCCTTATAACATCACTGGCTGGGCGATACTGTGTGTTCAGGCCAATATTAACTTGATCATTGAATGTTTCAAAGCCTTGGTTGATCCCTGACTTTCTAAGCGAGGGAGCTCCAGAGGAGAAGTAGGAGGTTCGGTACCCATTTTCTAAAGCAAGTTCAGCGGCTGTTTTAAAGGATTCATTTAAAAAATGGCCTCCGTTATGTTTTACCATATGTTCTACGGGGTAGAGTCCGGTTAAGATAGATGTGATATTTGCTTGAGTCATTGTTGAGGGGGCATGGGCATGTGTAAACCTTACCGATGCGGCACATAGGGTCTGTAAGCCAGGACCCTCAACAGATATGTTCGTGGGTTCGCACGATAAGTCGTTAAAGCTGAGCCCCTCGACGGCAACAATAAGAATAGAGTTTTTGGGTGAATTTTGCCTTGAGCAACTCAGCGATAAAAAAATGATGATTATTAGTAAGAAGATGCGCATGGGATCATTTTATGAGTATTTAGATTTGATGTCCAGGGACTTTGCAGTGTTATCTGCGGGAGGGTTTGATATATGATAAAAAAAGTAGAAAATTTTGTAAACATTTTTGGTTGTCCCTTGACCATCTGCCGGTCAAAAATACATACTTAAGAGGATTCACATTTAGGAGAAGTAAATGTTAACAGATCAATTTTTTGTAATAGCTGAGGCGGGCCACGAAATAACCCTTTATGTTTTAATCATTCTAAGCATTCTAAGCATTGCGTTTATTATAGAAAGGTGGTTGGCTTTAAAAAGTTACAGGGACCACTCTTTAAAAGTAAGCTCTCAAGTGAGTGAAATCTTACAAAGTAATGACTATAGCCATGTTCAAGATATAGGCAAAGACATGACGTCTTTTGAGGGGCGTGCGCTTAATTACGCACTAAAGCATATAGAAGATAATGGGCCCGATGGTGTGGATGAAATTTTTAATACCTACGCTCTTACGCAAAAACCAAAGCTTGATAAATTTTTAAACTTTCTTGCGACCGTGGGTTCTAACGCACCATTTATTGGTTTATTAGGGACTGTTTTTGGAATAATGGATGCTTTTAGAGGCTTAGCTACAAGTCAAGGAGATGCCGCGGCTGTAATGATTGGTATTTCTAAGGCCTTGGTGGCTACGGCAATAGGTTTAATGGTGGCAATCCCTGCTGTGATTGCTTTTAATGTGTATCAAAAGCAAGTGAAGTCTATTATGCAAAGTCTTGAGAGCGTAAAAGAGTTATGCTTAGCTTATAGCAAAATAAAAAGGTAAATTATGGGTGCAAAGCTTAGTGGCTCTGACGAAGGGCCCATTTCAGAAATTAACATTGTTCCTTTTGTGGATATCATATTGGTGGTTTTAATTATATTTATGGTTACAACCCCACTGATCATGAAGCCAAGTATTAGTGTTAATTTACCGGATGCCGTTAGCGGCGAGCAAACAACACCGTCTAAATTTAATATTACTATTACCTCAAGTGGACAGGTCATGCTTAATGGCAAGGTGAGCAGTATTAAGGACATTAATGAAAGGGCTAAAGAGGTTTCATCAGTAAACCCCGCGGCACAAGCGATTATCTCGGCTGACAAAGCTGTTTCCCATGGTGATGTCGTCTCAGTTATAGATGCTGTAAAATCAGCAGGAATTAAAAAATTTGCAATTACTATTGAGAAAAATTAATTTCTCCGATCCAAAAAGGATGCAAGGGCATTTTGTCTGAAAGCTTTTTAGACAAAGTGTCAAGTGAGTCAATGGAGCCCGTTTGTATTGCAGTGCCTATCTGACTATGACTAATAAAATAAAATTTGTCACGATTTGATGCTTTTAAGCTTTGAACGTGAATGAGAGGTCTTTTATTTATCCCGAGCAATTCATCGGGAAGGGGGGGGAGAGACTGATCACTGCTGAAATCAAAACTCAAATCTTTCTGCGATCCCAGAGAGATAAGTTGATCTTTATCCTTTTTGATAAAAAAACTAGGATTTCCAATTTGTGCCCATAAAAATTCATTTCTTAACTTTAAACCTACGAAAAGCTCTATTCCTTGCGTGTACTCTTTACTATTATTTTTAATAAGGTCGTCGTTTGCCAGCAAAATAGCTGTTCTTAAGTTGTTTTGTTCAATCGTTAAATCAGATAAAAAATCAAAAGGCGATGTGGCCTCTTGGTCCTGACTTAGAAGGGAGTAATTTTTAATGATTCCATCAGTAAAAGTCTCTGCAGCTTGTTTTGTTGACCAAGAAGTTGCAATGCAAAATAAGTTTAAGCCTTGATCGAGTACGACTTCAGGCTTTGGTCTAAATAATTTGCCTCCATAGGAGGCCTCTTTTAGGGTCATATTATAATCCATACAGCTTGAGTTTGCCTCGAGCTTTGCGGTAGTATTGACTTCCAGAGGGGAAGTCCTCGGTTGCTATTTTACTCCAAAGGTCCTTGGCGGCCTCTATGTTCCCAAAGTTCTCCTCGATAGAGGCATTTTGATAAAACTCCTTCATTCGTATAGAGAGCTTTTTTCTAACCTCAGACTTTAAGGCGCTAATTTTGGGATTTCTAGGGTCTTGGGACTCTGCTTTTTTACACATCTTCATAGCATCCCTAAATTTATTTTGTCCAAGCAGGCTTTTGCACTCACGAAGAGATTTATTAACCATTACGGAAAGTTTAGAGCGAGCCTCTTTTAATGCTTTGCGCGCTGTATTTTTATTATTATTTGGGTCAGGGTATGATGAGGCAATAAATTTTTTAAGTTGAGAGATTGATTTTCTATATTTGTTCCCTCTGTAGAGTTTTATGGCCCGATTAAACATTGCTTTTCCTGTCGCGAGCCTTCTCACATAGCTTTGCCTGTTGGCTCGTTCGGCTTCAATTTTTTTAATTTTATCAATAACCTTTTGTCGAACCTCTAAAATAGACTCATGTTCATGGCCAACAAGTTCGCTGGCCTCAGACAAACATGAGTCGACTTCAGGTAAGGTATTAAAGGTGCTCACCTGGTCACGGCATTCAGAAACAACTCTTTCGGCGATTTCTTGGTTTTTCTGAGCCTCGGCACGCTGTTCACTCAGCATTTTAATATGATTGGATTGTTGTTTTGCGCTTTTACAAAACACTTCTAACTGCTTTGAGTTGCCGTGACCTGACGGAAGCACAATATGTATTTTACTCATTTCAGATAGGCATAGAGCAAATTTCTTTCCATTATAGTGTACTTGAGCCATTTCTAAAGAGTGAGACAGAGATTCTTTTTGAGTTTCTGTTAATTTGTCATAGGGAGCGGAGGGTTTTGTGCTCGATTGATTTTTCTTTTCAGGGCTATCTGAGAGCAATACCCAGGCAAATAAAGGTAAAAGTAAAAGAGCTATAGCTCTAATTTTGTGTTTAGAGTTATACGTTCGAAATTCAGATAAATTAAATTTTTCAGGAGGCACTCTAACCACAGCAGGGCCAGAGTTTATGGGGGTCATATATAATGGGGTAATGCTTGGTTGTGGGTCTGCTGCCGGAACTAAGTAGTGTGGAGAGCCAGACGCAGGCGCCTCATCGCTAATAAGATCTAGGCTTTTAGAAAACTCATTATTTTTGAGTGTAAAAATTAAAATAATTTTTTTAATATTAATACTAGATCCACTCTCAAGTTTAACGTAAACATGTGGAGTTAACTTATCACCATTAACTTTTGTTCCATTTGAACTTTTGAGGTCTGTGATGTAAAATCCATCATTCCTTTTTTCAATTTCAAAATGATCGCGGCTGACATTATCATTATTGATATAAATTTCACAACCTGGACTCCTGCCAGCAGTCCAGGCGTTTCCGGTGAGCCTTACGGACTCATTCACACCATCAGGGTACTTAATTTGCAGTATTGCATCTAAAATTGGTGAGATGACTTGAGTGGGCTCTAGGTTTCCAGGCGTTTCACTTTGTGAACTGCTATCCGTATCATGGGCCTGGTGCTCAGGGGAGCTAGAGGGTTCAAGGTTAGCGGGATCGTCTTCGTCGACGAGTCGTAAGTCATCCTCTATCTGAGCACTGTGAGCCTCATTATTCTCCTGCACACCGCTGCTGTCGTCGGACAATGAGAGCCTTGCCTCTATGGTGAAGTTGAACTCAAAAGGGGGGGTGGAAAAATGAATGTCTTCAACTAAATCTAATTGAGTGTGGCTCTCCCCTTTGCAAAGAAGGGCCCCGTATTTTGATAAAAGCACAGCCTCCCAATTTTGGCCATTAAAGTAAAATTTTATATGTTTTTTTGAAATGCCACGCTCACCACTAAGGACTATGTCACAATTATTTCCTCGACCAACAATATACTCCCGTTGCTCGTCTAAGGAAAGCTCGTGAATTATCTGACCATGAAGTGTGACTTTAAGTTTCATTTCTAATAAGCTCCTTTCATCAGGGTATTGCAGTAAATAAAGTTACTGCGGGCCTCTTGAAAGGTTTTACTGGTACGATCTTTTAATAAAAACATGACATTTTGATAGGTTTTCTTGCAAGCGGCATATTGGTTTTGATTTTTATATTGTAGTCCAACCCTTAAGTTTTCCTGAATAAGCTCATCAAATTTAATTTTAGATAAATTAATATATCGCTTACATAAAGTATGATTAGGTTGCAGGGATAAACAAGCCTGAAGCGAGTCAATACTTCGACTGTATAGGCCGTATTTAAAATCTCTAAACCCTTTTAAATAAGAGGCTTGGGCCTGCTTATACATTATTGAATTCTTTCCTGATCTAAATTTTTGCTTTTCAAAAGCCTTTAAAACTTTTCTACGTTCCTCGACTTGATCCTCAATGAGTTGATCATTATTTATGCCATCTAATTTATTTAAATTCTTTTTACTATCTTCAGATAATATAAATATAAAAAATGCGGCAACGACCAGAAGCAAAGTATAAAATGTTTTCTTACTCTTTTCCTGTGAAGAGGGGTGATTGTTTGAACTAATATTATGTGGCCTCTTGCTAATAGAGGGGGCTGTGCTTTTAATTATGAACTGTAGTTTAGTGCCACCAATTAGGATAATACTTTTATTTTCCAGAAAGGCGCGCTCAATTTCATGACCATTAACCTTAATACTATTGTTGTCACTCAATCGAATAATCTTAATACCTTGAGTATCAAAAATAATTTGTGCGTGCTGACGACTACACTTGGTGTCATGGTTAATAATTATATCGTTGTCAGAGCTTCTCCCAATGGTAATCGACGAAGATACTATTTTATATGTTGACCCCGTGTCGGGGCCACTGATTACTTTTATGCCATACTCATAAGCAGGGCGTGGTCGATTAGCTAGTGCTGTCATACATGCCCCCCATCATCTAAAGTTGTAGGGAGAAGTACTATTATATAGTACGCCAATTCGTTTGTTCCGTATATTCCGTGGGCCGTAATGTCGAAGGATTCACCATTAATATCAAGTTGGTTTGTAGCCATCTTGTCTGGAGCTTGGGCGACCGTCTCAATGAGATCAACAATACTTAAGCGCAAAGCTTGATCAAGGATTTTATCGAGTTCCCCGTACAATAGATCAGGAATTGAGTGGTTTGTTTTTTCCTCAAAGCCAACATTAATGGCCGTAATAGTTTTGTCTGAGGCTTGAATGGCAATGGCCGGAAAGCCAATGACTTGAACCATGTTATCCATCTCACTACTTCTGTCATAGAAAACGTGAGGGTTCGCAGAATCGTCACTGTTATCTCCAGAAAAGGCCCGACTGAGGCTGCTATTTATGTTTGAGATTAGGCTTTGTAGCTCTTTAAATTGGTAAGAGCTTGTTATCTCGCTTCCGGATTCAGTCAATGCCTGATCCAGTTGTCGGTTTATGTCAATAATTGGTCGAGTGATAACTTTATACATAATGAGAAATAATATGGCCCCAGTTACTAGAGCAATAAATAAAGTTTGAACAAATAGACTGATTGTTTTTGAGTCACTGACGGCCAGTTGACCCATGTTGTACTCGACAACGGCATAAGCTCGGTTACTGTTTTCGCCCGTTTCTGTATTGTAAACAGGAATCCCTACTACGGCGACAATGGTTGAGCTATTTATTTGTTTAACATTTGTATTATTGCCATTTTTAGTGGCTTCAAGAACAAAGGGTGTATTAGGGTATTTACCGGCCATAACAGGAGGTGCTAAAATACTTTGATCAAGAGCATCTAATATGTAAGCCTTATCAACGCCGGGTTCTTTGGCGGCAAAAACAGTTGTTAGGGCAGAGTTAATCCCTTGTGCGACATTGTTCTTGTTGAACTCAGCAACGGTTTTAGCAATAGTTACAGCTCGCCTTCGACTTTCAGTTTGAATACTGTCTTTTAAAATTCTCATCATTGGTATGCCCGACAGAGCTGTTACGAAAAGAATAAAACAAATAATAAAAACACCTAAAGTCCATTTAAACTCAAGGTTCTCTGGGATTTTATAAACACCGGGCATAACAACATTATCGATGTAATTTTTGGCTAAATTTATTGGCCCCTGTGGATCATTACTCGGTGGCTCCGCTGGTGCTCCTTGCTGAGGGGCTTGTGCATGAATTTGAGGGTCAGGGTAAGGGTGTTGATTTATGTCGTATTCAGCGTTTTCAGAAAAGGGCTGGTGCTGTTGATTTTGATTGTTGGAGCCAACGTTTTGCTCTGCTTGGACTTTTGCTACATCCATAATTATATTATGCAAAGAGAATTTTTGCCCTAATGTAATGCTTTGTGTTTTTATTTTTATACCGTCTACAAAGGTTCCGTTGCTTGACTTCATATCTGTAACAATGATTTTATCATTTAAAACATCAATCTTCGCATGCTCTTTAGAAACACCAGGGCTTTCAATGACAATACCACAGCGTGGTGACCGGCCCAGGGTGTTAGTCCCAGGGCTTAGGGGGAAGGTGCCCCCGGCCTGCTGTCCTGTTAAAATTCTAAGAACCCACATTTAATTGGTCTCCTATTTCGACAAGAGATTTATTGATGGACCCTGCTTTGAACTCAAAAACAGAATTGGCTTTATGATTAAAGGCAAACCTCCAGGGGTTAATATTTGTGCGAACAGAAAGGACCTGTAGCTTTTTGTTAACAAATATAACATCAATGGGGAACTTCATAAAAAAGGTATGTATGTCTCGACAACGATGAATCCAGAGCGCTTTTTTCTTTGGAAAGGATTTTTTGCCAAGAAGTCCGCGACCTCTTTCAAGGAAAGATTTTGCCACAATGACTTCAGTAGCAATAACGTGATTTTTTGTTGTATTATGGAGTTGATTCATTAGATCCCCCCATAAAAAAATTGAATAATAACCGGAGCGAAGACAACAATAAAAACAGCCGGAAGAATAAATATCATCATAGGAATCATAATTGTCTGTGAGGCCTTAGCCCCAGCTTTTTCAGCGCGCACAAACCGCTCAACTCTCATTTGTTCTGATTGTTCCTGTAGAACATCATAAATATTTGCTCCTGTCTGGAAGGAGTCAGAAAGGACGGAAACAAAGCTAGTTATTTCTGGTAAATCAAGCCGGTTTGCTAGGCCGTTTAAAGCATCAGCTCTTGAGCTACCGAGCTTTATATCGTTGAGGACGTTTGAGAATTCATCGGCGAGAACAGAGGGGTCCGCTTTGTCTACAATTCTTTTAATCGCTTCAAACATATCTAATCCGGCTTTTGTCGAGAGGGCCAGTAGGTCCACATAAAAGGGTAGATCGACAAGCACAGCGGTGTATCTTTGTGTTTTCATTTGTGTGCAATACATGTGAGGGAAGGCCAGTCCAAATAGCCCAAGGGCAATGCAGAGAGAGTAGGGGAAGCCTAGCCTTAGGGCAAAATTTAGTATCAAAAGGGCAATGGGGAACAGGATTCCCCAGAGAATTCTTATGCCGATATACTCGTCAACATTGAGCTCTCCTGAAAGGCCGGCTGTTAAAATTTTGTGTTTAATTTTTTTTCGATAGATAGGGTTTTTAATTTTCATAGCATGTTGTAAGGTGAAGTTGTGCACAAGGGGGCGTGACCAATTTATAATTGGAGATTTTGATTCTATGGGTTCCTCGCCGCTGGCCCATGCTAACTGGTTGGCATCAGAGTTGTTGCCGATCACAGCACTTGAGATCCAGTAAATACTTAAGCCCATTAAAAAAAGACCTGAGAATAATAAAATAAAATCATAACTTAACATGCGCACCCTTTATGTGGTTTAAACTAAGCTTATGATGCTTATACTTGCTTCTGGGTCTCCACGAAGAAAACAGCTACTGAAAAGTGCACAGTTTAATTTTCGTACAGACCCAATAAAAATATCGGAAATTGTGAATGAAAACCTTAGTTTACGTGACCTTTTGATGGACCTAGCCTATCAAAAGGCCCAGGGGTATATAAAAACTTGTAACTTGCTGAAATTACACGGTAAAATCATACTTACCGCGGACACTATGGTTATTTTTGAAGGTCAACCATTAGGAAAGCCAGTAAGTAGTGCTCAGGCAGAGGAGTTTTTATTAAAATTATCCGGAAAGACACATAGCGTCATGACTGGTATTTGTATTTTTGAGCCCGAAAAAAATATTTGGGCACTTGATGTGGACGAGACAAAAGTCGAGTTTAAAGAACTCTCAAATGAAGAAATCAAAAACTATATTCAAACCGGCGAGCCTATGGATAAGGCGGGGGCCTATGGCATACAGGGGCTTGGAGCAAAATTTGTTAAATCCACAACAGGGTCATGGACAAATGTTGTGGGTTTACCAATGGAGCTTTTAACGCGAATATTGAATGAGAGAGGTTGGGATGTCGGTCAAAAAAAATTGGGATAAAATACAAAATGAAATTAAGGCGACTTGTCAAAAAATAGGTCGTAAAACAAATGAAGTGACGGTCGTTGCCGTGAGTAAAAAGAAACCTGTAGAGCGAGTGCTTGAGGCTCTGGATTGCGAAATTAGAAATTTCGGAGAAAACTACCCCCAAGAGCTGACAAATAAAATGAGGGAGCTTAAAGATAAAAAAATCACATGGCACTTTATTGGCCGACTTCAGTCTAAAAAAATTAAAGACATTGTGGGCAAAGTAGACTTAATTCATTCTGTCAGTCGACTTAAAGAGCTGCATGAAATTCAAAAAAATGCAGAAATAAAAGGGGTATCGCAAAAAATATTATTGCAAATAAACCTCTCTAAGGAGAGCTCAAAGTCAGGTGTTTACGAGGAAAATTTATTACCTTTGATCGAGGAGGCAACATTGTTAACAAATGTTGAGCTTAATGGATTAATGGTCATGCCACCGCTGAGTAAACACACAAATGATGCTCGTTTCGTATTTAAAAGGGCAAAAACGTTGATGGTTGAGCTTTCAAAAGATTTAGGTTTAAAAAGTTTTCATCAAATTTCAATGGGCACAAGTGGTGATTATTTAACTGCAATTGAGGAAGGGGCAACTATTGTGCGCTTGGGCACTATTTTGTTGGGCCCTCGAGAAGAACCGATATTTAAAGGCGAGTAGTATTAAATAGTGATTTGATGAATTAAGTCCCCTCCCCCCGCCTTAAAAGCGTATTTGATTGTGCTATAGTAAAAAATAATAAATAATTATTTTATATAAACTTAGAGGAGCTCCAATATGGTTACGGACCATTTTTTAAAATCTCGAAAAATTGGATTTTTAGGTGCTGGAAACATGGGACAGTCGATTATTAAAGGGCTCTTGGCGACAGGTTTTCCAGCCCATCAATTATACGCTACGACGAGAACTGAGGCTAAGGGTGTAAAAATAAAAAAAATGTATGGCATTAATATATTTAACAACAATGAGGAACTCATTGATGACTGTGATATTATAGTTTTAGGGGTAAAACCACAGGATTTATACGAAGTCATTGAACCGCTTTCAAAAATTTTTACTTCATCTCACATAGTTATTAGTTTAGCTGCGGGTATAGAAATTAGAACGTTACAGAATTGGCTCGTGGATGTACGTGACATTGTCAGAGTCATGCCTAACACGGCAATTAAAATAAACGAATCCGTTATTGGGTACTGCTTGGGGCCACAGGCGGGCTCTATACAATCAACTATAGAAGCGTTATTTGAACCCATGGGTTGCGTAGTTCGAGCAGAAGAAGGGGAGGCTTTCCAGGCACTCACCGTGGGCTGCAGTAGTGGGATTGGTTTTGTATTTGAGCTTATGAAATACTGGCAATCATGGATCGAGGATCATGGGTTTTCTGAACAAGAGGCGCAAAACATGGTCGTTAAAACTTTCTTAGGAGCTTCAAAATTAGCTACAAGTCAGTCAGAGACCAGCATTGATGAATTGCAAAAAAAAGTAGTCTCAAAAAAAGGAGTCACGTATTCAGGCTTGACGGCTATGCGTGAGCTTGAAATAGAAGGTTTACTTAGAATTAGTTTTGAAAAGGCCGCTCTTCGAGACACTCAGTTGGGCAAAGTACAACCGTCAAATTAAGAGCTTGTTAAAGACTGATGCCCCGTGTGCTTGATCAGCAAAGGGCAGCTAGACCAAAGTCTGTAATCAATTATGCAGGGCTAATGCCTTGATTAGTTATTGAGCTAAACGTATGCTATTTTAAGTGGGATAAAATAAGCCCGCAAATTTTAACCAAATAATAGTTTTAATGGTCTAATTAATAGCAAAGGGTAAAATTATGAAAATCGCTCCAATAGATATAGCACATAAAAGTTTTTCTAGAAAAATGATGGGCTTTGACGCCGAAGAAGTGATGGAGTTTTTGCGAGAAGTTTCTGATGAAATGGAACAGCTGATTCGCGAGCGAAACACATTAAAAGAAAATTTAAGAGATAAAGATCTGCAAATTAATGAATTTAGAGAAAGGGACGAGCTTTTAAAGCACACAATAACTACAGCCACAAAAATGAGTGAGAAAATTCATATAGATGCTGAGAGGGAAGCCCATTTAGTTATTGGAGATGCTAAGCAAAAATCTGAAATGATTGTTTCAGATGCCAGAGATTCGTTAAGAAAAATTTATGCTGAAATTGCTGACCTTAAAAGAGTTCGACTGCAATATGAGCATAATTTAAGGGCACTTGTGAACTCCCACTTAACCATGCTTGAGCAAGGCCGAGAAGTGATGCCGGACCCAAGTCAAAGTTATAATATCGATAATTCAAGTATTGATCGTGCGATTTCTCAAGCTACTAGTGGGCGACTTACAGAGGAAGAGCTTCTAGCTAATGTCACAGAGGCCGTGGGTAGAGTGACTAAAGACATCGAACTATAAAAACTAAATAAGCTTAATCACATGAAAATCTGATTTTTATAAAACTCCGGCAGGGCTAAAAAGTAATTTATATTTGTTCTTAAAAATAAGCTGAAAATCACGAGAGATTTACATGTGTTTAAGAGCTTAAGGGGAAGGTGCCACTTTATCCTGGTACGGAAAATTTCTGTTAAATCTGTTGGGGGTAGCAAAGCCAACGCTGCTTCAAGATCAAAAAAGTTTTCATAAAATTATGACCACCATATGTTAGGATTACTCGTTAAAAAATATTAAAAAGCATTTTGTCTATATAATGCGAATATCCTTATATCAACGACGTCTGTAAAAACCGTAATTACACCCCATGCGGCAATAATTTATTACTTGTCTTGAAATGATATGATTATTGAGCGAATCCTGCCCTCGAGCGCGGCAATGCGTTTGAAAATGAGGCGTAACCAAAAAAAAATCAAATAAACATCAACTTAATTAAAATCGTGTCATTAAATTGCCGAAATTGCACCTATACATTATGTAAAACAAAAAAGGCAGATATGAGCTTTGATTACGATAAAATTAGACAAGACCAGGAGTCTGGTAGTCATTGGGCTACCTATTCAGATTTGTTTATGGTTCTGTCGCTGGTCTTTTTACTTCTATATGTGACGTCGAGTTTGCGTACCGGAACATTTGGTGTTCAAAAGAAAATTGAGCATCTAAAGTTAGTTCGTGAAAACAGTGATCTAAAGCAACAAAATAAGGTTTATAGGACTTTAAAAGACAATTATCTGCAAACAGGCGCTTCGCAGGATGAGCAAGCTGTCTATAGTGAGCTCATGGATAAGTTGAAGTTATTAAAAGAGGAGGCTAAGTCTGAAAAAGAAACCCTTCAGGCCGCCTCTGAAGAAAATGCAAAAAAAGAAGTAGCTCTTAATAAGTATCAGCAGATGATTAGAAATATCATAAATACTAATATGCTCTCAGCGGCTCGAATAAAAAGAAAAGACAGAGTTATTATCGCAAAAGAAGGGGATATTAAAGAGAAGAAAAGTGAGATCAAGGGCTTGAAAAGAACAGTCGCATCTAAGGAAAAAGATATTTCTAGGGGCGAGCGAAAAATAGGAAGTTTAAATTCAGCGTTAGAGAAAAAAGTCGCGAAATTAGAAAAAGAATATAAGCGTCGTAAAATTTCAAAAAAGAAAATGAAGCAAAAAATTGCAAAATTAAGAAAAGTAAACAAGGGTCGAGTGCAGAAGTTGAAATCTTCAAACGAAAAAATTTCTGAAGAGTTGCAGCAAGTAAATACAAATTTAGATCAAGCGACAGTGCAGTTAACAACAGCACAGAAGACTATCAACCAACAGGGTTCAACAATTGAGGCCCTTAAGGATGATAAAAATCAATTTGAATCAAAAGTTAAAAGCTTACAAAGTAATTTTAAGAGAAATATGGCAAAAGAGAAATCACAATTTATGTCAAAGCTAAAGAGTCAAAAACTCTCCTCTAGGGCTCGATCAGCAAAGCAGGCCGAGTTTAAAAGGCAATCTAAGGCAAAAGAGAAAAAACTAGCAAGAGAAGTTGCAAGCATGCAATCGCAGATACAGTCTACACAAGATGCGTTGAACACAGCGTTGAGCGAAAAAAGCAAATTTGCGTCTGATGTTAAGGGGTTAAAAAGGGACAAGAGTCAGTTATCAAAGGACCTAAAAAAGGCACAAGCAATAGCCAATGCAAAGAAAAGATTGGTGCAGAGAATACAAAGAAACCTAAGAAAGTCAGGTCTTAAGGCTTCTGTTGATGGCAAAACAGGGGATGTAATTATTAATTTTGGTAATGAGTATTTCGATACAGGCAAGGCTAAGTTAAAAGGAGCTATGAAGAAAACTTTAGAGAAATTCATGCCACTTTACTCTAAAAGTCTTTTTTCAGACCAAAAAACAGCAGAAAAAATTGCATCTGTTGAAATTATCGGATTCGCCTCGCCTACATATAAGGGTAAGTTTGTTGACCCCGTGAGTTTAAAGGCTGAAAACCGTGAGGCTGTAAATTATAATTTGGATTTAAGTTATTATCGAGCGAGATCAATTTTTGATCATATTTTCGATACACGAAAAATGAAGTATAAATTTCAAAAAGTATTGCTTCCAAAGGTAAAAGTAACAGGACGTAGTTATTTGGCAGATGGTTCTGAGCGCGATATTGCTAGTGGGATGTCACAGAGAGAGTATTGTAAAAAGTATGATTGTAAAAAAGCTCAAAGAGTTATTATACGATTCAACCTTGAGAATTAAGGAGAGTAGAAAATGGATGCCCAAAGTACGATAATAGGCCTTGTAGATATACTGGTTGTTTTTGCTACAAATTGGCTCATACCCTCAATGGTAGTTTTGTTCTTTGTAGCAATTGCTCTGAGGGCCTTGATTTACTACACAGTCAAGAGGGAGCTATGGTTTGCTAAAGAGTTTGAAAAGCGAGTTGACAATTATTTAGTTGATAACGAAGTCGGAAGTGAAGTTTCATTTTATGTCTTTACAAAAAAAATGCTTGAAAAGACGTTTTATGAACTCTTTGAGATGCGCTTTTTTCTAAAGCACAGCAAGCCAGACTTTATTATGTCTCTTGCGGACCGAATATTCTTAATCAAGCAGGGCTCCGCATGGTTTGTTAATGATATTTTAAGACATATTAAAAACCTGAGATATAATGAAAATAGTCACCCAAAGTTATTTGATATTTCTAAAAAAACACTTTCAAGAAACCCGTGTTTTAGTAAAGTATTTGGTGTATTTCCGACCTCAGTTATGACTGATGTGTTGAATATTCTGCCAGGGATCTTTATAATTTTGGGTGTATTTGGTACTTTTTTAGGGATTATGAAAGCTCTCCCTGAGCTTGGCGCTATGGATTTAGGGGATGTTGAGGCCACAAAGCACGTGATGGATCAATTTTTACTTAAAATTTCGTTCTCCATGAGTACTTCACTTGTTGGGATTATGTTGTCAGTTTGTGCAAGCTTTATAAATGCTTCGTTTGCACCAGAGAGGGTTTTTGTTACCTCCGTTGATACTTTAGAGAGC
The DNA here is from genome assembly GCA_030591685.1 of Pseudobdellovibrionaceae bacterium. Taxonomy (GTDB): domain Bacteria; phylum Bdellovibrionota; class Bdellovibrionia; order Bdellovibrionales; family UBA1609; genus JAUVAX01. Next base: position 42,092 of record JAUVAX010000004.1, on the reverse strand, counting down.
TCTTTTGATACTCTTTGGCATATAAGTACAAATAATAGTATCCCTAAGGGGCTTACTGAGTTTGATGAGGACCGTGACCCAGAGGAGGCTCTTGCAGAGCAGGCGTTGCAAAAAGAACTGCTAACAGGTAGAGGGCTACCTAAAAAAGCAGCGTCATAAGTGAAAAACTTGAAAAAAATATACCTAGACTAAGGGTTAGACTCTTGCTCCTAACCTTCAATTGTGCCCTATATTTTCCGATAAAAAGGGGAAGTGAAGACTAAGGTGCATTGAGTGAGTAGAGAATTTAAAATTATTGTAGACATTGGTGGGGCGGTCACAGAGCATGTGATTGATAAAAACTCACTTATAATTGGTCGCTCACAAGACTGTGATTTAATGATCAATTCAACAGATGTCAGTCGTCAGCATATGAAGGTTTGGTATGAGGACGGAGCTGTTTTTGTGCAGGATCTAGGGTCAACCAATGGATCACAGTATCAAGGACGCATACTTGCGCATAATGATATGGTGCAAATTGAAAATGAATCCTCATTGGTCCTTGGTGATAAAGATGGTGTGATTATAAAGATCATCTGCATGTCAGGTGAGGACTCGTCTGCCGTTGAAGTAGAAGCAAATAAAGAAGGCCTTCAAGGCCCTGTTATAGAGGATTTAAAATCTGAGGTGAAAATCCCAGAAAATTCTAATAGAAATTTAGAAATTAATATCCCTGGCCTTCCCACTAAAGCGCCGATAGTTCAAGACGAAGTAAATTTGACAAATAGGAGTGAGGAGCAGCCCCCAAACTCAGAAGAGAGTGAAATACGGGCTGTTGGCGTCGATAGTGAAGATGTACAGGACGCTGAAACAGCCGAAGACATTTATGACGCTTATGGTGTTAATAAAGGAAACGCACCCAAGCTTTGGGGTGCTGTGGGGGTAGAGGCCTTAAAGTCACTTAAATATATAGTCACAAATAAGGAAAAGGAAGCAAAGCAGGCCAAAATTAATGCTGACGACATAATGGCACAAGCTAAAAGTGCAGCTAAAAAATATTATAAAAGATATAAAGAAAAAAGTAAGGCCGAATTAAATGAGGCAAAAAAAGAATCAGAACTTATTATATTAAAAGCGCATGAGGCGGCTGAAAAATTAAAACAAGAGTCTGAGTCCATTGCTAGAGAGTCTAATGAAGGCGAGATAAAGCGCATTTCTAAATTGGAAGCTGATCTTCAGGAAAAACTTTCTCAAATAGAAAAAAATGAAAAAGAGGCCGTCAGAAAGGCCATTGTGATGGCTGAAAGTACGATTAGAAATTCAGAGTTGAAAATTAAAGCTCGAGAGTCAGAGGCTGAGGGCTTTATTAAAAGGACTCGTCAGGAAAGCGAAGATTTAGTTATTAAAAACAAAAAAATGATAGCCATAGGAAAGTTAGAGCAAGGTGAAATCATTGAGGCAGCAAAACTAAAAGCCAATGAAATTATTAAAAATTCCGAAAAGAAAATACAAGCACAAAAATTAGATGCTGAAAGCATGTTAACGAGCGCCCGATTAAATAGTGAAAATTTAATTATTAAAAGTCAGCAGAGAGCTGATACAGCGCAATTAGAGTATGATAAAATTATTGATTCAGCAAAACTAAAGGCTGAAGAAAACATTAAGGATTCAGAACAAAAAGCTGTTATCTCATCTGTCGAGGCAGACGCGAAGTTAAAAAAAGCCGAAGTTGATTACAGCAATATAATTAAAGAGGCCGAGGAAAAACGAAATATTTCTCAAGGTCAAACGGATGAGATTTTCAGAAAGGCCAGAGTTAAATCAGATGAGCTAATTAAAGAGGCCGTTGAAAAATCTAAAGAAATCATTGAGGAATCAAAATCTCAGTCAGCACAGATATTTGTGGACGCCGAGGAGAGCATCAAAAACGCGCGTTCTAAGTACAAAAGTATTATTATCAAAGCAAATGAAGATGGTGCGAAAAAAATTGAAAGCGCTAAAGTTGAAGCTGAAAAATTAATAGAGATAAGTCGTGGGGATGCTGAAAAAATAAAACTCAAAGCAGAGAGTGAGATTTCTGAAAGCTACGGTCATGCCAAAAAAATCATATTAGACGCTGAGAACAAGAAGGAAAATATTGAAAAAGAAGGCCATATATTGCAGGCGAAAGCTCGTGAGGAGCTTAAGGAAACTAAAAATGAGAGGACAAAGCTTGTAGAAGTGATCTCATCTATAAAGACTGATTTAGAAAAATTAGACACAGATAAAAAAAGCGTTCAAAATGAACAGAAAGCTGCTGAAAATCAAAGAAATAAAGTCCAAGGCCTTTTAAAGAGTGAGGAGGAGTCCTTTGAGTCCAGAAAAGCTCACCTGGAAGGCCAGATTTTTACAATTGAAAATAACTTTTCATCAGTGAAGGAAGATCATCAAGCCTTACACGAAGAGTTAATTAAGGGAAAAAACAGCCATGAGCAACTTTTGGAGCAAAATGAAGAATTAAAAAAAGAGAGCGCCTCGTTAAAAGACGAGATTACAGGCTATAAGGCTGAGCATTTAGAGGTGGCAGAAAACGCAGAAAAGGCGCAGCGTCGATTAGATAAATTATACAAAAGGCAAGAATCCATTGAAAAAAGTTTGGAAAATTTTAGCAGAGCCAAAAAAGATGAAATTGAAATATTTGAAAAAGAAAGAGATTTATACTTAAAGGATGCTAAGAAAATCAAAGAGGATGCTGAGAAGCGTGCCGAGGACATCATAGCAAATGCTCAAACCGTTATGATGGATAAAGATAAAAAAGCACTCCAGGATCGAGAAGAGCAAACAAGAGTTGCGTATGAAAAAATTGATGAGCGCATTGCCTCCTCAACGAAGCAGGCCGAGGAATTTGTCAAAAAGGCTGAAGATGAGGCTCGCCAAATAGTTGAGAGGGCAAAGGGCGAGGAAAAGGAGATTTTAGCTGATGTGCAGGCCGTAAAGGAGCACTCTCTTGATGAGCATAAGCAACTTATCGACTCTACGGATGGGCTGAAAGCTGAGATTCAAAAAGAAAGAGAGGCTCTTTTAAATGAAGCTGACTCGATTAAGTCTAAGGCTCAATTAGATGCTGACGAGATTTTACGTGCCGTGAATGATCGATCAGAGATATTAATTAAAGATTTAAAGTTAGAGCAAAAGAAAGTAAAAGATAAATTTACCTCGGGGCACGCAGAGAGAATTGAGGAGCTTGAGGATACATTTGATAAGCGAAAAAAAGACTTAGAAACTGAAATGTCATCACTGCGACTTAGGCAAATGAAACAAATTGAGTCAGAAATATCAAGCCAAGTTCATGAGTCTTCAGATAAGTTGCAGTCAGACAGAAGGGTTCTCGTGAGAGAGTTAAATGCAGCTCTAGTGTCAAATTTAAAAAAGCATTTGTCGAAACCTAATGATGCGGGCTCTATAGAGGACATAAAATATGAAATTAATAAAATTTCAGAGAAGGTACTTTTAAATATTGATTATGATGAATCTGACTTAGCGGCCTACTTACAGGTTGACCCCCATGAGCAGCATAAAAAAACAAGAAATTTTTGGATCAGATCGGGTGTGGCCAGTGTAGTAATCGCGGTTTCTGTGATTTATGGCTCAGATGTCTTAGAACAAGCAGAGACCACCCTCAGAGAGGTCGCCAGTGAGTCAAAGGCTGTTACTGATATATATGCTGAAAAGGTAGCTGAAGTCAAGGCCAACAAGCCGACGTTTAACCCTGATAAGGTGAGTGAGTACCATAAATCATATACCGATCGAGTTTTATATACAGAGAGTTATGTTAAAAACGAATTAGATATAAAATATAGGGAAGAGTGGATTATTCAGTTAAATGAATTTTTTGTAGAAAAATTAAAATTAAGTGACGAATCTATTGTTCCATTTATCTCACAAGAGTCAAACTTGGTTCGAGAGCTGCATGAGGAGTATAACAAAATTAATATAGATTTTGTAGACGCAGGTAAAACCAGAATGAAGGACATCGAGAAATATTTTACAGATGAGATTCGAAAAGTAGTAAAAACAAAATCTAATTTTAAAAAACTAAATAGATTTAAAAAAGATTTCTATTTGAAATATCATAAAACGGACCCAGAAAATCCTAAGAGCGATAAATCTAAAAATGATGCGCCCAAGGAGATGGAGGGCTCGCCAGAACAGGACGGTTCTGCAAAAGAGAGATTAAACCTCGAATTTCATTATTAAATAATTATAAAGTTGATCTTAAAAAAACAACTGCCCTTTGAGAGCTTGTATGTTAGCCTCTGTGTTTGTTAAAACGCAAAGCTAGGAGGGAACGTGAGCTGTCCATGTGGTTCGGAGCTTAATTTTGATAACTGTTGTGATTTATATTTAAAGGGTGCCCCCCCGAAAACAGCAGAACAATTGATGCGCTCTCGGTATGTAGCCTACACATTAGGTAATATTGATTATATTGAAAAAACGCATGATCCTCGAACAATAAATGAATTTGATCGTAACTCCACAGAGTCATGGTCTCAGAAAAGTGAGTGGTTGGGTCTTGAAATTATTAATTGCGTTGAGGGTGAGGGGGACGATAAATCCGGCACTGTTGAGTTTAAAGTGCGCTACATACTTAATGGTAAATCTGAAACGCATCATGAGCTGAGTACATTTGTAAAACATAAAAATAAGTGGTTTTTTTCAACCAGTAAGACCCCTGATATTGAAACCTTTGTGCGGCAGGATAAAAAAATTGGTCGCAACGACCCTTGCTCTTGTGGTAGCGGTAAAAAGCATAAAAAATGCTGCGGCTAATTTTTATTAAGCACCTTAACCTCAAGATCTTTTTCAATTTTGTCTTCATCAAGTTCACCGTCATCTAGGGTGTCCTCTTCAGGCTGAAATTGATCATTTAAGTTGTTTATTCTTTTTCTTCGAGCCCTTTGGCTTCTGACCTTTTTGCTTTTAAGGTAAAAGTTTCGGATATCAAGGCCCACATAAACAGTACTTCCTTTAGCCGAGTTTGACCCATTTACGTCCTGTGCGTACCCCACCTTAAAAAGGTAGTTTTCAAAAGCAATCATTCCGGCCCACAAGTCGACGCTTAAATTATCAGGGTTGATGGAGTAGTACTTCAAGCTACTTCCGTTCACTTGGTTTGTAATTACAGTACGAACAAAAGGGGTGTTCGTGTTTTCATCGTCACTAATGGACTGGTACCCATTGGCGTCAAGGCCCATGTAAAAATTTTTAATTCGAGCATAGGTGCCTAGTTTATATTTCCCCAGTGCCGATCGACCACCGTCTCTGTAGTCAAAGCCAAAGTAGGCATAGTTATATAATCGCCATAGTTTTTTTTGTAGCCAAACTCCAACCTCTACTTCTACGGCGGATTCACTGCTTATCACCTGATCTGTGTTATTAGATATGGTTTCAAAAGGTAAAATAACATGAATTTGTGGCACAATTAAGAAGGGTTTTTTCATGGCTTTATATTGTAATCCCCCCTCAAAGCCGGTGAGGGTAGAGTTATTTCTTGTAAATAACCCGTCATTACTTTTTGCAATGGCAAAATTAACTCCACCATAAAAGGCAAAGTCATTGGTGTAGTCATACTGCATACGAGTTTTTATAAGAGAGAGGTCATAGCTTTGCCCTGCGGGGAGCTTTGTGAAACTTCCACCAGAGGGATCAAAGTTAGAGTCGGTACTAAAGACTTCAAAGCGAGTGAAAAAACTCATCTGCCCCTCTCGGTATCTCAAAACTTGAGCTTCTGCAGGGCCTATGTAAAGAAGAACTAAAAGCAGTTTAAACAAAGCGGGGAGACAGCGCATCATTTTCCTTTCAAGTCGTTGAATTCGTAGCAACGCTTACGGTTACTTGCTACTTTACCCGTCATGAGACCAGAAAAGAAGCCCTTAATTTTAATTTTTTTAATTGTTTTTATAGATTTAGTTGGGTTTGGAATTGTTATCCCCCTTCACTCCTATTTATCTAGGCAGTTTGGGGCTGATCCTTTTCAAGTGGGCTTATTAATGTCGATTTACTCACTTATGCAGTTTTTATTTGCACCCTTTTGGGGGCAGATAAGTGATCGCTATGGCCGGAGACCTATTTTACTTATGAGCTTGTTGGGGGCGGCAGTCGCTCATATGGGCTTTGCCTTTGCGAACAGTTATTTATTGTTGTTTATAGCTCGAATGTTTGCAGGCTTGTTTGGGGCCAATATTTCAACCGCAATGGCTTACGTGGCGGATATAACTCCTGAAAATAAAAGGTCTCAAACTATGGGCATGGTGGGGGCCGCTATTGGCTTAGGGTTTGTAATGGGTCCTTTTATTGGGGGCGTTTTTGGCCGACTAGGTCTTCAGATGGGCACAGCCCCCCCTTTTGGAATGAGTCTAGGGGCCGTAGTGGCTTCGTTAATTTGTTTTGGTAATTTTATATGGGCTTACCGGTCTTTAGGGGAGAGTTTGCCAAAATCAAAACGCGCTTTAACTCCTAAAAGGCAAAGTGTGTATCAAAGGCTGGCAAGTCTTACAGGGTTGTTGTGGAGTTCCGAAAAGGGTTTTTTACTGTGGATGTACTTATTTGCAGCCATTGCCATGGGGCATATGGAGGTGGCTATGTTTCTCTATGTTGATGACAAATTTGGTTGGAGCTTTGACCAAGCCAGCCTTGGCTTTGCATACATGGGACTTATCATGGCCCTCACTCAGGGGTTCTTAGTTCGCAAGTTGATGCCGAAACTAGGCGAGAGAAAAACTTTAATTATAGGTAGTGTTCTATACAGTGTGTGCTTAATCGGAGTGGGTTTAAGTTCACAAATATGGATGTTAGGGGTGGCCATCACATTTATGGGCATAGGTATTGGGTTAACAAACCCCTCTCTTGCGGGGAGCATCAGTTTACTCTCCTCAGCAAAAGAGCAGGGGCAAATGATGGGGATCTCACAAAGCCTTTCATCAATGGGTCGAATACTGGGCCCCCTTATGGGGAGTTTTTTATATAAATACTACCACCCAGAAACCCCCTTTTTTGTTGGCGGAGGTTTTGTTGCTTTGACTTTGGTTATGGCCGTCATGAATTATCAAAAAATCCCAATGAAAGCTTTAGAGAGTTGATATGGAAGTAGAGCCATACCAGGTAGTTAACTTAACGAACAATCGTATACCTTTTGTGTTTATAGATATGCGCCGAGGGCATCAAATTAAAAAGGATTCAAAAGCACTTTGCTCGGCCTTAACTTCAGCGACTCAAGTGCGTCCACTAGGCCTCACAAAGTACATTCAGGGGCGTGTTGAAAACCTGTCTGAACCAATAATTTTATTGCATCATTGGGATTGGGTGGCGAAGTTTTATTGTAAAAAACTTCTCAAAAAAAATAGGTTAAATGTTCATTTTGTTTTAGGTGGGCCTAAGGGTTTAGAAAAATACTTATTAAAAATAAACACTCCTTAGCACTAGGTAGTGGACTGGATTTTACAAGTAGCTATTGCATACTTATCGAGAGCATTTGTTTATTTGCCTTTTATGATTCTTCGAGGGCATTTTGCCACTTAATTTGTCCGGGCATATAGGGGCCTAGATTGGGATCCATGGGTGATATTTAGGGCCAGGCTTGTCAGTGAGTTCTAAATAGTTTAAAGTGAGTAAAATTCATCAAGGAGCACCATGTAAATGGCTGAAATTACTCAGATTAATGACCGTTATGACCCTTCTAGCGTAGAGGTTAAGTGGTATAAATGGTGGGAGGAAAAGGGCTATTTCAAGTGTGAAGAGACTTCCACTAAGCCTCCTTTTTGTATTATTTTGCCCCCACCGAACATAACGGGTCAGCTGCATATGGGGCATGCTTTAGATCATACCATTCAGGATGTTTTGATTCGTTATAAAAGGATGATGGGTTTTAATACCCTTTGGCTGCCGGGTTCTGATCATGCGGGTATTGCCACACAAAGTGTCGTTGAGAAACAGTTGAAAAAAGAGGGGCTCACTCGTCAAGAGCTTGGTAGGGAGTCCTTTGTAAAGCGCACTTGGGAGTGGAAGGAGCAGTACGGAAACCAAATCATTGAACAAATGAAACGCCTTGGTGATAGTTGTGATTGGGAACGACACACATTTACTTTAGACGACGGGGTTTCTAAGGCGGTAAGAAAGGTCTTTGTAAATCTTTATAAAAAAGGGTCCATTTATCGCGGCAATCGTTTAATTAATTGGTCGCCGGCTTTAGGGTCGGCTATTTCAGATTTAGAAGTGGAGCATAAAAACACCAAAGGGCAGCTGTGGCATATTAAGTACCCCTTGGCCGACGGTTCAGGAGAGGTGGTTGTAGCCACAACACGCCCTGAAACAATGCTTGGGGATACAGCTGTTTGCGTACATCCCGATGATGACCGCTATAAAAGTTTTATCGGAAAGTTTATTGAGTTACCATTAGTGGGTCGAAAAATTAAAATTATTGCAGACGAATACGTTGATAAGAGTTTTGGTTCGGGAGTGGTAAAAATAACACCCGCGCATGACTTTAACGATTACGAAATTGGTAAGCGACACGATTTAGAGTCTATTAACCTGCTCACGCGAGACGGTAAGCTTAACGAAAACGCAGGCGAAGCCTACGAGGGTTTAACAGTTAAACAAGCCCGAGAGCAGGTCGTAAAAGATTTAGAGGCTTTAGAGCTTTTGGTTAAAACAGAACCTCACGAGCACTCAGTAGGGCATTGTGGGCGCTCGGGCTGTGTTGTGGAGCCGTTTTTGTCAGAGCAATGGTTTGTGAACACAAAAGAAATCTCCATCCCCGCAAAAAGAGTGGTTGAAAGCGGTACGACGGTTTTTGAACCTGAAAAATGGATTAAAACTTATCTGCACTGGATGAACAACATACAGGACTGGTGTATTTCGAGACAGCTTTGGTGGGGACATCAAATACCGGCATGGTATTGTCAAGACTGCGAGTTTATCACAGTCAGTGAAAAGGACCCTGTAGAGTGTGAAGAGTGTAAATCTGAAAACTTAAAGCAAGAAGATGACGTTTTAGACACTTGGTTTTCGTCAGCACTTTGGCCCTTTTCAACTTTAGGTTGGCCCGAAGAAACAGAGAGCTTAAAAACTTTTTACCCCACAAGTGTACTCGTTACGGGCCAGGATATTATATTTTTCTGGGTCGCTCGCATGATGATGTTGGGCTTAGAGTTCGTCGGTGATGTGCCATTTAGAACGGTCTACATTCATGGGCTTGTCAGAGATGCTCAAGGACGCAAATTATCAAAGTCATTAAATAACGCTGTTGACCCTGTAGAATTAATAGATCAATACGGGGCCGATGCCTTAAGGTTCACTTTGATGTCTCAGATCGGCTCGGGCCGGGATATTAAGTTTTCAATGCAAAGGCTTGAGGGTAATAGAAATTTTATGAACAAAATTTGGAATGCGGCCCGCTTTACGCTTTCTAATCTAGAGGGATACGAGGTTCCAGCCGGAGGCACAGAGGCCATAGCAAATAAATCAGACCTTTCGTATGCCGATCAGTGGGTGATTCAAAAGTGTGGTGAGTGTGAAAAGAAAATAGAAGAGGCGCTCTCACAAAATCGCTTTACTGACGCTGCAAATGCCATTTACTCTTTTGCATGGCATGAGTTTTGTGATTGGTACTTAGAGTTTTCAAAACCCATTTTATATGGTGAGAACCTAAATGAAAAACAAGCCACAAGAACGGTGATGCTTCAAACTCTAAACCGCTTACTTAGGATGCTACACCCCTTTGCACCATTTATAACCGAAGAGCTGTATCAAAAATTACCCCTCAAAGGCGAGGCCATTATCGTAGACTCTTACCCAACAGTTAAAGAGGATAAATCGTGGTTAGAGTCTGGCAGTGCTGAGGTGGCTTTTGATTTAGATTTAGTTCGTGAGGTGATTACAGCCGTTCGTAACATTCGGGGTGAAAACCGTATTAAACCAGGCATTAAGCTTAAAGCTATACTTGACCCAAAAGATGATAAATCTCAAAAAATATTAGGGGAAAACAAAACCTATATTGTCTCAATTGCAGGGCTTGGTGAGTGTGAGGTGTCAAAGCCTGAAAGCTTATCTCAATGTGCTGTGACCACGGTTCGGTTTGGGGACGTGGAGGTCGATGTGGTTATCCCACTCTCTGGTATTGTTGATATTAATGACGAGGTAAAGCGCATACAAAAGTCAGTTGAAAAATTAGAAAAAGAGCAATCTCAATTGTCTTCAAGGCTTTCAAATGAAAAATTCTTAAGTAAGGCCCCTGAGGACGTCGTTGAGCTGGGTCGTAAACAGCTTGAAGATTATAAAATCCGCATTGCCTCAATGAGAGAGGCTCTGCAAAGGCTTAAATCTTAACTTTTGTTAGTGGAGTTGACCTAAGCGTTTTTTAAAAAAATACAGTTTTGTGAGCTTTTAAAAGCAAGCCCTCAAAGCAGTGATTTTTAAAATATTACGCAGTAAAAAGTTTATATAAAGCCAATAGGTCTTTACATAAGCCCCAGTTCTTTAAGGCGTTCGAGTAAAAAGTCACCGGCAGACACTTCAGGGTACTTAGAGCCCTTACCTAAGCAAGAGGGAATGCATTTCAACGGGGCATCTGTTTTAGGATGAATAAAAAACGGCATTGAGTAGCGACTTTCGTTTTCACCTTTAGGGTTAACAACCCTGTGTGTTGTTGCTGGTACAACGTCGTTTGTAATTCGGGCGAGCATATCTCCGGCATCTACAATAAGATTATTTTTATCAGTCTCAACAGGTAACCACTGGCCCTCGCGGTCGAGTAGCTCAAGGCCTGTTTGCGTGGCTGCAACGAGGACTGTGATTAGGTTTATGTCCTCATGGGCAGCGGCTCGTACGCAATTTGGATCGGCATTTTTATCTATAGGAGGGTAATGAAGAAGGCGAAGCTTAGTGTCTCCTTCGTGAGTCATGTTGCGAAAATAGTCTTTAGGTACATCAAGCCCAGGAGTTAAAGCTTCGAGCATGATATCGCCGGTTTTTTCAAGTGCCGTAAACAGAGTTTGAAATGTAGTTTTAAATTCATTGAGCTCATCGGGCCATACGTTTTGAGGTGTGACTTTAAAGTAGGGGCTATTTGAGGTGAGCTCTCGCCCGAGGTGCCAAAACTCTTTTAGGTCCGGAAAGTCACAACCCTTTGCTGACTCTTTACCAAAAGGCGTGTAGCCCCGCTGCCCACCAAACTGAGCGTTATATTTTAATTTTAAGTGATCATCTAGGTCAAAGAGGGCCTTGTTTTGCTCATAGGCCTTATCAAGAAGTTCGGTGGAGACGGGGTGATCTTTTAGAATAATAAATCCAAAATATTGAAAGCCATCGTAAAGTTGTTTGCAGAAATGAGCTCGATCGATGTCATTACCTTCAATATATTGGTTTAGGCTCAGCTCTGGGACTCGATCATATTTAAAGCTCATTTTTGGGGCCTTTCGTTATTTAATAATTGAGAACAAACTATAAGCGTATGATATTTAATTTCAAGTTTTAGGGGGGTAAGGGCTCTCAATTTGTAAGCATTTACAGGGTTAGGTATGGCCGTTTTTTGTAAAAATCACCCTAGTCGAGTTTGCAAAAGGTTTTTGACGAGGCGTATTGACCCCTTTTGCCCATTTCTTTTATCAAACTAAGCGACTTTTGTAGATTTTTTTCTAGAGGCTCTGTTTAGCCTCTTGGATTATTTTTTGGACAAGAAGTGGATTATTTGAGAACAAGTAATCCACTTCTCTATGGAGTTCTCTAAATAAAAGATTTTTACTATTTATAAATCCAGTACCAGTTTTAAAATTTAAATCCTTTAGTTTTTTAAGTAAGCTCTCGTTGATTAAAGCATAGTGGCCCGTGTACCCACCTAGAGACAGCTCATGAGTCCATTTAAGAACACTTTTAGTATTTGTTTCGGCAATACTTAAAAGGGCTGATTTTTGTATAGAGGGCACAAGGTCAAAATTTTTAGGGTCAAGAGACATGATATGAAAGTCTGCCCCGGGTGTTAGGGTTTGTAAGAGGTTCTCTAGCCGTTGCTGTTTAGTGCTCAACTCAGCATAGTTATCCACAGGGGTTTTCAGTTCGATCATGAGGTGAATTTTTTTTGAAAATAGCTCAAGAACCTCTTTAAGGGTGGGTATGCGGGGCTCTTTGCTTTTGAGCTCCTTAACGGTCACTTTTGAAGGGCAAAAATCATTTCGTTTGAAAACTCTGGAGAGCGTAGGGTCATGCAATACTATAGGTTCGTGGTCTTTAGTCCAGCGGACATCAAATTCAATACCAAAAACACCAGAGTCTAAACAGGACTGAAAGGCCTCGATAGTGTTTTCAGTAAACTGCAGGTGATTGCCCCTGTGTGCAATGAGTTGGGCCTTGGCCAGAGTATTAATGTCAGGCTTTGGTTGGGGGTAGTAGTTGTAAAAGCTATCTAGGCTCGCCATTAATATTTTTTTTAAAGTCATGACTGTGAGTGTAGCTTAGTTTGTCAGATACTTTAATGAGTTTTATTTATCTGTGCCCCATAATTTCATTGAAAATTTCTTCTTCTATGGGAGACTATTATAGTAATAATGATTAGATAATAAAAGGGGATTAAATGAAGACTTTAGTATTAATTTTAACACTCATAGCTACACCCGTTTGTTTTGCAAAAGGCAAGGGTGGGTTTTCGATAGGTGTTGTTTTGGGGCTCACTTCAACAGGGGACCAAACAGACATTATCACATTAATTTCAGATGCAAACACCCGTGTCGGAGGCATTTCAACCTCAAAAATGAGTAGTGGCCTTGAGTATTCGGGTTTTTGGAGTTATCGGTTTTCAGGAAGTATGGTGGCGCTTCAGTTAAGGCCTTCTTACTTTTCATTTTCTGAGACAGGGTCCGACGGGGCGAGCAACCCTTATAATTACGAGGTTTCAGGTTTTACTATCTTTCCAGTCTTAAGGTTTAATGTCTTAGAGAGTAAGATATTTAAGTTTTTCGTTAACGCTGGCGTTGGTTGGGGTTTTGTGAATGGCACGGTTACAGAGGCCGCTGTTAAAGTAGAATATTCCGGTAACGCAATGGGCAGTCTTGCTGGCTTAGGGGCTGAGTTTTGCTTTGCTGGCACAAGTCACTGCATGACAGTTGAAGGTAACTTAAGGTATTTACCTATTGAACGAACAACAGTAGATGCAGTGACTGGGGCCCCAGCGGCCATTCATACGGGCACGGCTTTAAATGGTGAATATGAAATCAACAATAGTGATGTCGGCGTTAGCCTCTCGGGTATTATGGGGTCGGTGGGGTACACATATTATTTCTAAGAGTTTAAATGGCAAATAAGAGGCCCGAGGCATTTGACCCCATCCAACAGGGTGTAATTAAAAGACACCCTGATGGGTTTGGCTTTTTTATCCCCGACAATTCTCATGTCCCAGATGTTTATATACCTAAAAAACATATGAGATCTGTAATGAGTCTTGACCGTGTTGAGGTTCGCATTACACCTGAGCCTGGCGGGCTTCGGTTTAGAGGAAGTATTGAAAAACTTTTAGAGCGTGGCACAAAAAAAATAGTCGGCCGAATCTACAGACTCAACGAAAATTTAAGTATTTTACGAGATGAATCCCTAGCTTGGGGTGCTGACCTTATTGTAGAGCACTCTGTGGAGGGTAAAATCACAGAGGGTGACTGGGTGGAGGTAGAAATCACCAACTACCCTGAGTCAAAAAAGGGTTTTACCGGTAAAGTGCTGGCTCATATTGGCGACGCTGTAGACCCCCAGACCGATAACAAGAGAGTGTTGGTGTTGCGAAATATCCCCCATGAATTTACCTATGAGACCGAAAAGCAAGCCAAAGATTTGCCCAGCACAGTTAGTGAGTCGGACAAAAAAGGGCGAGTTGATTTAACCAGTAAGCCCTTTATTACTATCGATGGGCAAACGGCTAAAGATTTCGACGACGCTATTTTAGTTGAGTCAACAAAATCTGGTTTTACACTTTTTGTGGCGATTGCAGATGTGAGCCATTATGTTAAGCCCGGAAGCCACATAGACAAAGAGGCTTATATAAGGGGTACGAGTACATATTTCCCTAATTTTGTCTCTCCCATGTTGCCAGAGGCTTTAAGTAATGAACTGTGCTCTTTAAAACCAAATGTAGATCGATTAGCCTTTGTGGCTAAAATGAATATAGGTTTTACAGGGGACCTACAGGGGTTTGAATTTTTTGAAGCCGTTATAAACAGCCATGCAAGGGTTACTTACGGTGAGGCCCAAGAGATTATCGATGGTAATGAAGTTAAAAAACATGACTCTGTTAAAGACAAAATTTTATTAGCTAAAGATTTATCTAAAATATTATTAGCACATCGCTTTAAAAACGGCTCTTTAGAGCTGAATGTGCCTGAAACTATAGTAGAGTTAGATGAAGCCGGTGAGCCCGTAGATATTATTAAGTCAGAGCGCCTCTTCGCTCACAGATTAATTGAAGAAATGATGTTAATGGCCAACGTAGCTGTTGCTAAGTATTTGACGGGCAAAGATGTTCCGGCCTTATTTAGAATTCATGACGAGCCTAATGAAGTTGCTATTGAGGTGTTAAAAAATTATCTGTCAGCTCAGGGTGTTTTTATGCCGCGAGGGGGCCTGTTGCAAAAGAGGCTCACTTCGGCCCTTCAAAGCTTTGAGGGTAAGCCTCAGGCGACAATTTTAAATATTCTTACCCTCCGTTCTATGAGTCAGGCGAAGTATTCGCCACATAACGTGGGTCATTTTGGATTGGGGTTTGATGATTATTCACATTTTACGTCACCCATACGTCGTTATCCCGATTTAATCATTCACCGGCTTATTAAGTCAGTTCTGTACTCGAAAAAGGGTTATGCCAAAATGAGTTTAGACGACCTAGAAACGGCCGGTACTGTACTAAGCGCTTGTGAGCAGCGATCAGTAAAGGCCGAGCGGTTTATTGATGCCATTAAAAAAGCTCGATTTATGCAAAAGCATATTGGTGAAGAGTTTGATGGCATCATATCATCTGTAACTAAGTTTGGTGTGTTTGTTTCTTTAAGAATGTACAACGTCGATGGTTTAGTTCGCATTGAGGAGTTGTCTTCGGAGTCCCTTAAGTACGATGAGGAAAACCTCCAGCTTGTGGGCCGTAAAAGTGGGATGAAATACTCAGTCGGTGATGAGTTAAAAATAGTGATTGCCCGCTGCGATATTGATCAAGGTAAAATTGATTTCTGTTTAGCAGATGGTGAAAAAAGAAGAGTTAAAAGCAGTGTGCCAGAAGAAGAAAGGCCAAAGGCTGCTTTTTCAAAAAAGAAACGAAATAAAAAATCTAAAAACAAAAAAAAATACGAAAATCGTCATGATAAATCATCGGGCCCATCAAAAACTAAATCCAAAAAAAGAAACAAAAAAAACACAAGGGCCAATCGGCCCAAGTGAGTTTTAATAAAACTAAATAAGGTGGCTCCCGATCAATATAAAACAAGCGGCCTTCATTTATTTGCTCTTAATTGTGCATTCAATGAAGTGTTATGCTTAGTGTGAGTTGCTTGTCGGTTTTTTTCGATGAGTATAAGCTGCGATATCATCTACCGAGTTGATGAGCTTATTTAACCCCTCTTGCATATTTTTACGAGCCTGGATGGTGGCTTGAAACACATCCTCATGCTCGGCCTGGGCTTTGATCACTTCGTTATCTACGGTGTAATAAAAACTGACCATTTTCTTAGATGGGGAGTCCTTTGAGACGTCAATTTTAACCCCACAGGTCCCGGACTGTATTAAATAGGGCTTTAATTTTTGGACCTGCTGGTTGATAAACGCTCGAACCTCTGGGTCAGAGGCGATCGAAGTGACAATTTCTGAATCTGTATTTGTGCTCATAATCTCCTCCTTTGGTACATATCCTATTTTAACATGTGTACTAAATGAGTGCCTGTAAAGGTTGCAGTTATTAATTAAATTATATATTTACTTAGTAGTATTAGATAGTTAGCCTGTGTCTCTGGGGCCAGGCCTAGTGTCTCAAAATGAGAAGGCCTCAGGTCTATTTCAAGCTCTAAGGCCCTCCATTAGCCGTCTATATGCAGCGTGTTTCTGAGCTCAAAAACGAGTAAAAATGTCAGATTAGTTTTATTATGAGATATTAAGTAAGGAGACGTTAGTTGAAGTATTTTTTTGGGATTATTACTCTTTGTGTTTTGGCCGCCTGCACCCCTGCAAAAAACAAGGGGACCTTTGTTTTTTGTGCTGAGGGAAGCCCTAGTATATTTAACCCTCAACTGGCCACCGATGGAGCTACTTTTAACGCCAGCTCACAGCCTATTTACAACCGTCTTATCGCCTTTAAGCCCGGCACCACTGAGGTTAAGCCCTCTTTAGCTGAAAGCTGGGATATTTCTGATGATGGTTTAGAGTACTCCTTTTACTTGCGCCGTGGGGTGAAGTTTCACCAAACAAAAGACTTTACCCCTTCAAGGGAGTTTAATGCAGATGATGTTTTATTTACCTTTAATCGTCAACGGGATGAGGCGCACCCTTATCATTTAGTTAGTGGTGGGACTTATGAATACTTTAAGTCCATGGAGATGGACAAAATAATTAAAGATATAATTAAGGTCGATAACTACACTGTTAAGTTTATTTTATCTAGAAAGGAAGCCCCTTTTATTGCTAACCTTGCCATGGATTTTGCTAGCATACTCTCTAAAGAATACGCCGATCAGTTAGAGGCTTCCGGCTCTAAAGACAAAATTGATAACGAGCCTATAGGGACGGGGCCTTTTGTTTTTAAAAGGTATATTAAAGACACCCTTGTTCGCTATGAAAGTCATAAAAACTATTTTGAAGGTCCATCTAAAATTAAAAAATTGGTTTTTGCAATCACCCCAGACGCCAACGTGAGGTTTCAAAAGCTAAAAACAGGTGAATGTCATTTTGTAGGCCAAACGTCGCCCACTGATTTAGAGGGCATGAGGGCTCATAAAAAAATTAAGTTGCTACAAAGACCAGGTATGAATGTGGGCTATTTGGCCTTTAACACACAAAAAATACCATTTAAAAAACTACTTGTGAGAAGGGCCATTTACCATGCCCTTAATAGAAAGTCCTATATAGAGGCCATATATCTTGGTTATGCGAGTGTTGCTGAAAGCCCACTGCCTCCGGTTATTTGGGGGTATCATTCGGGTTTACGAAAGTATGAGTATAATATAAAAAAAGCAAAAGCTTTGCTTAAAAAAGCCGGCTACCCAAAGGGCTTTGAAACAACGCTTTGGACTTTGCCAATAACGAGGCCCTACAACCCTAATGGTAAAAAAATGGGCGAACTCATGCAGTCAGATTTAGCAAGAGTGGGTATAAAGGTAAACCTTGTAACTTATGATTGGCCTACATATTTAGCTAAAATCAATAAAGGTGAGCATGATTTAGTTCAGTTGGGTTGGACGGGCGACAATGGTGACCCCGATAATTTTTTAGGTGTTCTGCTCTCTTGTGCCGCTGTTGAGCCAGGCTCTAATGCAGCCAGATGGTGTAATAATAAATTTTCAGCTTTAATTATAAAAGCAAAGCAGGTCTCTAACGTGGGTCAAAGATCTAAAATTTACAAAGAGCTTCAGGTCATTTTTAAAAGGGAGTTGCCTTGGGTACCCATTGCCCACTCTATTACTTTTAAGGCGATGAGAAGCAATGTATATGGTTATATACAATCGCCTCTGGGGACAGAGAACTTTTACCCCATAGAGTTTAAATAAAAGTGTTTAAAATAGTGGCGCAAAGAATTCTAATAGCCATCCCAACTCTTATTGGGGTGTCCATATTAGCTTTTTCATTAATTCGCTTAGTGCCTGGTGACCCTATTTTGCTCTTACTTGGTGAACGGGGTGTTTCAAAAGAAATGTATATTGATATTCAACAAAAATTAGGTCTCGATAAGCCCGTTATAGAGCAGTATTTTTATTTTTTATCTAATGCTGCAAAGGGTGACTTTGGGGTGTCGATAGTTTCTAAAAAACCTGTTTTTGATGAGTTTATAAGCCGCTTTCCGGCCACTGTTGAACTTGGGTTTTTAGCTATGTTTTGGTCTATTATCATAGGCATCCCATTGGGTGTTGTTGCGGCAATTAAAAGAAAAACATTTTTTGACTATTTTCTTATGAGTGGGGCTCTTGTGGGTTATTCAATGCCTATTTTTTGGTGGGGCTTAATGCTTATATTGGTTTTTTCAGTGGGCCTAGGGTGGACCCCTGTCTCTGGTCGAATTAGCCCTTTTTTTGATGTGGACCCTGTTACGGGCTTTATGTTGATTGATAGTTTAAAAAGCCCTGAAGGGTGGGGGGCTTTTGTGAGTTCGCTGAAACACCTCATTTTGCCCTCGGTTGTATTGGGGACCATCCCCATGGCGGCCATTGCTCGAATGACAAGATCTGGTTTATTAGAGGTTTTAAAAAAAGATTACATTAGAACGGCTAAGGCTAAGGGTTTAAGCTTTTACACCATTGTGATTAAGCATGCTTTTAGAAACGCATTAATACCCGTTGTTACCGTGATTGGTTTAATGTTTGGGACTATTTTAACCGGTGCTATTTTAACTGAAACTATTTTTGCCTGGCCGGGTATAGGGCGCTGGATTGTGGCCTCTGTAACCTCTAGGGATTACCCGGTGATTCAGGGTGGGGTCATGTTGATTGCCTTTGTAGTTATTTTTGTGAACATGATTGTTGATTTATTATATGTATGGATTGACCCAAAGTTGAGGGACTCATAGTTAATGACCCAGTATAAAGAGTTCTTAAAAAAATTAAAACGAAACACTGGCGCTAAAATTAGTTTAGCCCTTCTGGGTGTATTATGTTTTTTTGCCCTCTTTGCTCCATTTATTGCGCCTTTTGACCCAACACAAATTTTTGATGGGCAATTAAAACTCCCACCTTTTTGGTTAGACGGCGGTGAGTTTAAATTTTTACTAGGCACTGACGATTTAGGTCGAGATCAATTATCTCGGCTTATTTACGGGGCTCGTGTGTCTTTAGGGGTAGGGGCGCTTGTTGTTATTTTAGCTTTAAGTGTTGGGCTTGTTTTGGGGGTGATCTCTGGCTATGCAGGGGGCTGGGTGGACTCATTAATAATGCGTATAGTGGACGTATTAATGTCCATGCCGAGTATTTTGTTAGCTATTGTGATTGTTTCAATATTAGGCCCAAGTCTAATAAACGGGGTGATTGCGGTGAGTGTTATGGCATTGCCTGCATTTATTAGAATTGTTAGGGCGAGTGTTATGGCTGAAAAACATGCTCTTTATGTCGTCGCCGGCCAAAACTTTGGGGCCAGTCACTTAAGACAAGTGTTTATTAATATTTTACCAAACGTTGCAGCCCCCATTATTGTACAGGCCACCCTGGGGTTTAGTGACGGTATATTAAATATTGCAGCACTGGGGTTTTTAGGCCTTGGGGCCCAGGCGCCCACCTCTGAGTGGGGGACCATGCTTGCCGATGCTCGGTCTTATATAGAAACCGCGCCCTGGCTTGTTACAATGCCTGGCGTGTGTATACTAATTGCTGTGTTAACGTTTAATATATTAGGCGATGGGTTGAGGGATATATTAGATCCAAAGCTAAGGTAAAAATTTTATGGCTTTAGTTCATTTTTCATCTCAAGTTGAGTATAAAAACAAATTACCCTCTAAAAGTGACCTACTAAAACTCACAGGCTTTAAAACCCCAGTATTATTGTATGATTCTGTTTTAAACAAACACGAGTTTTTTAATACATGGCTTAAAAGGTATGAATTTACAATTAAATTAAAAGCGGGCGAGGGTTTAAAGTCATTTTCTTCGGCCGAGGCTGAGCTTTGTAAAATTTCAAAGTTACTACCACCAGTCTCAAGAAAGAATATTTGTTTTGTCGCCATTGGTGGAGGTAGCACAGGTGACTTTGCGGGGTTTTTAGCAAGCATTTATAAAAGAGGCGTTGGGTTAATACATATCCCCTCGACATGGCTGGCGGCTTTAGACTCTGCTCACGGCGGTAAAAGTGCATTAAACCTAACCGGACATAAAAATCAGGTGGGTACTTTTTATCCAGCAAAAAAAGTATTTATTGTTAAAAGCTTATTACAGACTCAGCCCAAAGCATTAGCCCAATCGGCTATGGGTGAGTTTTCTAAATATTGTTTGTTAAATAAAAAATTATTTGAGGCGGTAAGTAAAAGTTCATTGTCTGGTGAAAAGCAACTGTGGAAGTTCTTACCACAGGCCATAGATATTAAATATAAAGTTGTTTTAAAGGACCCCTATGAGCTAAAAGGCCTCCGTGAGGTTTTAAATTTAGGGCACACAGTAGGGCATGTCATTGAAAGTTATTATCGCTGCCCCCACGGTGAGGCCGTTATGCAGGGGTTAATGGTGGCTCTTGAGGTGTCTAATCGCGAAGGGGTGCTCAGTCAAAAAAGTTATAAAAACATAGTCGACTTTATGAGCTCTAAATTTAATTTAACATTTATGGGTAAATCTAAAATGCCTGCGGCAGAGTTTTTAAAAATTATAAAGACGGACAAAAAAGTGACCTCTAAAACAAGGGTCAATTTTGTTTTGTTAAAATCGCCTGGGCAAGTGTTGGTGAAGCCAGTGAGCTTTAAGTCAATATTGGCGGCGGCTCAAAAAACAAAGTGGGTCAAAAAATGAGTTTTTCTTTTATGGGACGTCTTCCGGCAAGTAAGTCGTTAATGAACAGGGCTTTGATTGTTCAAAGCCACTTTCCTGAGTTAGAGGTCGACGGTAAGTCCCAGTGTGACGATGTTGTTTTAATGGAAAAAAACGTTAAAGGTTTAAATTTTAAAAAAGCTCAGGGAGCCCCTTTGTTGGAGGCTGAATTTGACTGTGGCCACGCAGGGACGGTACTAAGGTTCTTAGCCCCTCGTTTGGCTAAAGAAAAGGGCGTGTTTGTTCTTAAGGGCAGTCGTCGACTTTTTTCTAGGCCCCAGGGGCCATTAATTACAGTTCTGGGGCAGTTGGGGTCTATTTGTGAACTTAAAGAGGACCGGCTCATTATTAAAACAGATGGTTGGCACCTTATGGGCGATGCCCTGCACTTGACCTCTAATGTTTCTAGTCAATTTGCCTCGGGCGTACTTTTAAGTGCATGGAGTTTGCCCTTTGAAATTTATATGTCATTGCCTGCTGATTTAAACTCTAAGTCTTATTTGAAAATGACTGTAAAGCTATTAAAACAGCTGGGTATGAATTTGACTTGGCGAGAAAATGAAATATATGTCCCCCCTAAGCAGCAGATCAATACTCATAAAATCTCTATTGAGCCCGATATGAGTAGTGCTTTTGCAGTGGCGAGTGTGGCGGCCATTTCTGGTGAGGCTATTTTACTAGGCATCCCTGAAAAAAGCCTACAGCCCGACAGTGTGTTTGTTAATATTTTAACAAGGATGGGGGTAGGTGTGAGTACCTCAAGTCAAAAGTTAACTGTTAAAAAATCAGGCGAACTTAAGGCCGTTGAGGTGGATTTAAATGACTCACCAGATTTGTTCCCAGTGCTAGCGAGTCTTTGTTGTTTTGCTCATGGCAGAAGTCGCCTTTACGGGGCCGCTCATTTAAAACATAAAGAGTCGGATCGAATAAAAAAAACAGCAGAACTTCTCAGGCTAGCAGGGGCTAATATCAAAATTTTAGACGACGGTATGGAAATCCAAGGCCCCACGCAATTTTCAACAGATACTTTTAAATTTGACCCTGATGAGGATCACCGCCTAGCGATGGCGGCGGGGTTACTAATGACTGGCGGAGTTCGAATTGATCTCGTGGACCCTGAGGTGGTTAACAAAAGCTTCCCTGAGTTTTTCCAATCCATTGGTGTTAGTGTATGAAACTAGCTTTGATTGGCCATAGGGGGGTGGGTAAAACAACTCTTGTAAATCAATTAAAAAGTGAACTTGAAGGTTTTACTTGTTTTGACTTAGACGCTGAAATTGAAAGCATAAATAATATAAAAATAGAAGACATTTTTCTAAACTCAGGAGAGGCAGAGTTTAGAAAACTAGAAAGCGAGGCCTTTCACGGCTTGGCGGTGGGCCGTGAAAACATAATAATATCTTGTGGTGCTGGGTTTCAGACTGAAATACCTGACGACTTTATTGTTATTTGGGTAAGAAGGCCGACAGATAAAATGGGTCGAATATTTTTAAACAGACCCCGCTTGAACCCAAACGTCTCAGCCCTAGAGGAGTACCAGTCTCGTTTTAACGAAAGAGAGTTAAGGTATAAGAACACCTCAGACCTTCAAATCACATTACCTGAGAGCGATTACAACTTTGCCCCACTGTTGATTTATAATTTAGGGCTTAAAAAAACACACACCGATGCCAGCTTTAGTATAACTGTGTTGCCTGAAATGTTAAAAAGTAAAAACTTTGACCGCTTTAAGGTGTACTTAGATTTAAATATAAAATATTTTGAGCTGCGCGATGACTTACTCACTAGGGGGCAAATAGAAGACTGCCTTAAAAAAATACCAAAAGAGAGTGTGCTGCTTAGTGTGCGAAAAGAAAACTCATTTTTATGCGAGTTAATTAATAAACAGGGTTATAAATATGACTGGGCCCTTGAGCTAGGAGAGCCGCCTTTTAAGAAAAAGGGTTTCTTGTCCCTTCATAAGCTTGACGATCTGACCCCGGAGCAGTTAATTAAAAAATTAGAGCGGTTTGAGAAAAAGGGGTTTCAAATAAAGCTCTCGTTACTTTTAGAGAACTTAAGTTCGTTGCTTTTTTGGCACAAATGGTGGTTTAAAGAGAGGGAGAGTCGAAGTTTTCTCCCCCGCAGTCAAGAGGGGCGCTTTAATTGGTATCGTAAAATATTCTCTATGAAAATGCCCTTAAATTACATGCGCGAGGGTCAAGGCTCAGCTTTAGATCAGCCCACATTTTTTGATATTATTAACTTTAAACCCAATCACTTTTCTTTTGGTGCCGTGATTGGGGACCCTATTTTTCACAGTCGTACTCCTATTGAGCATAAAATATTTTTTGAAAATCGCGATACTTCTGTTGTTGCCATTCAGTGTGCAAAGGACGAATTAAGTATTGATCTCTTAAGCGAATTAAAAGAAATGGGTTTAAGTTTTTTAGCCGTCACCTCGCCTTTAAAAAATAAAATGTACGACCTTTTATCAGAGGCCGGATGTGGCTTAACACCTGTGAGTAAAAAGTTAAAGTCAGTAAACACCGCTGTATTTACAAGGACTGGTAGCTTTGCTACAAACACAGATGTAGAGGGGCTTAAGGTTTTGCTCTCAGGAGCGAAGGGTCGCTCTGTGGCGGTTTGGGGTGGCGGGGGTACTTTGTCCGCTATTTTAGGGGAGCTACCACAAGCGTGCGCCTATTCGGCCCGAACGGGGCAATTAAGAGGTGGTGCACAAAACGCCCCCACGTTTAGCCCCGATATAATTATTTGGGCCATAGGGCGATCTCAAATGAGCGGCTGTCACTGGCCCCCTGAGAACTGGCGCCCAAGTAAGGTCATTGACCTCAATTATACAGCCGACTCACCTGGGATAGAGTACGCCCAAAAAACAAAGGCTCATTACACCTCAGGCCTTAAAATGTTTGAAACCCAAGCCACAGCCCAACAAGAGTACTACTTAAAACTTAATTCGTTTTAGAAAGTTGGCTCAGTGCTGTGAAAGTTTTTACTTAGCGGTTTCAAATAGGGTGCTGAGCTAACCCCGTCACCCTTAACTAACCACCTTTTCTTACTGAGGTTGTTTTTATAAACTGATTGACCAGCTACATATTATTTTACGCTAAAAAAATCTATATTTAAGCAAGCCAACATTTGACAAGGGGCTTTGGAGGATTTTTTTGTAGATTCTTGGATGAGCAACAATATGTTAGCTTTAATATCCTCCATAGTTTTTTGGTCGATGACCATGGGGCCTGTAAAAAATAAGTCATTTTGATCTTGGGCCTCTGATTTTTCTGAAGATTTTTGTCGCCAATTTTTATGGTGCCTTGAAACAAGAGGCGACCTTGCATCAACATGCGTTGAGTTGTTTAAGATGGAGTATTTGTTTTTTTCTCAATACAGAGGTTGTTTTCAGTTAAAAAATCTAAAACCTCTCGAACTTTTCTTACAGGTAGGTAAAAATAATTTGCAATGGCCTCAGGGGAGTTAAAACCATCAATTGCTGTTATCAATCGAATGCCACTATAGAACCAGTCAGAGTAAAAAAGGGCCTTTGTTTCAAACGAGAGCTCTTGCTTATTTTTGGGGAGTCGAGACTTTATTTTAGTAGCTTTAGTTTTTAGCTCCTTAATTTTTTTTGCAAAATTATCTTGCAGGCGATAATTGCCGGCCCTTTCATGTTGAACGAGTAGTAAGTAGTAATCGGACTCTAACTCATTGAGGCCAAAAAATGATGTGGCATCAAAGGCCTGCTCAACAGACAGGTTACGGGGGCCGTTGAAGACCTGAGTGACAATTACGGCATTAATGTCTAAGTGTTGTGCTAGTTTTCGGAGCTGCCCATAGCCCTTTTTAGGCTGAGATTTAATCCACTTTAAGGTGAACTCTTTGTAATTACTAAAGCTATATAGATCCATTAATCTAATAATAACAGATAGTTGTAATTAGAAAATAGTAAAAATTTAATTAAATAGTTAATAATTTGCAAACATGATGTGGAATCAAAAGTGGCTTTCAAGTACTTTGGTCTCGTAATTGCTTTAACAATAAGGAGATATGATGAAAAAACTAACTTGGTCCCACATTTTACTGGTGCTCGCTTTGCTGAGTGCCCCCATGCTTGCTATTTCTGGCCCCGGCGACTATGGCGGGACAAACTCAGAGATCCCTAGTGCGACACAGGCATATATTGCTCACCGCGCGCCACAGATACATCAAATTCTTGGATTTATACTAAACGTAGTTGAGTTCCATAAAAAACATATAAGCTTTGATGATTATTTAAACTCTGATGATATTGATCAGGATGATGCCGGTTCACTTTATAATTATACAAATAAAGAAAAGCTTGCACTAATAGAGAACATTCAAAGCGCTATGAATAAACTGTTTCCTGAAAATAACCCAAGGTATATTTTTGATATCATAGAGAAAGACTCAGCCTTTATAGATGTAAAGTTTAAGGGAGCCTGCCCCACTAACCACGGAGCCAAAGATGCCGGCAATGGAATAGAGGCTGATGGTAAAATTTGTATAAGTGCAAACAGGTTAGAAGAAAAATTAAATTCTTTAGATGTTGACCCAGCACTTGTAGGTTTAATTGTACATGAATATGTTCACGAAGTCGGGGGCAATGAAGAGGAGGCAAGAGCTATTGAAATTGCTATGTGGAACTTTATCGGGCCGAACACAATAAATGATTTACTCGCAGGGGGAGATATTGAGGGAATTTTATATCGGCTCAATAAAAGCCTCGTTAGGTTGAAAGGCTCAGTTAACCAAAGCCGTGAGTACGCAAATATTCCTGAGCAATATCGCCCTATTGACAAGTTAATGGCCATGAAGGCCAAAAGAAATAGTTTGATAGAGAGGTTAAAGGGGTTTCTTCAGGACAAAAACTTAATTGGCAAATCTAAAAATGAGTTAATTACAGCATTTAGGCGACAGATAGAATCATTAGATAAGTATATATCTGCAGCTGAAAAAAAGGGCCATGTGACTCTAGATGATATAACGAATATTTGCCGAGATATAGAATCCGTAAAAGGTGAAGTATTTGCTTTAACATCTCGGGGAATAGCTGTCGATGACCTGCCTATTTTAGGTGCCCAAAGTTTTAAAAGAGGCTATGAAATGAGTATTGCGATGACCCAGTGGCCTTATTTTTGCCAAGATTATGCTGTTTATGAAGTATACCTGAAGGAATATGAAGGAGTTGAGATCTTAACTAAACAATACTTTGTAGATAACAGCTCAGATGACGAGAGTAAATCAGCCTTTGAAAAAATGCTGCCATTTGATTTTAGAGTTTACCCATGATTGCCGGGAGCTATAAATCCATTGAAGAAAAATATTAAACGATTAGAACTTAATATTTCTAAGATTGAGTCGTTATACAGAAAATCTCAAGAGACAATGAAAAAAATTAAAAAGCGTTACAACTAATTTTAAAATCAAAAAGGGAAGTTATTATGAAAAATTTATTTTTTTATACTTTGTTTATATTAATTTATAGTTCGCTGGGCTGGTCGAAGACAAGTGAAAGCTGTAACAAAGGGTGTTTAGATTATCCAGGACTTGCAGAGCGTAATAGGTTTTCTGTGATAAAGGACATTGATCTGCAGCCAACAAGGGGCCGTAATGGTAAAATTATTAATGAAAGTTGGAATTATTTTTTTGAAGGTAAAAACATAACAAATCAGTCTCAAGAACTCATAGATTTTTGTGCGATTACCTTCTCTCAAGGGCACATGCCTTCAAAGTATAAGAGCGGGAGCTTAAGAACTATACCCGCATTGAGTACTTCATATGAACTATCTGAGATGTCATGGTATGTGAATACCATTTTTCTTGAGGCTCATGACTTAGGCGGAGAACTAGTTGGAATTGTCATTTACTGTAATCAAGGAACTAGTGAAATAACATCAAAGAGCCGGCTCCTTAAACACCTAGGTAAATTTATAGTCCCATTTGATGAATCAAAGACAATTTCTATTGAGGGCACATTTAAACCTGCAATTAAGGGTAAATGATGAGTTTGCACCTCTATAATTTTTTTACACACGTAAATAGTCGGTCTATCAGAAGTTGACGATTAGTCCATTAAGCGGCGAGGGGGCCGCTCAGGCCTTAGTCCCGACTCAGAGGGGCTTGAATACCTACGGAATACAGTAAGATAGGCATAATTTAAGATTTTCCCTGAAATATCCGATAGATATGCTATGGCCCTTAAGTTCGATTTAACTAAACCCAGTATTTTTGAATACGATGATTATCGAGTGTTCTTAGGGGACCTGTATGAATACTATAAAGGTACAACGAATTATTTCTCATATCGATACTTTTCAAGAAGAGCGGGTTTTGCATCGCCTAATTTTTTGAAACTTGTTATTGAGGGAAAGCGAAACATATCAGACGAAAGCATAGAGAGGTTTAGTGAAGCCTTAAAATTAGAGAAACTAGAGTCTGAGTTTTTTAAAAATTTGGTTCAGTTTTGTCAATCAAAAAACGCCACTGAAAAAACGCTAAATGCTAAACGAATTTTAAAATCTAGAACCTTTAAAAAAATACATCCTATTAGGCAAACTGAAATGAAGTACTATGCTAGGTGGTACTATATACCGCTTCGTGAGTTAGTTGCGACAAAGGACTTTCAAGAAGATTCTGGTTGGATTTCTGAACAGTTTGACCATGCTGTAAGCCCAAGTGAAGTCGAGCAGGCCTTACGGGATCTAATAAGCATCGGGTTTATTTTTAGAGATAAAGAGGGTCTTCTCAAGCAAACCTATAAAAATGTTCGACCAGGAGATAGCGTGGTGTCAACGCTCATTTCTCAATACCACAAGGACATGATTAGTAAAGCAAAAGACTCTATAGATGATATTCACCATATGGATAGAGAGATTTCAGGTACATGCATATCATGTTCAAGGGAAACTGTAGAAAAAATTAAAACCCTTATGAAAGAATTTAGAAATGAAATTCTATCTATTACTGATGACTCAAAAGACGCAACTGTTGTTTATCAGTTAAACTTTCAGCTATTCCCTCTAGCCGGTCAGCTCGCGGCAAAAAAAGAGAGGGGGGCCAGTGAGTAGATTTTATTTTTTTACTATACTTATGTTCGCTCTGTCAGGCTGTGGCACAGACACTGGCAACCCAAGTGCTGCTACCGATAATAGTAACCAGGATGGTCAACCGAGGCTCTTCTCAGCTCAAGTGGCTTCAAATACTTGCATTAAGTTAAGTCGTTGTCATCTTAACTTAAGTACCGCTGAGTGCATGAGCTCTATATTTACGATTAAGAAGCTAACTCCAGCATTTGGGTTAAAGACCTCTGACTATAGGTATTTGTCTGATGTGGTCAATGCAGAGGATATGGGAGAGCTAAGAGTGAATGCTGAGGACTCCCAGGCCTGTCTAATTAATCTAGAGGCGCTCTCTTGTGATGATAAAAAGGTTCAGGATTCTTATCAGTCAGAAAGTAATAGCCCGTTTAAAAAACTCCCAGGGATTTATTCAGAATCATGCAAGAGCTCTTTTATAAAAAACCCTTAAAAATAAATCTAATGTATTCTACTTGAATACGTTATTACAGCCTCTGGGGCTGAAATTTCTTATTTTTTTCTAAAACTATGCGATCCTAAAAGTAAGAAATTATTAATCCAGAATTCATAAGGGAGTTTAGTTATGAGTAAATACTTTTGTTTATGTTTTATCAGCATAGCCCTAATGGCATGTGATTCAGATAATGATCAGAGCCCTACATGCTACTACGCCACAGTTAGCCAAGGGACAGAAGAGCAAAGAACATCCCCCCCTTATACCGATGGGTATTATTATAGTCAGGCCTCTTTTGTCTTGGCCTCTAAAAGGCCTGAAAGCGAGTTTTCAAATATTTATGATGCGACCTCATATGTAGCGGCACGCGACTATATACAATGGGGCGTCTATCCACCGATATACACTATAAAGGCAGAGGGGTTTATTAACTTCTTTAAATATAGCTATAAATCACCTAAGGGCAAACGGCCTCTCCATGTAGATATAGAGGTGGGCGAGTCCCCTTGGACTAAAAAAAATAAATTAGTAAAAATAAGCATGAGCACCAAGGATGCACTCGGCCCATCTACTATTGTAGCAAAAGACGTTAAAGTAAGGGTTGTGTTTGATTTAAGCTCTGTCCACTCCTACCGATTAATTGGATATGGGAGCGGGCTGTCTGCTGCGGAGCCGTTTTTTGATAATGGTAAGGGCATGGGTGATTTGTATTCTGGTGAAAGGCTAACAGTGCTCTATGAGGTGGTGCCCCTGTTGAGGCAGGGTGACTTATTTGATTTATCAATAAGTTATAGTGACCCTTCTTCGAAATCAATACATACGGTTAAATCAACAGCACAGTATAGGGATGGGGCACAGCCGGGGGTGAGTGATGATTTTAAATTTGCAGCAGCAGTGGCCGCATTTGCGCTGAAACTGGGTTTATCTAGGGGAGTCGGTGATTTTAGCTACCAGGATATATCGAATTTAGCGAAATCAGGCATGGGCCCGGATATTTATGGTGAAAGAGAAAGGTTTGCAAAATTAGTGGAGATGATGAATTTTATAAAATATGGGTATGATGAGTACTATAACGTTATTCATTGGGATGATTGTGTCGTCTATTAACCAATATAATTGGTCTGCAGTTATAAATTTCTAACTCTGCTGGGAATGAAAATCCTCGTGATTATAAAAGTGTGCAGTCAGTATTTAATAGTAAGCTCACTCAGCGTTTAAAAAAGATTTAAATTAAAATATTAATCAATCTTAAAAGTTGAGTGAGTTCTCGTGCAAATTTACTTTTTGAGCCAATGCATCCGATTCTTTTTTTGCCGGCATACTTAACCTCTACATGAAATCTATGGCAAAATTTAACATCATTTGGGGTGCCCTTGAGCTCATTAATTGATTTTATAATATAGTTGTAATTTTTTTTAGACATTTCATTTTTAACGTATGCCCCTCGGTTATTTTGAAATATTATATGTTGTGAACCTTTGTTTTTATCAATAGTAATTTTTGAGACTAGGTCGCCATGAACAACCTCAAAATTCACAAGCCCTTTTGATGCGCCTATACATGAAAACAAAATCACACCGAGAAAACTTAAAAAAAACTTACTGCTCATTTAACACCTCCATTGATTTCGGTGAATATAGATCTGGTGTTTGCTTCAGGGCCTGCTGAAGTCACTTTTCCTTCACAGTATTTGTGCTTTCCCTTAGCAGGGCAGCCCATTTGCTTTCTTATTTTTGGGTTTTGCAATAACAAATTATTTATTCGAAGGCTAATGTCCGGATGAACATTATTATCGGAATACATGTATGGCTCAGATGTGCGACTTGTTGAGGAGCACAATGACTTCATTACGTTAGAGTAACCGAATATATATTGGTCTTCAGTTAGATTATGATTTGCCTTCATATACTTTGGCGCGATTTCGGCAAACACCCAATCTGAAAATGATTCGCCTATTTGATCCTCCGAACAGTGATCTAATTTTAATAAGTCATTTTTTAACGCATCTTTAGCTATATTTGAACTAGGGCTGGCCTGCTCAAGCCCTTCACCTGCTGGATTTATCTTGATTTCAATGTTATCAGGTCCGTTGGCTGACATAAACGTATAATCTTGTTGCCTTCCGTTAGGGTTATACGGTGATCCAGATATATATGTTGGGTGTTCGCCGTTATTTGAAAGGGCCTTAATATCGTCTAGAAGTCTTGTGTATTCAAAATTTTTGGCCCCGATTGAATCTTTATCCCTTAGGCAAGATATTAGGTTTTTAATGGGGTATAGGTTATCCTTATCAGGTAAATCCATAAGATCTGGGTATTTGAAAGCAAAACCATCAGGCCCTTTTGATACGTTACAAGGGTCAATACTATGAGCTAACTCATGGGCTATAGTAAATACCATTTGAAATTCACTGGTGGATTTTAAAAACATACCACTGCATATATTAATTCTGTCTTTAAGGGGCAAGTAATAAGCATCTGATTCCATCAACAAGGGGACTGAGTCCCCATCAAGAGATCCGTCTGTTTCACAGTCGCTTTTAGACATATCAATAGCGCCGATTTTTTCTTTTAATCGTTTCTTTTCTTTTGGTTCTATTTCCATCCTGTCAAGTAGGGCAATAATTTGAGCCTGTACTTTAGGAAAAACGTTCTCTCTGGCCTTCTTTCTTTGACTTAAAAAAAGAGCATTAATATTCAAGGTTTTCCTTACTTTACTACTCAGAGTGACATAACTGTGGTGATTAATAATCCATGAAATATCGTCTAAATCATAGCCTCTTGTGTTTTGTGATCTTGAGATATTTAGCATGCTCTTCTCAAGCAAATCTTTAAGGCCATCAGATAGTGCCATAAAACAAGCTTTCTTATCCTGTTTATTGGACATTTTGCATTTGGGGTTTGCATCCAAGCCGAATGCTGGAATGGCCATACTTATGAAGTAGGCATTTTTTTTATCGGCTAATAGTTTTTTAATTTCAGCATCCGCCTTTGTACTAAAATCCTTAAAAATTTTTGATTCTAGAGCTTTAATCTCAGTATTCGATAAGGAGGCCCCTGTGCCATCATCATTGTGGCCGGGAGCACAGGCCAGTCTATGTAGGTCATCACAGTATTTTTTTTGTTCAGAAAAGCCTGATGTAGAGTAACAAAGGCCGATAATTAACAGTAGTATTTGATAGGTTTTCATAATTTATATTATATAGTAATTAATTGTAGAAAAATGAAATAATATTCAAACATAAAAAAGCCTAGACATAAAGCTCGTGTCTTGCGCCTGTTCGATCCAGGATCTGTGTTAAAAAAACAGACTGTTTTATACAAGGCTAGCCCTTTATCTTTTCACAGATTCAAGCAGCACTACTTATTGTAAATTGTCGCCTATTAGTGGTTTAATTTTGATGAAAAACTAATGTAGGCCTTTTGTCTAACCCTTGTGATAAGAAACTCTCAAGGGGTGAGTGCCGCGACCTTCTTTGAGAGTTGTAGTAATACTTAAAAGTAGTTTTTGAGGGGGTGCGTGCTTCGATAACTCCGCGTAACTCTACAAAGTCCTCACCAAAAAAAGAAATTTGATCTTGGTAAGAGCGCGAGTACTTATTGACTAAGTTCAATAGAGCTTTAAACACCCATAACTTTTTTTCGAGAGAGCGCTTTTTTTTGTACTTGTAAACTAAGTAATTAAAATTACGCACACATCTATTAAGAGTACTGTGCCCCCTTGAGTAGGAGCGACGGTTTGTATAGGGGTTAAGATCGCAGATATTCTCAATTTTAAGGTTTAGTTCGCGTGGGGAGAGGTGGTTAAAATAATTAATCGCCTTGAGGCTAACATCTACATAAGCCTTTACTTTAATGGGGCCTATGAGCTTTTTTTGTTGAATATACTCACTGATCTCAGGGGGCAGGAGAGTAAAGTTATTAATAAAATGGATCATCTCGTATTTGTATTTTTTGTACTTACTTCGGTGAGTTTTTGCCACCATACGCTCTTGACGAAGCTCTAGCGTAAAATGGTCTGAGGAGCCCTTTTGATATTCAAATGACACTGATTTTTTTGAACTTCGTAGGTACTTTTGAAAGAGATCAAAGTTTATAAGGCTTTGTAGGGCCATGGAGTATAGGGCATCCTTCCACCCTTTTTTGTATTTAAACTCAGAGTGTTGGTGTTTGATAAAATGACCCTTGTGGTTTGCTCTTGAAGCTATGACTTGTTCGGAGGATGTTTGCGAAGCACTTCCGACATTTAAAAAAGTCATTTTTAAGGTTCGATCTCGACTCTTTTTTTGATACTCAGTTTGAATAAAGGGTGTGAGTGAGTGCTTTGATAGCCCTTTAAATTTAAGAAGTTTTTTTATGGCTACGTTTTCTTTTGAAGAAGAGATGAAGTGATGAACGTCATCGGTGCTAAACGCAAGGCGTGTGTTTTTAGACTCAGTTTTTACAAGCAAGTATTCAAACTTTAATAACGTGAGTTTTAAAAGGTTAAAAAAATCAAGCTTTAAGCTCAATTCAGCACCTGCCGTTAATTGTTTTGAAGTTTCGTAATCAATAGTTAGAAATTGATTAGTTTTAATTATATCAGCTTCAGAGGAGCTAGTGATGGTAAGGCTTTTTGTTTTTTCGGTTTTTATCAGAAACCCTGCCGAGAGTGATAGGCCGTACTGTAGAGGGGCGTTAAGTAAGCCACCGGCCTTAAAACCCAAGACATCCTCTTTAGTTACTACTGAGCTTGGCATTAAACGGCTAATGTCGGCCTTTTCAAAAAGCAAAAAACTTAAAAGAAGTTTATCAAAATTACCCTCTAAGGATTTATCATAATTATCAGTATAGTACTTGTGAGTGTAAATACGTCTAAAAGTGAGCCCTGCAAAAGCCCCGAGCTCACTTTCTCCAATGGTAATAACACCATCGCCTTTTAGTTGAGTGAGATAGGTTTTAGCATCAATGCTTATTATGAGCACATCAGATACAACCCACTTTTTACCCCCCACATACTGATTGGGTTCTATAACCCGGTCAGTAATAAGTGTAAAATCACCCACCAGTTTTTGCCACGATAGACCATTATGATTT
The DNA here is from genome assembly GCA_030591685.1 of Pseudobdellovibrionaceae bacterium. Lineage (GTDB taxonomy): Bacteria > Bdellovibrionota > Bdellovibrionia > Bdellovibrionales > UBA1609 > JAUVAX01. The sequence goes on along the minus strand of JAUVAX010000004.1, from coordinate 8,782 downwards.
TTTAGGCCTAAGTTAAATGATCTTTTATTTTGATAAAGGTGTTCCAGCTGCTCGGCTTTAATACTCGAGTGGTTTTGATTTAAGTACTCCCTCACCTCATTCATTAAAGGGCTCTCGGTGGACATATCAGCTGTGGGCGCTGAGGCTTTAGAATAGTATTTAGAATTTTGTTGAGAGTTGGGTTGAGCTGCTGGTGTTTTATAATTTTCAAGACGCTTTTGATTGACTGTAAAATGCTTAAAATCTATGGCATTGGCCTTTAGATTAAAACATAAAAGACTTAACGTTAGAGCTATAAGTTGCTTTATTGATACTCTCAAAAAACCCCCAAATGCTTTGTATAAGGGGGTTTCGACAGGTTTTAAAAAAAACTATAGCCTAAAGTCTAGGCTAAATTGAGAATCTTTAAAAGATCATATTTAGTGTCTAATTTATTTATAGATCATAAAACATGTACAAATAAGTGCAGATTTTAAGAGACCACAAAGTTAACGAGTTTATTGGGCACCACTATGCATTTTCTAATGGTGACTCCTTCAAGTTTATCTTCAAGTGCACTTTTGGCGAGAGCCTCAAGTTGATCTTTAGGGGTATTAATCGCAGTGGGTAGTTTTTTTCTGACCTTACCGTTAATCGAAATCACAAGCTCATAGGTGTCTTTTTGTAAGTACTTATCTATGTGTTTAGGCCAGGGTTCAAAATCAAGTTGAGTGGTGTTGCCCGTGGACTCCCAAAGTTCACTGGCTATATGAGGCGCAAACGGGAAGAGGGCTTTTATAAGCCTCTGAGCCTGTGAGCTGTTTATTGAGGCTTTATGCTTAGAGACCTCATTGAGCATCTCCATAAAGGCCGCAATAGCAGTGTTAAAATTAAATCCATCAAAAGACTCATTGGTGCGCTTGAGGCAAACATTTAACGCGCGCTCAATGGTGAGCTCATCACCTTTGTACTCAGTAGGCGGTGGGCTAGAGAGATTTTTTAAAATCTGCCCTGAGTCGTCGTAAAATAAATGCCAAAATCTTTTTATAAACCGAACACAGCCCGAAATGCCATCATCACTCCAGGGTTTATCAATATCAAGGGGCCCCATAAAGGTTTCGTAAAGCCTAAGGGTGTCGCAGCCGTGGTCTTTGATCACATCATCTGGGTTAACAACGTTATTTAAAGACTTAGCCATTTTAGTTACAAAATGCTCCACAGGCTCTTTGGTGGATTTTTGAATATAGTTTTGCCCAGACTTTTCAACATCATCACTGGGCACAAGGCGTTTTGTTTTATCCCTAAACGCAAAGGCTGTGACCATGCCTTGGTTAAATAGTTTTTTAAAAGGCTCCGGCTCGGGCACTAAACCAAAATCAAAAAATACCTTATGCCAAAAGCGCGCATAGAGTAAATGCATGACGGCATGGGAGGCGCCGCCCACGTATAGGTCCACTTGCTTCCAGTAGTTTACGGCAGTGTTGGAGAAGGCCCCTTTAGTATTATGTGGGTCCATGAACCTTAAAAAATACCAACAAGACCCGGCCCAACCAGGCATGGTGTCGGCGACTCTTTTTAAATCTTTAAGTTCAGGTTTGTCTTTAAGGTTGATCCAGTCTTGAGCTCGGTTTAAAGGGGCTGAGCCGTCAGCGCTCGGTGTAAAGTCCTCCATAGGGGGTAACTCTACAGGTAAGTCCTTGAGGTTTGCGGGTATAATGTTGTCATTTTTATCTAAGTATAAAGGAAAGGGCTCGCCCCAGTACCTTTGACGACTAAAAACCCAGTCTCTTATTTTATATGTTGTTTTAGCGTTACCACTATTTTTTAAAACCAGTTCACTTGTAATGTCGACTCTTGCTTTTTCAGTGGGGTACATGGAGTACTTACCTGAGTTTACAAGTACTCCTTCGTCAGTAAAACAAGAGTCTAAGTCGGGCTCTTCACCATCACGAGGTATTATAACTGGTAAAATGGGTAGGTTTAGAGTTTTAGCAAATAAAAAATCACGCTCATCATGAGCCGGCACACTCATTACAGCTCCAGTGCCGTAGTCAGCAATGACGTAGTCAGCAATGTAAATAGGGATTTTGTAGTGAGGGCTTGTTTCATCAAGTAAGGGGTGTGTGACATAGGCCCCGGTAAAGGCGCCGGTCATTTGTTTGGTTTCGGCCTTTCGGTCCCGCTCAGACTTACTCATTGCCGCTTTAATATACTCTTCGCACTCGGGAGCTTGGGGTGTAGTTGGTAGGGTTTTAGAGAGCGGGTTTTCAGGTGCAAGCACAAGGGCTGTGACCCCAAAAAGCGTGTCTGGGCGAGTGGTGAATACTCTGATTTTTTCTTTTGTGCCCTCAATAGTAAAATCAACCTCAGCGCCTATAGATTTACCAATCCAGTCTTGCTGCTGTTTTTTAATGCCGTAGGGCCAATCAATGTGTTTAAGATCGTCTAAGAGTCTTTCAGCATAAGCGGTGATTTTTAAAATCCACTGAGTCATGGGTCGGCGTTCGCAGGGGTGGTTGCCTCGTTCGCTGCGGCCATCAATAACCTCTTCGTTGGCCAGTACTGTTCGCAATTCGTCACACCACCATACGGGCACATTTTTTTTATAAACAAGGCCTTTTTCGTAGAGTTTTAAAAATAACCACTGAGTCCATTTGTAATAATCTGGTTTTGAGGTGTCAATTTCACGGTCCCAGTCATAGGAGAGGCCTAAAAGCTTAAGCTGCTTTCTAAAGTTATCAGAGTTCAGGTCTGTTGTTTTTCGAGGGTGTTGACCTTTTTGTATAGCGTACTGCTCGGCGGGTAAACCAAAAGCATCCCAGCCCATGGGGTGCAGTACATTAAAGCCCTCCATTCGTTTTTTTCGAGCAATAATGTCAGTACCGATATAGCCGCTCGCGTGCCCCACGTGTAAGCCCGACCCTGAGGGGTAGGGGAACATGTCTAAAATATAGTAGCTTGGTTTTGTGTCATCAAAGCCCTCATCGCCTGGGTTGAGGGCTTTTGAGGGTTTGTCCTGCTCCCACTTTTGTTGCCATTTTTTCTCAATTTTTGTGTGGTTGTATTCGCTCATGGGGTAGACCTGTGTGTTTTTAGTTAAGCTACATGTTTACTTGTAAACCTGAAGTTTTTCAACGTTGATGTAGGGGGGAATTTAAAAAAATAAAAGCTCTGAGGGCTAAATTAAGTTGAGATTGCTGGGGCTGAGGTTGACGCCAGGTGTTCTAAGGCGGTAAAAATGAGTATGAACAACGTATTTGGTGATTTATTCAGTGTTATGACTTTTGGTGAGAGCCACGGCCCCTCTTTAGGGGCCGTCATTGACGGATGCCCCAGTGGGGTGAATTTTGACATAAGCCTTCTTGAAAAGGACTTACGCCAAAGGCGACCGGGTCAAAGTGAAGTCGTCTCGGGGCGAAACGAGCCCGACAGCCCCCAGGTACTAAGTGGTGTGTTTGAGGGCAAAACATTAGGTACACCCATTGCGATTATTGTAAACAACAAAGACCAACGCTCTGAAGATTATAATGAAATTAAAAAAAGCCCACGCCCTGGCCATGCTGATGATGTTTGGTTGAGCAAATACCTGCACACTGATTACCGCGGGGGAGGTCGCTCTTCAGGCCGTGAGACCGTTTCGAGAGTTATGGCTGGGTCGGTTGCAAAAATGATGGTCAAACAGCTTTACCCCGACATATCGGTTTTAAGTTTTTGCTCGCAGGTGGGTGAGTTGAAATTATCTCAAAAAGAAGTCGAGAGTATCGTTGATAAAGCGACCCCTTCTGATATTTATAACTCTCTTGTCCGCATCCCCATAAAAGATAAGTCAAAGCAGGTGGAAGAGTTACTGTTAAAAGCAAAGGCTCAGGGGCAAAGTTATGGGGGGCTCGCTCAGGTAATTATTAAAAACCCGCCGAGTAATTTAGGTGAGCCAGTGTTTAATAAAATTAAAGCAGTTTTAGCGCAAGCCTACTTAAGCATTGGTGCAACAAATGGTGTAGATTTGGGCCAAGGGTTTGATGCTGTCAAAGCTGAGGGCACGGAGTTTCACTCCGGTGAGGCCAGCAATTACGGGGGCATTCGTGGGGGCATCACCACCGGTGAGACCCTACAAATGCGCGTGAGCTTTAAGCCCACTTCGAGTGTTTTAGACGTTGCCAAAAAAGGGCGCCATGACCCCTGTATAGTACCAAGAGCTATAAGTGTTTTAGAGGCCATGACCTGGCTTGTTCTCGCTGATTTTACCCTCAAAGACCGTCTAAGCAGGTGTACGGGTACTTGAGCTCTAAATTTATTACAGACCCATAAAGACAAAAGATTTGAATATGAGCTAAAAGGCATAAAGAGGCCTATATTTTTTTCAGTAAAGCTCGTTTTTTAACGATTTTTCATATCATCATTTCCCGCCTTATTTCTATGGTACAGTGCTTTTGAATTTATCGACGTTACTATTAAATCTAAAGGTGCTTTGTTACGCCGTTAGTTTTCTCAGGGCGCATCTAAAACTTAAGGAGAAAAAAGTGTTAGTAAAAAAGACTTTAATAAATGCAATGTTATCTCTTGGCTTAGTGTTTTCATATACACTTAGCGTGTCTGCAGAAACGTTAGATGAGAGTAACAATGAGAGCTCACCGTCTGTTTCAGAATCCGCAGAAAAATTAGAGAAATATTTAGCTGAAAAACTAAGATCCTTTCAAGAGAGTGCTTCAGAGGGCATGGAAAGCTTGGACGCTAGTGCAGATAAGTATCAGGATCTTGCCGCTAAAAAATTAAAACTACTGTCTATGGAGTATGAGATTCTCTCCCTTGTGCATGAAGAGACGGCAAGCATTACTGGCTCAGAAGACAGCTTTGAAGACAAGGTAAAGAGACTAGAAGTGCTAAAATTAAAGGTTAAAATACTTATAAAACTCGGTGGTTTATAAAACTGAGTTTTTAAGTATTTAAAACTCAGCAGGTTTAGTTGACCGTCCCTTTGTAAATAAAACTAGCACCGCCCATGAGTGTTTTGCAGGAGAGGCCTTGTAGCTGACCTGTCTGATTCATGAGATTTAAAAAATCATTTTTACTCGGAAAGTGGTTAGACGATTTATTTAAATACTCATAAGCGGGGCGATTACCACTTGTCCACCCCCCTAATCGTGGGACGATGTGCTTAAAGTAAATATTTATAAAGGGCTGAAGAACAGGGTTTTTAGTGTCGCCGGTTTCAAGCACAATCACTGTGCCACCCGGTTTTGTAACTCGGGCCATTTCGCACAGTGCTTTTACCGGGTCGCTGACGTTTCGAATGCCGTATCCGATGGAAGTAATATCAAATGAGTTATCTTCGTACTGTAAGCAGGTGGCATCGGCAAATTCAAATTGAACATCTAAGTTTAAAAGCTTCGCTTTTTTAGGGCCTTCTTCAAGCATCCCTTTACAAAAATCAGTGCCTAAAACAGTGCCCGTGGGGCCAACAACCTTTTTAAATTCAAAGGCTAAGTCACCTGTGCCAGTGGCGCAGTCTAAAACCTTATCTCCCGATTTTGCCCCGGAGTGAGAGATCATTTTTTTTCTCCAAGGCCTTACAAAACCCATTGTAATTATATCGTTGGTTTTATCGTAGGTTTTAGAGATAGAGTTAAATAAGTTTTTTATGTCCTCTGGGTTAGGCCCTTTTTTTTGGCTTTTTGAAGTATTTTCTGTGTTGAGGCTCATATGAGTTTACCAAGCTTTCGATCGAGGCTTTCTAAGACTCTTTCAAGTTGAGTCATTAATAAATTAAACTCATTAAAATTAAGAGATTGAGGCCCGTCCGACTTGGCGTCAGCAGGGTTTGGGTGCACTTCGATCATTAATCCATCAGCCCCTGCAGCGGCAGCCGCTAAGGACAGTGGTGTAACAAAGCTAGATTTACCAGTGGCATGAGAGGGGTCTGCAATGATCGGAAAGGGGGTGTTCTCTTTAATGTAAGCAACAGCGTTGAGATCAAAGGTGTTTCTAGTGGCGGTTTCAAAGGTGCGAATGCCGCGCTCGCAGAGAACTATTTGTTCGTTTCCCTGACTTAAAATATATTCAGCAGCATGGAGCCACTCTTTAATCAGCCCTGAAAGGCCTCTTTTTAAAACAATGGGCTTATCTGTTTTGCCGAGTTCTTTTAACAGCTCATAGTTGTGCATGTTTCTAGAGCCCACCTGAAAGGCATCCACAACATCATCAAGATCTCCAATTTGCCTGGGGTCAGTGACTTCGCTAATAAAGCCCATGCCAAGCTGACTTTTAATTTCCTTTGCCATGCTAAAAGCACTGGATCCAAGCCCTTGAAAGGACTCAGGCCGTGTACGAAGCTTAAAAATCCCGCCCCTTAAAAGGCTGGCACCACTTTTTTTAACCGCAAGGCCTGTGGAGGAGAACTGCTCCTGAGACTCCACAGAGCAGGGCCCGGCAATAACCGTAAACTCGGGGCCACCAATAGTTATATTGGCAATTTTGACAGGGGTTGTCTTCATTGATACCTCAAAATTAAAACAAGAACTGAAACAAATCAGTGGGAAATTAACGTAAAGTTTGGTAATTCTCTACTGTTTTTATGTTTTTTATTATCTGTTTATATATGTGAGAGCTATGAATTGTGATGAGTTTGTAAAATCAGGGGCTTTTGTAAGGTTTTCTGAGGACCAATGGTTGGTCTCATGGGGCCTGTTGGAGCCTAAAGAATCTATGCGTGAAGACGAGATAGGCTTCTATGTACCTGATTTTTTTAAGGAAAATAAATCTAACTGGGCGTCTTTTGAAAACAACGCGGTGTACACAACGGGTCAGTTTCAAAAAATCCTAGAGACTCAGGCCAACCCCCAGGCGCGTTCGTTCTCAGAAATAGCAAAATTAGCGAGTTTAGGCTCAGGTGGCCTTTCGGGCCTCAAGGTGGCCGACTGGCGTTGGAGCCCAGCTGATAAAAACTTGTTTACAGCTGATTTTATGCAAACAAAAGAACTATTTAAAGCTGGAGAGCTTAAAAAATTGGTCCCTCTTGCTTGGGAGTCAACTGATGAGACCCCCACAGGGGAGCAAATAAGAAGGTTCTCCCACCGGTTACTTTCAAGTCATGAAAACTCATATCCCTATGGTTTTTGGTCTGAACAGTCAGGCATTATGGGGGTGACCCCTGAGGTTTTATTTAATTTAAATTCTACTCAGCTGAGCACAATGGCTTTAGCAGGTACAAAGCTGAGCTCTAACAAAACGTCATTACTTGATGACCCAAAGCAGGTTTTTGAACACGAAGTCGTCGCCGACAGATTACAAAAAACCTTTTCGCAGTTTGGTGATGTGCAGAGAGGCGAAACTAAACAGTGGGTTATCGGAGATTTAACACATTTAAAAGCAGATATTCATGTGCCCCTTAAATCCCCAATTACTTTTGAACAGGCCGTGAGTGTTATGCACCCCACGCCGGCACTGGGGGGTGAGCCCCAAAAATTAGCTTTAAAGGTTTTAATGGGCCAAGAGTCCTCTAAATTAAGAAAGCGTTTCGGCGCGCCTTTTGGCATTAAAATTAAAAATGAACTTAATTTTTGCTTGGTCGCCATTAGAAATATCCAGTGGTTTGATAAGAGCACATACTTATTTTCAGGCAGTGGCGTTGTGCCCCAAAGCCAACTTGAAGACGAGTGGCAAGAGCTACAAAACAAAAGAGATGCTGTTAAAAAAAGTTTAGGACTATGAATTTAAATTTCAGCCTAGAGATCATAAAAAACTTAGTTCGCCTAGGCGTTAAAGAGTTCGTGCTTTGTGCTGGCGCTAGAAACGCACCCTTGATTAAAGCACTATCTGAAAGCAAAGGAGTTCGTTGTTATTCTTTTTTCGAAGAGGGTTCGGCAGGTTTTTTTGCTCTAGGGAGAATAAAAAAACAGGGTCGTCCGGTTTGTGTTGTAACGACCTCAGGGACAGCAGGGGGAAACCTGCTCCCGCCCGTAATGGAGGCTTTCCATAGCGAGCATCCATTGATCGTTCTAACGGCCGATCGCCCCAAAAATTTTAGGGGCAGCGGGGCCCCGCAAAGTACAAATCAAGTGGGTATGTTTTCACACTTTGCCTCTTGTTTAGATATTGATATTAATGAGGGCTTGGCCGGACTAGATTTGATAAAAAATCTTAAAAGCCCACTTCATGTGAATGTATGCTTTTCTGAGCCTTTGCTTGAGGGAGAGGTTGCGAAAATAAACTTTTCAAAACCTGTCATCGAATGGAAGGCCGCACATTTAGACTTTGTTGAGTCCACAGCTGAGGTAAGAGAAACCTTTGAACGGTTTAAAAACAGGGTTAAAAAACCCATTGTGATTTTATCTTCACTAAGTGAACGCCAGGCTGAAAAAATAAAGGGCACATTAAATCAAATTCAAATCCCTGTATATGTTGAGGCTCATTCGAATGTGTATTCGTTAAAAGAGTTTTCGTTAAAAGGTGGCGAGGTTTCATTAAAGGCGTTGCAAAATAAAAACTTAATTGATGGAGTCATAAGAATTGGCGGGGTGCCTACGGTGAGGTTTTGGAGAGACTTAGAAACCTCAAAATTACCCGTATTGAACTTTAGTGACACTCAGTTCACAGGTTTAAGTTTTATAAATGAGCCGCCTACAGCTATTTCTCATATAAATGAGTTGCCTTTAGAGAGCTTGACCCATGAGAGTTTAACTCAGGTAAAGGCCATTGATCATCAGTGTGCTCGATTACTGAGTGATTCCTTAGGGGAGTATTCAAACTCAGAAGTTTCATTCATTGATAAGCTACAGGGCTTAATACCTCAGTCAGATGGCGTTTT
>JAUVAX010000013.1 GCA_030591685.1 Pseudobdellovibrionaceae bacterium | reverse complement strand
TCGGCTTAGGGGCCACGCTTGAGTTATTGATATTGGCCTTTCCGGTAACCCTTGAGTGCGGTTTATAATTTGTTTTTTATCTAAAACCTGTCCCTCATCTGTAAATCCTTTTAAAAACTGAACTTGCCCATAATGTTTTGATAAAATAGAAATCCCTATTTTTTGATGGCAGCCCCCACCATGAGACTTAAGTATTTCTCTTTCTTGTAAAACGTCATTAAAATCTTTGGCCGAGTTTACTTTTGAAAATATCTCTAGCAAGTCACCTCTGTTCTCATTAATTTCAACAGCAAAGGCCCCTTGCGCGGCAGCAGCTGGGTTTAAACTTAGAGGTAAAACCATAAAATCACACTCTTTTAAGTACGATTTGATTTCTTTTTGAACCGGTTGAAACTCTTGTTGAGGGGCTGACATGAGTCGATCAATAGCAGCCTTGGCCACAATTAGCACATGGGCCTCATCATGGCTTAGTAGCTTTTTTATACGAGTAGATATATTACCCCTTACAGGTTCAAACTCCACATCATTAACTTGAAAGGGCAGGTAGTTTAGAAAAAAATCTTTTAAATTATAAACCCTTCTTGGTGAAGAGGTTAATACTTTAATTTTTTGGGGTTGATTTTTATTAACACTTTTTTTAAACAAGGCCACGTCATGAACATCAGCCCGGGCTAAGGTGGCGATGACTTTGGTCTGATTGCGGTCTTCTGTGGGGAGGTCTTTCCATGAATGAACAACTACATCATGATCACCCTCTACTAACCCTTGATAAAAATCTTGAGTAAAGGCCCCCTTATCACCAAATGAGCTTAATAAAGAGTCTTGATCCTTATCTCCAGCTGATGCTGAGAACATATATTCAACCTGAATATCGGAGTTCACTTTTTGTATTTCAGCACCAACTAAGTAGGCTTGTAATCGCGCTAGTTCACTTTGCCGGGCTGCTATTTTGATTTTCATGATGACTTTCTCATATGGCTGCATCTTAGTACGTATATATATCAGAGTCATTATCTCAAGGGCGATTTAATGCTCCATTTACATCAAAAATATAAAAATTCTCTACTGTTGGCTGAGCGACAAGTGGGCCTTCAGTTTAGCATTGTAAAATAAATTCAATATTACAGGTAAGAGGGTATAAGAGCAGCAATGTGACTTTGAGCGTTTAAAATTTTTACGCTAGAGCTGTCTTTATTTTTTTGAATTTCTTCAAAGAGTTCGTCTAAAGACTCCACCTTAATATCTGTTTGAAGGGGGTCTTTTCGAGACTCACCCCGAAGATCAATGATGCTCTTAAAGGGCCCCATATGTGAGCCCTCAGCCAGCTCTGAGGACTTTAGGGGGGCACATACAATAAGAGCCCCCTCCCCGTCAGGGAGACTTTTTAAACACTTGATATTAATAAAGTTAAAGTCTGACAACTGAAGCTTAGCTTTTTTAGGGTCTCGACAGTAAATATTGATTGGGCCCTTGTGCTTCGCCAGCCAAGGTAAAATTTCTTGCACCAATGCCCCCGACCCAACAAAGTTCACACTTGAATGGCCTTTTGATTTACGCCGAACAAGGCTACCATAGGACTGGCTACCCACACCAACAAGGTGTTCAAAACGAATTCGTTTTACATGTAGTCTTATTTGCTCTAAAGAGTTTTTAAGCCAAACTCCCCACTGGCAATCGGTATATGGTATTGAGTTAATAAACTTGCGGTACTGACCAAAAACCTCTGTCTCCGCAACCATGGGAGAGTGAAGACCACTCGCCACCTCCATTAAAAATCTAAGGGCATCAATATCTTTATAAATATCACAACCCTTAAGCTGAAGCCGATCGCTTTCAAGCAACTGACTGTGACCAATTAAAATATGTCGAAGACAGGTTTTCCACTCATACCAAGACGGGCCAAATGCCGACAGATCACCTTTTTTATGCACTACTACTAACGAAGAAACCATATAAGTTAATATTAACAAAATCGGCCGCTCTTTGTGTCATAGCAATGTCACAGCTTATAAATGAATTTATAAGCGAACAGGCCTTAATGAAAGTAACTTTCAATTACCTTTCCCCCTAGAGAGATAAGTATAAAAAAGACTACAAACAGGCCTATGGCCCCCCACTGAAGCCCTCTTTCAATAGAGCTGTTCAGGGTAGAGAGTTGTTTTTTTTCAGCTAAGAAAATAAAAATATGATGCTCAAGCAGACCAATAAATAGGATCAAAATGAGACACAGTGCAAAACTAACTGTTAGGAGGGTCAAAATATGGCTGTTTTCATAGGTCCCCTTAAATACAAGGCTCATCAATAGGGGTGCTAAAATCAACTGACTACCCCATATACGCCAATTTTGTATTTTTAACTGCAATCGAGCCCACGACAGTGGCAACCACTTTACTGAACTCATGTAGCGTTCGTATTTAACTAGGGGGATTAACTCTGGCTTAGAGTCGTATATTTTTTTAAATATTTGATCAGAACCGGTTAAGAGTGTTGAAAAAGTAAACTTTTGCCCCGTCACAAGACGCACCCAAAAACCACCCCCCAAACGCGGCGGCAGTCGAGTTAACTGAACCTCACTAATTTGATCCAGCAACAATAGCTTTTTATTTTTTTTAAAACATATTAAAACCCCATCATCTTTAATAAAGTACTGAGAGTTCACACGGGGGCGAATAAAAAACCATATTCTAAAATAAATCGAAACGATCACTCCTGAGACCACTAGGAGTTTAAAAAGGCCCTCTATCAAAGTGCCTTCAATAATTTCAAAAATATTTAATCGAATTACTATGAGCTCAGAGATAAATAACAAAATAAGGGTGTAAAAATATATTTTTTTTACAAAAGATCGGTAATTCAACGGTGTTAGCTGAGGTTCCATAACTAATACTGGCACAATTTAATAAATTATGTAAATACTTATAAAATAATTTTTTATAAAGGCCTTTTATGAGTACCTATTTTGAAAAAAAAGAGCATTTTTTTGAACATGCAGGCGACCTACGCGCCCACTTTGATAAATGTTTTAATGACCCACTTCAGGCCACTGAAGACCGCTTTGTTTGGGATTACTGGAATGTTGAGGGTCAGTACAGCCTTATGCGCACACCGGCCTACCATTATTTTCCTGAGGATATATATACAAAATTTCATGAGCACCTCACAAACTGGGGGCGTGAAAACTTGGGTTGCTTTGATGTTTCTCCCCCTTGGCTAAGCTACTATGTTGATGGCTGTTACCAACAGTGGCATGCCGATGTCCCCCACGGCCCATGGGCCTTTGTTTACTCACTGACCGACTGGGACAACAGACAGTTTACCGGGGGCGAAACAAAAATACTAAAACCCCAGGTGCTTGAGTACTGGAGAAACTTTGACTCTTCACGAGGCATGGAGAAAAATGACCTCATTGAGCTCATACCGCCAAAATTTAACCAGCTCACCATTTTTGACCCCAGACTCCCACACGGCGTTGAAGAGGTTAAGGGCAGTCGGGACCCAAAAAAATCACGCCTCGTTATCCACGGTTGGTTTACAAATCCAAAGCCCATTGTTTTAGGTTTTAAAGATAACAAAAAAATAGAGGCCTTTTTAGATGAGTCCTTAGGGTCTATCTTAGCCCCCCTTGAACCCCTCCCCGATATCACAGGGGTCATTGTTTTTAGCTTAGAGCTTCTGCCCTCAGGAGAACTGAGTGGCATTAAAATTAAAACCAATAACTTAGTCAGTCGAAACTACACCCCTGAAGACCTCGTTATCGAAAACAAAATCAAACTCGGGTTTGAACAACTGAGTTACCCTAAAAACGACACTGCTTATAAAATCACTCTGCCACTTATTTTTGAGTCTTAAGAGATAAGTGATTCGTCGTCTTCGTTCTAAAGCCTTAACCTATAGAAAAATAGCAGAACTGTCCAATTGTAGCCAAGGCAGCGTTGCCCTAGAGATAAGACAGTGGGAGGAAGAGAAAACCAAAGGGGTTGAAAGAAATCTTGATAATGAAATTAACACTGAATTGATTGAACCTCTAGAGCCAAAATCAACTGAAGTCGATGAAGAGGGCAGTATTCCACCACTCCCTGTTCCAGTTGTGAGATTCTAAAAAAATTTGTTTTTTTTGCTCGATAAGAAATGACTTTTAAGCCGGACACAAAAAAGCAAGGGCTGGTTTTGGCTCTTGCTTTTTATATAAAAATTCAACGTTTTTTCATTCTTGGGCTGGTCGAAAACCTAGTGTTATAAGTACTAAATCTTAACCACAATCAGGAAGAGAAGAAACGGCTTCGGCAAAAGCATGACTAGAACATTTCTCAACTGTAGTGATATTAGTACATTTACTTCTACCAGTTTTTTCCCAAATAACTTTTCCGATCGCTAGATCGTTCCATTGGAAAATTCGAGCTGTTACTTCACATTTCAAGTTTCCTTTGTAGGGCCGGCAGCTTTCTTTATGATAATCAACTCCCAGATCAGCATTAATAGGCTCACTTTGCATCATTGACTGAACCTCAAACCCCTTGGATTCTAAATAATTTCGCACACTATCGGTTTTCATTTCACTTAGAAGCAAGGCAGTAGTTAGCCAAACCTCATCTTCATAGTTGTCTGGATTAAATGGAAAACCAACAACTTTACAATTATTAGCTGCTTGTACTGCGAGTGAAAAAAACATAATCATCATGATAAAATATTTCATATTACCTAACCTCCTATGACAAAATATTTTTACTTAACAGGAGCATGTCGAACCAATATCAACAAGGGACATTGCGTAATGCTGAGAGAATTGAGTCAAAACTGCCGCGATTTAAAAAATAATGGTTTTTTAATAACCGTCGTTCATAATTTCTATAATTTTTTTGAATATAACAAGAATTACGCAATACTTTGTAGTTCTGATCATTAATTAATGTTTCTAGTGGCGGCATGAGTACTCGGTACAGCTAACTCAACGTCTTTGTACCGGCTTTATATTATTTACTTAAACTAGTAATGAGGTGGTGGGGTCTCAAGGCTTATATCAATCACCCCTGAATCTCTAAGAGTATTTATCGTCTTACTTAGCTTTTCAATTTTATACGATAATTCATCAATTGTTCGTTGTTGAGTGATAACAACCTCATTGAGCTGTGATATAGTCTCTTCTTGAAAAGATAATTTAGTTTCTAAATTTACGAGTCTTGTTTCCAAACCATGGCTCCTTTTTTTTTGCGCCCCCGAAAGCTATCATTAATGTGCGATCAAGTACATACCCCTTCACCACAACACCCCTTTAGGGTGAAGCTTTGTAATAATTCTCTACTTCTAAAGGCCTCAGAGGCCTATTTGCGACCAGGGATCGGTTAATTTCCCTTCGAGAAATAAGGCCTCTCTGTGACACCCAATGATCTGGCCACAAGGACATAAGGACATAAGGACATAAGGACATAAGGAAAGGATTTTACACGCTTATTGTACGCAGCAATTTTTCTGTTATACCTAAGCTTGGCTGATGTTATTTCATTTTCAGATGCCTTATAGGTGGATGTCATCTCTACAGATAGTTTTTAAGCTTTTAGGTTAGGGTAATTTTCAATATTTATAAGGCTTTGATTCATCACTTTATCTAGCTTTTCTATAGAAGCTATTTTATCGTGAATTGCAGTAGCCTTTAAAAGATGTTTTCTGGACTGCAAAATCCTATCAATGATGTCTCTTTCATATTTAGTGTATGATTTTTTGGTATCCCCTACATTGCCAACCAAGTTCGCTTTCTTTTGATAAAGTAGAGAGATGTCATCTACAGACTTATTGAGTTCCTCATTAGTTTGCACAAAGTAGTTATAAGTTTGACCAAACTCAGAAACAATCGAGCCAAAGAACATAAAAACACTAACCACAGCGATTATAGAGGTGGGTGTTTTACTGGCTCCATCACTAATTTTTTTCAGACAGTAGCTGGCTAACGATAAAAAAACGAAAGAAAAAAGCGGTAGACTAAAAAATTTCGACATATTGCCAACCTCTGGCTTCATTATGTTTTTAGGCATTAGAGAACCAAAAAATGACATCACTAAAAAAAACATGAAAATAAAACTTAATATCATTGTGATTTTATAAAAGGTCTTGCTCATTTTTTCTTCTCCACTCTGTATGAAAGGTTAGAGGATTATATTGCTAATAGCAAGAAGGTGTCTCAATCTAGCCAATCACATGCCACGGACAATTCAAATGAGAACACCCTAATGGCGAGAGTAGCATTAAATATGCGCTCCACTTGATAACCAATCCTGTCCATTTCTAATTACCTTTTGAGCCCCTAGTTATATGTATAACAAGAAATCTAAGCTCATAGATATCTCATTTTAAGACACCACTATTGAGCTGTTTTTAGATGGTTTCATATTTTAGTCCAGCAAGACTTAAGCCGATATATCTACATAACATACTTAATTTAATGAACAGGTGAGCTCGTAATTATGAAATCAAACCGTCAAATCAAATTTATGCTAATTTTAACTTTTTTTACCGTTGCCCTGACTTTTAGCGCCTATCACTTAGTCGAGAGGCAACCTGAAGAGGGGTCGATTACATTTGTCACCACAACAGGCGAGCTTCCCGATAAAAAAACGACTTTTACTCTTTTACATGTTGCCAATTTTGTTTATTCTGCTGAAAGTGGTGACCTATCTACTGTTAAAAAGTACCTCAAGCTCGGCATGGATCCCAATTCACAAGACCACAACAAAGACACAGCCCTAATGGGAGCAGCACTCAACGGGCATGAGGAGATCATAGAACTCCTACTTACTCATAATGCCGATCCGGCTATAAAAAATGAAACAGGGTACAGTAGTTTTGATTTTGCACGAATCCATGGAGAACCCCGATTTTTAGCTCAACTTATTAAATCCCAATCGCAACACAGACAGCTGTCTTCGTTAAAAAAAAGTAAGCAGTGAATCCATTTAAAGTCGCAAGATCTATCCATGAATAGTAAAAAGCTCTTTTGTTCTTCTTAAGTCTTATCTAAAAAATTTATTTTCACACACAAAAAAAAGGCTTTTTTGTGCGACAAACCTATGTTCTCAACATAGGCCTATTGCTCTGAGCCCATAAAGCATTGATCAAGAAGGGTTCAATTATATTAACATTTAAAATTTCTTAAAACCTAAATGTTGATTTTAGAGTGATACGGTCTGAGTCAAAGGTATGGTTGAACTCTAAACCTACTGCAAAAAACAACACTTCCATCTCGGCCCCTAAAAAATATTGAATCGCCGAGGGGCTAGAAGAGGCCGATTGAGTCACTGTAAACGGAAGTACCGTGCTGGACCCTGTCACATCTAACCCTAAGCTACCAGAGACATAGCCTAAACCAAAATAGGGTTCAAAGATAGCAAACTTCTGAGAAATAAGAGCCTGCAACCCTGTTATGCTATTATCAAATTTAAAGGCTGCCGTACCACCTGCTGTAGGCGCCGAAAACTCGATGTTTAGTTTTGTATAAAAAGCTCTCACTGCAAAAGTCATTGGTAAGGGGTTCATATCATCGGGCAGTGTCCATTTACCCCCTAAGCTTGTAAGGCTAAACTTAGTCCCACTTTGATCAAATGAAGGGAGGTAGTTTAACTCACCAGAAATCCCCATGGGGAAGGACATCCCAAATAGTAGGCCTAAATGAGGGAGCTGATCTATAGCATCAGTACCCGTCGTAAGAGTCTCGATATTAGGGGTTTTAACAAGCCCTGCATAGAGCCCTAGTTCTACACCAAAAACCTCACCTAAACTCGATGCGGGCCCCACAGAGGTATGCATAAACATAGCTGAAAAATCCTTTGTAATAGCATCGACCTCAGCTTGAGAAAGAGCGTCAAACCCTAAATCTTGGGCCTGCACGTTCAAGGATAAAATGACGAATAAAGTAAGTACCCCTAATGCTTTCATATATATGCTCCTCAGCGATGTTTAATACATAAAATTTTGTCAAAATAAGCATAGATATACAATTTTAATTCATTAAGTTAGACATTTATCTATAGGACTTAGGTGAGTTGTGCTTTTATTTTTTAATCGTCTGCACCTGGGCTGGGCGACGAGTTTTATGAAGCTCTAGCATGCTTTGGGCCTCTTCATTATTAGGCGCATACTCTAAAGCATTTATGGCATATCTATAACTAATTAGTTTAAATCGATTTAATTTATTTTTAGAGCGTAGCCCCCAGCCCAACTGCGAAGGCTGATAGTAATAAAGCTTTGAGAGCTTAAGGTTGGCACTCACAAGGGTGGGGTTTAAAATGGTAGCCTCGGTGAGCTGTACTATTGCTGCTAAGCACTTTGCGGGGTCCGTAACGACCCCTAAATGCACCTCTGTGCCGCAGCCCTGCTGATAAAGTTTCATGCCGAGCTTATGGAAGGCCTCACTCTCACTCGTAAGCACTTGCTCACGATTGGCCTGGTTTGATGCAAATGATGTTATTGCTAAAGTAGATACAATAACAGCTAACCTTTTAAACACGCGCATATCTAAATCCAACTTTCATTACTATGAGTATTTCGGTTATATTCTCTAAAATGTTAATTAAATCTAGACCTTTAGCCTGTTATATCACTTAAATCGAGAAATCCTATTTTGACCCAGTGCTTTGAAATTTACAGGCCCTCGGACCCATGTGCCCTCCTACAGAGTCTCCATGTAGGTCGTTAAAAAACCTCACCTGAACTCAGGAAGTGGTTGATTTTTCTTGTTTTTTTAGCTAGCAAGACCATTCAGGTGACTCAAAAATTTGGAGTACATTTTTTAAAGGAAGTTCCAACATTGAATTTTGAAGGTTCAGAGAAAAAAGTAGAAGTCGTTGTCTCAGGTGTAAATTTGCGAAGCCTGGGGCCAGAGTTTTGGGCTGGCGTTGTTAAAGCTTCGAAGGCGCAAATACTATCAAAAATTTCATCCTCGCAATGTGATTTATATTTGTTATCTGAGTCGAGTTTATTTGTCTGGGATCATCGATTCACTATGATCACCTGTGGTGAGACCACTTTGGCATCAGCCGTGGCTCACTGCTTAGATCAGTTAGGCAAAGACTCCGTTGAGTTTTTAACCTATGAGCGAAAAAACGAGTACTTCCCCGAAAAACAAAAAACTCATTTTTTCGACGATGTAAAATTATTAGAGACCTATATCTCTGGCGACACCTATTGTTTTGGTGAAGAAGAGGCTCACCACCTTTATCTGTTTCACTCCAATAAACCCTACTCCCCTCCTCCTGAAGATGTGACTTTAGAAATACTAATGTATGGTTTACAGGGCGAGGCCCGAAAAATTTTTAATCAACCCCTGTGCTCAACTCAGCAAATACAAAAGGCCTTAGAGTTTAGTGAAGTTTTACCTGGGTTTATTATTGATGATCATGTTTTTGACCCCTGTGGGTACTCGTTAAATGCTGTTAAGGGCCGTGACTACTATACAGTGCACGTAACCCCTCAAGACAGCAGCTCTTATGTAAGCTTTGAGACCAACACAAAAATTGATCAAAACTACTCCCCAGTACTTAAAAAAATAGTAGATATTTTTAAACCAAAATCTTTTGATGTTGTTATTTTTAGAGCCTGCGCTCAAGAGTTTATAGATGTCCCAGGCTTTGACTTAAAAGAGGCCACAAAGGTCAATTTAAGCTGTGGCTACACCGTCAACCATTGCCACTTTAAGCAGTCAAACGGTGAGGCCCTTAGATCTCTCAATATTAAAAATTCAAAAACAGCTAAACAATTATAAGGAAACTACAGTGAGCAAAAATTACGAACTCCCCCTCGATAAATCCAATGAAACTTGGTTTGAAGAAAAACTCAGAGGCTTCTACGGCATGAGGTATCGCATAAAAGAGTCTCTTTTTTCTAAAAAAAGTGATTTTCAAACTGTAGATGTGATCGAAACTTACGGACACGGCAAGATGCTATTTAATGATGGCCTTGCCATGGTGTCTGAGCGAGATGAGTTTATTTACCACGATATGATTGCCCATGTGCCCTTGTTTGTTCACCCTAACCCTAAGAGGGTTTTAGTCATTGGCGGCGGCGATGGAGGGACTGCGCGTGAGGTATTAAGACACCAAAATGTCGAAGAGTGTGTCATGGTTGAAATTGATAATGTTGTCGTAGATGCCTGTAAAAAACACATACAAAAAACAGCCTGTGTTTTTAATCACCCCAAATTAACACTCATCATAGCCGATGCTGTAAAGTGGGTTTCTGACAACCAGGAGCAAAAATTTGATGTTATATTAGTTGACTCAACAGACCCCATCGGGCCCGCTCAGCCCCTTTTTAGTAAAGAGTTTTACGGTGAATTAAGTCAACTATTAACTGAAAATGGGATCGTTGTTTCTCAAGGGGAGTCACCATTTTATGAAGTCGCTGCACAACGATCTTTATTAAATATTCTTAAAAGCCAGTTCTCTTTTGCGACCTTTTATAATTTTCATAACCTCACCTATCCCGGAGGGCTTTGGTCCTTTTCTTTTGCATCAAAGGGGCTTCACCCAATAAATGACTTTAACGAAGCCCGGGTCAGTGAGTCTGAACTGAGCTTTGGGTATTATAATATAGAAACCCACAGAGCGGCTTTTGCCATGCCTGAGTTTATGAAAAAAAATTTAGAGGGGCTTTTAACAAAATAAGCTAAACCCTACCCTTAAAAAAGTACGCCCTGTTGTACATGGTATTTTGCCTATGGTTTCAATAATTATACCTAGTTTTCAAAGGCGATCTCTATTAGAGCGCGCCATAAACTCAGTCCTATCACAGACTTATAAAAATTATGAACTGATCATAGTTGATGACGGCTCTACAGATGGCACCTTTGAATGGCTCTCTCAAAGTGCATTCCCCTGCTCTTTTAAAGTTTTATATCAAAAAAATGCCGGTGTAAGTACGGCCCGAAACCTGGGCCTTCAAATTTCAAATAAAAAATGGGTGGCCTTTTTGGACTCTGACGATGAATGGCTGCCTACTAAACTTGAAGAGCAAATTATGTTTTCTAAAGATCACCCCCAAATTAAAGTCATACACACTGAAGAACTCTGGTTTAGAAATAACACCCCTGTCCCTGTTCACAAAAAATATTTAAAAAATTCAGGGGATCTCTTTTTACGAGCGACTCAAAGGTGTGTTATTGGCCCCTCTACCGTACTCATTAATACACAATTTTTAAAATCTCTAAACGGATTTGACGAAAGTTACCCGGCTTGCGAAGATTACGAACTCTGGCTGAGAGTTTGCATTTTAGAAAATGTCGGGCTTGTTAATAAGCCACTTATAAAAAAACATGCCGGAGCCATTGACCAACTTTCAAACCTGAGAGACCTTGATTACTGGAGGGTCCAAGCTCTACATAAACTAATCCAAAATAAGTCGCTAAAAAACCAACGATGCACTCAAGCTAAATCAGAGATCGTAATCAAACTCAAAATCCTTTCACTTGGGTATGAGAAATATCACAACCCTGAGCGGCTCCTATGGGCCAAGAACCTTCTAAATCACTACTCAACTTAAGCCCCCTTACTTTTATACTCTGGTAAGTCCTAGACTTAGGGCTTTACGTGTTATGACCTCAGCTTAAAAATATATTATAATTAAGTACTAACAGTAAAAAGGAGCCTGCCGTGGCACTTAAGAAAGTGGATGACCTTGAAACTCAAAAATCAAATAAAAAATTTAACCGTGAACGAATCACTTCTGACATCCCTGGCTTATACGGCCTTATTGAAACTTTTTTAAGGCGCTTTAGAACTCTTTCTTTTGGGATACTTTTATCCCCTGTTATTCTTATTTGTACCTTTTCTTTAGGGCTTGCCACCGTCCCTGGCATTTACTTATTCACTACAGTTAACTCTTTTACAAGTGCTTGGCCCGAGGTCTTTCATTATGTAGCCCTTGGTCTTTCACTCTCTATGGGTTATTTTTTATTTGGAGTGAGTTTAATTTTTATAGCTCCAACTATGAATTTTTTAATGCCCTTCAGGGTGAAACCTTGGAGGGGGATTTGGTTTTCACTCCCCGCCATACCTTGGTACGTTCATAATGCACTCACGTATATTGTACGCTACTCCTTTCTAGAGTTTGTTACACCCACGCCTTTAAACATCCTTTTTTACAGAATGATGGGTATGAAAATCGGCAAGGGTGTTGTGATTAATACAACGAACATTTCAGACCCAGCACTGATTACTTTAGAGGACTATGTCACCATCGGTGGCTCGGCACATATTTTTGCACACTATGGTCAAAAGGGGGTTTTAATTATATCCCCTGTTGTCATAAAAAAAGGCGCCAATATTGGCCTGAAAGCTAGTATAATGGGTGGGGTGACCATTGGGGAGAAGGCTCTTGTAAAACCCCACACGGTAATACTTCCTAAACAAACCGTCAAAGATGGCGAAATTATATAGTATTTTTTATTAAACATAAGTGGGGTAAATTTTGAGTGAAATAAAAATCCCCATCAGCGAACTGCACTTTTTTTACTCTAAATCATCTGGCCCTGGCGGGCAAAAGGTCAATAAAACAAACACTAAGGTCTCATTAATTTGGGACGTTAATAAATCAACGTCTCTATCAAAAGCGGTTAAAGAGCGTTTTATTCATAAATTTACTTCTAGAATTCAATTAGACGGCACTCTACAGATCACAAGTCAGCGCTTTCGCTCACAGGCCAGAAACACTACCGACTGCACAGAGAAACTCCACAAAATGGTGAACTCGGTCTTGCGCCCTCCTAAAAAAAGAAGGCCAACAAGGCCTACTAAATCCTCTGTCGAAAAGCGACTTCAACAAAAAAAAGCCCATAGTGACAAAAAAAAATCTCGTCAAAAGGTCTAAGGGACTACGTACAAAATACGACTTACTTGAGCATTGATTTGATAAAGGCAGCGGCCTCTGGGGACCTTTCGGTTATTGAAATACCCAGTATTTGGTAGTTCGTTTCTTTATCGTTTATTAAGCGTACAATTTTACCAGAAAAAGTGCCAATAGTTTCATCGTTCTCATCAACAAGTGTAATCTTGTGCTTGGACATTAGAAAAAACTTTCCTCTAGTGGCCATTAAGCATATGCCGTTACGGCTAATATTCATTGCATTAAATTTAAAGTGATTTTTTGAAAATTCATCACTCAAAATCACGGGGTCATTGTAATTATAACGGTCGTTCCCACGCCTTTCTAAAAGCTTAGTGGATACATTTAAATTACTAAAATCTAAAACGACTTCTTCGTCCTCTTTTTCTGACTCTGTGTCTAAATCACTGTCCTCTAGGTCGAGTGTTCTTTTAAGTTCATCAAACAAATTGTCGTCACCTATAGACATAACCATCTCCTTATTTAAATAATATGCTCTGGTCTTAAATCTTTAGTAATGTTTTTTTGGTGAGACTCTATGGTACCCCCACCTATTTCTAAAAGCTTAGCATCTCTCCAGAGTCTTTCAACTACATATTCCCCCACATAGCCGTACCCCCCCAAAACCTGTATGGCATTGTCAGCTACAGTTTTACCCATAGTGGTAGCGAGTAATTTAGCCCCGTCAGTGTCTAAGCGTTGGCCTGTTTTTAAAATATTTATTTTTCGAGAAACATCATAAACATAAGTTTTAGCCGACATGTATTGAGCATAACTCTCTGCTATATATTTTTGGATTTGCCCAAATTTATTAATCGATCGTCCAAAAGACTCTCTTTCTTGAGCGTATTTTGTCATAACCTGTAAACTTCGCCGAGCAATACCTATGCTCATCGCAGCCAAAGTTAATCGCTCAATCTCTAGGCCCTGCATTAAATGGTGAACCGAATCACCCTCCTTGCCTATCATTTGCTCTTTTGAGACCTTACAGTCTTTAAAAACCAACTCTGCAGTATTAGATCCACGCATACCGGCCTTGTCCTTGATCTTTTGACCAACGCTATATCCAGCATGGGATTTATCCACAATAAATGTGGATAACAGGGATCTGCCCTGCTCATTTTTACCAGTAACGGCATACACCCAAACTAAATCTGCCGGTGTACCGGCCTCATCAATGACACCATTAGTGATCCACATCTTCTGACCGTTAATATTATACAGATCGCTTTGTTTTTCAGCAGTGGTTTTCATTCCAAAAACATCGGTCCCCACATGTGGCTCACTTAAGGCCATGCACCCAATAAACTCTCCCGTGCAAAGGTTAGGCAGGTACTTTCTTTTTTGCTCTTCACTACCGTTCACCGATAAACTATTTACACACAACATTGAGTGAGCCAAATAGGCCAGCGCAAACCCCGGGTCAGAGGCCGAGAGTTCTTCATGTACAATGCACGCCGCTGTGGCGTCCATCCCAGAACCACCGTACTGTTCATCCACAGTAATGCCTAGTAAACCGAGCTCGCCTAGTTTTCTAAATAAAGTCTTGTTGAATTGCTCTTTCCTGTCGTATTCGAGTGCCTGAGGCTCTACCTCGGCCACTACAAAGTCCCTCACCATCTGTCTGAGCATTTTATGCTCTTCTGTGGGATTAAATAAGTCTAATGTTCTATAGTCCACTCAGTAAGCCTCGCTTGAATATAAGTGGCTATTTAAGCATAATTCGCAAGCCAGGACTAGTTTGAACGCACCAAGTAACTTTATCGCCCCCTCCTAGTAAATATGACATTTTTTAAGCACACTTGTGGTGACTCAATGACCCACTCACTGGTGATAATTTAAGGGCTACGGAGCCCAAGGTTAGGTTTTAAAAAAAGTAGTTTTTTCATCGACTCGGCCCACCAACAACATTATAGTCCTAGTCGATGAAAAAAGGTGCCTCACAACCCATATATTTAGACTATAACGCCACAACCCCTACGGATCCAAAAGTACAAAAAATCATGGAGCCGTATTTTTGTGAAAAGTTTGGTAATGCCTCCAGCTCCTCGCACTCCTATGGTTGGGAGGCCAGTGCTGCTGTTAGCCAAGCCCGAAAACATGTCGCCTCATCTATTTCAGCAAGACCCGAAGATATTTACTTTACAAGTGGTGCGACTGAAAGCAACAACATGGCCCTCAAGGGGGTTTGTTATAAAGTCCTTTGCCCCTCAACCGGCTCAAAACAAAAGCCCCACGTGATAACAACCTCTGTTGAGCATAAATGCGTCCATGAAGTCTTAAGTTACCTTGAAAATTGGGGCGTTGAAGTGACCTACTTACCGGTCGATGAGCACGGCATCTGCTCTGTAGAGTCCATTAAAAATGCTATTAAAAGTAATACAAAGCTCATTAGTATTATTTTTGCAAACAATGAAATTGGCACTATTAACCCAATCCATGAAATTGGTGCTCTTTCTAAAAAACACAATATTCTCTTTCACACCGATGCCGCACAAGCCTGTGGTAAAATAGACATCGACGTGGACAGCATGGGCATAGACCTACTCAGCATTTCTGCTCATAAAATCTATGGGCCCAAGGGAGTTGGGGCACTTTATGTTAGAGGTAAAAACCCTGAAGTTAATTTAACCCCGCTGCAACACGGCGGTTCACAAGAGGCTGGTCTTCGCCCCGGCACCCTCAATGTACCTGGAATTGTTGGCCTAGGGGCCGCACTTGAAATAGCCATGACCCAAAAACAAGAGGACCGGGCACATATTAAAAAGTTAAGGGAGACACTCCTTAATGCTATTTTACCTTTATCACCTTCTATAAAGCTAAATGGCCACCCCACAAGTCGGCTATGTAATAACATCAGCTTAACCTTTTCTGATATACAGCCTGGACAGTTTGCTTGTGATTTATCAGGGATTGCTTTTAGCTCTAACTCCGCCTGTTCTTCAGACTCTACAGCGCCCAGTTATGTTTTAAAAGCCATTGGCCTGAGTGATCAACTGGCCCGGTCTACTATACGATTAGGCCTGGGGCGCTTTACAACAGAGGACGAAATAAACACTGTTATTCAAAAACTAAAAGGTCTCTTAAAAAAAGCTGACATTTCAGCATCTTACTAGTTAGTTTCATGTTAAAAACATGTATAAATATTAAGCTTTATTTGCTATAATTGTAGTATTGATATAGAGGTATCTAATGATTCAAATTACTGAGGCTGCGGCCAAAAAAATACAGACCCTAAAGACTGAAGACGAAATGCCAAACGACTCATTATTACGAGTTCGCGTAGAAACGGGTGGTTGTTCCGGGTTTTCTTATAAGCTCGATTTTGACACTAAAACGGGCCAAGAAGATAAAATTTTTGAATACCACAATACAAAAGTCGTCATCGACACTAAAAGCATGCTCTACGTTTTAGGCATGACCCTTGATTACGAAGGTGGGCTTAACGGTGCCGGGTTTGTTTTCAACAACCCTAATGCTGTAAAAAAATGTAGCTGCGGCTCCTCTTTTGCTGTTTAATGAATTCATCAAATACAATATTAATGTATGGCTAGTCTAAAAAAAATTTCTAACTGAAATGAGCTTTAAAGTGCGACTGTTCAAACTTGATTGTACAGCTTTCTTTTTAGCCAGCCGTTAATACTTACACTATCTGTAAGTTAAAATCTAAGTTCTATTTTTCCCACGACTGATTACCATTAAAAGTCGTTAGGTCTGAGTACTTTTTTATATGTTTCAAAGTTTTTTATGCTTTTAAAATACTATTTAGTGCTGCAGTACACGTAAGAGCATAATAATATTATCAAAACCGTGCTCGGTCTTTCTAAACTTTTCCTTGATGCCTACAACCTTAAATTCATATTTTTTAAAAAGCTCTATGGCTGATATGTTTTGTTCAAGAGTTTCTACAAAAACAACTTCTATACCCATCTTTTGGGCGTGCTCAAGTGATTTATTTATTAATATATTACCTATCCCCATTTTTCTAAATTCAGGCAAAATACCAACACCAAGCTTGCCAATATGACATTGCTCTTCACGAGGCTGAGGTACAATATCACACCAACCAACAATTTCTCCATCTACTTTTGCAACAAACTGGCTTGTGTTTTTTCTAATACAATCTTTTACAAAGTTCTCAACCCCTGAAAACACAGGGTCTTTAGATCGCATTAAAAGGATTTTTTCTTTTATAATTTGACATAAAATTTTATAAAAACCCGGGATATCCTCGGACGTCATTTTATGAACATCTGCTTTCACGTTAACTGTCCTCTCGAGTATTTTTTGACCTTTCTTGAGAGCCTGAATTTTCGCCCTTTGGCCTGTTTCTCGATCGGTTTCGGTTTCTATTTCGGTTTCTATTTTTGTTCGAGGGCTCACTACCTGAAGTCTCTTTACCTGAACCGGGATGAGAGTCAGAGTTTCGCCCCTCCGTTCGGCCTGAGGAGTCGCCCCCCTCCCCCTGAGAAGAGGCTCGTCTTGGCCTCCCTGCACCCTGGGGTTTGCCCCTTCCGGGCCTGTTACGATTAGATTTTTTGCGATTATGCTCTTTGTTTCTAGAGGAGTCCTCATTACGTTTTCTATTCGGAGCCCCTTCGGTATCCACAACTCTATCGCCCACTTCTTCATCTACTTGTTTTATCAATTCTTGATCTTGATCAATTAAATTACCTGCTTTAGCATGTGAAAGTTCAGCCTCTTTAGTCACTCCCAACTTCATTCGGCGCTTAGACCCTTCTGCAGCTTCTTTCTCAACTTGCTCACCCAGGTCGACAACAATGTCACCAAAGCACTTTAACTGACAAGACAAACGCCTTTGGTCAAGAAAGTGAGCTGTGCCTATAAGCTGTAACTCTTTACCAGAAGGGGGCAGGACATTGTGATCCCCCTCTACGACACTAATTCTGCACTCAGCACAGTTGGGGACTCCATTACAGACTGATTTAATGAAAATATCATTTTCTTGGGCCACTTCAAGGACCGACTGATTGGGCTTAATTTCAACTTCAATATCTTTTGGTAAAAATCGTACTTTCATTCTCTACCTACTTTACTTTAATTTTAGCAAATTTCTTTTTACCCACCTTGGCGACAAACTCATCTCCAAGCTTAAGTTTAAGTTTTATCATTGGGTCTTTAACCTTCTCACCCCTTATCTCAACGGCGTTTGACTGTACCATTCTTCGAGCCTCAGAGTTAGAGGCTGTTAACCCTGCATCTGTTAACAACTTACAAACCCAATATTCATCAACAGGGGGGCATTCAAATTCAGGCATGTCATCAGGCACACCTTTATCTACAAAAATTCGATTAAACTCTTCTTCAGCCTCTTTAGCCTGCTTTTCACCGTGAAATCGAGTGATAAAAAACTGAGCTAAACGGACCTTAGCTTGCCTAGGGTGCAGCACTCCAGAAGCTAAATCACTCTTCATTTTCTGAAGGTCCTCGACTGATTTATCCGTGAGTAGTTCATAGTACCTGATCATTAACTCGTCAGAGACCTTCATTGTTTTACCAAACATCTCTCTAGGGGTATCATCTACACCAATATAGTTGTCATAACTTTTTGACATCTTCTTAACACCATCAAGCCCCTCTAAAAGGGGAAGTGTCATCACGCACTGTTGTTTTTTACCATAAGACTTTTGTAAATCTCTACCCACTAGTAAGTTAAACCTTTGGTCCGTCCCTCCCAGTTCAACATCGGCATCTAAGGCAACGCTATCGTAACCTTGAACGAGAGGGTATAAAAACTCATGCACACAAATTGACTGCTGAGCGGCATAACGCTTTTTAAAATCATCTCGCTCTAACATTCTAGCCACCGTGTATTGGCTTGTTAAATGAACAATATCCTGTGGAGTCATTTTATCCATCCACTCAGAGTTGTAGCGGATTTCTGTTTTTGACTCGTCTAATATTTTAAACACTTGCTGGGCATAGGTTTTTGCGTTTTCTGAAACCTCAGCCCTTGTTAAGGCCGGTCTTGTTTCGTTTTTACCCGTAGGGTCTCCAATTTGCGCTGTAAAGTCGCCAATTAAAAACACGACCTGATGACCAAAATCCTGAAACTGTTTTAACTTATTTAACACAACCGTATGACCCAGGTGAATATCTGGCCTTGAAGGGTCAAATCCGAGTTTTACCCTTAAGGGCTTGTTTTCTTTATGGCTTTTTTCAAGGCGAGATAAAAGTTCTTTCTCAGAAATTAAATCCTCAACACCCTTTTTTAATTGCCTTAGTTGCTCTTGAGGGTTTGTCATCAATTCGCTCTTACCTTGCGTGCTCTACAATTCGAGTTTCACGTATTACGGCTACTTTTACTTGTCCTGGGTAGTTGAGCTCACGCTCAATTTTTCTAGCAATGTCACGGCTCAACATCGAGGCCTGTTCATCAGTGACCTTAGAACTATCTACCATCACACGAACCTCTTTACCCGCCTGTATGGCAAAGGTTCTATCTACACCATCAAAGCTGTTTGCAACACTCTCTATGTCCTCTAGTCTACGTATGAAGTTTTCCATTTGAGCACGCCTGGCGCCTGGGCGCGCCTTAGATAGACTATTCGCCGCCTGCACAATTTGTGACAATACGCTGTCGGCTTCTTTTTCTCCCTCATGGGCTAAAATGGCATTCACCACCTCTTTTGATTCGCCATGCTTTCTGGCAAATTCGGCACCCACTTTTGCATGACTGCCAATAACAGTATGGTCAATAGAGCGACCTATATCATGCAGCAACCCTGCTCGCCGAGCGAGAGGGACATCATAACCAATTTCTCCAGCAATGAGCCCTGAAATAAAACCCACCTCTAAACTATGTTGATAAATGTTTTGAGTCTCTGTGGCTCGGTATTTCAACTGACCTATTAAACTTTGAACAGCAGGTTTAACCCCTAAAACTCCTAAATCAACACAAGCCTTTTCGCCCTCTTCTACAAATTCTGTGACCATTTCTTGTTTGATTTTTTCTGTTACTTCTTCAATTCGGGCCGGGTGTACTCGCCCATCTTCAATTAAACGCTCTATACTTCGCCGAGCAACACTTCTTCTTACGGGGTCAAAACTAGAAATAATCACCGAATCTGGCGACTCATCAATAACAACGTCCACTCCGCAACAAGACTCTAGAGCTCTAATATTACGGCCCTCACGACCTATAATTTTACCCTTCATCTCTTCGCCTGAAATGGCAATAGTCGTCACTGTACGTTCTGTTGAAACTTCACTCGCATATCTAGCTACCGCTTGAGCTAAAATTCGCTTGGCCTTACTCTCAGCCTCTTCTTTACCCTTTTTTTCTATTTCCATAAGTTGATCATGGATTTCTCGCTCAGCAATCTCTAATAGACTTTCTTTAAGTTCTTTTTCGGCCTGTTCAGTGGTTAAGCCTGAGATGTTTTCAATTTTTCGAGTCAAGTCTTTAGTTTTTTCTTCAGCCCCCTTTTCGAGGCCTTTGATTCTTGTTTCAGCAATAGCAAGAGTTTGTTTTTGCTCATCGATATTTTTAAACTCATCTTCAAGTTTTTGATTTTTATTTTTATACTCTCGGTCCAAACGATCCAGTTTTTCTTTTAATTGATTTTCTGTGTTTTGAACTCCCTGTTTTTGTTTACGTATATCGGCCTCAGCATTTCTACGTGCTCTTGTTTCAAAGTCTTTAGCCTTCTTTTTAGAGTCTCTGTCTACTTTCGAAGCTTGGGACTTTGCTCGTTGAACAATCCTGTCTGCTTCTTTTGTCGCCTCGTCTTTTCTTCGCTTATCTTGTGATTTTTTATACATCATTAAAATAACAAAACAAGCGCCAAACCCAGAGGCCACACCTAAAAATACCATGGCAAGTGTTGTTGGATTCATCATTTTTTAACTCCTATTTTCAATTAAACTTTTAAAATAAAATTTTCGGTAACTAAATATTCAACTTTAATATCATGCCCTTCAGACGGTAAGGCCTCTTGGCTGAGCTGAGCTGAAAAAGCCACACCAATTTTTAGGCCCTTATATTGCCGCAAAGCCCGGTCATAAAAACCCTTGCCTGTGCCAAGCCTTAGCCCCAAATGGTCAAAAGCCACTCCTGGGATCAAGACAGCATCTACAGAATCAAGCTCTACTTTTTGGGTTTCATCTAAAAGAGGCTCATCAACGCCCAGTGAGCTTTTCTCAAACTCACCCTCAGGGCTTTTGTAAAAGGCCAAACTCTCGCCCTCAACACGGGGGTAAACCCACGTCTTATCACTTAAATTCTCGACAAGCGCTTGCACGCACACTTCTGAACCATAAGAGTTATAAATGGCTATCGTACTCATATCTTTAGTGATTACTTTTAATAAGAACTTTAAAAGCTCAGACTCAGCTGTCGTCTTTGTCTCTTTATTTAGAGCAAAAAGCCTTCTTTGCTCTAAATAATGGCTTCTAATATGTTGTTTTTTTACTACTACTTCTTCCACAAAAACTCACTTAATTTACTTAGATCTTTTAAAATCAAAAACGATTTTTAAAGATCTAATGTGTTTTGATTTAAAGGCGAGGCCTCTATATCAGTGAGTAGTTGAAGGGCTTCAGATTTAATATCAGAAAGTTGGGTGCGTACTTCTTTTTTAGTCAGTGCCAACTCTTCGGATAAATGAAGGCAGGCTAAAAATAATACGTTCTGAAACGAAGCATTCGGGTTTATTTTTTTAGATTGTTCAATGTTTTTAGAAACAAAATCCGCTAACTCCATCACTAAGTCCTCACCGTGTGAGGATCTTAATCGAACACTACGCCCCGCTATTTTTACTTCATAAACCTTCTTTTCATCTTCTATAACCATATCAACTACTCTTATAATGACTCAAATTTTACATAACTATACTGTTTATATTAATATTATAAGTTACTTACACCGTCAACTTAAGGCCCTTCGTAAACCTCTTGCTGCCGCGCAACACTGACCTGCGCTACCATTTAACACCCAAGTATTGCCCTTTAAAGGCCTAAGCATGCTCTTTGACCCCAACTATACATAAGGGGGTCTTGATATAGTGAGTTATTTATGAGTTGTATTATCTGTTAAATATTTTGTTCTGCACCGCCTTATGCTTATAAATAAGGCAGTCTAACGTCCCGTCTTTCTGACATGGTAAATATAATTACTCACAAGCCCTGCAATTCTGCGGTAATCGTTTAACGCATCTAGGTGTATAGAGCTTGTATTAATTGATGCTTTTTTACCCGCCACCAAGCGCCGCATATGCGATTCTTTAAAGCGCTTTTCTAGAACTCTTATGTTTCTTTTGCTCTCAATTATTTTTTCAGCCAACTCTTTGTTTTGTAACTGAAAGCAACTTAAAGCCATGGGGATAAGGCGTGAGACCTCAGCATGCAAAGTATGCATTTCCTCCCAACCTGATTTTGAAAACTCTACTTTTAAAAAATGCTTTTTCTTTGAGAGCTCCAGTATACTGTTATCTATAACATCCGCAGCACTTTCTAAGTCTGAGGCAAAAGTCATAATCCTTAACATGCGCTTTGTATCGCCAGCATCACTATGGTCAATTAGGTCTGCTAAATAAAGATTTATTTCTTTATTTAAAATATCCACCTTTGTATCTCGTTCTTTGATGCTTTCAATTAAATCAAGGTCCTCGTCCTTAAATAAATCAATAGAATCCTTAACCATTAGGGCAACAATATCACCCATCCTCAGTAGTTCGCGCTCTACATTTGCTAACGCTACTGACGAAGAGTCAAAAACACCTCGATCTAGAAACTTAACACCAAACTCCTTCTCTGAAGAGGAGGCCGGAAATAGCTTTTCAATCGCTATAGACCCCCACTTTACAAACGGTAAAAATATTATAGCCGCCGCAACGTTAAATACAGTGTGAGAGTTCGCAATATCGCGAGCGATTAAGCCCGTAGACATGAGTTGAGCAAATAAGTCCGTAAATACATAAAAGATTAAAACGCTTATCACCTTGTAAAAGAAATGGGCCCATGCCACCTGCCGACCTACATAATTACCGCCCGTGGCCGCTAAAAGTGCTGTGGCGGTGGTCCCAATGTTAGCCCCATAAACCCAGTAAATAGCTGTTGATAGGTCTATCATGCCTGTTGAGGCCAAACTCATCGCAAAACCTATTGTTACTGCCGAGCTATGCACAATGGCCGTAAAAAATGCTGTTAATAAAATAGAGTATAAAGGGTTTTCATTTAAAATTTCTAAGGCACTTTTAAAGTAATCAATATTTTTTAGCACCATCGTTCCTGTTGAAATCAACTCTAAGCCCCAAAAAATCATACCAAAACCCATAACGACAGCCATGGTTTGCTTAACACCCCTTTTTTTACTTAAAAAATACACCACAAAACTAAACGAAAATATAGCCATCCCATACTGAACAATATTTAAACTCAATAGTTGTACGGTAAATGTCGTGCCTATCGCTGTCCCCAAAATAACGCTCATTACCTGCCGGAGCGTGATCACCCCCGATGACCCAAGCCCCACAAGCATCGAAGTCACAGCTCCTGAACTCTGAATCATAAACGTTAAGGCCATGCCCACAATCACCCCATAAAAAGGGCGATTAGATAATTTAGACATTAAATCGCGCATACGGTTGGCCATAAGCTTTTGCAGGTTTTCACTGGCAAAGCTCATACCAAACATAAATAATGAAATACCACCTAAGGTATAAATAAAAGAAGAATGAATTTCATACATATCAAAGACTTATCGGTAAAAATTAACACGTTCGTGACTCGACGACAGTCAATATTAGCTCGCCTCAGGCAATAATAACAACCCCTAATGCCAGCCTTTTGTCCGACATCTTTAAAATAAAACGACATCAACAATTTAACTCATTTTTATTGTTTTATAGTCAAAATCTAACTATAAAGTAAATTAATTTTTACATACTGATTTCAAGCGCCCTTGAGGGCTCTCATTAAAACCAACCCCTGCCAGGTTGATTCATTTATAGAATCGAGTCGACAAACTCAATAGAGTTAAAAGGTCTCAAGTCCGCAACTCCCTCGCCAACCCCTATAACTTTGATGGGCAACTTATACTGACTGGCCAAACCTACGGCGACTCCACCCTTAGCGGACCCATCAAGCTTTGTGAGAATAGCGCCTGTAAGCCCTAAAGCCTCATTAAATTTTTCAGCCTGCATGAGTGCGTTTTGACCTGAGTTTGAGTCTAAAACAATTAAAACCTCATGAGGAGCCTCAGGGTTTAGTTTTTGTAAAACACGCTTCATTTTTTTGAGCTCCTCCATAAGGTTATCCTGGGTGTGTAACCGTCCGGCGGTATCAACAATGACAAGATCATAGCCTTGAGCCTTTGCTTTTTGATAGCCATCATAAACCACAGCACTAGGGTCTGAAACACCATCTGGCGAAAATATATCCACTTGCGCCCTCTCAGCCCATACCTGCAATTGGTCACCAGCGGCAGCCCTAAATGTATCACCGGCCACAACCATTACTTTTTGCCCCTGACTTGAAGCCTTATGAGAGAGCTTGCCAATAGTTGTTGTCTTGCCAGCCCCGTTAACACCCACGATCATCCACACGAGTGGTTTTTTTTCGGCTTCTATAGGGGCAAAGAGCCTTGGTTCTTCAAGCCCCTCCTCGACGCTCATGTGTGCAAATATTTCAAGCATCTCATGTTTTAAAGCTAATCGTACTTTTTCAAAATCTTTTTGTTCTTGAGAGTTTAGTTTTTCAGTCATACCCTCCATTAGCTTTTGCACCGTACTAGCTCCAAGGTCGCTTGTATAAAGAACCTCCTCTAAAGCCTCTAAGTCCTCATCAGAGTTTCCACTTGAAGATGAAAACACATTTTTTATTCGTCCAAATAAATTTGATCGCGTATTAGAAAGAGCCTCTTTAAGATTAACTGAACTAACAGGCCGCTGTTCAACATAATTTTCTTTACTGTCACCTGGGGCCGCGGATGACGACAACTCAAGAGGCTCTTCATCAAGAGGCTCTTCATCAAGAGGCTCTTCTTCAACGTCCTCTTTTGAATCCTCAAGTTCACCCTGAGGGATTTCTGGTTCCTTATCGCTAAGTAAAAATACCTTTCGAACATAAAAAAATAATACTGTAAGCAATACAGCCACTGAAATCATCCACATCGATGATTTTTCTAAAATTTCAAGATCCAACCAGTCCAACACTTATACCTCTGTTTTTTAAATTTTATTTTCTATTAGGTCCCTCTCAAACTTTTTTTTAAAAAAGTAAGGGCTCTACTTATTTTTTTTCTCTTTCTTTGAGGTCCATTTTAATTGCGCCTC
Source organism: Pseudobdellovibrionaceae bacterium (assembly GCA_030591685.1). Lineage (GTDB taxonomy): Bacteria > Bdellovibrionota > Bdellovibrionia > Bdellovibrionales > UBA1609 > JAUVAX01. Next base: position 34,698 of record JAUVAX010000013.1, on the reverse strand, counting down.
TTCATCGTCAGTTTTAAAATAATATCTTGCTACCCAGTAGGCCAATGTCGCAAAAATACCAATAAAAAAAACTACAACATATAAAATCCACTCATAGAACTCACTCATTAAGTCACCCTTAAAAGGCTTTTTTGATTTACAGTTAAAAACCTCAATATTAATGGCTTACTATAAAAAAAGCCCTTCTCAAAAGAAAAAGGCTCATTACATAAAAAATATCTAGTAATATTAAACTCTAGCCACTTCTCTAGCTTTTTCAATGTCGACACTCACCATACGGCTAACGCCCTTATCCTCTTGAGTGACTCCGTATAGTTTATTATTCACCTTCATTGTGTGCTTATTATGGGTGACCACAATAATTTGAGACCTCTTTGCCATCTCTCTAACTAAGTCGTTAAAACGAATCACATTAGCATCATCAAGAGGGGCATCAACCTCATCTAACAGGCAAAATGGTGAAGGTTTCACTAAAAATATAGAAAAAATCAATGACACAGCCGTTAAAGCCTTTTCGCCGCCACTTAGAAGCCCAACCGTCTGAGGCTTTTTACCTGGGGGTTTGGCCACAATATCAATCCCCATTTCACCCTTTTCTTCATCTTCAACAAGTATAAGTCGCGCTTCACCACCACCAAAAAGAACAGGGAATACTTTTTGAAAACGCTCGTTAACAAGCTCAAAGGTTTCTTTAAATCGTCGTGAGCAAATCCTGTTAATTCTATCAATCACCTTGCGAAGTTGGTCTTTGGCTTCGTTAAGGTCAGAGAGCTGTTGTGATAAAAATTGATATCTCTCAGAAAGCTCATCATATTCACTAATAGCAGATAAGTTAACCTCACCGACCTTAGAGATTTTTCTCTTAAGCTCCTCAAGCTCTACCTCTATGAGGCTCACTTCTCCCTCGTTGTCTGCATACTGATGAGCCACCTCAGAAAGGTCTAACATATAACGCTCTCTGATTTGTTCAAATAAATACTGCTCTTTCATTTTTAGCTGTTCAAGCTTTAACTGCGATTCATTAATCCTAGATTTGTGTTCATTCAGGGCCCGTTGTTGAGAGGTCACTTTTTCTTCAACCTCTCTGGTTTGCTCGTAAGTGCGTTCGTACTCATCAGTAGCTAAAGAAAGTACTTTTTGACTCTCCTGAGTGCCCTGAATACGCCCTTCAAGCTCTACTTGCTTTTGCTCTACAAGACATGAGTTTGAAGATAGTGACTCGTCACTTTTTAAAGACTCATCGGACATATTACCTAACTCAGAATCCACCACTAAAAGAGAGCGATTTAACATCTCTAGTTGCGAATAAAGCCCCTCTAGCTCTTGGTTTTTAGAGGCGCTCTCTACCTTTAACTGAGTCACATTTTGCTGAAGCTCATCAACTCCATCTCGAGCTAAACGCAAGTCCTCGGTCAGTTGATCCACCCGAGTCACCACATCAAACTTTTGCTCTTTAAGCTCTATGAGGTGATTTTTTAGCTCAGCTATGTTTTCCTCTGCGGCCACAACCTGTGTCTCTAAACCTTCCAGTTCTTTGTTTTGTTTATCAACGGCCGTCATGGCGTTTGAAAGTTCATTTTCAGATCGCTCTAAATCTTTTGTTAGCTCTACAACTAAAATTTCTTGCTCTGAGTTTTTCTTTTTTGCCAGCTCTAAATCGGCTCTTAAAGATTTTATTTGACCCTTTAGTTTTTCTAATGAGGCTTGCGCTAAAGACAACTTACCAGCCCACTCTTCTCTTTTTTGTGAAAACTCTTTGATTTCTCTTTTTCTTTTCAAAACACCACTTTGAGCACTCTCTCCAGCTCCGCCGGTTAAAACCCCTTCAGGCGACAGAGTGTCGCCCTCTAAGGTTACAAATGTACGGTCTGCATACTGAGAGCGCATTCTTAGCGCTGTTCTTATGTTGTCTACAACAACTATATCTTTTAAAAACCATGTCACTTGTTTTTGGTACTCAACAGGGGCCTTTACTACGTCAACGAGCAAAGATTCTACCCCGCTTTGAGCTTTCAGCGCTTCGTTATCAGAGGGCGAGGAGCTTATGCCAGAAAAATCCTTTGCAAAAAAACTGGAGCGACCTAGGTTTTTTTCTTTAAGGTAGTCCACAGCTGTGAGGCTCTCCTCACCGCTGTCTGAAAGAAGAAGCTGAAGTTTTGTACCTAAAGCGGCCTCCATAGCATGTTCAAATTTTTGAGGGACCTCAACAACATCTGATACCGGCTGAAAGCTGACCCGTCCATCAGCATGTTGCTCTTGCTTTTCTCGCTGCCAGAGCATAATGCTTTTTACTCCCTGGTCAAATCCTTCAAAATTTGAACGTAAATTTTCAAGGCCATAAAGTTTACCCGAGACTTCTCCGAGTTTTTCTTTGAATCTCTCAACTTCCTCATCTTTCACAGCCTTTGAAGCTTCTAAAATGGCTAAATTTTCTACATAAACTTCAACGTCATTCATGCAGCCTAACTGCATTTGCTTTTGGCCCTCAAGTTTTCTAAATACTTTGTTTCTATGCTCTTCAAACTCTACGTTTTTTTGTTTCAGCTCTAAAAGCACTTCTCCGGATTGCTCAAAGCGAGACCTTAGCTCTTCTAAAACAGTTTCTTTTGATGATATCTGAGCCTCTAAATGGCTTTCTGCCTGCGTGATGGTTAAGAGCTCTTTTCTTTTTTCAGTCAGTTCTATGTCCGCCTGTGCGGCACGCTCGTTGATGTTGTTAAAGAAATCATTTTTTTCTTCGTAATCCTGAGTCAGCTTATCGGCAACGTCTTTTACCGTAAGGAGCTTTCCCTCAATCTGTGCTTTATCATTATCTAAAGCTATTTTTCGCACTTGGTATTGCTCTAGGATTGTTCCTGTTTTTTCTTTATCTCTACGAGCCTGCTCTATTTCAAAACGAAGTTCTCTAAGCTCAAACTCTATTTCTTGAACTTTTACTTGCTCACTTTCGTTTTTGGTTTGCATCTCTTCAACATGTTTTTCTTTTTCAATCACGTGTAGTTTTAACTGTTCTAAAGAGCTTTCAAGCTGACCAATGTCACTCGTTGTGCCCACTTCACTTTCGCTCGCCACATCATATATTTTTTGAGCCTCAGAAATTTTATCAGAAAGCTCTAAATAACTTTTTGACGACACGAACATGTCTTTTTCTTGAATTTGAGTTTTTAATTTACGATATCTCTCTGCCCTTTGCGCTTGCCTCTCTAAGCTCCCCAGTTGTCGCTTTTGCTCACCTATAATATCTTGCAAACGAACCAGGTTTTGATCTGTTGACTGCAGCTTTCTTTGAGACTCACGTTTTCTCACTTTAAATTTAGTAATTCCAGCGGCCTCTTCAATTAAAGACCGGCGGTCCTTAGGCTTAGCTGTGATGATTTTACCAATAGCCCCTTGCTCAATAATAGAAAAGCCTTTTGCTCCAGCCCCTGTGTCCATAAATATTTCTTGAATATCTCTCAGACGACAGGACTCTTTATTTATCAAGTACTCCGACTCACCTGTGCGGTGGAGCCGTCTTGTGATCATCACCTCTGAGTGTTTATGGTACTTGGCCGGAAAGGGGCCTCCATCGTTTTCTAAAACCAAAGAGACCTCTGCCATACCCATAGGGGCAAACCCTTCGGCCCCTGCAAATATAACATCTGACATCGAGGTCCCACGCAGATGCTTAGCGCTCATCTCCCCCATGACCCAAACAAGGGCATCTACTATATTAGATTTACCACAGCCGTTAGGACCAACTATGCCGGTCATCCCGGGGTCAAATTCGATGACTGTTCTGTCTTTAAATGACTTAAAACCAAAGAGCTCTAATTTTTTAATTCTCAATGTTCTCGTTCCTTCCGCTGTCGTACACTGGCCTGCGCTGCTGCCAGCCTGGCAATGGGTACTCTATAAGGTGAACAACTAATGTAATCTAAACCGGCAAGATGAAAAAACTCTATACTTTTTGGATCCCCACCGTGCTCACCACAAATACCAAGTTTAATATTGCTCTTAGCCTTTCGTCCAAGTTCAACTGCAGTTTTGACTAGGTGCCCCACGCCATTTTGATCAATACTTTGAAAAGGGTCCTCTGAAAAGATCCCCTCAGCCACATATGTGCTTAAAAACCTGGCAGAATCATCTCTCGAAACCCCAAGAGTTGTTTGGGTTAAATCATTTGTACCAAAACTAAAAAAATCAGCATGCACTGCAATCTTATCAGCAGTGAGTGCTGCACGAGGGAGCTCAATCATAGTCCCCACTAAATAATCAAACTTTACACCTGTCGAGGCCTGCACCGACTCAACAGCCCCCACAACGACTTGCTTTAAAACTCTCAACTCTTCGTCCACCGCCACCAAAGGGATCATAATTTCTGGCACCAAGGGGTCGCCTTGTTTTATAAGTTCAACTGCGGCCTCTGCAATAGCCAGGGCCTGCATTTTATATATTTCAGGGTGGGTAATGGCCAAACGACACCCTCTATGCCCCAACATGGGGTTAAACTCATGAAGGGACTTTACTTTAAGTTTTAAACTCTCCAAGTTCCAAGAAAGTCTTTTTGATAAATCTATGGCCTCTTGCTCTGTATGGGGTAAAAATTCATGCAAAGGGGGGTCTAAAAGGCGAATGGTCACCGGCAGCCCCTTCATCGCCGTGAATAGACCTAAAAAATCTTGCTTTTGCATAGGTTGGAGTCTGTCTAAAGCCTCGTTGCGCTCTTCTTCGCTGTCAGACATTATCATTTCTCGCATAACATCAATTCGGTCTGCACCGAAAAACATATGCTCAGTACGGCATAAACCTATCCCCTCAGCGCCAAAGTTTCTGGCCACTTCGGCATCATGTGGAGTGTCTGAGTTAGCTCGCACCTTCAGTGTTCGCGCTTTGTCAGCTAACAGCATAATCCTAGAAAAGTTATCATCTAGGCTGGCTTTAATAGTTTTTACTTCACCTAGAAAAACTTCACCCGTCGAACCATCTAAGGTAATAATATCGCCCTCATTAAGCACATAGCCCTTGATGCGCATTTGTTTTTTTGAGTAATCTACATCGGCCTCATCACACCCGGCCACACAGCTTTTACCCATTCCTCGCGCCACAACAGCCGCATGTGAAGTCATGCCTCCCCGAGTGGTGAGTATCCCCTCACTTGAAACCATCCCCTCAATGTCCTCCGGAGATGTTTCAACTCTTACCAAAATTGTTTTAACATTATCTGACTCTAACCGAACAGCATCTTCACTTGAAAATACTATTTTACCCATGGCCGCCCCAGGGCTTGCGGGCAAACCTTTAGTGAGTAATGTTCTTTCGGCCTTTGGGTCTAAACAGGGGTGTAAAAGTTGATCCAACGATTGAGGCTCGATTCTTAATAAGGCTTCGTCTTCATCGATGAGGCCCTCATCCAACATGTCACAGGCAATTTTTAACGCCGCCTTTGCTGTTCGCTTGCCCGTTCTGGTTTGTAACATCCATAGTTTTTCTTTTTCAATCGTAAACTCTATATCCTGCATGTCTTTGTAGTGAGCCTCTAATTTTTTATACACTTCAACAAGTTGTTTAAAGGGTCCCGGCATAGACTCTTCAAGGGAGACCTGACCCATTTTCGCCGCCTCGGACTTAGTGATCGGCTGTGGTGTTCTGATCCCAGCAACCACATCTTCACCCTGAGCGTTTAATAAAAACTCACCATAAAAATGCTTTTCACCATTTGACGGGTTTCTTGTAAATGCCACCCCCGTGGCACAATCATTGCCCTTATTACCGAATACCATGGACTGTACGTTAACTGCGGTGCCCCACTGACTGGAAATAGAGTTAAGCTGTCGATAAGTGACCGCCCGAGAGGTGTTCCACGATTTAAACACAGCGTTTATAGCTCCCCATAGTTGCTCCATGGGGTCCTCAGGGAAGACTTTGCTTGTTGATTGTAAAATTTCTGATTTATATTTTTTTGTTAAGTTTTTTAAATCCTCAACGCTTAAATCATTATCTTGCTCGTACCCTTTTTCGTCTTTGAGGTCCTCTAAAATAATATCTAAAAACGAGGTGTTCATACCCATAACCACATTGGAGTACATTTGCATAAATCGCCGGTACGAATCCCATGCAAAACGTTCGTTACCGGACTCTTCTATTAAACCCTGTAGTGTTTTTTCATTGAGCCCTAGGTTTAAGACTGTGTCCATCATCCCTGGCATACTCACGCGCGCACCTGAGCGTATACTTACAAAAAGAGGGTTTTTATCTGCTCCAAATTTTTTACCTAATAAGCTCTCGATTTTTTTTAAAGACATGAGGATATCTGCTTTAATAGGCTCTGGTAAAACTTCAGAGTTTTTATAAAACACATCACACACTTCTGTTGAAATCGTAAACCCTGGGGGGACCGGTAGTTTTAACGACGTCATCTCGGCCAGGTTAGCCCCCTTGCCTCCTAAAATATTTTTAAGTCCAGCATGGCCGTCTGTCTCATTTGCCGAAAAAAAGTAAACACTCTTTTTGGGTAAACTATATTTTTGAGTGACCTTTTTCATTTATGTCTCCCTTAGGGCTTATTAAAAAAACGACCCCATACCTATTAAATCTTAAAAAGATTCTAATTGCTGTTTTACATACATTTCAATTTTTTCTAGCGGGATTCGCTCCTGCTTCATGGTATCCCTGTGCCTAATAGTCACCGCTTTGTCTTCGAGACTATCAAAATCAATTGTTATACAAAATGGGGTCCCTATTTCGTCTTGGCGGCGATACCTCTTGCCTATACTTCCGGCCTCGTCGTACTCCACCTCTAAATCTTTAATCAGTGTTTCAAAAACCTGACCCGCCAGCTCTTGTAAGGGTGCTTTTTTAGACAACGGTAAAATCGCCACCTTATTAGGGGCAAATTGCGGCTGCAGTTTTAAAACAACTCGGGTGTCCACCTTGCCATTATCAAGGGTTGTTACTTCTTCACGGTACGAATCACAAAGTAGCGCCAAGCAAAGCCTATCACACCCTACGGCCGTTTCTATAACATAGGGGAGGTACTTTTCTTTAGCGGCCTCATCAAAGTACTCTAGTTTTTTATTTGAAAATTCTTGATGCTGAGTTAAATCAAAATTTGTTCGATTATGGATCCCCTCTAACTCTTGCCAACCTATGGGGAACTCATACTCTACATCAAAGGCCGCCTTTGCATAGTGAGCTATTTCACCCAGACCGTGCTCTTTGTATCTCAACTTATCGAGCCTTAAACCAATGTTTTTATAAAAATCCCACCTTATAGACTTCCACTTTTCAAAGCTCTCTTCGTCTGTACCGGGCTTAATGAAGTATTGCATCTCCATTTGCTCAAATTCTCTGGTTCTAAAGGTAAAATTACCCGGTGTAATTTCGTTTCTAAAAGACTTACCAATTTGAGCAATCCCAAAGGGGATTTTTTTACGCATCGAAGTTTGTACGTTTAAAAAGTTCACAAAAATACCTTGAGCTGTTTCAGGCCGCAGGTACACCACTGAAGACTCATCTTTAACGGCCCCCATATTGGTCTCAAACATGAGGTTAAAATTTCTGGGCTCCGTCAAGTTTAATGAACCACACTTTGGGCATATGGTTTTTGACTCTTTATTTTTCTCAGCCGTATCTTCACGAAAACGATTTTTACAATCCAAACAGTCCACAAGCGGGTCCGAAAACCCATCGACATGTCCCGAGGCCTTCCACACTGTGGGATGCATAAGTATAGCCGCATCTAACCCCACCACGTCAGGCCTTCGAGTCATAGCCTTCCACCAGGCTTGTTTGACATTCATTTTAAACTGAGCCCCCAAAGGGCCATAGTCCCAACAAGAGTTAAGGCCACCGTATATCTCTGAGCTCTGATAAATAAAACCACGTCGCTTACATAAAGAAACAAGAGTTTGCAGATCGGCGAGATTTTTTTCTTCCATTTAAAGCCCCTAGAAAATATGTTTTTTTAGCCTCAAATAAATATCATTTTGCTGTTTTTTTTGCAACTCTTCAAAGATCCGCCACCATGCTCAAAGCTCGAGCATATGAGGCTTATCTCCACTCAACTTTGACTCAGCGCTTTTCTCGAATAACCCTATAAGCTAAGTCTATAAACTCACGAGAGGTCCCCTCTAAACTATCAAGAGCCTCATCATAAGCGCGCTCTAACTCAAGTTCAGTGGATTCAGGGGTAACCCCTAAAACCTCAAAAGCATCCCACATATGGCCGCTAAAGTTAAAATAAAGTGCTTTATTAGATGAACGCTCCACTGGCCCCGCATCACTCAGGTAGTCATCATAGGCTCCAGAGGAGTCATCTGTTTTTCCTTGGCTCTTTTGTTTCTTACCCATAAAGAAAAATATTAGTAACGCGCCTGCAACACCAATATATACATAGCTCACATGTTGACTAAGATAATTTAGCAATGTGTTCCTTTTGTTACCCTCAAAGTGGGATTGTTACATGGACCCTATTTAAACTCAAGGAGCATAAACTATCGAATCAAGCCCTAACCTGCAGCCTGAGACGTAAAAAAATGGGCTCCAGCACAGAGTACAATGTTAAAAGAAACCGCCTGTGAGGCTTGAAAACACCCTTTAATTTATGCTATGACTCGGCTTGACCACATACTCACTGCAAAAAAAGGCCTTATCCTATGTCACAAAACCCTTTTTTATCTCAAGCCCCTATTGAAGGCATTAAACAAATTATTGTTGTTGGCTCAGGCAAGGGTGGAGTCGGCAAAAGCACCACCTCAGTAAACCTGGCTTGTGCTTTAAAGCAAAAAGGCCTCAAAGTAGGCCTTCTTGATGCTGATATTTACGGACCCAGCTTACCAAGAATGATGGGAGCCATTAATCAGCACCCACAAGTTGATGAAGAAAAAAAAATTATACCTCTTGTTCGTCTTGGGATAAAACTTATGAGCTTAGGGTTTTTAGTTGAAGAAGGCTCTAGCGTTGTGTGGCGCGGACCTATGATCTTTAAAGCCTTGGATCAATTTTTAAGAGATGTTAAATGGGGCGAGCTCGATTACTTGATTATTGATTTACCCCCTGGCACAGGAGACGTGCCCCTAACCATTGCCCAAAAAGTACCTGTAAGTGGGGCCATCATTGTCACCACCCCTCAAAATATTTCTTTAGTTGATGCTAAAAAAGCAATGGATATGTTTAATCAAATTAACGTCCCCTTACTCGGTGTTGTTGAAAACATGTCTAGTTTTACCCCCCCCGGGGCCGCGGAGCCCTTGCAGCTTTTCCCAAAGGGAGACTTAGATAAATTTTTAGTGGATCAAAAAATTTTAAAAATGATTGAAATCCCCTTTAACCCCGCCGTAGGACTCTGCTCAGAGGCTGGGATCCCAATTGTTGAGTCCAACCCCGAAGGCCTCGAAGCTAAAGCTTTTACCGGACTGGCCGAAAAGGTTTGCTCTCACTTTTAAGGCTTAATTAGTTTTTAGTCGCTTTTCAAACGACATAAAAGTGTCCTGCAGGCTTTTGCCCGGCCCTTTTAAAACTTACCAATATTTCAACTAAAAAATCTGTAACTTTAAACGCGAGGGCTAAAAAAAAACAGGCTTTTAATCTCATTAAAGTTTATTTCTCTTCACTCGTTAAATATTAACGGGGTAGAATGCTTTAAGTCAGTGTGAATGGTGTTTTTAAAAGGGGCTCTCAATGAGATTAAGTGCGGTTTGTTTTATTATCCTATCTATGACAGCGGGGCTTAAGACAGCCCATGCTCATCATACGGAGCAGTTCATCCAAGCCGGAGAGGGCCAAACATTACTGGAGGGAGGGCTTAAATATAGCTCTTTAAATATAACCCCCAAAATAGGCCCCTCTGTAGATCAAAACGCTACGCGCCTCCTTTTTAACTACGAGAAAGGGTTCACTAAGTCACTCTCTGTAGGTGCACGAGTTGCCTACGTTGACCTTGGTGGGTCCCTCAGCGGCCTTGAGCGGCCTAACATCTACGTAAAGGGCTCCAAAGATAATGGCCTTAACGGGGGGCTTAATTTAAGCCTTAATACCGAGGGAGGCTCCGGAGGCGTTCAGTACGGGGCCGCATCCTATGGCCTTACTTTGGGGTATGAAATGAGCTATGGCGGAGGGGTCCGGCTCGACTACACCACAAATAATCAAATAAGCCCCCTTACTCAGCTTGGAGACATCATTAACCTCGCTTACTTTTATGAAAAAGAGCTACAGAGCTTTTTATGGGCCTACAGTGTTAGTTACAAAATTTTATCCAATGATCGTAACGCTACAAATGGAACCCACTGGATTGATTTAAAAGTTTACCCCTCATGGCGAACTGACTACGGAGACCTCATTACGTCTGTCGGGTATAATATTATGGTCAACGAATCGGCTACCCCAGCCTCCTTTGACCATCAAAAAGAATTCGCTCTTGAAGTGAGCTACCGAAAATATTTTTGATAAGCTCCCGGCCAATTCAACGCCTCAACGATTGTTCATTTAAAAAATGACAATACATTTGAGTCTATTCAATTTTAATAACAACCTCTCCTCGATTACATATGCCTAGTATCAAGAGCTTCAAAGTGAGCCTCTTAAAATTCCCATATTGAATGTCCCGATGTGGCCCAAAGCAGACCTTAGTCTTCACATGCTCGACGCTTTGCGGTATATTTATATAAGTGGTATTTAAGGTTTTTTCTGAGAGTAGAGAAGTAAAAAAAACAGGGGGGGTGCAAGCATGTATTTACCAAAGGATTTAAACCTGGATCCTCCTCCGAAGTAGCTGGAGTTATAAGGTACAGCCTACCAAAGGATTGGTATTTTTGAGGTTTCAAAACCTCAACTCACTTAAGCGGGGCCGTAAGGAAACTTACGGTCTTTTTTTTTGATTTAAACTTACTACAGCTTTTAACTATAAATTTACTTAGGGATATAAATTTGCCGCCCTGCCATTATTCTTGAGGAATTCTTTATAAGGTTCGCCCTTTTAAGCCGCGGCAAACTCACTTCATACCTTTTAGCAATATGAATCAGAGTCTCTCCGGGCTGAACCACATGAAACTTGCGCTTTGGAACCCTAAGGGTTTGCCCCACTCTTAGGCCTGAGGTCTTTAAGTTATTTATTTTCTTTAAATCAGAGATAGAAGTTTTATACCTCTGAGCTAAATAACTTAAATTTTGCCCCCGCCTCACTCGGATAACCGAGTACAGGTTATCACCCTTTGAACCCCTTTGAGAGATCATTTTAGGCCCCACAGGCGAGGTCTTCTCAGAAACAACTAATAATAGCCCCGGTTTAATCATAGATCTACGGCCTAAGTTATTTAACCTTCTTAACTTAGCAATGGTTGTTTTAAATTTTCGGGCGATTGTGTATAAACTGTCCCCACTTCTAACTCTGTAATGCCCCCAAGGTGTTACCGATGAGCTCGTACTCTTATTTCTTGTCACTTTATAGCTTTTTGCTGGAAGCTGAATTAACCGACCAATTTTTAAAACAGACCGTCGCCTCATTCCATTTAAAAATCGCAACTTCGAAATAGTCGTACCAAATCGACGAGCAATCACATAAAGGCTGTCTCCCTTGCGAACTCTGTATTTCTTGCCTTTATGGTTTTGAGCCACATACCTACGACCTCGACGCTTTGTACGAATACGACGTTCTGGAATTCTTATTTTTTTACCAATTCGTAAAATCGATCGCCGCCGCAGCCCATTTTCGTGTCTTAACCGCGTAATCGTCGTCCCATACTTACGGGCTATTTTGTAAAGGCTATCTCCCCTTCTAATTCTATAAATTAAACCCGCACCAGCAATGTATTTGGGTGGTTTAGAGATGGCCTCGTCCAAAAAGCCCGCCGCAGAAATACCGTACCCCTTTGGCACCCGAACAGCTGTCTTAGTGCCTAGATAAACAGGTAAGTAGTTAGACCTCAGCGCAGGGTTCAACCTTTTGATTTCATCAACAGGTATGCCCATTTTTTTTGCCAACTTTTTTATGCTAATTGGCTTGCTCACCTGAACACTGTCGAAACTTAACTGTTCATGGTACTCCAAGTTTTTAAACCCAAACCGAGAGGGGTTTGTAGCAATTAATTTTGCGGCTATAAACTTAGGGACATAGTTACGAGTTTCAGCGGGGAGTCGCCGTTTTCGAGCGATGTCCCAAAAAGTTGTCGCTCTATACCGTCTTAGAGATCTCTTGACCCGAGACTCACCCGAATTATAAGAGGCCATTGAGAGGTACCAACTATCAAACATGTTATACAGTGCTTTAAAGTAGTTCGCGGCAGCCCGAGTTGAGGCCACCGGGTCACGCCTTTCATCTACAAAAGTAGAAATTTTAAGTTTATACTGCCGACCTGTTGGGCGAATGAATTGCCAATACCCCACCGCAGCAGCATATGAATAAGCCTTCGGGTTAAACCCCGACTCAATTAATGAAATATAAACAAGGTCCTCAGGGAGCCCCTCTTGTCTTAAAATTTGTTTCATTAATGGGATGTAGCGAGTAGAGCGCTGTAAATACCGCTGCATGTGTTTTTTACCGCGCCCCTGAAAGTAATTTAACCACTTTTCAATGGCGGCATACCCTTTTTTAGGGACCGGCTCTAGTTTGTTAATAAGTACAAGGTCAAACTCTGTTAATGAATCCCCAATATAACGAGGTTCAAGGTTCGCTTCAGTTTTTTTGGAGCTCACAACCGTTGTTGTAACCACCGAGTCACTCTTATTTAAAGAAGCACAGCCCGAGAGAATTAAAAAAAACAACACTAATAACGTACGATACATAAGCCTACTTTTCGTTTTTTAAACAATATACTAACTATAGTCTACAAAACCCAGAGTCTTGTAGCAAATTTACATTAAAAAAACTCACCTTTTGTTCATTATTTAATCAATATTTTGTGTTGCAATGCTTAATTCCAAAGTGGATCCGTTAGCTCTACACGACTTTGGTCGAGCAACTTGTATATCAACATGTTTCTCATAACAAATTTTACGTAAAGACGAGTTTCGGACCAAGGCATTTCATCAATCCATATTTCACTCTCAGGGGACGACGAAGTGGTCATCCTTAAGTTTACAAGGTCTTTTCTTGCTGTCATCCACCTATAGAGACGGCCGATCCCAGCATTATACGAAGCCAAAGCCAAAGGGATATACCCTTGATTCGCTCGAATCATTTTTTTTAAATAAAAAGAGCCGAATCGAATATTTAAATCCGGCTCAAATAAGCTCTCAGGGAACGTAAACTTTTTAACACTTAAATCCTTTCTTACTTCCTCAGCAGTGCCTGAAACCAACTGCATTAAACCTACGGCATTAGATGGGCTCACTGCTCTGGCATCAAAAGCACTCTCTTGCCTTAAAAGGGCATAAACCAAATAAGGGCTTATTTTATTTTTTGTGGCCCACTTATCAACTGAAGTTTTGTGAACACGCGGAAATATGTTTTGAACTATGTTTTTTCGAATAAAATTTAAGTCATTACTTAATGTAGAGGATGTTAACTCAATACCCTTTTTAATATTATGCGACCCTACCCACAAGTTAGCCATAAATACATTTTGCTGCGCCGTTTTTGGCTGAGGCAATAAACTCAACTCATTTTCAGCCTCAAGGTACCAGCCACTTTTAACAAATAATTTGTAATTTTCATAAGCCTCTCTCTCATATTGAGTAAAGTTTAACGTCAGGCTAAACGACATAGGCTCCTTTATGACCCAATTCAAAAGCCCCCCGTTGTTTTCAGCATAGGCCCTAATACCGTAGTAAGTGAGTGGGTATTTAGTATAAAGTTTTTTTGCAGGTTCAACGGCATTGGAGTTTTCTAAATTTTGACGAGACCTCCACAGCCAATATAAACTTTTGACTTCATAACCATAGTGCTCTGATAGGGCCAATAAACGCTCAAACAAGGAGGAGGCCTTAGAGTATTCCTTTTGGCGGTAACGGATCAGCCCCCAACGAAACAAAGCCTCAACAGCCCCTTTTGTTCCCGTCGACATTTCGTAAATTTTTTGATAATATTCGGCGGCCTTTGTGTACTTTCCAATATAGTGAAGCGAACGTGCCGCAACTTTATTAGCCTCGACAAGTGCCACTTGCCCCTCTAGTTTAAGGGCTGCCTGACTGGCAAACCAGTAGCTATCTGCATAGTATCCTCTATAAAAAAACTTTTTAGCCCAACTTAAAAGCCGTGGCCCATCTAAATCATGCAACAACTTGCGGATTTTAAATTTCACAAGGGCATATTTCCCCGCAGATTTAGAGGTCAAATTAAAGTAAATACGAAGCATCTCTTTTTCAGCCCACTGGGCATAAAAGCTGGACGGAAATTGACTTATAATCTGGACGCCATCGTCAATGGCCAGCACTAACTCATGAGCCTGTAATGTGCGTCTAAGTCTTGTGACAAGCTCTTTTTCAGCATCAGAAGCTGCTGCAAGCAACACCTCATCTTTTTGATTTTCTTTTTCAGAGGGTTCATTTAGAAACAAACGAGGGTCGAGTGCTCTTAATTTATCTTTTAATTCATTTGAATCTTTATACTCTAAGCTTCTTTGAAAAAATATTTTTGCTGGGCCCACTTTTTGTTGAATAAAAGCCAGCTCCCCTGCTGTTTTATAAAAAAAGTATTTTTGCTCCTTAGTCATTACACTCAAGTAAGCTTGCAGATTCTCAAAATAACCCCAGCCCGCTGGGCGATCATCCCGTATAGAGTTTTCAAAAACAACTAAAGCCAACTTCACATAGTTCTCTAAAATTTCCGACTTAACCCTTTGGCCGCCAAACTTTAATAGTTGATTTTGAGCCCTGTTCACAATTTTTTTTAAACGACCTCTGTTTGATTTAATTGATGTATCTAAAATCAATGCACATTGCAGCTGCTGGTTAAGCAACTGGTTTGAAATTGTTTTATAGTTTTTTCTGTATTTATTAGTGAGCCTTATGCATTTAAGTCCATCTTTACTATAAAAACTTTTTTTAATCTCATACAATCGCCGATAGGTTCTCTGAGCGGGTCCCTTTTCACCTTTAGAGAAGCTATAATACTTTGTACTTGAAGTCGCTTTGAACTCTTCATTTAAAGGCTGCATTTGAGCCCAAGCACCAAGGCTTATAAGTAAGCTAAAAATAAAAACTGTTTTCACCTATTCTCCGCCCAAATGAGTGTCATTTTTTGACAGCTTTACAGCCGATTTACAAATTTTATCTAAACTCTTAATCATGATTCGCAAACTCTTTTTATCTTTCTTTGCCCCAACAACCTCAAGGGGGGCAAATGCGACCTCTTCAAAAGTTTTTAACTGATTTAAAATCCCCTCTCCTGCACCTCTGCGCACGCTGGGGGGGGCCATCTCTAACAATTTATCAGCCTGACGGTTGGCCCCACCGGCTCCTGAAAGCTCCCCTAATAAGAAATAAATTAAATTACTACCCTCAATACCCACCTTTCTCCATTGGTCTTTTGAAGCGTAGTCATTTAAAGTTCCAATTCGCCTTTTTAACTCTACATCTATACCCTGAGTTGTGTTTAATACTTGAAATTCAATCATGTAACGCCAAGCCAGATAAGCAAAAGACATTATTAGCGCAAAAATCCAAAACTTAAACTTAAGCTTAGGGCTTAAACCCGCCTGTGAACTCCAAGACATATGAATGGGCGGCGGGCCGTTGTTGGCCTTAAGCTCCGCTTCTCCTGGCGTTGTGACCACGCGACTTTGAGGTAACATTTGCTTATTTTTACTTTCACTCACTTTTAATTTAAACTCTTTAGTCTTTTGCGAATAGTATTTGCGTGTGCGGGGGTTAAAGAAACTAAAACTCATTGGCTTTAGTATTAATTCACCCGGAACTCTGGGTACTAATAAAATTTCATAGTTTTTAAAACTCGTCCCGTTTTTATTAAACTTTGATGAATCTTTTGTGTCAAAAATATCAACAGACTTTGGCAAATCCAACTCAGGCAAGTCTATTCTTTTTGCGTTACCACGGCCCGAAAACTGAACTTTAAAGTTTACCGGCTCGTCGGCATTAACCTGCAGTCCCTCTATAGAAGACTTCAGCCTAAAGTCCCCGACAGCACCTGTGAAGTCTTTTGGTTGGCCTGAAGGCAGCGGAAGCACTTTAATATTTATACTCGGACTCCCCTTGACCACATAATCTGTTTGCCTAAAACCTAAAAGCCCCGGCATTCTAAATCGGCACTTTATTTTATAAACATCAATCGTGGACGAGCCCTTTTTAACAGGGAACAGAGCATACGAAGCCAAAAGAGCTTTTTTATACATAACCCCATTTATAACCTCATTTGAGAACGATAAATTTGTGGCAATCTCTATGTCCTCTTTCCAAAACCCCTTTAAATCTGGATATTTAATGTTTTGAATATTCGTTAAATCATACCGAGTATATATATACCAACTTACGGTGACTTGTTCGCCAACATAGACTTTCTTTTTATCTACCTTTGTATCTACAAAGTAGACTTCATTTGGGTTGATATTCATTTCTCGTTGACCACGCAGAGGCCTCTGACGTCTTAATAGTTGATTGAAAACATCCACGGCCTCCTCTTCCATGTTTGAAAAAGGGTCCTTAAACCGTTGCCGTCGTTGTTTAGTCCGAGCTGTATTACCCTTTGGGGATGAGCCCTTTTTGACCGTAATTGAAATGGGTTTTGTTTTATATATTTGACCATTCACATCAACTGAAACAGCGCCCAAGCTTAGAGCACCATGAGATTTTGGTGCCAACATATAGTTAAACCTCTTTACTCTTGATGTTGTAAACTTTCCATTTATAAATTGTGATTTAATTTGTGTCTCTGGCCACGCATTAAGAACGTCAAAACTCTTTAAAGTCGGTAACCGCGGCTCACGCATGTTAGCTGACCCCTCAGACGAAACAACAACCGACAAAGTAAATGTATCGCCCGAGTACATTGTGTTTCTATCTACTGTAGCCTGCACGTCGACCTGTGCCGCATGAACAGGTAACAAAAGCAAAACCTGCACTAAGAGCAGAAGAACGATTTTACCAGTCTTTTTCACGAGGGCTCTCCTTTAATTTTTCATTTATTTCTTTGGCTCTAATTTTTTTCTCTTGATTTTTTAACTCATTTAATATTTTTTTAATCTCACTCTTTGATAAGTCTTTTGGCTTTTTCTTTTTTTGTGGTTTAGTTTCTTTACCGGGTGTGTCTTCTTTTTTATCTTTACCGCTTTTATCGTCTTTTGATTTATCTTCGTCTTCGCCACCCGAGCCCTTAGAGTTTTGCCAAAGCAGCTCGATATTGGTTTTGACCTCTTGAGAGTCTGGTTCAACCTCTAAAGCCACCTGATAGTTCTCTAGAGCTTTTTTAAAGTCATTCAACTTTGTATATATAATGGCTTTATTAAAAACAACGTTAAATTTAAATTGATCAACAGCTCCTTTTTGCAACAGTTCGTACTCAATTAAAGCCTTTTTAAGATGACCTTGCAATTGTAAAATCAGGGCTAAATTAAATCGAATCACTTTATTCTGCGGCTGCACACCGAGAGCCTTTATAAAGTGATTTAATGCTGGAGTTAACTCTTCGGGGTCTAACTTTACCTCTGGTGGAGGGGCTCCTTTAGGGGCCTGCTTTTGAGCCTCTTTTTGAAACTGCTCCAGCCTCTCTAGGGCCAACACTAGGCTTTCTACTCCCTTAGTGTTTTCACGAATTGAATCAAGCTCAATGGCAAAGCCCCTTTGAGGAAGTACCACAAACAGGCTCGCTAATATTAATGCCTTTTTAATGCACATCAAAACACCTCTAAGCCGTAAACCGACCTCTCCATATCCGAGAGGGCGATTTTCGCTCACCCAACACCAACTCTATTAAACCCACTAAAATTGCAAAAAACAAGGGCCACTGAAAGTGCTCATCGTAATTTGAAATTTTAGTAGCATCAAATGTACTTTTCTCAAGCTTATCAAGGTCTTCAAGAAGGTAATTTATAACCGAGCCGCCAAAGCTTACATGATAAAAACTGCCCTTTCCGGCTTGAGCTAGTTTTTTTAACACAGTCCCCTTAGTCTTAGTCATGATTGTTTTGCCAGCTTTATCTTTTTTATATCCCACAGTTTCATGACGTTGATTTTTAATGGGTATGGGCGCGCCCTTTTCAGACCCAAAGCCCAACGTAAAAATACGAATGCCTTGAGAGACTAACTTATGAGCCTCCTCAATAGCCCCTGGTTCATTGTCCTCACCATCAGACACAATCACAACAACCCTCGTCACAGACGTATCGGGGCTGCTTTCAGCCCCACCCCTTTTAAAGGCTTCTGCGGCCATGGACAGAGGTTTTTTAAACACTGTCCCCTGGGTTGAAACCACGTCCGTTGATAAAGACTCAATGTACATTTTTAATGCCCCTCGATCTTGAGTCACGGGGGAAAGCAATACAGCATTGCCGGCAAAAGCAATAAGCCCCACTCGGTGGCCCAAGCTCATGTCTATAAACCTAGAGATTTCTTTTTTAGCTAACTCTAAACGACTGGGCTTAACATCTTCGGCAAGCATAGACGACGACACGTCAAACATAAACACAAGTTCCACACCCTCAGACCGAACCTGTTTCTCTCCCTGCCCTGACTGTGGCCGAGCTAAAGCTAAAATCATAAGTATTAAACATAGTGCCTGTAGAGTTACCTTAGCCCCTCTTTTTTTTACTGAAACCGAGGCCATCATGTATTTTAATAGTTTACTCTCAAAGGCTTTCTTTAACCGGGCTAATTGCTGTTTTTGAAAAACAATAAATAATATAAACACTATGGGGATGATCCATAAAAACTGAAGCACAGTAGGGTTTTCAAATCTAAACATTTTTCAGGGCCCCTTTCTCAAAACACTATGACCTAATAAAAACGCCATCAAATATAACCCCACAGCCCATAAAAGCCATACATGAAAATGCTCAATGTAGTTCGTAAACTCGGTGCTTTCAATTTTAGATTTCTCAAGCTCGTTTATGTCTTCAAAAACAGATACAAGTGCGTTTGTAGTATTGGCTCTATAAAACTTACCTTCTGTCTCTTGAGCCATTTGCCCTAAGAGCTCTTCATTCACTTTGCTAAAAAAAGGTTTGTAGGTTTTACGAACTCGATTAAAACTGTCTTTTACATAAACAGGGAGTCTTGTTTCTCCGTCTTTACCCATGCCAATAGAGTATATTTTAACGTCATATGTTTTTGCAATATCAATGGCCGTATGTGGGTCTATGGTGCCACTGTTGTTCTCACCGTCAGTTAAAAATATAACCACTTTGCTTTTAGCCTGAGAGTCTTTAAGTCGAGCCACTGCTGTTGCCAGGGCTACCCCTATAGCCGTACCCATTTTTATATTTTGAGTGGTCGTAACAGAGGCTAGGTTATTTAAGAGTATTGGGTAATCTAACGTCATAGGGACACGTGTGTAGGACTCCCCTGCAAAAACAACCAGACCGATTCGGTCTGAAAACCGTTTTTGTATAAAGTTTTTTATAGTTTGTTTTGAGGCCTGAAGGCGGTTTTGGGGCTTCATGTCTTCAATAAGCATGGAGTCTGATATATCTAGAGCAACAACAATATCAATACCCTCTACATTTCTTTTTATTTGTGTGTCGGCCTCCTGGGGCCGAGCCAAAGCTATAACAGCAAACACAAGAGCTAATGACTTTAAAATTAAAGGTAGTTTAACTAGATGTGCTCTAAGACCTGGATTAATTTTTTTTATCTGCTCTAAACTACTAAACTGAAAATAAGATGTTAGTTTATTATAACGTAAAAATACATAAAGTACGGCCGCCACTATTAAGGCTAAAAAAGTAAAGGCCCAAGGGGAGTGCCACATCATTTGCCCCTCCCTTGTACATAAGATTGATGGATTTTTTGTATTAAATCCCTCGTCATAAACGAGATCTGCTCACAGTCATGATAATTTACATTAGCTGAGCCTGAGGCCTTTTCAAACTCAGTTGTTAAACGCATAATGCCGGAGACGTGCTTAACGTAAATACTAAAATGATATTTTTTTAAATCTTTGAGGGTGTTTTTCACACTCCACTCCATAGCTGGTATTTTAAACTCACGAACGATGTACATAGAAAAGGAGACCCTTAGCTTTTCAACAAACTCATCGGCGTTAGCTTTTGAGAACTTCTCAGGCGTAGATATTGAAAAAGACTTAACATGGGTTCGCCACTCTTTGTTAAACTGATTATAGGCACCAATGGCGGTTTTAAATTTTGATAAATTCTCTTTGAGTTTTTTTCTTTGAAATATTCTATAAGTTTTATTACTCAGTAATGACAAAATCACTACTATCATCACTATGAAAAACAAATAGTACCACCAGGGCATTGCTAACTCATAAGGACCCTTCGGGCCAAAAGGTTTGGGTGCTGGCTGCCCTTGTTTTTGCTCAATAACTGTAGCTACCTCTAAATCCACTCCATTAACTTGAATTTTTTTACCCATTTTATCAGTGAAAAAAAAGATTTGCCCCTGTTTTTTACCCGGCTTATAGGATGTAGCGACGAAATCAACACGACCCCCCGTCAACTGATTGAGATTTAGGATATGTATAGAGTATTGATTTTTTGAGTCCTTAAACTCTAGCTTTAATGGCGACTCTAGCCCATCTATAAAATCACCTTTACAAATCAAACCGTATTTATCACCAACGTTTAAGGGCTTTTGATCCTTATCAATAGTTTGAGCTGTACATGACCAAACAGGGTCTTTATTTTTTTTTGCTTCTTTAGCCATTTACCGTAAGTTTCTTTGTTTAAAAAATTTAATTAGGGGCCCTGTAAAATCTTCGCCCACAACAATGTCAATTCGGTCCACTTTTGATCGTTTTAAAACCCCATCTCTCTGGCCCGCAGCCTCTAGTACTTTAAGTTTATAATCTTTTCTAAACACTTTAGATGATGTATCAACGGTAAGTACCTCTTCAAGCTCTGGGTCGTAAAAATCAACAACACCAATATTGGGCATTTCAAGTTCTGCAGGGTCATTGATCACAACTGCGACAGTGTCGTGCTTGCGCCCAATAAGTTTAAGAGATTTTTCGTAATTTTGATCATAAAAATCGCTGAACAAAAAAATATGGGCCTTCTTTTTTAAAACGGCGAGCAAGTGGTCAATCACAACTTTAATATTTGTTTTTCTTGATTGGGGTTTAAAATAATACAAGTCACGTAAAATTCTATGTATATGCCCTCGGCCTTTTTTGGGGGGCACGTAGTGCTCCACTTGATCTGAAAACAGTATTAACCCGACGGGGTCATTGTTTTTGGAAGCCGTAAAACTTAACAGTGCAGCTAAATGGTTAAAAACTTCGCCTTTAAAATATTTTTGACTTCCAAAGTCTGACGAGGCACTGACGTCTACAACAAGCATGACTGTCATTTCACGCTCTTCATCGAATTTTTTTATAAATGTTTTACCCGTTCGTGCTGTTACGGGCCATGAAATTGTTCTCACATCATCCCCGGGCACGTACTCACGAAACTCACTAAAGGTCATGCCTTGGCCTTTAAAGGCTGAGTGATACTCGCCGGTAAACATATTATTAACTAGTTTACGCGTCGATATTTCTAGTAACTTTACTTTTTTTAAAATCTCGTTAGGGATGCCCAAGGCTTAAGGCACCTCAATTTGATTTAATACTTCTTTTATCACATCCTCTTTGCTCACATCCTCGGCCTCGGCTTCGTATGTTAAAATAACCCTGTGGCAAAGAACATGATAAGCGATGGCCTTTACGTCCTCAGCCGTAACATAGCCCCGACCTCGAATAAATGCATGAGCTTTTGAAGCTCTTGTTAAACTTATCGAGGCCCGCGGTGAAACACCTACTGAAATCAAATTGCTCATGTGAGAAAGTCCGTAGTCGTCGGGTTCACGAGTGGCCATAACTAGCTCTACAATATACTGCTTTATTTTATCGTCTACATATATTTGGTCCACTCGCTGAGAGGCGCGCATGAGCTCTTCTTTAGAAATCACGGGGCTTATCGTTGGTGAATCATTGGTAGACATTTTTTCTAAAATTTCTAGCTCTTCTTTTTTATTCGGATAGGTCACTTGTATTTTAAACATAAAACGATCCATTTGAGCCTCCGGTAGCGGGTAAGTGCCCTCTTGCTCTAATGGGTTTTGTGTGGCTAAAACTAAAAACGGAGAATCTAGCTTGTAGCTTGTATCACTAATAGTGACTTGCTTTTCAGCCATAGCCTCAAGCAGAGCACTTTGCACTTTTGCCGGGGCCCTGTTGATCTCATCGGCCAAAACTATATTTGTAAATATGGGTCCTTTTTTAGGGGTGAACTCACCACTCTTAGGGTTAAACACGAGCGTACCAATGAGGTCTGTTGGGAGTAAGTCTGGGGTAAACTGTATCCTTTGAAAATCTAACGAAATGGCTTTTGAAATTGACGATATAGTGAGCGTTTTCGCAAGCCCTGGTACGCCTTCAAGCAATACATGCCCCCCTGTTAAAAGGCCCATTAAAATGCCCTCTAACATTTCTTGTTGTCCCACAATAACCTTGGAAACTTCTTTTAAAGTTTTCTCTACAAATTGACTTTCTTGTTTAATAGCCTCGTTGAGCGCTAGTATGTCGATTTCCACTAAATTGAACCTCCTGTAAGGTGATTATTCTCCTACAACCCTTAGACGGCTTGCAATATACATTCACACTGTTGGCACGGCTCGTTATGAATCGGCTCTGTTTACAAAGCTTTAAGTTCATCATCTGAGCATTTCTGTGTACAGTAGCATTTATGCAAAACAGTACTCGCGCATGGCTATTTTTAAGTGTTCTTTCGTTGATATTGATCATCTCCGGGCACTTTATTGGCGGACGAGAGGGCCTTCTATGGGGCTTTGCCATTGCGTTATGCGTAAATACTATTTCTTATTTTTACTCTGATTTTTATTTTGTAAACCAGTATCATGGCCATCTTATTGAGGGGCAAGATAGTTGGGGGTTAATTTCAATCACCCAAGAGCTCTCTAAAAAGGCTCGGATTCACTGCCCCGAAATTTACTTGTTTGATTGCTTAACCCCACAGGCCTTGGCAACGGGTCGAAACTGGAAGTCCGGACAGTTATTTATTAGCACTGGCGCTGTAGAAAAGTTAACCCTCAATGAACTCAAAGCCATTGTGGCTTACCAAATTATCACACTTAAAAACCATGATACACTGGCTTTTACCATAGCAAGCTCTTTAGCTCAGGGCGTGATGTTTCTCCCCCAGCAGGCCGACCGACTTATTGCCTTAACGTTAGGCCCTAAATGGGAGTTTCAAAAAAAAGGGCAAGTTTTAGCCTGGGCGATGGCTCCACTAGCCTCTCTGATTGTGCACTTATGTATTAACCGGCAAAGTATCTTAAATGTCGACAAAGAGGCTGCAAAGCTCTGCGGGAGCTCGCAAAATTTAGCCAGTGCTCTTTGGAAACTGACTTCATACCAAAAAACAAGACCGCAAAACTTTGCGGCACCATCTGCACACCTATTTATAGTCAGCCCCTTGACGGGTAAAACCTGGACTGGTTACTTTAACCTCCAACCAGGCATTAAAGAGAGGCTCAAAAATTTAATTGGTTATTACCCACTGTAAAGGAGACGACTCATGAATGAACAAAATTTAGAGGCCAGCTTTTCGACACTTGCCCTTTCTATAGGCTCCTCAGCAATGATGTCTCTAGGCTTAGCCCCTGACCCCAACACTAATAAGTCCGAAAAGGACCTTAAAATGGCTCGGTTTAATATTGACCTACTTGTGCTACTCCAAGATAAAACCCAAAACAACCTCAGTGATGAGGAGGATCAATTTTTAAAATCCATCATCAGTGACCTACAAATGCGTTTTGTTGAAGTCAATAAGAGCTAAGCATTAAAGGAGCTACAACCCATCGTGAAAATCCTAGCGCCACTTTTTATTTGCGTACTTTTCTTTAGCACTAGCTTTGCAAAATTACCTGAAGTGAGTAAGGGCGAGCCCCTCCCCTCAGACTTATTTGTTGAGCTCGCTAAATTAATAAACCCTACGGTAGTTAATATCAACACCTCTCAAATACCAAAGTTTCGTAAGGGCCTGCGCAACGACCCCTACGCTCAATTTTTAAAACAGTTTTTCGGGCCACAGGTTTTTAACCAACAACAAGCCCCTCAGGCTCATTCTCTGGGGACGGGTTTTATTATTAGAAAAGACGGGCTCATCCTTACTAATAATCACGTGATTGATGGCGCAGACATCATCAAAGTACAGTTGTCTGAAAATGATGAAAAACTCTACGATGCCAAAGTGATTGGCAAAGACAAACGCACCGACATAGCTTTAATTAAAATTGAAACTAAAGTAGATTTACCAGTAGCCAAGCTGGGAGAGTCTAAGTCTTTAGAGGTCGGAGAGTGGTTGGCCGCGTTTGGCAACCCTTATGGCCATGGCCATACAATGACGAAGGGGATACTCTCGGCGCGTGGGCGTAATATTAATGAACTTAATAAATTTTCCTTTCTTCAAACGGATGCGAGCATTAACCCTGGTAACTCCGGGGGCCCACTCGTTAACGTACACGGAGAGGTTGTTGGGGTGAACACCGCCATTGATGCCAGGGCTCAAGGGATCGGCTTTGCCATACCCATTGATGATGTTAAAAAGATTTTAACTATTTTAGAAAAATCAGGTCACGTAAAACGAGGCTATGCGGGGGTCAGCCTTTCAAACATTTCACCCCAAATGGCTCATAGCTTAAAACTAAAATCAACGAGCGGAGCCTTGGTCACTCAAATCATCGAAAGCAGCCCCGCTGAAACGGCCGGCATAAAGCCGTACGATGTGTTTTTAGAATTCGATGGCAAGAAGGTCTCTAACGCTCATAATTTATCTCAATATATTAGCGATGCAGACCTTAACAAAACCTATGCTTTTAAAATCAACCGTAACGGAAAAGTTAAGGGTTTAAAAATTAAAATTCTAGTTCACCCTGATGATAAACTCGCCCAGAGAAAAAAGAAAAAATCATACAAAGGCCAAAAGGCCCCCTTTAACATTGGGTTTAAAGTTATTAACTACAACAGGGCCTTGGCAAAAACTTGGAACCTCCCTCGGCTAAGAGCTCCCAGGCCTGTGGTTATTGAGGTCACTCCGGGCTCTGCGGCTGAAAAGTCAGGATTAATCCCTGGGGACATTATACTTGATATAAACCGAATGAAGACCGCAAAGGCTCGCCAAGTGCTCAGGAGCCTTAAAAAGGATGGTTTTAACCTCATTAGGGTTCTTCGTGGCAACCGCGTTTTGCTCCTCCAGGTGATGACCTAGGAGCGCTCTAAGAGCTTATCTCATTAAGACGCAGACAACGTGATCGCTTTAGCCTTACCTTTTAAAAGTGAGACTCTTTTGATGACTCAAAAAAGAAAAAATGTCTAAAATTGAGAGGCCTGAGCAGAGTCTGCTGTGTTTTTGCCTTTACTTATCATTCCTAAGACAAAAGTCTTAAGACCATGGTCTTAAATGCCGTTACGCAGTATATAGAGTTGAGCAATAACCAGGCAGCATCCAGGAGGCATCATGAAGGTCACAGAAGTAAAAGTGTTCCCCGTAAATGAGGAGCGATTAAAAGCCTATGTTACCATCACACTTGACGACTGTTTTGTGGTCAGGGACTTAAAAATCATTAAAGGTCATGCTGGTTTATTTGTAGCCATGCCCAGTAAAAAGCGCAAAGACGGCCAGTTTAAAGACATTGCCCACCCTCTAAACCAAGAGACCCGGGAGCAAATGGAAGATGCCATTTTTGAGGAGTTTGAGTCGCAGGTTAAGTCCATGGGGCAGTCACTGGATGACCTTAAACGAGAAGAGCGCTAAGCGACGCAAGCCATTAAATACTTTCATTTATTAAAGATCAAACTTGATTTATCCCCTAAGTTTACCTAAATATAAGGCTTAGCTAAACTGTTGGGGTATCGGCAAGTTGGTAAGCCACATGATTTTGATTCATGCATTCGCAGGTTCGAGTCCTGCTACCCCATCCATTTTTCCACTTTTAGTGAAAATCAGTCTGCTCTAAAGGTCTTTTATCCACCATGCTCAATCACTGCACAGAGGCTCTTCAACGAGCCTCTGCTGATAAGCACTTATAAACAATTACAGTCATTATTGATTTCATTTCTTTTTTGCTGATAAATATCAAAAGCTATTTGCTCTAGTTCAGTAAAGTTGGCTGCTGCAGGTAAAGAATCTTTCATCGTTGCAACAAAACCCCTGTAGAGTTCTCTCAAACGATCGCTATTACCGGCATAGAAGGTACCAGTCCCTAGTATGTCATCAGATAATTGCATGGAGTATTTGTATGTTAAATACCTGATACTCAGCGTTTTGTTTAACTCAGAAGAGTTACTTTCTGAACAACTATAGGCCAAAAATGAATTATACATAGTTGGGATTATTTCTAAATTCTGTGAACTATCTGCACTAGTCAAAAACTGCGGCCAATAATCGAGACCACCGCTATCGGGCTCCGTCCCCCAGTTATACCGATATATATTGCTTATGTATGTCACGCCGGAGAGGGTTGAGTAAAAGTCCATTGTTGCTCTTCCTGGCTCCAAAACGTATGCCTCGCCATTAAGGAGATTATTAGCTTGCCCATAAATGTTGTTTGCAAAAGGACCCGGACCGCCCCCATCAGTGAGCCACCAATTAAAGCCCTCAGAAAGTGCAAATCGTCCAAAAAACATCATGTAATAAGCCTTTAATCGATTACTATCACTATTATCAAAAGCACTTGAATTAAGTAAGCCGTTTACACTGTTAGAACAAGTATAAGTAAATGCAGGTGCTGGCTCATTGCCACCAGTAGTTTCGCCACCACCAGTAGTTTCGCCACCACCAGTAGTTTCGCCACCACCAGTAGTTTCGCCACCGCCAGTCGTCTCGCCGCCGATAGGGTCCACTGATTTCTTCGCAATCAGGGACTTATCAACCCCTTTTGAGCAACTCACTAAGCCTATAGCTAACAAGAGCAGAAATGCTAGCTTGAAAGTATTACTATTTATACTTGTCCATTTATTCACAATTAGTCCCCCCGGAGAGCGTGATACTGTATCTTTTGCAACGATCATACCCCGCGTGCTCCTTGCACTTTTGAGTACAGGCTTATTACTGTATGAGAGCTTAAGGGGGCGTCTAATAATTGTACACTTTCATTAGCTCGGCCCAATTGTTGCATAAAAAAGTATCATGAAAAGCTCTCGAATCATGCCAAACCTACTACAGCGCGTAGCTTTACTGAGCCTAGCTTTATTGTTCTCGGTAACAAGCATACCAGCCCCTCTATTGAGCTCAGATCAAGAGCAACGAATAGTCACCACTCAAACAATTGCCGTTATTGAGCAAAGTTTTAATTTGTTAGACTGGAATGAATACGGCTTAAGGCAAAAATTAATCTCCGACAGTTACGGACTACTAATGTTCAGTCACCGCTCTAAGGACGAGCTCACTGAGGAGCTTTTAAAAAAAATAGTAAATCTCAAAAACCGCACGGATGTAGCAAACAACCAAATCTCACTCAATGAGCTTAACTGGCTTTCTCAAGAGATTGAAAAAGCTCAAAGGACTGACCAGTTCACATATGAATCATCCATAGAAAAAGTAATTTCACAGAGCTTGAAAGCGCAGCGAACTTCGTTTTTCATAAGCAAATATCTCGGGGGGACACTACTTTTAATACCCACTATATATTTGGGGTACACTCACGGGCTAGATTTTTCGACTCTTTTTGTTGGACTATTTACATTACACGTAATTAAAAAATCCTACAACCGTACCCAGGCAAGAGCACAAGCTACTCGCAGCGGAATATCAAACGATTTCAAGAGCACTTTTAATAGTAACTGGGAGTCTCTAGATCAATTTGTCAAAAAAATTAAAATTATTGTTCAAAAAAACAACTTTTTGCTTTGTCAGGGACTCTTTCGTTAGTTTTTATTTAGTCCCTAAGAATAGTTCCGTTTTCCATTGTTACACTTATCTCTATAACTGATGACTCTTTTGAAGATGTGAATTTATCAACAAACCCCCTTCCCATACTTAGGTTATAAATGTAGTTTTTTTCTGGGTCCGGAGCTATTTTGATATGACCATTTTTTAAATGAATAGATATTTCTTCTTGAGGACTGCTTATTCTTAAATTTCCACTAACCCCCTTTAGTGCAATTTTACTTTCGGGAACTTCAATTTTACAGGTCATGTTTTTAAACTCGGACCAGTCCATAAGGTAAGCATTATTTTCAACCCTACCCTGCATAGGAGGGAGAACCCCGTTAGTGCTAAACTCACACCTCCATCTAAACATATTATCCCTAGAAGGGCTCATTTTAATATTCGCACTTGTAAAAAGCACCTGTATTGTTCGCCCCTCAACATCAACAGCGCCCGAGCCCACCTGCTTAGATATCGCAAGCACAGCCCCTTGAGGGTCAATGTTAAAACTATCTGGCCCCGCAGCAATATCAATAAGGCCTCCAAGTAAGTAAACCCTCTCCTTCTCATTATCTATTGAAATTAGAGGGGTCACTTTCGAAATTAAAATAGATATAGCCATAAATAAAATAGCAAAAAACCCTACAACAAAAATAGCAACCCGCTTTAAAGTAAGCCTTCCTACAGGCTTGCCGGGCTTAAGCCCCCTCTCGAACAAACATCGTTTTGCTAAAGCCTCAGGGGTCCCTAATGATAGCAACACGCTCTTAAGGCTCAACTCCGGAGTTTCGCTCTGAGACCCTATAATTTGGCTCCTTATTTCAGAAAGGATTACGACTCGATCACTAATGGATATCTGACCCAAGTAACGTTCTGCTTTTTTTAAATAGGTTTCAAGTAGTGGATCCATTATAGATAAATCTCCTTTATTTTTTAGGCACTATGCCGCCTTTAACCTTTATCATCTTTGGTTCACAAAAAACCTCGTTACACCTCTTGTAATAAATTTATACAACAGTTTAACCACTGTATTAAATCACACTGCTAACGTCTAGATAAAAGTTATTTTACACTGCAATTACAATAGTTGCTTTTAATTTTACAGAGTTAAGTTAATATAATAAATAAAGGTTCAATTAACTTAACTCAACGTTGGTCAGGTACTTATGAAAAATAACCATTTAAGACTTCTCATGATATTATCTCTATTAAGTGCACCACTCACCTACGCACATAGCAAACTCATTGCCCATGTTATTCCTCACGAGCATAAAGCCGCCGGACCATCAAGTGCTCCTGAAGAGGAAGAAGAATTTGTAATTGAATGGTATGCTCCTGAGACTGTGCCCAGTAAAAACAATCATAAAAAAGTAGTACGAATAAAAGGGTATGTCGACAAGCAAGCTGTTATTAGTATCACAAAAAAGAAATTCCCAGTGATTTACAGCGGTAGCCGAGTAAAATTTTATAAAACCAGAAAGGCTTTTTTAAAAGTAAATGAACAGTTTGCTGGTAAGTTTTTAATTAAAAACAGTCTTGACGGGTCATTTCAACTTGATCTTCTGCTGCCCATTGCTGTTGTTCAGTTGCCTCTTCGAATTAGAGCCCAAGGCGTTGAGAAAGCTCGAAACGTGATCCTAAAAATTGACACCACCAAGTCAGATGCTCAAATGCTCGATCGTAGCCAACTTACAAATAGGTAAAAATTTATCCCGGGGGCCCCAGTTATGAGGCTTTTCGTCTCTCTTGATCGTTAATTTCTTGTTCAAGCACCTCTAAAAGTCTTAACATGTCCTCTATAGACTCTTCGACTTTTGCCAATTTCGACAATTTATACTCTAACTCCTCTGAAACAAGATACTCATCATTATTCACTGGCGTGGGATTTATGTGTGGCGCCGTACTCGCCTCCTGCAACGGAGACTCGTTGGCTTCAGTGTTTAATGGCAATTTACTTATTGATGCCTGGCTTTTCAAATTTTTAATTTCCATCTCTATTGTGCCTTGTTCGGCATGAGCATCATCAATTTCATTTTGGATAGAGCCTCTGATGCTCTTTAAAGAGTTAATCTCGGCCAACATTCCCTCTTCAATTTTTTTGCTCTCCGTTTGATCTATGGACAGTTGCTTAAGCTCTTCAGATATATTTATTTTTTGCTTTCTTAAAGCTGCCACCTCACGAGAGAGACCTTGCTCCTCGTCGCGCAGACCATGCAGTCTTGCCTTTATTTCGTCCTGTTCTTTTAGTTGCTCTGAGAGGTTCTTTTTGACCAAACCTAACTTATCATTTTCCAAATTCAAATTTTCTTCAAGGCTCAGGCCCTCAACCTCAAGTTTTGATTTTGCTTCAATAACTGTTGATAGTTCGTACTTCGCTTTTTCTATTCTTTCTTGAACTTCCTGGAGTACGATATCATTTTTTTCATCATTCAAATTAACTTGAGGGCCACATTGTTCCGGTGCGTTCGACAAAACGTGTGACCTTATGCTTTCCTCTGGGGCATCTGGGGCCTTGATTTCAACTTCAGGCTCTGATGCTGCCTCCTCAGAGTTTTGACTCGTTGTGGCTGAAACACGGGGTTCGGCCTGCGTCTCGGTGCTTGAGTCCTTAATTCCCGATTTTAACTCTAAAATAGAAACTTCAAAATAAAAATCAATAGGTCCACCAAAACCTATTGAGTCTCCCTCTTGCAGCTCTGTTGGTACTCCTGGCTCTATTTGCTTAGATTTTATAAAAGTACCGTTTGAGGACTGCAGGTCAGTAATAAATATTTTATTATCTCGAACATCTATTGAAAAATGTTTTCGACTCAACTCATGGTGCAAAAACACTAAATCAGAAGCCTGCCCCCTACCAACAGAGAAAGAGGTCTTATCAACCTCTTTCACTACTTCCTCTATTGGAGATACAAACTTTACTCTATACTTCACTGATCACGATGCCCTTGGAAAGGTTTTCTTGCGATTAGTTTTCCTCGGCCGCATTTGATCATTTTTACCCATAGCTTTTCGGGCTAAATTTTCGAGGCCGCTTGATCCTAAGAGAAGTTTTCTTACTTGCTCCATGATAGCTTCAAGTTTAAAGGCTTCTTCATTAACAGATTTTGACAGTGAATCTGAGTCATGTGCTAAAGCTAGGTTCCTATGAGTAAGGTCATCAATATTTCTCATGGCCTCATTCACTTTTTTAATTCCAGACTCCTGCTCAGCTGTTGCACCTAAAATATCACGTACCTTTTGAGTCATTTGACCTAAGCCCACTGAAATTTCTTGAAATTTCTCCTGAGCACTTCCTGCAACCTTGTCCCCTTGTGTGATTCGCTCTCTTATATCACTCACCACTAAGGTCACCTGAGATTTTGACTCTTTAATAAGGTTATCAATCTCCTGAGCGGCTTCTCCTGATAACTGGGCCAATCCACCAACCTCTTCGGCAACAACGGCAAACCCTTTACCATGAACTCCTGCCCTTGCCGCCTCAATGGATGCGTTAAATGCTAAAAGCTTCGTGTTAAACACAATTTCATTAATTACATTTGTTTTTTCAGAAATGGTTTGGATGATTTTAGATATTTTCTCCAAATCTGCATTTGAATTTTGGATCGACTGCATAGAGTCTTCCATTTTAATCATAATTTTATTACCCTCTTGAGTCCTCTTATTCACTCCGTCAGCTGCAGAGAGTGACTCTTCAACATATTTATTTGTATTAGAGAGCATGGACATCATTTGATCAAGGGCGGCCATTGTTTCTTGTACCGCCTCTTGCTGTAACCGAGCAGCATCTGATAACTCTGAAGATACTTTATTTAAGTTTCCACTCGTAATGACTGATGAGTTAGATCGCGCCTTCAAGGCTTCAGTTGTGAGAACTAGCTTGTCTGACTCCCTTGTTGTTAGTTTTAAGGCCGTTAGTAAAAACGCTCCACACATTAAAACAACAAGAGCATAAAAGATACCGACTTGATTTGAAAGAGCACCTATTAGTTGATTCTCCTCAACGTTAACTACAATCCCCCAGCCCAACATGCTCATTGTATCAAACGAAAGGTTCGTATACCCAACAAACGATGGCGCTTTATCTACAAAGGCCTTTATGCCTGAGCCAAAGCCCGAGTTTGCATCTACAACAGCCTCTTTAACTCCACCAACACCCATTGCTAAAAGATCTGTTGTTAAAAAACCGGTGTTTAGCTTTTCGTATGGACTATGATGAAACATCGACTTACCTTTTTTATTCACAAAATAGGCCTCTGTCTTGAAAATCCCCTCTTTAGACATAGAGGTGTATAGATCTTCAAATCTCTCTTTAACCCAGTCCATATTAGTCCTGACACTCAGCACCCCTATGATTTGTCCACTTTTATTTTTAACAGCTGCTGAAAACCCTGACAGATAAGACTCCTTACCCATGACTTCAGAGACTAGAGAGTCTCTATGAAAGTCCTCAACATAGGTCCCCATAAGGCCTAAATCTTCTTCGTCAGTATATTCTTCTTTTAAAGCTCTATTAAACCAAGCCAGTGTAGAAAAGTTTTTAGCCCTTAACACTTCCCTGTTAACTTTTGTCCCTTCATAGCTATTACTGTTTGAAGCTACAAATTTACCATTAGCATCAATAAAAACAATGAGCTCGTAAGAGGATTTCTGCTCTACCATTGCACTTAAAAAGCCCTCAATATCAGCAACATTAGTTTTATCTTCAAATATTCTATTTAAAGCAATGTTCTGTGCACCCCAATAAAGCCCTTTAAATTCCTGACCAATCCCTGAAGATGTATTCAGCGCATAGCTCTCGACACTTTTTGCCGTTGAATCTTTTTGCCTTGTATAGAGGTTTGACACGTACATCACCGACACCAACGTATATACTAATAACATTGTCGCAGTCATTGCAGAGATCTTTACCTTTAATGACGCTTTTGTATAACTCTCGAACCATCTCATTAATTTTTCCCCTTTAAATTCAAATAATACTTCGGCCCTCTGGCTAAAGACTCTTAATGTTTTTAAATTGAACACTCTTAATCTAAACCATAGTCGAGTCTTAAACGCTTAAAAGTTTAGGTTACAGTTAATCTTATATAGTAAGATTAAACGTATGAGCCGTACACAACTAGACCATCAGCCCCTTTATGCTAGCGAGGGCCTTTGATACGTAATTTAACTGGTGGAGTTTTATATCACTACTTAGCCCTAAAGCATCGAAATCATTTATGGAACCCCTTTAAATCAAGCCTCTCTCGATTTATTAATGGCCTTTCAACAGACTCTAATAAGTTAGTACTCATTGGACCCAGTGGAGGCTATTGCCTGCCTCAAAAATTTATTACAAAACTTAACAAAATAGAGGCCTTCGATCCAGACCTGTTAGCTAAAATTATTTTTAATAGTCGACACTCACCTATTAATATAAAATGGCACTCAAGGGACTGCCTTGTAAACGACCAATCTTCAAATTTTCAAATATTAAATCAATTTAAACCCTCTCATATAATTTTACTTTCAAATATCTATGGCCAAATGAGGTGTCTTTTTAAAAGCGAGAGACTCTATAACTCTTGGAAGGTCAATTTTTTAAACTTAATTAAAGGTTTTGAATTTATAAGTTATCACGACATCTACTCGTTCAAATCAACATTTAAACTAAACTCAACGTTAAATAAAACCTATAATTCATTTGATTTATTAAAAAATGATCTTGTTTTATACTCAAAAACTCAAAAAATAGAGTTTGTGGACCACTTAACACATGATGATTTTGACTTTGTCAAAAAAAAGGTCTATTTTTTATGGGAATTACACCCCAATAATTACCATATAATAGAGGCTGTTTATTATAACGGCAGGAGACCACAATGAAACTTTTAATCTCAATAGCTCTATGTTTGCTTTCTGTGACTACGCTCGCCAATGCGCCTTTTACTGAGGTAAAACTCGACAACCCTCGGGCAACCATGAGGTCTTTTCTCTCTGCTATGCAGGATTACCGAAAGGGTGTTGAGACAAAAAATTCAGGGCTGCAAAGCCGAATTCACGACGCCATCAGGTGTTTAAATTTATCCCGTCTCTCCTCAATTGTACGAACCGAAGTGGGCAAAGAAAGTGCTGTTTTCTTAAAGGAGTTTATTGATCGGGTAATAGTTATTGATTACGATAAAATACCCAATAACCCCAAAGAAGAATACTGGCGCCTCAAGGGTACTGAGCTTGTCGTTAGTCTTGTTGACACCAAGGGCACCTCTCCGAATGCGCCTTATAAAATCTCCCCCGAGACTGTTGCTCGAGCTAAAGACTTTTATGAAGGGGTCCAACAAAAGCCTTACTTAAAAGGCAGCGGCAACGGGGCTCTTTACAAACCCGCTCTTTGGAAAAGGTATTTACCTCACTGGGCCTTAAATAAGTCCATTGGCTTATCTAACTGGCAATGGCTCGGTATTTTTGCCAGTCTGCTCCTTGGCTT
The DNA here is from genome assembly GCA_030591685.1 of Pseudobdellovibrionaceae bacterium. Lineage (GTDB taxonomy): Bacteria > Bdellovibrionota > Bdellovibrionia > Bdellovibrionales > UBA1609 > JAUVAX01. The sequence goes on along the minus strand of JAUVAX010000013.1, from coordinate 258 downwards.
TGTCTTAAAGGCCATCGTAGAGTTTATTGTGCGCAGCTTTAAGCGCTTAACAAGCAGGTCTAGCGACTCTCTCAAGCATCACATGCTCATTGCTTTTGAGCACCCCGTTGGGCTCATTGCCGCTACAGGGTTTTGGTTTTTATGTATCGAGCCTTTAAGTATTGAGGGCCGAGCCCTTATTATTTTACTGTTTTTAGTTAAAATCACCTTTAGCGTTGGTATGGTCTGGGTCACTTATAACTTGTGTACAGTCGTTGA
>JAUVAX010000055.1 GCA_030591685.1 Pseudobdellovibrionaceae bacterium | reverse complement strand
TTTGGTTTTTATGTATCGAGCCTTTAAGTATTGAGGGCCGAGCCCTTATTATTTTACTGTTTTTAGTTAAAATCACCTTTAGCGTTGGTATGGTCTGGGTCACTTATAACTTGTGTACAGTCGTTGATATTTACCTTCAAAAGCTAACAGAAAAAACAAAATCTACCTTAGATGACCACCTCGTCCCATTAGTGACAAAGGCCCTAAGAACATTCGTTTTAATCTTTGGTGGGCTTCTCGCCATGCAAAGCTTGGGATTTAATGTGATGTCTATTATGGCTGGTTTGGGCCTAGGGGGGCTCGCGTTTGCCTTAGCGGCAAAGGATACAGCTGCCAATTTCTTTGGCTCATTAATGATCGTTTTTGACCGGCCCTTTAAAATTGGAGACTGGATTAAAACAAGTTCAGCAGAGGGCACTGTTGAGGAGATTGGTTTTAGATCCACCCGCATCCGTACATTTTATAACTCTATTGTTTGCTTGCCCAATTCGATCCTGGCCAATGTCTCTATTGATAACATGGGTGAGCGCGAGTACCGCCGAATAGTTCTCAACCTAGGAGTTACATATCAGACAACTCCTGATCAAATTGACGACTTCCTAGAGGGCATTAAAGGCATCATAAAAGCAAATAACACCACCCGCAAAGACTACTACCACGTTGTTTTTACTGGCTACGGTGACTTTAGCTTAAATATACTTGTTTATTATTTTTTATGTTTAGATGACTGGGCTGAAGAGCTCAAAGAAAAGCAAAATATTAATTTAGAAATTTTAAAACTTGCAAAAAAATTAAATGTTGATTTTGCCTACCCCACTCAATCTCTTTTTATCGAAAACTCTGACCCTATTAAGCCTCCAAATTCACCGATCAGCCCTTAGGTATATCATTTACTAAATTATACTTTTTAGATTTATCTTTAAGACCTAAATGACCTGTGAAATGTCGGTGTGCGCGGGAACAGTCCTTTGAGCTAAAACTCTCAAGGCATGCTTCGGATGTGAAAGTGACTGAAACCAACTAAAAGCAAGCTTTTGCCATATAGCCCTGTACGCCCTTTTTTCTAGATGTAGTTACTTTATACCACTTTCTACCATAGCTTTTTACATATAATCTAGAAGACTTTTTAGTGAGTTTAACAATTTTACCACTTAATTCAGGTTTTGCACGGAGGTTGCAATTAATTTTTAAACTCCTACGTCTAAAACTTCTTTTTCTTTTTGATTTTTTTAAACTTACCTTTACACCACTGCCAATTGACGACGAAGTGTCTATGCTTCCGGCGTTAAGGGCCTTTATCTTTCTTGTGTTCGCTAAATTACGAGTTTCTTGTCGTCTTTTTTGCAGTTGAGCCTTCTTTCTACGTCTTAGCATTTTTCTACGCTTGTCTTTATTATCTGTTTTAAGCTGCATTAATGTTAGAGCACTTTCTTCAGCTCTTTGTTTTGCCTGTTCAGCTTCTGACTCAGCGATAGTTACTTCCTCAGATATTTGGTCAATTTTTTGTACATAGACTCTTCGACTCTCTTCATTTTTTTGACTTTTCTTATTGTATTTCTCAATTTGCTTTTTATATATTGTAATTTTCTTACTGTTCTTTGATTTAATTTTATTACTTTTACCTTTCTCTTTAACTAACAATGCTTTGCTGGCAGCTAAGTCTTGTTGGGCCGATTGAAGTTCAGACCTAACCCTTTGCTTCTCTTGGCTTGACTCAGAGTTCTCTTGCTTAACGAGTCTCAGGGCTTCAAGTTTTGAGTCTAACTTATCTTGAACTTCGTCTCTCTCTTCTCTGGTCTGCTCAAATTTTTCTTGGATAGCAAGGCTCTCTTGTTTTTTAATCGCAACTGTTTCAATAGCCTTCTCAATTCGAGCCTCAGCTGAAGATATCTCTTTCTCTGACTTTGCTATGTCGGTCTCTATCTCTCTAATTTTTTGATTAAGATCCTTGATTTCAGACTTAGAGTCTCTCTCTTTCGCTCTAGCTTGTGCTAGTTTGTTGTTTGCGTCTTTTGACTTTTTGTCGCGTCTTTCTTGAGCCTCTCTTCGACGATCTCGTGCATCCTCGGCCTCTATTTGAGCTGCCTCTGTGTTCGCCTGGGCGTCCTCTAAGTCCATTTCAATATCATCTAAATCAGCAACTAAAACACCCGGCAATGACTGCCAACTCCCAGCGTACATACTGGATGAGAATAGTAATAATCCTGTAATCAAAACAAATTTCATGATGCCTACCTCTATCTCAATGAAGTCTATTATATATAGCCTAATCGGAAATTTTGAAACAGTTCTTAGTTTTTTTTGAAATTCTCAAAAATTCCACCTATAAATCAAAAGCTTAGCCCCCCATGTGTCTTGCTTTAGTACAGTGCCCTGGCTGTAATCAGAATAACCTGTAAGTTTTAAAAGCCTAAGTGTGAATTAAGTAAAATATATCCCACGCCATAAAGAGCACCGCTTACGCCATCTCAATTTAAGATTTAAAGTATGCACTCAAGTCTTCTCATGCCGATACAAGTTATTCAGCCAAGCTTAAGTGAGGGGTATACCCCTTATCCACTTTAAAAAGACACTTTAATTTTTATATTATAAAATAGATTTTACGTTTTCAGGGGGGCGACCAATAACAGCGCTCATATTTCCCTTTATAACAATGGGCCGCTCAATGAGCTTTGGAAACTCAGAAAGTTTTTTTATTACTAAATCATTATTATCTAAATCAAACTTTTGGTTTTTAAATGCATCCTCTTTAGTTCGAACCAGAGCGCCTGGGGCAATGCCTAGCAGCTTAATGACTTGATTGAGCTGCTGAGTTGTCGGGGGCGTTTTTAGGTACTCAAAAATTTCTACGTCATGACCCGACTCTTGTATAATCGACAGTATTTGCCGGCTCTTTGAACACCCAGGGTTGTGCCATATGACTAATTTATCCATTTAAACCTCCCATAAAGGGTTTTTTGATTTACTGTTTGTGAAAATGTGCCGTGCCTTCGGCCCGCTTTTAAACAAAAAACTTTACTAAATCTTATACAAAAATAAAAACAACTGAACTACTTTCGAGTCTGCAAAACAAAGCTTATACGAACACCCTACTGCTTTTTACTTCAGTAATTACCTTACTGCTTTTTATAGACTCTTACAATGTTAGGCTCACTCACAACGACAATTTCACCGCTAGGGTTAATTGTTACGCCCTCAAATTGTGAAGCCCCTTTTAACTTTAATTTAGAAATTATTTTACCTCTCTCATTTAATTCAACAAGAGCTGAGCTTTCGTGTGAAAGAAGTAACAACGTATTTGTGGATTGGCTAAAATAACAACCTGATAAGTCTTTTAACTTATGTTTTAGTATTTTTTTAATGTTAAAGGGCTCAAACACCTCTAACTCTCCCCACCACCGGGCTGATATATCTCTTTTATGGCGAGGTCGATAAAACATATAAAGGGCCTTTGGTTTGTCCTCTTGAACTGCAAAAAAACTAACCCCACCCTTTTCATCACGCGAGTAACAAATGCCCTCTAAACCTTTGTTAGACTTCCCCGGGCGAGGCAATGTAAATTGCTGGACTGATTTTTTTTTATAATTTAAATTTATAGTGCCCTTTGAGGCCCTCTTCATATTAAAAATCAATACATGATTAGACTCATTCACAATAGCGTATTCGCCTTGGCCGAGGTAAGTTATGTCTTCAAAATCAGTATCTTTAGAGCCCTTTATTTTTATAGTTCTCAAAAGCGTACTAATTGAGGCATCATACTCATAAATAAAGGCGTAATTGTTTTGGATAAACAAATAACTATCTGTATCCCAGTTATAAGTGACCCCTGAAATGTTTCCGCCAATACCTTTTAAAGCAAAGGCTTTTGATTTTGGTTTATAGCTCTCTAAATGAATTGAACCTGAAAAACAAATCACTGGAAATATCGTAATTAAAATATATAGTATTTTTGTCTTCACCCTAAAAGCCCCCCTTTAAGTGAAATTTGGTTTTAACATGAGTTAAGGCTTAGTTAAAATTTATTTTTTAGTTCTGAATAAATATTATGTATCTTTAAATTCTTGATCAGTGCTGCGCGTTACGCCCTGTGCATTGTGACACCAAATTATTGGCATCACATTTGCTTTACACATAATAAGAAACTTACAAACGGGGGATTTTAAATGAAAACATACTTAAAAGTTATAATCGGTATACTTATGTCACTACCAATGTTGGCTCTGGCTCAAGGGGGCAATAACTATAGTCATGGGTCCAGTAGTAACTATTACTCTGGTTCTAACGAGTGCGTTGTTGAGTTACAAACTCATCGAGGGAGAGTGATTGAAACTTTTTACGCCTTTAGATGTCGTCGAGCCAAAAGACAGTGCCAAAATGAGCTTAACTGGAGACATGACCGCGGACGCAACCCACGAGCGCGTTGTGTCGTCGTACAGCGCCCAGGACATGGACGTAAAGTTATCGTTGATGAGGTCCACTTTTATCACCGTAAAACAGCAAGGGCCATTCAGATGTGCCTAGTGGCCCAAAGAAACGACTACAGATGCGACGGTAGCCGACGGTACTCTTGTAGTCCGTGCTCGCAAGTTAGGCACTCTGATCACTCTCGATACTTAGTATATAAAAATCAACGTCGTGGTGGTGGCCGTAGAGACGGTGCTCGCAGAGGCGGAGGCCGACGAGGTGGCGGACATAATTATGATGCCGTTGACTCTCTTATTAATGGACAATAATAAAAACGATATAAGTAATTAATCAAAAACCTCATGCAGACCTATACTTATAGGTCTGCATTTTTTTACTTTAAAGTTGAGGTATTAAGACTGCTGCCTTAATAAGTTCAGAGCACTTCCGGCTTTAAACCATTTTATTTGCTCATCATTAAAGGTGTGTTTAACTTTAAACTCATCCGTCGAACCATCAGAGTGTTTTAGCTCAATAGTCAATAATTGCCCTGGCGAAAACTGTTTTAATCCCTTAACGCTAATTCGATCTGTCTCTTTTATTTTAGAGTAATCCGCAACATCATTAAACATAAGCGCTAAAACACCTTGTTTTTTTAAGTTTGTTTCATGGATGCGGGCAAAACTTTTTACTAAAACAACTTTTGCCCCTAAAAACCGAGGGCACATGGCTGCATGCTCACGACTGCTGCCTTCGCCATAGTTTTCGTCACCAACAATCATCCAGCTTTGGTTTTTAGCCTTATAATCCCTGGCGACTTGTTGGCATTCGAGTTCTTTTTCTCCTGTTAAAACATTATTTGCTTTACCAGGGCCCTTTGTATATTCGTTATTTGCGCCTAAAAGCATATTGCTAGAAATATTATCTAAATGCCCCCTGTACTTTAACCAAGGCCCCGCGGGGCTTATGTGATCGGTGGTGCACTTGCCGACGGCTTTACATAGGGGGATCATGTCTACTAAGTCCTCACCCTCCCATGCTGAAAAAGGCGTTAACAGCTGCAGCCTTTCACTGTTTGGTGCTACTTTTACTTCTACAGAGCCTCCTTTAGGGGCTTGGTAAGCTTCTGGGTCTGAGAGAAAGCCATTTTCAGGTAGCTCTGGGGCCGTCGGCTCTTGAAGTTTAAATGACGACCCATCACTCGCCTCTAACTCATCAGTTAGGGGGTTGAAATCTACTCGACCGGCGATACCTAAAGCCATTACAATTTCGGGGCTTGTTATAAATGAAAGGGTTTCGGGGTTAGCATCATTACGCCCTCTAAAGTTTCTATTAAAACTACTTACAATAGTGTTTGAGTCCCCTTTTTTAACCTCGTCACGTCGCCATTGCCCAATGCAAGGGCCACAGGCATTTGCCAAAACAGTAGCTCCAATATCATTGAGAGTTTGCATTAGGCCGTCTCTTACAATGGTTTTTTTAAATTGCGCCGACCCAGGTGACACCAAAAAGGGCTGCTGCATTTTAAGGCCTTTGTCTAAGGCCTGCTTAGCCACGTGTGCAGTGCGACCGATATCTTCGTAAGATGAGTTTGTACACGAGCCCACAAGAGCTGCAGATAATTTAGTTGGCCAATTGTTCTCTTTAGCCGCACTTTTCATTTTGCTCAGTGGCCTGGCTGCATCTGGGGAGTGAGGCCCTACAATGTAAGGCTCTAGAGTTGATAAGTCTATTTCAACAATTTCATCGTAGTATTTTTCCGGCTGTTGAGCCACCTCTTCGTCAGCCGTCAAAAGGTCTTTATTATTTTCGGCAATCTCAACTAACCCTGAACGGTCTGTTGTATTTAAATATGTGGACATTCTTGAATCAAAAGGAAAGACCGAGCATGTGGCGCCTAGTTCAGCCCCCATATTTGTAATCGTTGCCTTGCCGGTGCAACTAATCGACTCACAACCCTCTCCAAAGTACTCAATGACTTTATTAGTCCCACCCTTAACGGTCATTATGCCTAAGAGTTTTAAAATAACATCTTTAGGCGCTGCCCAACCATTAAGGTGACCCTTTAAGTGTACCCCCACTATTTTTGGGTTTTTAACCTCCCAGGGGAGTCCCGCCATAACATCAGAGGCATCGGCACCGCCCACACCAACAGCCACCATGCCCAAACCACCAGCATTGGGGGTGTGTGAATCAGTCCCTATCATCATCCCACCAGGGAAGGCATAGTTTTCTAAAACAACTTGATGGATAATGCCCGCCCCGGGGCGCCAAAAGCCAATGTTATAACGACTTGAAACAGACTCTAAAAAATCAAACACTTCGTTGTTTTCTTTCATGGCGATCTTCATGTCGCCAGACATACCCTCATAGGCACGGATTAAATGGTCACAGTGCACCGTTGCTGGGACTGCTGACTCATTTTTATCAGCCAACATAAATTGCAACAAAGCCATTTGGGCTGTGGCATCTTGCATAGCTACCCTATCAGGGCTCAGTAGTAAAAAACTCTCACCACGAGTGATGTCTTGTTTTTCGGGGTCTATTAAATGACCATAAAGTATTTTCTCGGTTAATGTTAAAGCCCGCCCTAACCGGTTTCTAACAATCGCTAAATTGTCTCTCGTTTTTTTATAAGCACCCTCAACGAGCTCTTTAGTTGTAGCAATTTTAGACATTTGTATTTCTCCCACGGCGGTAAACAATTAAAAATATTTTATGAGAGTATAGAGTTTATGGGACATAAACAACCCATAATGAGCAGCAAAAAATGGGTTTTTTTTACTCAATTCTAATTCAACGCAACTGGGTAAAAAAAAATATACTACACCTCATAAAATAACTTTGTTACCTAGTTATTAAAACATCCACTTTAAGGATAAAACTCAACTAAAGGAGAACTCCATGAAAGCACTCATTCTACTCTTGGCACTTGTATCCACCAGTACAACGTCATGGGCTTTTGACACCCAAGACTTAAAGTTAAATACTGGATTAAGATACCGTCACGAGTTTGTAGACCAAGAAGCTGGCAATAAAAAATATCATCAACATAAAATTAAAGCCAGCGTAAAGGCGACCGCTAAAGTTAATGATTCTTCAACTTTAGTACTGCAACTCACAACAGGCAACTACTCGCCCGTATCAACAAACCAAACTTTAGGTGCAATGAGCGGCAACAAACCTATCGAGTTAGACCAAGCCTATTTCACTTGGGCCGCCTCAAAAAGCTTAACTCTTACTGGTGGTAAAATGAAAAATCCACTTTATCAAGTCGGTAGCACTGGGTTTTTATTAGATGGTGATTGGACCCCAGAAGGCTTAAACCTAGGTTGGACCTGTAGTTGTGACAAAGGTTCATGGTTTGCAAACATTAGTACTTTTTGGCTCGGAGCCAATGCTAGCGGTGGTGGCACAGACTCTGGTGTTATTGCAGAGCAAGTGGGTAAGATGTTTAAAATCGGTGAGCATAAATTGACAGTAGGCTTAACCGGCTACCTATTTACACTGCAAGGTCAAAATGCCTTAGGAGGCGCGCTTAAAGGCAACACCGATGGTGGTGGTGCTACTTACGCCAAAGATTATGAAATTTATGAGCTCTTTTCTCAGTATGAAATGGGTCAGTTCAAGTTTTTTCTAGACTACGCAACAAATACTCGTTTTAGTACTCAAAACAATGCTTACCTTGTTGGCGTTAACTATAAAAACGTCAAAGAAAAGGGCGACTACGCTGTTGGTTACACTTACCGTGAAACAGAGGCCGATGCTATTGTGGGCGCACTTAATGATGGTGATTTTAACGGTGGCTCTACAGACACTAATGGCCATAAACTCTCCGTTAAATATGGGTTAGAAAAAAATACCACAGCTACAATTTCATTGTATGCTAACAACACAGGTATTCAAAACTCTACAAATTACACCAAAGCACACTTTGATTTTGTGTTTAAATTCTAAAAGTTATTTTTATAAAACTGGCAAGGCCCTTTGGCCTTGCCATAAGATTTAGCGCTAAATTACAAAGCCCATACACAAAAAAAGTGCTTCTTTTAAAACTAAAGCTTCTTTAATAATATGTATTTACACTTTGCTTATGATCCATTAGCGCTTCTTTTTTTATAAATCACCAACAGCAAACCTATACTTAGACAGGCCTTAATAGCTAATAAACCTACCTTTACTATGGGTTACTTTTAAAAAATTTAGGGCTGAAAGATAAAAAAACTATTTTAGTTTTACTGCTCTTTAATATCAAATCTTTTGCCTGCCAACCAAATCAGCACTAACACAGGTACCCCTAAAATAGCTGTAAACGCAAAAAACTGCGAGTACCCCATGCTATCCACCAAAGTCCCCGAGTACCCACCTATAGCTTTAGGCAAAAGGGTCATTAAAGATGTAAAAATAGCGTACTGTACAGCCGTAAAAGATACATTTGTTAAGCTTGATAAAAAAGCTACAAAAGCTGCACTGGCCAGACCGGCTGATAAATTATCTGCTGATATAACTATGTACAAAAAGGTCATATCGTTACCCATATTAGCTAAAAACATAAATAGCACATTAGTGGCGGCTGAAAGCACGGCCCCTAAAAATAAAATTTTCATGACCCCATAACGAATAGTCATGAGGCCCCCTAAAAACCCACCTACAATAGTCATTATTAATCCAAAAGATTTTACAACTCCAGCGATTTGAAGTTTTGTAAACCCTAAGTCTAGGTAAAAAACATTTGAGATCACACCTAACACTATGTCTGAAATTCGGTACAAACCCACTAGAGCTAAAATCAAAAATGCTAAGCTATTGCCATAGCGATTAAAAAAATCTAAAGCCGGGGCCACAAAGGTTTCGTTGACTATTTTTTTATTAATAAACTTTGTTTTTAAAATTAATTTAACAACAACTGTCACCACACCAATAGCTACTACTAATTTAAAAGCTTCAAAAATAAATTGGCTAAGCCCCTTGCCCGTCAAAAGGCTCAATTGAGTTTTTACCCCCAGCAATGCTTGGCCACAAAAGAAAAACGTGGTCGCAAAGGTTGCCGCCATAATTAAAAATAAAACAAATATGTCTCTGTACTCAGAGGCTTTATATTTATTTTCTTTTAAGCCCTTAGGTTTTGGTTCATTAGCAAGTAGTGTTGTCGCGACCCCCACGAGCATCAAAAGCCCCATAAAAATGTAGGTCCACATCCAGGCGTTATAACTATAGGCCTCTTTTGTCGACCCTAGCTGGACTGCTAACACTAAAGCCCCTGCTCCGGCAACAATCATACCTATGCGGTACCCGGCAATATAGGTGGCCGACAGAGCGGCTTGCAAACTGGGTATATCTGACTCAATCCTAAAAGCATCAATCACTATGTCTTGTGTAGCTGCTGAAAACCCTAATAGTACAGCTGCTACGGCCATCCATACCAGTGCACGCTCTGACGAGGCTGGGTCTACAAGGCCCATCATGATAATCGACCCCATGATCATAAACTGAGACAACAACATCCATGACCGCCTGCGGCCCATTTTATTTGTCAACCATGGTATCGGGAGAGTATCTACTAACGGCGCCCAAATAAATTTAAACGAATACCCTAAGGCGGCCCAGCTAAAAAAAGTCACGCTGGCTCTTTCAACGCCGGCCTCACGTAACCAAAGTGAAAGGGACGAGAAAATGAGATAAATAGGCAGGCCTGCTGAAAACCCTAAAAACAACATAGTAATAGACGAGGGTTTTAAAAAAAACTTTAGACTTTCGCCCCAACTTTGTGCGTTGTTTTTCATAACGAAACGGTATCAATATTATTTTTTATTAACAAGTTTATTATACTTCAGATTAAAAGCACTATAGACAACTGGAGCTTTTTAATAGTCCCAGAGGGCTAACGTAAGCTTAATTAAACGTATTTTTTATTTTTGATTTTTTCTAATATAATTTTTTCAGTCATAAGTTGATCTGTTGGGTCTACTGAAAACAAAGACTGCTGTTCGCAACGTATTTTATTTTTAAGCAACCACCTTAAGATATCAGCCAGCTTTTTATTTTTTTTGTCCTTAAAAAAGGGGTCATTAGTGAGTGCATCTTTAGCTTTTTTTAACGTGCGAGCGTCAGATGCGTTTTTTTCATTCACATGATAGCAATGGAGATCGTACTTTTTAACATCCTCAGGTAAAACACCTAAAAACTTAACCTCGGGGGCTGAAAAGTCACTGTTTCTTATTAAACTTGCCGCCGATCCGGCTTTTAATGTCCTATAAATATTTTGCATGGTGTAGGCATCGAGATCTCCAAAAAAATATATAGGCACATCAAGTTGCGTTTGAATAGTTTTACACCAACCTCGCACAGCATTACTGGGCACCCCTTGAGCACCCATAATTATGCACTTGTTTCTTTTCGTAAAACCGTTCGCCACTAAGGTGTTTGCCGTACCTTCTGATTCGACCACCAAACAAAAATCTATTTTTTTACTCGTCTTAAGCTTCAGCGATTGAGGCCTGTTTTTAGGTTGAAAGGGTGAGGTCCCCAGAGAGCCCAAGTCAATGACGGCTTTTTCACCATCCGCCATGGTCTCGGTAACAATTAATTGTTTAGAGTATGTTTGCCCCCCGCGATCGTTGGCAAAGCAGTTCATCTCTTCTCTGTAGACTTGTAAAAAGTCACATATAAAATCAATAATGGCATCTGACTCGGGTTGGTCGTCAAAATCTAAGGGTTTGAGCTCCTTGCCCCCTTTAATTAAACCTTTAGCCATGTAGTAAAACTCACGCTTTGTGTTTACAGCCCCGGTTTTGATGTTATTTAACAACATCTCTAACATAAATATTGTTCTTGATAGCTTAAGTACGCTTGAAACATTAAGTTCTGTTGTAACTCTTTTGTCCCCTGGGGTGAGGTAGCCCTTTTTAGGGTTATAAATAGAGTTATCTAGCGAGCATTTTATCGCCTGCAGGGTTGGCTTTTTAGATTTTTCAAGGTCTGCGAGCATCTTTTCGCAAAGAGCCTTGGCCTCTTTAGGGATGTTTATTTTTGAATCACGAATTTTCATCAAGGCCATTTTTTAAATCCTTTATTTTTTATTTCTTGGTGTTGCTTTTTTTTGTAGCTTTTTTTTCACCTTTTTTTTGACCGCACTTTTCTTTTTGGCTTTCTTAGAGTTACCGGTCGCTTGTTTTTTTGTAGAGGCCTTCTTTTTAGCCGCTTTTGTCTTTTTAGGGGTAGCCTTAGCTGTCTTTAAAACTTTAGTCTCATCGATGGCCTCTTCAGACTCTCTTAAGTCACCAAACTTTTCTTTTTGGCGGGCTTTTTGGGCTGCCAATCGATCTTCAGCTAATTGTAGTTGGTCTTCTGCCGCTTTAGCGTCGCGGCCTAAGATTTTTCTTAAGCCCTCTTCGGCCCTCTTTTTTCGGGCTTTATTGGCTCCGGTAATTCGCACTAGACCGTTTACAAGTATAGGGCCAAACTTTTCGATATGGGCTATTTTTCGCTCTAAATCGGCCGCTTTATGCTCTCTTTTTAAATGTCGACCTAGCTTTTGCCCGGCCTGCATAAGGGCTCTACGGATCTCTTCGACAAGCTCTTCGTTAGCATCGATGGTTTCTTTAGAGGCATTTTTAAATTTAATAAACGGAGAGGTCATACTTACGGCAATAACATAAGGGCCAATAGGCAGAGAGTTTCTTGACTGAGCCAACCCGTAAGAGCGCCACTTGACTGTCTCTACGGCCTGAGTGATTGCACAGGCAGCTTTATCAAACTGTAAAGGGACCCTGTTAGCAAAACGCAACAACTGTACGGTTTGCTCTTCAGACTTCGCCCCCTTATTTAAAAATCGTGCAATCGCCACTTCGACAACTACGGGTTTGAAATCACAAATTTTAGGGCGCCTGGTGACCACTGAAAAGTAATCTACCTCTCCTAAACGGAGTATGCTTTTAGATAGCGACTCTTCGCCAATAGTTAAAACTGATTTTGTTGAAGGGCTTGCCATCTCTGAGTCTTGAATGGCTTGAAATATTTTTTTAAAGTCCCCTTCTCTTGTTTTTTTAAGAGTTTTTGAAAGCATCCCTTTAGGCAGTCCATGTTTTACAAAGTCCTTAATGACACTGTCGGTGACTCTTGAAAATCCATTTTTTAAAAACTTAGAAAGCGTCATCCCCCCATATAAATGAGAGTGGGTCATAAACTCACCCAGCTTCATGGTATGGGGGTGAGGCAATGTAGGCTTAGGTATTTTGGGTACATCGTCGGTGACTCGTTTTATTTTTACCCAGTCTTGATCTAAAAGTTTATATTTAAGGCTCAGGTGAGGGTTAACAAGCGTTGTCCCCTCTAGGTAGGTTAAAAGGCCACCATCGCCATTAAGCTGCACTCGACCATCAATTTTAAATTCGGCTCGTAGGCCATGTTTTTTATCCCAATCAACAGTGTCCTTTTTTTTATAAACACCCTTGTTGGCTTTAATATCTACATCAATAACGGCTTTTATAGCCTTTCTCATGTTTTTAGTTTTACTAAGGACCATAACGCCAGAGGCATTCGTTAACTGCGCCCAAGTGGTCGCCGCAGAAATACCGATACCCTGTTGCCCCCGAGAGCACTGCCCTTGACCAAACTTTGAAGAGGCCAAGTACTCGCCAAATACCTTTGGCAGAGTATCTACTTCTAGCCCCGGCCCGTTGTCTTCTATGGACACTTTAATAAGGTCTGTACTTTTAGAGCCGCCTTTACCTATTTTTTGAATGCTCACCTCAATTTCAGGCAAAATACCGTGCTCTTCACACGCATCTAGTGAGTTATCAACCGCCTCTTTTAGGGTTGTTAACACCGCCTTTATGGGGGATGAAAACCCCACTTGTTGCAGATTTTTGGCAAAATATTCAGCGGTACTACTTGTTTTTATTTTACTTGCCACGCGCTTAAACCCTCGTTGAATAACTAGACTTTATTGATTATTCTTAAATATAAGCCTTATTTCAAGGACATACTAAGCGACAGCACGTGTCAGGGCCTCATTTTAGAGCCTCAAAGCGCCCTTAAAAACAATAAAAACCCCCTATTTTGCGCCCTTAAAATCTTGTGAAATTGTCTTTAAGTTAAGGGCATTGGCTCAAAAATAGAGTTCTTATTTGTAAGGGCCAAAAGAGCACCATGAACTTTCTTTTGCCCCCCCACCTTTCGACGCGAAGCATTGAGCCCTATGGGCATCAATTTCAAAGGTTCACTGCTGTTTTTTTGAGCGAAGGGGCTTTTGTTAACCTAAATATATTTGACTCAAAAAAACAAAATACTCTTAAGCCGTTAACGATCAAAAAAACCTAAATCTAAATTAAGTCCTGCCCTTTTTTTAGGTTCTTAAATTTTTAATTTTATATGGTTAATTAAATGAGCGGGGCTACTAAGGTTTCAACTGTTCTAATGCGATCTCAGCAGGAGTGAGGTGCTTTTTTTTTGTATTACACTCTTTGCAGCTCACAACAATATTACCTTTAGTTGATCGCCCCCCTCGGGAGACGGGGATTTTGTGGTCCATCGTCAGGTCTTCTTTTGAAAACATCTCGCCACAATAGGAGCACTCGCCCTTAGCCAGCATCTGCCCCCACCAAGGGGACTTTCTAAGAGCGCGAGCCTTAGCTCTTTCTTGTTTTTTATGGGCCTCTGAGGCCGTTTGATAAAATATCTCCATTGCCATTAAGATACGTAACATGTATGGTCATTTCACTCAAGACTTAGTGGCTACTTATAGGAGCTTTTTATGACCCCAGAACTCATGGAGTCCCGCTTAAAAGAGGGCTTCCCGGACGCCGACGTTATGGCCATAGACCTTACCGGCACTTCAGACCACTGGGAGGTGCGTATAGCCTCATCGGCCTTTAAGGGCATGAGTCGTATACAACAACACAAGGCTGTCATGGGCCTTTTTGAAAAAGAACTTAACTCAGGCCAAGTACACGCCCTGAGTATTAAAGCGATTGTTAAGTAACTTTTACCTATTAAAACTCTTTAAGGAGAGCCAAATGTCAGACACAAAACAAAGAATTGAAGACA
>JAUVAX010000035.1 GCA_030591685.1 Pseudobdellovibrionaceae bacterium | reverse complement strand
CTCCTCTGTGTTTGTGGACCCACACACCCTCAACCAAGAACAAATTGAAGCCCTCTGCCAAATCAAACCCGACCGCTGTGAGCTTTATACTGAACAGTTTGCTAAAAACTTTGACACCCCTGAGGCTCCTGCGACCATAGAGGCCTATAAAAAATCGGCGACCTTAATTAATAAACTAGGTATCCAACTTAATGCGGGCCATGATTTAAATTTAAAAAATATTAATTATTTAATCACTGAAATACCAAGCATAAAGGAAGTTTCTATTGGGCACGCATTAATATGCGAGTCCCTTTATTTAGGTTTTCAGACAACAATTCAAAGGTACTTAAAGGAGCTTGGTTAATTAATGTCAGTTCATGTAACTCCTCTTTTATTGTTAGAGGATAATTATTGTTATTTTATCAAAGACTCCTCCTCAGGGTTAAGTGCTGTCATTGACCCCAGTGAAGCCACCCCTATTGTTAGTTTTCTTGAAAAAGAAAATAACAATAAATTGGATTACATTTTAAATACTCACCATCACTGGGACCATGTTAATGGAAACCTTGAACTCAAACAAAAGTACAACTGTAATATCGTTGGCTCTTTTTATGATCTACACCGCACACCAGGCTTAGACACCCCCCTTAAAGACAATGAAATATTTCACCTCGGCGAAACAGCGATTAAAGCCCTACATGTGCCCGGTCATACCAGTGGGCAATTGGCCTTCTGGATAGAGGGTGAAAATATATTATTTACAGGGGACACCCTGTTTTCACTGGGCTGTGGGCGACTTTTTGAGGGCTCAGCAGAGCAAATGGTGCAGAGCTTAAATCAATTAAAATCTCTCCCCCCAGAGACTCAAGTTTATTTTGGTCATGAATACACGGCCAATAATGTAAGTTTTGCCCTAAGTTTAGAACCAAAAAAGCCTGAGCTTATAGCTAAACAAGAGCAAATTCAGGAGCTACGTAAAAAAAACCTCCCCACCACCCCCACCACTCTCAGCGAAGAGCTTCAGTTAAACCCTTTTTTACGCTGCAATGACCAAGCCTTAAAAGGGGCTCTAAAACTTGATACCGCTACTGAGACCGAAGTGTTTGCTAAAATTAGAACTTTAAAAGATCATTTTTAAGTAGACCCTACGGGCTTGCGCCCTGCGTAAAAAAAGCGCCCTTCCCCTATTTCTCTTAAAAAACACTAGCCAACTTCTCAGTTTAGATATATTAAATTGGATCTCGGAGGACAGAAATGGCAAAGAAAAAGGGTAAAATCCGTATTATCACATTGGAATGTACAGTAGCAAGAAAAATAGGGAAATCCCCTTCTCGCTACACGACAAAAAAGAACTCTCAAACTCATCCAGAGCGCCTTGAGAAAATGAAATATAATCCTTCATTAAGAAAGCACACTCTACATAAAGAAATTAAGTAGTTTATTTTAAAGCGTCCTTTATTAACAGCCCTATTTGGTCAAAGTTTATAGGCTTTTCTAATACAGCTACAGCACCTTTTTTTATAATATCCTCTATAGAGAAGCTAACAACACCCGTCATTATTATCACTGGTGGTGATGGACCTTCTTGGCCTTCAAGAAGGTCAAATGCTGTTGCATCTGGCAAATTAAAGTCTGTAAGTATGAGGTCTATGCTCTGCTCTTTTAAAATATGCAGAGCCTCTTTAATATCTAGCGCCGAAAAGATCGTGTAACCTAGTGATTGGAGGTGATCGGTGAGTAGTTCGCACATGTCCACTTCGTCATCAATTACGAGTAGCTTTTTATGTGACATACTTGACCCTTTATCAGATATTATTACTATTATTATATATAATTCTAATAACTTAATATGTGAGAGTAAACAATGAAGCCCGATTATAAGCGGATTGTGATTAAAATAGGCAGCGGACTCGTAATTAATGAGCGGTTAGAGTTTAACTCTCAGCTTATAAAACAGCTGGCCGCCCAAATTCACCACTTAAAAACTCAAGGGCATGAGTTAATACTTATTTCTTCAGGAGCTATTGGCCTTGGGCGCTCTAGTTTAAGTTTAACTAAAGAAGCTCTCAACTTAAAAACAAAGCAAGCTCTTGCAGCCACTGGGCAACCAAAACTTATGAGCGAGTATCAAAATATATTTGAGGCCTTTAAAATAAACACAGCCCAGTTACTTGTTACCGGACATGAGTTGTCCGGTCGAGAGTCCTACTTAAACCTCCGAAATACCATAGACGAGCTGATTCACCTTAATGTTTTACCTATCATCAATGAAAATGACAGTGTTTCAACAGTGGAAATCACCGAAGGACCTCAAAAAAACTTTGGTGACAACGATGTTCTCTCAGCCCTTGTGGCCACTAAAATGGATGCCGATTTGTTAGTACTTCTTACTAATGTAAATGGAATTTATGATAAAAACCCAAAACGACACTCGGACGCAAAGTTAATTAGTGAAATTAAAAATTTCACTCAGTTCCCCCCTGTAGATGACACCCAGACCTCCAGTTTAGGTCGAGGCGGCATGTCGACCAAAATTCAAGCCGCAAAAATTGCTAGCCTTTGTGGCATAAAGACAGTCATTACCTCTGGCGAAATTAAAAATGTACTCAATGACCTTATTAGCGGATCTCCCCAGCATGGCAGCACCATTTTACCTAAAGCAAAACTCACATCAAAAAAGAGATGGCTCGGGTTTTCTAAGACTATTTCAGGAATTGTTGTCATAAATAAAGGGGCCCAAGAGGCACTCGAGAACAACAATGCCAGTTTGCTCCCTATTGGGATCATAGAGGCCAAGGGGACTTTTAACTCTGGAGAGCTTATTAGTGTTATTAACGATGAAGGGCAAGAAGTCGCAAGAGGCCTCGCTGAGTTAAATCACTCGGAGCTCATAAAAACACTAGGCCTCAATAGTCTTGAAATTAAAAAAATGGGGACTGATACCCCCCGCCCCTTCATACATAAAAACAACCTAGTCACCTTTAAGGAGCCTTATAAATAATGGATTTACTCACGCTCTTAAAAAAATGCAAATCACAGTCCCCTGAAATGTCCTCTTTAAACCACGAGGTTAAGAGTAGTGCTCTCCTTGAGTTCGCTCAACTTTTGAAACAAAACAGTGATGATTTGCTCCGTGAGAACAAGAAGGATTTAACGGAACAAAAAGATAAACTCACCCCTAGTTTGTATCAAAGATTAGAGCTCAGTTCTGAAAAAATAAAGCACATCGTTAAGGGTATCGAAGATTTATCAAAATTAGATGACCCTTGTAACCAAAATATATTTGAAAGAGCTTTAGACGAGGGGCTTATTTTAAAAAAAGTTTCAACCTCCATTGGTGTCATTGCTGTAATATTTGAGTCTAGGCCTGATGTAATACCCCAAGTTCTCTCTCTGATGTTAAAAAGTGGTAATGTTTGTCTACTCAAAGGGGGTTCCGAGGCTAAAAATACTAATCTAGCTTTTATGGGCCTTGTTAAAAAAATAAAAACAAAACTCCCGACCCACTGGGCAACCCTATTACAGTCAAGAGAGGAAATTTCTGAAATTTTAACTCACGACCACCTCATCGATCTTGTCATCCCGCGAGGCTCTAATGAAATGGTGCAAAACATTATGGGACAAACAAAAATACCAGTTCTTGGACATGCCGATGGTGTTTGCCATATTTATATCGATAAATCTTTTGATTTAAAAATGGCTCTAAAAATCATAATAGACTCTAAATGCCAGTACCCTTCAGCGTGCAATGCCACTGAAGCTATTTTAATTCATGAGTCTTGTGTTAATAATTTATTGCCTCAACTCTTAGAACAACTGAAGTTAAATTCAGTCAGTGTTTTTGGGTGTGAAAAAATTATTTCTCTCTACCCGCGCCTACAAAAAGTAACAAACTGGCACACGGAGTACAGTGATTTAAAAGTTTCGTTAAAGATCGTTAATAGCTGTGCCTCTGCCATTGATCACATTAATCAATTTGGCTCTCATCACTCTGACTGCATAATTAGTAATGATCTGGAAACCATAAACTTATTTAAACAGCTTGTTGATTCCTCGAGTGTTATGACAAACGCCTCCACTCGATTTGCTGACGGGTACAGGTATGGGTTTGGGGCCGAGGTCGGCATTAGCACCAATAAAACACACGCCCGAGGACCGGTTGGCATAGAGGGGCTCGTTATTTATAAGTTTGAACTTTCTGGCCAGGGCCATATCGTAGAGGATTACTCAGGCCCCCATGCTAAAAATTTTCAGCATAAAGATCTTTAAATTCTCATAACAAAACAGGCTCTGTTGCCATAAAAACAATAATCACGCCTTGAACAAGCAAACCTAGCACATGGTGTGTTACAAGGTAAATTTTTGATCCATATTAATACACAATAATTAATACTCTCTATGCCAAACTCATAAAATTTACATTTTATTTTACCGATAAGCTACATTGAAACCCACTATTTAAGAGGTAAATAATTATGTCCATGCTCACTAGATACCAAAGACCCGGCGGATTTGTTCAACTTGTCCAACTTATAGAAACCTGCGGACCTCAAAAACAGCAAAAACTTCTTGAAAATGTAGAGAGTGAAAACACAGATTGGGCCCTGGCCTTAGAGAGTAAAATTCTAACACTTGAAAGAATACTTTTATGGGACGCTACTGTTTTAGCTGAAATTGTACCCCGACTGCAGGACTTAACTTTAGCCATTGCCTTTAAGGGCCTGCCCCCTGAAACCTTTGAAAAATGCACAGGAACTTTTACCCATGGACACAAAAAACGCATTCTTGGACTGATGAGTGAAAAAACACCCTCAAAGGCTGAAATTTCGACAGCTTTTGTTAAAATTATAGAAGAAGTGAGATATATGATTAACCAAGGTGATTTAAATATAAAAATGATTGATGAAAAACTTTATATCTTACCCGATATTGAAGACTCACTAGATAGTGACCAAAAGCTAAAAAGACCTGTCGAAACGGTACCTAATGAAATGAGCGTCAGTACCGGTGAACTTAATAGTTTACAAAGCCCAGATAATAAAAGAAACGTTGAGAAGGTTGTTCAAAAACTAAAACTTTTGAACACAGAGGTCTTAAAGCTACAAAATGAAAATATTAAACTCAAAGAAGAGGTCAGTGTATTAAAGCAGCGTATTAATAAAGCAAAAAGCTTACTGGCTGCATAAAATGATAGATTACGGCGTTGTTGTCATGGGAGCCTCTCTTGGGGGGTTAACAGTTTATGAGAAAATTTTACCCAAAATCCCTGGTGATTTTGAGGCCCCAATACTGGCAGTAAATCACATCACAAAAAATTTTGATAAAAACTGGTTACATCAAATCCATATACGCTCTGAGTTAGACATTATGTGGGGCACGGAGCAGCAGAAGATTCGAGCTAATTATATTTACTTTGCCCCACCAGGCTCCCATTTAATTGTGACGCACATTCAAAAGGTAGGACTATCAGATGGAGCCCCTTTTTTTAGCTGTAAACCATCTATTAATGACCTTTTTAAATCGGCGGCCAAAGTCTATAAAAACAGAGTGTTAGCAATCCTTCTTACCGGTCTCAACTGTGACGGCACTGAGGGGCTTAAAGAGGTCCAAAAGCAGGGAGGGACCACTATTGTTCAGGACCCAAAAACAGCCACAGCGCCAATAATGCCGGACTCGGCATTAAGAGAGATGAAACCCACATACATTATGTCACCTACTGAGATCATTAAATTTCTGCAAAAACTATAGGCAAGTCATTCTGTGATGCTCAATTGAAAGACCTTTTTACCCTTAGAAAAAACTAAAGCAAATGTTTAAATATTCCTTTGCTCCTGCCATTATAATCTGGCACCTTAGGTATTCATAAAAGGAGACTTTCATGGATTGGTTTAAGTTAACTTACACAGTTCTAGGGGGCTTAGGGATATTCTTCTTTGGCATGAAGCTACTCTCTGACAATCTACAGGCGGCCTCAGGTGCTATAGTTAGAACACTGATTAATAGCCTTACTACCAATCGTTTTTCAGCTGTATTTGTTGGTCTTGTGGTCACGTGTATTGTTCAATCCAGCTCTGTTACAACAGTTATGGTTATTGGCTTTGTAAATGCAGGGCTTATGAACTTAACTCAAGCCATCGGTATTATCTTTGGTGCCAACATTGGCACAACTATTACCGGGTGGATTATTTCATTTAAAGTGAGTAAATATGGGCTTTTATTTATAGCATTTGGAGGCTTAGCGCCAATTCTCATTAAGAGTGAAAAATTTAAATACCTCTGCAACACCCTCTTAGGCGTGGGGTTTATATTTATTGGCCTAAAATATATGAGCAGTGCTTTTGCCCCCTTAAAAACTGATGAGGGGTTTATGTCTTTGCTTGTTTATTTCACGGCCGACTCCTACCTATCTTTGCTAGCCACTATCGGCGTAGGGTGTATGTTAACTTTTATAATTCAGTCTAGTTCTGCAATGTTAGGTATCACCATTGCTTTAGCTGTGTCTGGAGCCATAAATTTTCAAACGGCCCTAGCACTGGTTATGGGTGAAAACATCGGAACAACAATAACCGCTTTACTTGCTGGTGTGGGGGCAAACACTAATGCTAAAAGGGCGAGCTTAGCTCATGCCCTGTTTAATGTTTTAGGAGTTTTAACACTGACCACTTTTTTTTGGAGCTACAAGGAGCTTGTCGAAGTCCTCATTCCAGGACTTGCTGACTTCACAGCCAGTGACGGCTCTAGGCCCCATATAGCGGCACATATCGCGGCCGGGCATACTGCATTTAATGTTATTAACGTACTTATATTTTTGCCCTTTCTTAACCCCTTAAAAAACATTGTCGTTAAAATCTTACCAGGTAAAGATAAAAAAGAGACTAAACATCTAGAGTTTTTTGGAGACATAGAAAACCTCTCACCAGCTATGGCCCTTGAACAGGCCCATCAAGAAATTGTAAAAATGGCTGATTTAGTGAAAATCTCTTTAGAGGACACCAAATCATACTTACTCTCCAAAGAAAGAAAATTAAATGAAGAGAACAGAGTCAAAAAGTATGAGGACATCACTGATAACATGCAAAAAGAAATCATGATTTTTATAAGCAAGGTCATTGAAAAGCCTCTTTCGCAGCTGCAATCTGTTCGATCCTCTGCAATCACGAGAGAAAGTGATGAACTGGAGTCTATTAGTGATTACTGTGACTCTATCATTCATTACTCTTCAAGACGATTTGATGACAACATCGTTTATGATTTAGAAACATTAAAAGAGCTTGAGTACTTAATCACTTCTAACATCGAATTATTTGACCTTGTCCAGGCCTCAATAAAAAACAAGCAACACTTAGATATGGAAAAATTCAATACCCTTATTAATGCCTTTAATAAATACGCAAACACCATTAAAGACAATTATTTACAACGGGTTAAAGAGGGCAAGTACCCACCTCTTGCCAGTCTCACTCTTAGTGATATTTCAGTATCCTTAAGGCGAATTAAAAACCATACTGTAAACCTTGCTGAAGCCTATGTTAGACACTAGTGCCATGGTAGAGTCCTTGATCTATAAAATTACTTATTGGATTACAGTTCTAACACCTATGTCTTGTGTCTATATATATAGTGAAACGCTAGGGTAGCGCCTTAATCTCTATGACGCTCATAATGAGAGTTCAAAATTAACCGTATCAATTAAGCACATTAAAACTGCTATTTTCTCTGAACTTTTATAGACATACAATATTACATAAAAAATAAACCCTAAACTAATGTATAGTGTTTATTCACTGTCTAATGACTCAACAGAAGTTAGGTCCCTAGTCACTTGTACAGGAGTTGGACTGGCACACACATTGCTTTTAACTATAAATTAAGTTGAGCACGATAAAAAAATTTTTAATTTAAGAAGATTTGAAGAGTAACGTTTTTATCTCATATAGATACAACGTAAGCCCAGGGGAGGTTTAATGAACATTCAAAAAACTTCTACCATTAATAGGCTTAAACGCTTTTGGCTTTTTATGAGTTTGACATTAATTTTGTTCACCTATCAAAATTGCGGTCCAACAGGAGACGTACACACTCTCGACTCAATGACTGACCCTTTAATTAATACAGGCAACCCAGGTGACCCTTTGCTGCCTCCTCCACAGCCCGATTTATGCATTGGTTTTAGCCAAGCCAGCGTAAGTATAAGTAATATTTCAACGACTAATGTAAACTATAGTATTGGAATGGACACCGAGTCTGGCACTTCTAATGACGTTGATATTACTTTTACAGCCACACTCACTCACCCTAACCCGACGATTCAAGAAACTCTTAGAGGTGCCAGCACAAAGCAAATAGATTCTAGAACTAGAACTCTTACTAATATTTTTGATTCCTCTGGGGACATAGCCAGTAATATTTTTAATTTGCAATTGAATCCTGGTAACAATAGAGTTCGTATTACTCAGGGCAACAATGTTCAGTGTTTATCGGGCGGAGGCTCGGCAAAAGTAAGTTTTGAAACCACGTGGAGTTGTGGTGATGAGTCACTTTCTTCTAATACTCTTGAGGTCAACGTAAATTTACTTCGAGGTCCTAGTGCTAGTAGCTACTTAGGGTGTCTTAATACTCAAAAAGTAACAGCCCTTGATAGCGCCCCAACAACTGGTAATGATGTGCAGACTGAAAGTGGGTTCGGTAATATAGTCCTTATAAAATGGAACCTTGCAGTCATAATGGCTCCTAACCATGGAAGTACAAGTAATGGGGCCGCCTTTGTATACCGTATAAATAATGGGTCCTGGTCTTTTGAACAAAAATTAACACCGGCCACTTTTTCTACCGCTCAACTTAAGGGTGTGGCGATGAGTGATGATGGCAATACCTTGTTTTTAGGTGCCGCAAGTACTCGTTCTACTGCCGGCATCCCGGAGACTTATAAAAATGGCGTTGTCTATATATATAGGTACTCTAGTGGTAATTGGAGCAAGCAAGCTCAAGAGCTTTTACCTTCAGGCAGTGCCAATGTTATAACAACAGGGGATCACTTTGGTGAATCCTTAGATGCCTCTGGTGGATACCTTATTGTTGGTGCTCCTGGTGACAATGGAAGCACACAAACCCCCGCAGGATTACAACCTAAGCTACATGGTGCCGTTTATGTTTATGCAAATTTAAATTCAACATTAACTTTTGAACAAAAAATTACTCCCTCTGATCGACAAATAGAAGGTCTCTTTGGCTCTAGTGTTGCCATTGATGGGAACACCCTTGTGGTCGGGGCCCCTGTTACAGCCAACAATTATAGCAGTGATTACAATATTTCAACAGGCCCAGGTGCCGCTTATGTCTTTGAGAAAAGTGGTGGTATCTTTTCGCAATCAGCAAAACTGTCCGCCAGTACTGGTGATCAAGATCATTTTGGAGTTTCAGTAGATGTCAAAGGCGCCAACATTGTAGTGGGAGCTTACGGCGAAGGTTCAGGGTTTGCTTACCTTTATAAAGGGGGCTTTAACGGGACCCCATATAAGTTAACAGCACAAAATGTTTCAGGTTTTGGAATAAGTGTTAGTCTTGATAGCACATCACTTGTTGTAGGCTCTCATACATTCGATAATAATAAAGGGGCCGGGTTTTACTATAACCTCTCTGGTGTTGGTTCTGATTTAGAAAAAGCTGATTATAAAATAATGGATGAGTTTAGATCTGACACAAACCCTGCTCTTCTGGGAGCTTCTGTGAGCGTTAGTAATGGTCAAGTTCTTATGGGAGCTCCATTATCTAATCTCGAGTTTACTATTGATGGAATTACTAAAACATTGGCAGGGTCTGCATTTTTTGTAGACCTACCTTAACAAACTTTACGAGGGCATAAGAAATGATAAAAAAACTTTTTTTAACATTTACAATTCTCTTCTGCATTTCTCAGTCAGCCTATGGCTTAGATGTCTTTGGCAACTATTCTGATGAAAGTGGGAATGCTCATCTGTACAATCAAGGGGACTGGCAGTCAAAGATGAATGATCTTGGCCTTCAAAGTCTTTATTTATTTAACTCTGTTTCAGGGGATCAAGTTGTAGATGTTTCTAATGTTGGCAGCCCCTTAAACTTATCTATAAAGTATATGAATGCTGTGGGGACAGGTTCTTTAAGTATTCCGGCGAATTCCCCTGCTAATATCACAGCCTCTCCATTGACTAAAACATATCTCACACTTGGAGCGTCTAATAACCGCCTCACCTCCCCTGTGGCCAGTAAAGTACTCGATGCTTGTAATGCAAGCAATGCTTTTACTATAGAGCTTTGGGTTGAAAACGAAGTGGATATGAAGGATAAACAACTCGAGAAACTTGTTTTCGCACCAGCACGAATTATTGCCTTAACCTCTCAAACAGAAAATATAAACCCCCTCGGTGGAACCCTTGTTGAAAGCCTTGCCTCAGCGCGAAGTAATTTCTTTATCGGTCAAGAGTACGATGGGAACAGTGGTCAATCTACTTACAGGCTCAACATGAAAACAAGCAATGCCATAAAACCATTTGAAAACCCCGACTTTGCTGGTCAGTTTCTCCCTTCCAGTGCAAATATAAAAGTTGATCCCGGAAAGCTAGAACTCAAAAAGCTTCAACAAATCATTCTCACACGTGATTCAAACGGGACCACACAGGTCTATATTACTAGAAATGATGATAACGGTGTACCTACACATGCATTTATTCAAACCATTGCTGGGAGTAATGATTTTACAGGTTCACTCGATTGGGACGCCAATGCTCTGCTCTCCTTTGGTAACGAAGTCGATAGTGACCATGGGGACACTTACACGTCAGAAAAACGCAGTTGGAATGGTAACATACACCTTGCGGCCATATACTGTAAGGCCTTAACTAAAGAGCAAATTTTAGGTTCTCTGGCGCCGGGGATCAAACACTATAGTTCACAAACTTTAGATGAGAACTTTGTAGTCTCCAGCAGTCACTCAAAAGCCTCGCTTATGTACAAAAGACTTGTTGGCGTCAGTACTCCTGTGACTAACCCAATTATTTCCCAAATGTCAGTACTAATTAACTCCGGTGATTTAATTGGAGCTGCAGCCCTTGCTACTCAAGAGCCTGATTTTTACAATATTACAGTGCGTGATTTTGCAGCTCGTATGTCTACAAGAGACGAAACAGTGAACTCAGAATTTTCAGATTTTATAGCCATGTTTATAGGGACAACGCGCGATAACCGTGATGCTCGTGAACTTTTAACAGGCAATTACTCTTACATTGCTGACACGTCTAAGGCGAGTGTCCCTAGCAATACAAAGTTAGATATGCTAATGAGTAATAATCATTATAAAGGCCTTCAAGATGGGTTTTATAACTATACTGATGTACTAATTAGGACCTCCCCTCAAAAGCAAATTAATTCTGATGGAGCGGTCACAACTATTGATACCGCGGACGCTGCCGGAGCTATAACATCTCGCGCCTTTATGGCTGCTCATGCTGTTGCGGGCACAAACCGTAGACTTGTCGAATACTCCTTTAGGGAGTTTTTATGTATACCTATAGATAACTGGTCAGATTCAGAAGGCCCTGATTCATTTGTGGGTCGTGATATAGATCGCTTCCCTGCCGGTGACCACAGTAAATACACAACTACTTGCCGTGCCTGTCACTCTGTTATGGATAGTTTAAGAGGGGCCTTTGGACAGTTCACTTTTGAAAACGGTTTTGTTAAAAATGCAAATATATTACCCAATGGTAACCCCTCAGATGAAAACCCCTTTATGACCGAGCAAAACCCTAAAGGAATTGTGAAGAAAATGAACCACAACGACAGCGTATACCCTAGCGGATATTACATGATGTCTAACTCTTTTATTAACTATGCAAACAAGGGTGCTAATGCCAATTATTTTGGATGGCCTTCAGTACAAAGTGGATATGGAGTTAATGGTTTTGCAACAATGCTTTCTAACTCAAAGGCCTTCCCAACATGTATGGCTAAAAGAGTTTATCGCTCTGTATGCAAACGAGACCCTGTTATTTATGACCAAGAAATGCTCGATGTAGCAGCGACTAATTTTAAAGTAAATGGTTATAAGTTAAAGGGATTATTTGAAGAAATTGCGACAAAAGAAGAGTGTTTAGGTAAATAAATGGAGAAAGAATATGAGAGTTAAAAGTAAATTTTTTATTTCACTTCTCACCGCCAGCACTGTGTTTTTACTGGTCGGCCATGGGTGCGGAAACTTTGGGTCTTCTGACCCTAACTTAGTCGGGCTCAACAGTGGCGAGAGTGATGAAGACTTCGTAATATTATCTGGAGCTAAAACAACATCTGTTGTTTATGCAAAGCAGTTTTTAAACAATATGGTTTCTTGCACGGGCCTAAAAAATGTAGACCCTCGTACCATTGCTGAATTTGAAGTGCGAAAGACAAATATTTCAGAGTACGGTTATGCCACTGAAGTAACAGGCCCAGCCCTGATGAGCATAGCTGCCGTTGCCGGCGAGGTGTGCTCTGATTTAATTGAACAAGACTCTTCAAGGCCAAACATAGAACAGTTTTTTAGCTCAATAAATTTTTCTGAAGGCCCGTCGAGTATGTCTAATTCTGATTTAGAAATTGTTCTAAAAAAGCTATCCCTCTCATGTTGGCAGAGAAATATTACATCAGAGGAAACAGGTATACTAATAGATGGTCTTCTAAGTATCGCGGCACAGGACTCAAATGCTAACAGCCCTGCAGCTACTCATAATATTGTATTGACTGCATGTACCAGTATGTTGGCTAGTTTATCCGCCATTGAAATGTAACGAGTAAAAATTATTCGGGAGAATAAAATGAAAAAAAAGACTGATAAGAAAATCGAAAAAAGAGAAACCTTTGAGCAGCTTCACGAGAAATCTGTTAAAAGCATGACTCGACGTGAATTACTCTCTGCTGGCCTCATACAGTTCACAGCTACCATGACGGTACCTTCTATAGTTTCATTACTTGCAAATAATAATGTGGCATATGCTCAAGAGGCCATTTGTTCTCAAGGGGGCGATCCGGCACTTGTTCCCATAGTTGTCATAAACCTTGCTGGCGGAGCGGGGCTCGCATCAAACTTTGTACCCCAGGGTATTGGTGGGCTCACCGGGCAATTGGACCCTTTAGGGAGTTACTCCAAATTAGGGTTAGGAAAAACCCCCGGCATTGTTCAGACCTTTTCTAATAATGCCCCCTTTCACACAAATGGAGGCGCTGGCGGTACTCAGTCGAGTATTTTAACTGGTATACAAACTGAAGGGGCTACTGCAATGGCTAATACAGCTTTTGTTGGAGTCTGTGTGCGCACAAGAGACGACAGCGCCGGAAACCCATATAACATTGAGGGCATGGTGGAGAAGGCCGGCCGTAATGGATTTTTACTCCCCAACTTAGGGCGTAATAGAAACATGCATGCCATTATCTCCCCCCCTACACCCATTAATGTCACTGGATTTAATGACATAACAGGAGCCTTAGGAGTGACCGGTCGATTGGCCGCTAATTTAAACCCTGGGCAGCAAAACAAGCTTTTTCAAATTATTAAAAACCTTTCAGGCTCTCAGGTCAGAAACCTGGCCTCGGCCTCCGGCTCTACAGAAATGGGGAAACTCATACAGTGTGCGACAGGGGCCAATGCAGATGTTGTTGGAGCAGATACTTCTAATTTAAACCCTACAAGTAATGCCGACTTTGCAACGGTTTGGGGGATTAATAATAACACAAGTACTCGAAGCCGAGATTTTGTGTCCGCAAGTATTGTTTTTAACGTTTTAAATAATAAAACAGGAGTGGCCAATATTAACCTTGGTGGTTATGACTACCATAATGGGACACGCACAACAGGAGATCAGCGTGACCTTGAAGCGGGGGAGATGATCGGTAAAGTTCTGTCGTCCTTTCAAGTTTTAAATAAAAAAGCCTTTTTAATTGTAACAACTGATGGAGCCGTTACGGGACCCGATTCTCAGGCCGGAGGTATTTGGACTTCTGACAGAGGTGGTGGAGGAGCTCTATATATGATGGCCTACGATCCAGCAGGCCCCCCTATGTCTAACAGTTTTCAATTAGGGTATTTTAACGAAGGGCAGTCCGCTGAAGAAAGCTTTATTACGGGCGGAAACCCTGAGAGAGCTTTAGCTGGGATTTTTGCAAACTACTTAGCTTTTTGTAATAGGCTCAGTTTAGTTCAGTCTGTAATCCCAAGATTTTTTACTTCAACAGATTTAGATAAAATTATTAAAATTGGAAACAGAAGCAGTTAGAAATTTTATAGGGGTATTTTAATGGACCGTAAGAGACTTACATTTTTACTCACCCTGTGCGCTGGGCTTTTGCCTGTGTACTTTAATGCCTGTTCACCGAGGCATTCAGGCCTTGAGGGTGGTGAACTAAACTCATCAAGTCTAAAGGGTTGCGCCATTGGTCCTTACTTTGAACGCACTTATGCTCCCTTTCTCAAACAAAACTGTGCAGCCTGCCATACATCTAACGGAACAGGGAAGGGTGCCTTTTCTGACTCTAATACTGAGGTGGCCTTTGATGCCTTTATGAACGTTGGCTACTTTAAGGTGGACAAATATGCAGTCGATCCTAATCATAACTCACCCTACTCTGGGTCTAAACATGCTGTAATTATTAATGAGTTTGAACAGGGTTTTGAGAAGGCTCTTTCTGAAGAGGCGCTCTGTGGAACTAGTGTCGGCCCTCAAGTTGACCTGACAAGTTGGATCGACACACGCTCTATTGGTATTAGTGCTGACCCTACACTCAGCGATGACTTCATTGGCCCCACAACAACCATTACATGGAACCTAGGTAAAGATACGATTTCAACAACTGACGGAGAACTACCCAATTTAACAGGTGCTCAAATTCATATGGATGTTAGAATTCGTCGTATTGAGGACAAGCTCTTTTATGAAATTTTTAATCCCACTTTAGATCTTACAAGTTTTGACCCTGGCCCTAAAGGCACTCCCGGCACAGATGATGACCCTACAAATAATGATAAACTCCTTGGTGTACGTATTAAAGGACTCAGAGTTAAAGTTAACGGTGAGTACATACTTGATGAATCAACATACACCTACATAGATAAAATAATTAAATATGTCACGGCATCTGAGAAGGCTGCTGATACGGATGGCCGCTTTAGGAACCTCACCAACACCGATTTACTTTCAACGGGGACAATGATTGCTGTAACTAAAGTTTATGCCAGTGATGTGATGAGCCTCTCTTTTGAAAAAATTGAACTTGTCGAAACAGATAGACCCCCTCAGCCAGTGAGAGTTGATTTTACTGTTGCCTCTATGGCCGGAGTCGCTGAAAACCCCTTTGATGGCATTAAAGATGAAGAGCTTCAACCTAAAACAATCGTTCAGGTGGGTATTCGCATAAGTGCCCCCCCTGAGTTTAAAATCACAGTGACTCTGGGCATTAATAACTCTGCTGACAGTGGAACCGCAAAGCCCTTTAATGATGGGGTGACTATAGATGAGGTTGTCGGATCTATTAATAATTTTAATTGGGATTATAAGGTCCTAAATAATCGCCTTGAATTTATCCCAGGTGAAGTCGACAGCAGTGGGAACCCAGTATTAATAAAGTATTTTGATGTCATGATTTCTAATGATCGTAGATTTGAACCACAAGAGACCATATCAATGTTTCTTTCTGAGGACTTGGTATCTGGAGCTCTAATAGGGGTAAATAACAGCTTAGATTTAAATATTCTTGCCAGTGATGCCGACCAGGAAAGCAACAGCTACCCTAACTCGATTAACCTTCAAAACTTAATGCGAGACGTGTTCACTGAGCATTGTTTAGAATGTCATAATAACAGAGTTAAAAACAATTATGACTTAACTGACTTTGACTCTATGGTGGCCCCTAATGGTGTTTTAGGGACCCGTGTCCCCGAAGAACTTATTACTAGTGATATGTATCGAAGACTCTCACCCATTGGGGAGTACGACTACTTGAAAAAAATGCCCGCTGATAATGGATTAGATGCCGTTGCCAATGGAGAGAACCTAAGAGAGAGAATTAAAGTTTGGCTAGGTAATGGAGCTTTGAATAATTAGTTTTAAGGGGTGCGATTATGCGAGAATTTAAATTATTATCTGTGATCATCGGAATCACGATACTACTGACCAATTTTCAAAACTGTTCCTCTCACGAAGAGGCTGAACTATATTTTGAAAGTTACGCATCATTAGCCGGTAAGGTGCTTGAGGATAAATGCACTTCTTGTCACAGTCCGAGTTCTGGCGTAAATTCAGCAATACCTGATATTTTAGACTTTCCCACCCTTGAAGCTCAACAAATTGACGGTCGATCCGTATTAGTAATGGGCGAGCCGCAAAACTCGTTATTATATCAATCCATGATTGACTTACTCCCTCCCCACGACACCCTAAGCATTACAAATTCAGACAAGGACAGTATTGCTAATTGGATTTTAGGGACCCCAACCGGAGGAGTTGACCAAGTCTTCTTTTTTCAAGTGAATGAAATTATAAGCTCTAAGTGCCTGGGTTGTCATAGTAATCAAAATCCTCAAATGAGCTCCTACACGCAAATTAAGAGTCTAGTTACCGTTGGAGACCCCATGAACAGCCAACTATATAAAACAATTATTGACCCCACAGCTGGAGAGCGAATGGGCACGACGGCTATCCAACTCTTACCTTAGGATGTTAAAATTATAAACGACTGGATTGAGTCAGGGGCTTTGAATCAATAGCGAGTAGCTTTTATAATGTAAAATTTATTAATAATTTACAAACTCGGTTCAATTATTTTTTTATAGGCCTCTATTGCAAAGTCACTGTCATTTAGACAAGGTATAAATTTAAACTCCTCGCCACCATGAGTGAGGAATAGGTTTTTACACTCAATATCTATTTCTTCTAAAGTTTCAAGACAGTCTGTAGCAAACCCCGGGCATACGACAGCTAATTTTTTAACCCCTGATTGAGCCAGAGAAATAATAGTCTCGTCAGTAAATGGGGACAACCACTTTTTACCCACTCTCGATTGAAATGATAGACTGCAATTTTCAGGGAGTAATGAGAGTTGCTCCGCTACGAGCTGAAAGGTCGCAATGCACTGAGCTCTGTAGCAATGACGTTGACAGCCCTCTGAGCCCTCACAGCAGCGCTCTGTAAAGCACTGAGATGATTGGTCTTGCTTTATTATTTGACTTATAGGCAGGCTATGAAAAGAAAACAATACATGGTCATAATCAGAGACATAATCATCCATACTATCAGTTAAAGCTCTAATGTACTTAGGTTTGTCATAGTACGCATCTATGACCTTTGTTTTACCCTTAATACTGAGTTGCCTCTTAACTTTGGAGTACTCCCTCAATGCCGACCTCACTGTTGACCAACTGTATTGAGGGTAAAGAGGCATTAAAATTATTTTATCAAACAACTGATAATTAATTTCTGTTAATACAGATTTAACACTTGGGCTCCCATAGCGCATAGCTAAAAAAACATGGGCCTTGTCCCCTAGGGATACTTGCAGCTTATCACGTAACTTCTTGCTTTCAATAAATAACGGAGACCCCTCATCAGTCCAAACTTTTTTATAAGCCGCAAGGGATTTTTTAGATCTAAAGGGAACAATAAAAAAACGAACTAATATTTGCCTAAACAAGTATGGGATATCAATCACGAGCGGATCTAACAAAAATTGCAACAAAAATGACTTCACAGACTTTAGTGTAAGCTCAGAAGGTGTCCCTAGATTTACAATAACCACTGCTACCTTCATGATTTAAGAAAATTCCTTTCTAATAATTTGCACAAAATCTCTGACATTATTTTCAGGAGTTTTAGGTAACACACCGTGGCCGAGCCCACAAACCCACCCCGCTCTTTGCTCATTTGTTAACTCTTTTAACGGGGCCAAATACTCTAATAAATACTTTTTAAAAGTCTCACTCGGAGCAAATAATAATGTTTGATCAAAATTACCCTGAATAAACCCTGACTTTCTTTGTTGCAGTACACGACTTATTTGAAACCGGTGATCCACGCCAATACCAACAAGGCTGGATTGGCTTTTAATTTTTGGAGCCAAATGGTCATCTGTTAATTTTTGGCCATAATATCCCAGCTTACCCTTATGAGCATTTATCATTTTTTCAAGCTGAGGGACTATGTACTGGTTATACATCCCAGGAGAGAGCTCTCCAGCGGCTGTATCAAAAATCATTACAAGCTCTACCCCACCATCAAGCTGTAGTTGAATGTTTTTAATTAAAAATGGGATTAATCTTTCACAAAAAGCCTCAAATAAATCCATGTCATTTTTAACTTCACACATAAGAGCTTTATGTGAACCTTCAATGGCGTAGGTAAATAGCGTCCAAGGGCCCCCAACAAATCCAATTAAACTTTTATCTTTTGGCAGCATCTCTTTTGTGGCAAGGGCTACTTGTTTTTGAAACATGACCCCTTCGATAGCTTCTTCTAGAGGTTTTAAATTTTTTAAAACCTCAGGGGTTAGTTTTTTATCTAACACAGGTCCCGGAGAATACTCTAAGCCAAAGCCCAAAGACTCTAGGGGGAAGAGTAAGTCGCTAAACATAATAGAAACATCAAAATCAAAGTCCCTAATGGGGCCAAGTGCTACCTCTGCTGCCAACTCTGGGTTTTTGCAGAGTTCAACAAAGGTATGCTTTTTCTTCATTTGCTGATAATGCTCATGATAGCGACCCGCTTGCCTCATAAACCAAATCGGTGGTGTGCTTTGGGGTTTTGCCCTTAAAGCATTTTGAAATCTTTCGCTACTCAATGCTGCCGCCCTTTGTTGTTTATCCATTTATACCCAACTCCCCTTACAGATAGCAAGTACTCATCTGAAAAAGGGGCTAATGTCTGTCTAATCCTCACGATTGAATTATCAACCGTCCTCGTTGAGGGGTATTCTTCTACTCCCCAGATTTTTTTTAGTATCTCGTCACGACTAACAACAGATGGTGCTTTATGTATTAAAAACTTTAATATTTCAAAATCTCTCGGGACTAAGACCTTTCTCTCCCCACTTTTAAACACAAGACATAGCCCATCAAGATCAACGAGAAAGTGCTCATAAATAATTTGACGTATCGGCAAATGGTTTTCTAAAACATGCTTTAGTCTCATAAGAAGTTCTTTAATATGAAAGGGCTTAGGTATAAACTCTTCAGCCCCAAGCTCAAAGGCTTCAAGCCGAGTCTGCGCATCAGTTTGGGCTGTAACAAATAAAAAGGGAGCCTTTGACCTTTCTTTAAGTGCTTGGGCCGCATCAAACCCCGTCCCATCGGGCAAACCCAGGTCAAAAATAACCACATCAAATGCAATTGAATCAATATGTTTTTGGGCTCCACTTAGAGTTTGATCCCAAAAGACCTCATAGCCTTCACCTTGAAGCTTTTCTGACAGTGTGGCACCAAGTGTATCGTCGTCTTCAACAAGGAGGATTTTTTTCATAAAACTACACCTTTTAATTTGATAAAAACCTCAAATCCATGGTTCGGGTCAGAAACCCCAAACTCCCCCCCTAAGGCCTTTGATAGCTGCTGAATTAAAAACAAACCAAGTCCACTTCCACTTGTAACTCCATGTCGTAAAAAAGGCTTAGTAAGGCTTGATACCTCACCATTAAAGCCTACCCCATCGTCATTAAATATAATTTTTATAAACCCTTCATCATCAGAAGATACTTTTATATCTACAGATCGGGCCTTTCCATGAAGAGTGCTGTTCTGACAAAGGTTATTAAATAAACTCTCTAAAAAGTACCTGTCAGCCTCAATAACAGCGGATCCATTAATTGAAAACTTCAGATGAGGCCACCGGTATGTTAGATTTTCAAAAAAATCGGCTGAATTAATTTTTTCAAAAAATAACTTGGGCGTCTTTAACTGTGTTAAATAAAGTGAGTTATTTAGCTGCAATTGTAATCGGTTAGTGTCTGAAAGGATACGGCTTAAAAGTTTTTTGTTCCCCTCATCTGTGCCCTGTAAATTATCAAGTAAACACTCCACTTGTAATCTTAAACTTGCTATTGATGTTTTAAGATCATGTGAAAAATGAGCAAAAAACTGTTTAAAACTCTCGGCCCTGAAAGCCTCTTTTTTAATAAGGTAAATCAGTGGCACCGCCCCAACAATAATAAGTAAAACTAGAGACACGCCCTCCCATAAAATCATATTCTCAAGCTTTGATATGGAGCCCGAAATCCCTAAAGGTGATTTCGCTTGTTTTAATATAGAAAGAACTTTTGCAAGCCACCAAATAACAAGCGTTAATGTGAATATAAGCCACAAGCCTGCAAATAATAATGAAAACTTAAACCCCTTAGGCTTGTACATGGCTTTCCTTTGCGGCATCAATGATCGCATCGGCCGCTTGAGATAATATTTCATCTGTATGGGCATATGAAACAAACCCCACCTCATATGCACTGGGCGCCATATAAACACCTCTTTTTAAAGCTCCGTTAAAAAGCCCCTTATAACTTTCGGCATGCCCTTTAGAAAACTGCTCAATGCTACGAATTTTCTGAGCTGATTTTTTATGAATCCAAAACAGAGAACTTTCAGACTGAACAGAAAGATCTAAGTTATTATCATCAAACCCCTGTTGAAGTTTTTGTGTGAATTTGTGCGTCCTCTCATTAAGTACATTAAACACATCACAGGTCTCAAGTTTTTTTAACGTAGCCAGACCTGCACACATGCCAATAGGGTTAGCCGCCAATGTGCCCGCTTGATAAACCGGCCCACTAGGGGCCATCATATCCATCAACTCAGCACTCGCGGCATAACAACCCACCGGAAAGCTCCCACCTATAATTTTACCATAAGTCACAATATCTGGCTTAACCCCTAGCTTTTCGGCCATCCCACCTAGGCCCACTCTAAATCCACTAATAACCTCGTCAAATATAACTAAAGCTTTATGTTTACGAGCCAGAGTAAATATTTTTTCAATAAACTCTTCTCTTTGTATTAATAACCCAAAATTTGCGGGCAACGGCTCAATAATCACAGCGGCGATATTTGCCCCCTCTTTTTTAAAAACCTCTTCTAAGCCCTTATCATCATCTAAATCACAAACAAGTGTTGTTTTTGCCACTTGCTCTGATACCCCCGCGCTATCACTTGCGGCATCCCCAGCTAACCCGCTACCGGCCTTAACAAGCATACTATCAACGTGACCATGATAACATCCGTTAAATTTTAATATTTTTTCTCTTTTAGTGGCCGCACGTGCTAATCGCAACACACTCATTACCGCCTCTGTACCGGAACAAACAAAACGTAATTTTTGAATAAAATTAAGACGCTCAATAATCCACTCAGACAGCTCCAGTGAGTAGGGGTCACACGCGCCTAGGCTCCAAACTTTGTCGATCATTTCACTGACCACAGCTTGTACATCAGGGTCTCTGTGCCCTAAAATATTAGGGCCAAAGCTTTGGCAAAAATCAATATACCTATCCCCTTCAACAGAGTTAATATAAGCCCCTTTAGCGCTTGAAAAAAATATCGGCTCTCTGCCTACAGATTTAAATGACCTCACGGGGCTATGAACTCCTCCTGGGGAAACCCTTAGTGATCTTTCAAAAAGCTCTTTCGAATTCATCATTCACTCCCTACGGGCTGAACCCAGCGCCACCACTCATTGTAATCTGTAAAAATAAAAATATTTTTATCTGTACCCAATATTTTTTTTAAACCTAAATACGTATTTCCGGGCCCACAAAAATGAAAGGCCTTTTTAATTTCAGGATATTTTTTTAAGGCCTCATTAAAACTAGTGGCGCTTGCCCAATAAAAGTATTTTTTATCCTTAAGATCAGGGCTGTTGTTGCTTGGTCTCAGCGAATAAGTCGCCACTTGCTCTTTTTGAGGGCCATAAAGTAAAGCCTCGTTATGTGTGAGTTTTATCCAATTAATATTTGCATCACAACTTAAGCCTTGAATATATGGGTCTTCGCCCTCACCAAGGCCATCATCACAACCGTTTACCCAAACTTTTTTTTTGGCTAATTTTTGCCAACTCACTAACCCACTACACCAAATATATTTGCCCGTAGTGTCGATTTCATCTGTTAAAGCATTAGACCGGGCTATGCGGAATCCGTCAGCGTGATCAAGTTTTTGTTTATCTTCAGTTTGTAATTTAACCGGAACTCTTGAAAAAAAGGCTTTTTCATCTCGGCCTAGGGGCCACACATGATTTATATATATTGGCCTATACGGTAACCCTTGAGT
>JAUVAX010000002.1 GCA_030591685.1 Pseudobdellovibrionaceae bacterium | reverse complement strand
TCGTGACATTCAAATTTAGATTTATTATTACATGAACGGCGTTGAGCATCGCTATGTATTTTTTGAAAATTAAAGATTTCACCCTGACTGTTTCTTTCAAGAAGATTGTTGGCCCATTTTACTGTGTTACCCCTCAATATACGCGTAACTCCGTTGCTTAATGTGTTATTATAATTTAAACCGGCCCTATGGTCTGTTAATGACTGTAAAGTTAAGTACGGCTTATTATCTTGTATTATTTTTTTCTCCATATCTCTCAGCTCTCCTTCTTCAAGCAAATGACTGGAGTCCTGTTCCGTTTTAACCTCAAAATTTGTGACATGTCCATAAACATACTCATTAGTAAGGCTATAATATCCATTGCGACGTTCTTGAGCATTAGCTATTCTTTGAAGGTCACCTTCTGCATATTTACGACTAAAAGAAGAGTTGCTTGAGAGCTTAGATATAAGTCCATCAATTATCTCTAAATAATTTCTATTCTCCTCGTCAGCGACCTCTTTAGTGACGACTGATTTTGACCCCACATAATCATATTCTACACTAATAATCGGGACTTCTAAGTTCATTGAACCCTCTGTAGAGAAGTATTTGAGTGTCTCCTCCTTGATGGTGTACACACTTTTAGTTAAAAGTTCTTCTTTAGTTTCGGGATGGAGACCTCTAACAAACTCAGCAAAAAGTGGAGAACGCTTTAGGTAATAACCACTAAATATAAGCTCACCGTCAGTACTAGCTATATCTTGTAAAAACTCTGCTCTTTTTGATTTACTAGTTTCTTGAGAAACATATGAGATCATAGCTAATCTTCTTAGTTTTGTATAATAATCGTATTTAGCCACATGTTTAATTTGCTCCAACACATTTTCATCATGTATTGAATATTTATCTATTAAAAATGCACATTTCTTAAAAACCTCATATCTAAGTTGATAATTAGAATTTACTCTTTGCTTCAATTTTTTCAATCCGAGTTCTGATAATGTATTAGGGGCTATTACTTGATCTAACTCAGGGGCTGTAACCATGTTTAACATCTTTCTAATAGATTTTTTTGCCACTTCAGCTGTATCAATGTTTTCTGCATCACTTAAAGCCTGTCTGGCTATGGGGTTTATTTTAGACTCGCCTGTCTCATTTTTGGCTTGAGCGAATGATATAAAAAAACACAAGCTCAGTGATATAAAAACATTAACTCTCATTAGAAATCTCCTACGAATGGGCTTAATTGTGCCAACCCTCATTAACTCTTTTTTCAAATAGGTTTAAAATTTAAGAGGGCACTTTACTATTACTCTTATAACAGCAAGTTACGTGCCATAGAGTTTATAACTCTTTAATTCACTCGCCTCTATGAAATATGCTCTCAAGGTGACCCTGGCGTACAAATGCGACGAAAATAGCGTAGCCAAGGTAAGTTAATGGTGTCTATTTTTTTGATAGTGCGACCCTTTTTGTTACTTTTAAAATTTACATTTAAATTTTAATGGAATTGAATAAAATTAAGTGATTTTCAGCATGTTATCCTCATATCCGCTGGCTTTCTTGTCAAAAAAAGGAGAGTTCTGATGTAGTGGCTCATTAAAAGGACCTTTACCCCTCTCTTAATCAAGGGTTAATTTAAGCTTAGGTCTTCAAATCCAACATGGTTTTTAAAATAAAAAATCAACACCTAGGGAGTAATAAATAATTGAAGTAAAATCGACATTATTACTTGAAACAAAAGAACCCAGTTCGACGTTTAAAGCCAGTCCATCAGTAAACCAATATTTAACTCCTAAAAACCCTTGTGTGTAATCATAATTCATAACCGGGGTTACAGTAAATAGGTCACCTGTATCTTTATTTATAATTTCTTGTTGATCCACCTCAACAGAAGTATACCTTAAACTTGCAAAGGGCTCCCATGAGCCGGCTTTATAGCTGCCATTAAAACCTAATGCACTGTAAACGCCTCCAAAAGTGGAACCAATACCTAATGTTCCGGCAAAAGAAAACCCAGAGCTTTGATTTATAAATGAGTACTTACTATTAAGGCCTATGCTAAGGACCTCATACTGTACTCCAAGGTCAAAGTTATCACTAAAACCATAATCGTATTGAAAGCCATAATAGCCCTCAAGGGCTGCAATGACCTTAGCATTATGGTTACCACTGCCTAAAGATCTCCCTGTCCCGTGGTTTAAGAGCGGGCCCACACAACCTGTGAACAAAATTAAGGACGCTAATAAAATGAATATAGCTTTAGGGTTTCTCAAAATCATCACCTTTTATTTAATTATATTAATTTATTTAAAAACATCATTAATTTTGCGACAATATCAATGTTTACAAGTAATTCTAAAATAAATGCGAGCTCTTAGTCTTGTGCTTTAGGTTTTTTAAAAGCCTTACCCCGCCAAAGAGTATAAATGGCCGGGTAAATAATAAGTTCTAATAAAAATGACGAAAATATACCACCAACCATAGGGGCTGCCATACGCTTCATTACGTCAGCCCCGGTGTCGGCAGTGCTGGCAATCATAATGGGCAAAAGAGCAATAAAGGTTGTTGCTACAGTCATCACCTTGGGTCGTATTCTTTTTACAGCCCCTTCGTGGATAGAGGCTTTTAAATCTTTAAGAGAGTTCATCCGACCCTCTTTAACGCGCTTTTCGTAACTTAAATCAAGATACAGCAGCATAAATATGGCCATTTCAGCGTCTATACCGAGCAATGCAATGAGCCCCACCCACACAGCAATACTCATATTGTACCCAAGTATATAAATTAACCAAAAAGCTCCTATAGCTGAAAAGGGTATGCCTAAAAGTATAATAGATGTTTTAACAGCCGACTTAGTGTTTAAATAAATTAAAAATATAATAATTAAAAGAGTGATGGGCACAACAACGGTGAGTTTTTCTCTCACCCGGATCATACTTTCATACTGCCCACTCCAATTCAGAGAGTAGCCCGGTGGTATTTTTAACTTATCATGAACAAGTTTTTTGGCCTCTTTTACGTAAGTACCAATATCAACACCCGCAACGTCTACAAATACATAACCGGTTAATAAGCCATTATCGTTTCTAATCATACCGGGGCCTGATTTAAGCTCTATTTTTGCTAAATCACCGAGCCTCACAAATTGACCTTTTTTTGACTTCACTGTAATCCCGTTAAGGTCCTCTAGGTTTTCTCTAAAGTCCCTCGCGTAGCGAACATTAATCGAGTACCTCTCGCGGCCCTCAATGGTGGTTGATACGTTCATGCCCCCCACGGAGCTTTTAATAACTTGTTGTATCTCCTCCACTGAAATACCGTACCTGGCAAGAGCCTCTCTTTTAATATCAAAATCTAAAAAATACCCCCCCGTGATTCTTTCAGCAAATACACTCCGAGTGCCCTTAACTCTTGGGATTATTTTTTCTAACTCAATCCCAATTTGTTCAATTTTTTTCAAACTACTCCCTGACACCTTGATACCCACAGGAGTCCTAATCCCTGTGGATAACATATCTAGGCGAGCTTTAATGGGCATCGTCCACGCGTTAACAAGCCCTGGGAATTTCATTTTAGAGTCCATCTCTGAAATCAGTTCGTCCCAAGTTATAAAATCGGGCTGTAAAGCCCTAAATGGACCTTTAAGAAACTCTGGTAGCCCTGAGTACCAGCGTTCTTTTTTACGCCACTCTCGTTGGTCTTTTAAAATAACAGTGGTCTCCATCATAGAAAACGGAGCCGGATCGGTCGAGGTGTTCGCCTTACCGGCTTTACCAAAAACAGATTTTACTTCGGGGAAGCTTTTTAAAATCTCATCTTGCTTTCTTAATAAATCCTCAGCCTCAGTGACTGAAATCCCCGGCATGGTTGTGGGCATATAAAGAATAGAGCCCTCATTAAGAGGGGGCATAAACTCCGACCCAATTTGTAAAAACACAGGGATAGTTATAAGTAATGCTAAAATGGCGGCACCAATAACCTTTAAGGGATTTACCACGACCCAGTCCACAATAGGTCCGTATACTTTAAATAAAAACTTACTAATGGGGTGTTTTTCTTCTGAGTGAGTAGAGCCTAATAAAAATTTATTCGCAATTCGAGTTACAATTTGAGAGCGAAAATTATATTTTTTAAATCGTATAATTATCAACAGTAAGGCTGGGGCTAAAGTGATAGCTAAAATAGCTGCCACACCCATAGAAAGGGTCTTTGTGTAAGCCAGGGGTTTAAAAAGTCGCCCTTCTTGAGCCTCTAGAGTAAATATAGGTAAAAAAGAAACCGCTATGACTAGCAGTGAGTAAAAACTCGATGGGCCCACCTCTTTTATAGCGGCAATAAGTACAGGCTTGTGGTCCCCCACCCTGCCCTTAAGGTTCCACTCTTCTAGTTTTTTATGACAGTTTTCAATCACTACTATTGAGGCATCCACCATGGCACCAATAGAGATAGCAATCCCCCCAAGGGACATAATATTAGCCGACACCCCTAACAGGTACATGGGTATAAAACTAATCACTACCGCTGTGGGCAACAGTAAAATAGGCATTGATGAGCTTGGTATGTTTAAAAGAAAAATAAGTATAATTAAGCCCACAACAAGCATCTCAATTGAGAGTTCGCGAGTTAGGGTATTGATGGCTCTATCAATAAGATGCTTTCGGTTGTAGACCTCAACGATTTCGACCCCTTTGGGGAGTGAGGGTTTGAGATCTTCAATTTTACTCTTAACCCTCTCAATCACCGTGTTTGCGTTTTCGCCAAATCTCATAATTACGATGCCGCCAACAGCGTCACCCATACCGTCAAGATCAACAATGCCCCGTCGCATTTCGGGCCCTATTGAAACTTTGGATACATTTTTTAAATATATTGGAGTCCCCGATTGACTGGCCCCAACAACAATATTTTCAAGGTCTGTTTGGTTTTTTATATACCCTCTGCCACGGACCATATACTCGGCCCCTGAGATTTCAAAAACTCGGGCGCCGATCTCTAAATTTCCAGCCCGTACTGCCTTCATCACATCTGTAATAGAGAGCCTGTAAAACTGTAGTAAGTTAGGATTGATCTTTACTTGGTATTGTTTTTCAAACCCACCAATAGAGGCCACCTCTGAAACGCCCGAAACAGACTGAAGTTGGTATTTTAAAAACCAGTCCTGAAAAGATCTCAAATCTGCTAAAGAGTTATTGCCGCTCGTGTCTTTTAAAGCATATTGATAGACCCAGCCTACACCTGTTGCATCAGGGCCTAGCTCTGTTTTAACACCCTTTGGTAGCTGAGGGGTGATTTTAGATAAATACTCCAATACTCTTGATCGGGCCCAATATATATCTGTGCCGTCTTCAAAAATAACATACACATAAGAAAACCCAAACGTAGAGAGCCCTCGTATATCTTTTACTTTCGGCACCCCAAGTAAACTACTCACAATAGGGTAGGTCACTTGGTCTTCTATGATGTCTGGGCTCACACTCCATTTAGAGTAAACAATCACCTGAGTGTCTGATAAA
Organism: Pseudobdellovibrionaceae bacterium; assembly: GCA_030591685.1. Lineage (GTDB taxonomy): Bacteria > Bdellovibrionota > Bdellovibrionia > Bdellovibrionales > UBA1609 > JAUVAX01. The sequence goes on along the minus strand of JAUVAX010000002.1, from coordinate 148,508 downwards.
TCAGGGATGGCATCTACCGAGATTTTTTGCATACTCGATAGGCCCGCAATAATTAAAAACATCACAAAAAAGAGTGTTAAAAACCTATGCTTAGCACAAATATCAATAATTTTAATCAGCATGGTTTGAGCCTTTTGAAGCCTCGCGAATAACGGCTCTGAGCCTGGACTCTGAATCAATTAAAAAATTAGCACTCGTCACCACCTCTTCACCTTCTTTAACTCCTGAGCCAATGCCTAAGTCATTGCCCGCCCTCATAGAGATTAAAACCTTACGAGGCTCAAAACGCCCCTGATCTTTAACAACAAAAACAATGGCTTGAAGCCCTGTATCTAAAACCGCATCAAAGGGGACTGAAAGGTGCTCCCCCACAGGTGAGTATATAACTACATCCACATAACTATCAGGCCTTACCTGTACAGTAGTGGTGTTAAGTAAAATCCTCACCCGAGCGGTTCTGGTTTCGCGGTTAATAATACGGTCTACAGATTGAACCTTACCAGTCATTGCCCGGCCTTGTAAAAAACTAGCACTCACCTCTACTGACTGCCCGGGCTTTATAAAGGGTAAGTCCGACTCGTAAACATCTGCATAAATTAAAGGTTTTTTATTTTTATTAGTTATTAATAAATCCTCAGACAAGCTTTTATAGGGGTTAATGGCTTTAATTTGACTATTACTTAACCCTAGTACCTTAAGCCTAATTTTAGCGGCCCTTAAAGTCTCTCTGGCACTTTGTTTGATTTCTACTAAGGGGCTATTTTTTTGTCTCAAGTATTGCTTTAAAGCCTCTTGGTATTCACTACTGGCGGTAAACAACTCGGGGTCATAAGCAATACTGCCTGCGGCTTTAATTTTTTTAAATAATACTTTTTTTACAACTTTTTGTTTTTGCACGCCGATCATCTGCATTTTTTTCATTGATAGCTTAAACGGAGCGTGAGTACTCAGTTCGGTGGGCTGGGCTTGACCTGAGCTACCTGCGGATTCAGCCTTATCACTTTGCACTCCCACTAAATCCATGCCGCAGACGGAACATGTTTGATTTTTTTTACGAGATGTAACTTTAGGGTGCATAGGGCATTGGTACAGGGACTTTGTTGTTGCCCCCACTTTTTGCTGACCTTGGGGGTTAGAGTGAGCATGGGCCGAGTGATCCTTAGTCGGCGGAGCCGGCTCCTCATCCGTTTCAACTAAAACTAAGTTCATCCCACATATGGGGCATGATTGCTTAGTTCTATGAGAAGTTATTTGCGGATGCATCGGGCACTGGTAAAGAGGGGCTTTTTGAGCCACACCGGTTTGGCCTTTTGAGGACTTATTTTTACTATCAGTACAGCCCACTGTAAAAACCAATAAAAGACTTAAAACAAATAATACGGCAGGACCTAGAGTTGTTGATTTAAGCATTGTTTTTTACCCTCTTTTTATATTTATGTTTAAAACCCTTGGTCTTCATTTTTTAACCTAAAGGCCTAAATACAATTACATTTTAAAATACGAAGACATTCAAACAATTGTGACAACTATTTTAAAAATAATTTTTGGCCACCCCATTAATACCCTGTGATCGTCCTGAGCCTTAATAGCAACAAGGCGCCTCTTCTACATCTGTGTGTCGCCAGGGTATTGAACCCAGTTTAAAAACCCCATTATAACTAGACACTTATGAGTTTAAGCAGTAGCGTAAATGAGGTGTGATCATTTTTTTGTCACATTTTAAAGCCTAGGGACGTATTAGCTTATGACAGACTCAAAGAACCTCCTACCAACAGATGAGGAACTTATGGAAGCCTATAAAATGGGCAACACTCAAGCTTTTAACTCCCTCTTTGCTCGCTACAGCGCAAAGACTTATGGTTATATTTTATCTAAAACGGGCTCCAAAGAGACGGCTGACGACCTACTCCAGCAGGTTTTTTTGAAACTACACAACAAGCGCTCTTTATATGATAAAAAATATGTATTTTTAAGTTGGTTTTTTACCATCACTAAAAATACTTTAATAGATCACTTTAGAAAGTCCGGTAAAGAGGCCTCTAAAATTAAGTCCTTTATAGCCGAGCAAGGTGACGTCACGGCACCACCGCCAACACGACCTACTTTTGATACCCCCCTTTTAGAGCACTACAAAGCTTTAGGCCTCACAAGCCATCAAACCCATGTTTTAAAATTAAAATTTGAATCTGATTTAAGCTCAACTGAGATAGCTCACCTTATTGGGTCAAGTGCAGCCAATGTACGTCAAATTATTAGCCGATCGATAAAGAAAATTAAAAATAATATTAAACACCTTAAGGAGTTTTCACCTTGAGCAAAAATATATCAGAGCCTCAAAAAAATGATATGACTCACTTTCTTAGTATTAAAGATGTGCCCCTCCCCGAGGCCCTTTGCCAAAAAATAGAAAGCCAGGTTAAAGGCGATTTAAACCCTAACCACCTACTTGTTATCAGTAAGGTATTTATCATTCAGTTTTTCACAGGGATTTCTACTTTATTTATATGCTCACAGTTTGGGGTTAGTTTTTTAAGTATTAATGGTTTATCCGTACTGTTTTTAAAGCTCGGTCACTTAGCCTGCATGGGGTTATGTGGAGCTCTTTTTGTTGGCTCAGGGGCCTTAATAACTATGTTTGTATTACGACCTGAGGAAATCAAAATCATCTGGAAGCATAAAACCCTGTACTACCTGCTGCTGTCCCTATTGTTTCTCAGTATATTTTACTTTCTAGGTACTCAGCACAAAACCCAGTCCATGTTTTTAGCTTGGCTTGTGGGGAGCGTTGGGGGGAGTCAGCTCGCTCTACGGCTTGTAAAAAACTTTAGGTTTCCTCACTGGGACCCTCTTAAAAAGGCTTTTATTTAATGGTTATAATAAACCGTTTAGGTTCAAAATTTATTATCGTGGCTCTTTTATGTGCGCCTATGTTTGCTAAAGCCACAACTCAGGCCCCAAAAACTGTGGGTTTAGCCTCTAGTAATAACTCCGGCTTGAGTGCTCTTATTGATGAGGCGCTTAAAAACAGTCCTGACCTAAAAGCCTCTGTACATAAAGCCGAACAACTCAAATCGCTCATTTTACCAAGTGGGTCTTATGACGACCCCACGCTTTCGTACGAAATTATGAACCTCCCTGTAGATACGTACAGCTATAAACAAACCCCCATGACGGGTAAAAAGCTGAGCCTCTCACAAAAAATACCCTTCCCTGGTAAGTTAACTAAAAAAAAGAGCATGGCTCGCTTAATAGCAAAAGCCGCCACTCACGATGTTCAACAAAAACAATATGAAATCATATTAAACGTAAAAAAAGCTTTTTATAAACTTTTTTTAGAAATCAAAAACAAACAAGTTTTAGGGGCGCAAAAAAAGTTAATTAAGCAGCTCATCGTTTCAGCTCGGGCTAAGTATACTTTAGGCCAAATCCCACAAGCAGAGGTGATTAACTTTCAAATGGAAGAGGCTGACCTTATTTCAAAAATACTTATTTCTGAGCGAAAAATAAGGGTTGAAAAAAGCAACCTAGCCTCAGTTATTGGTCGAAACACTAATATTGTTGAAGCCCACCCCCATCAGATTGTTAAAACCTATTTATTATTTAAAAATATAAAGTTTCAATCCATTAAAGATCGTGCGCTTAAAAACAGTCATCAAATACGCACCCTTGAGTTTAACCACCAGTCGGCCAGCGAGGGGCTAAGCCTTGCTCAGCTGCAATATTACCCTGACTTTGCATTAAAGGCCTCCTACACCTCGAGAGAGGCCAACCCTATTGATAATGGCACCGACTTTACGTCTATGATGGTGTCTGTAAAGTTGCCCCTGCTTTTTTTTCAAAAACAATCTAACAATATTAAAGCCGCTCACTCTCACCTGGGTCGATCGACGTCTCTTTTAAACTCTAAAAAAATACGGGTCTCTAACAAGGTTCATAATATTTACTATGAGCTTGAAGAGTCATTTAAAACTCTCACTCTACTTGAGGACACCCTTTTACCCCTATCAAAACAAGCCGTGCGCACAGGTAAATCGGCGTACTTAGGGGGCCGCGTGGACTACGCTACGTTTTTAGGCTCTATTCGAAAACGATTTAGTACCGAGTTTAGGTTTTATAGCGCCTTAACACACTATGAAACCCTTATTGCCGAGCTTGAGACCTTGCTCTCCGGGCCCATTGACCCAAAATAGAGCAGCTTTTTTTTGCTAAAGCTTTATTGTTTAATTTTTAAAATTAATATTTTCTGTCGAAATTTTTAATTTTTTAAGGTCAATTTTTGAGAAAATTAAGTTTTTTACATTGATTTCAGGTTTTTAGCCGCCTCGACTAAAGTTTTGCCAACTTATGCCGACTGATTAAATAGTAGAGGGAGAAATATTATATGTACAATTACTCAGGCCTAATTACCCTAGCAACACTTTTGTTTTTTGCTACAAAAGTGCTTATAAGTCTAATGGGGTGATTTTTTCACCCCGACTCTTCGCCGTAAGGGTCATTTTTAATTGGTTGTCTTCAAACCGAGATCTTGGATAATAATGACTTAAAATAGAAGTATAGCTCTTACCCTGGTAAGCTTGTGAGCGAGCCCCCCACTGACACATCCCCACCCCATGACCAAAACCAAGGCCTACAAAAACAAAACGATCGACGTGTTGAGTGACTGAAAAGTGAGTGCTCTTTAGGCGCATAAACCCCAGTAGCTCCCTTAGTTTTTGTGAGTTTATTACTTTTTTAAACGGTTGATCTTTATACTTTACCGAAAGCAGCCAGTTTCTTCGAGTGGGGGTTTTTGAGAGGACTGATATTTGCTCCACCTCCCCGGGGCCAAAGTATTTAGCTAAGGCTTGGTTTATTTGCTGGCTCGTTAACTCAAGCCTCCATCGACCGCTGGGGCTTTTAGGGCAAGTGCGGTCACGGGTTGTCCCGAAACCCTTTGCCCCCTCCCACACATAAGAGGCCACCTCTGTTCGACCTCCACAGTCGGCGTGGTAGTACGATTTAACAGGGCTACCTAATTTGTTTTTTAAATACTGCCCCTCGGTTTCGCGTATGGCCCTTAAGGCTCGCGCTTTTAATTGAGGAGCAATCTGTAAATGCTCTGAGGGCTTAAAGACTTGGTCTAAAATATTGTTCTCTAAATGATACTGCTGGCCCTTTTGGACTTCGTCTAATCGGGCGAGGGCATAGCTTCTGGCTACGACAGCTTGAGCTTTTAAGGCCTCCATTGGCCAGCTCAGTGGCATTTCAGAGGGCAAGACACCCAACAGGTAACGTTCAATATCAAGCTCAGCGATAACGTCTATGCCGCCTTGGGGTTTTGGGTAAAGGTAAATAGGGCTAGGCACCCATTTGTTGTCTATTTGTAAAAATTCACCTTTTAATTGAAGAGGCCCTCCGTAAACAAAGGCCCCAAGGTCTTTGGATTTTGAAACCTCCCACTTTATAATGGGCTTTACCGACACTAAGCGAACTTTAAGCGCCTGTAGTCGGGGGATCATAATAGGAACCACTGACCCACGATTAAACTGCGCCACTACACCCAGGCCTGAAACCCGGACCGATTTATTAAAGCTATGTAATCGTACGCGAACAACTTCAGCCCCCCAAGAAGTGCTGATAACTGCCGTTACAAATATCCCCCAAAGTAACTTCAATCGAATCCTTTTTTTGCTTTAATTTTTCTTTACACTATCAATCACAGCAGTAATTATATCTATCGGCACAGGAAAGACAATAGTATTTGTTGTCTCATTACTGATCTCTGAAAGGGTATGTAAAAAAGCAAGTGGCAAGGCCGCTGCACTTGAGGCCATGTTGTCACCCGCCTGAGCCAGCTTCACTGAACGCTCTAATTCACCCTCAGCACTGATAACCTTTGCACGTCTCTCACGCTCGGCTTCAGCCTGACGGGCCATGGCTCGCTGCATTTCAGGGGGTAAATCAATTTGCTTCACCTCAACGGTACTTACTTTAACACCCCAAGGCTCTGTGGCGGTGTCTAAAATACCCTGAAGGGTGTGGTTAATTTTATCTCGATTAACGAGCAAATCGTCCATTTCATATTGGCCCAAAACACTTCTTAAAGTGGTTTGCGCGAGTTGACTTGTGGCAAAGTAGTAGTCTTCAACTCTTGTAATAGCTAGCTCAGGGTCAAGAATTTTAAAATACAAAACAGCGTTCACCTTCATGGAGACATTGTCTTTTGTGATTATATCTTGAGGCTGTATGTCCATGGTGACCGTACGAGTGTCGACCCTAATCATTCGCTCCACACCTGGGATTAAAAGGATCAAACCAGGCCCCCTCACCCCAACAAAACGACCAAACCGGAGCACAACACCCCTCTCCCATTCAGAAAGTATTCGTACGCAAGATACTAATAAAAAACCCACCACTAATATAATAGGTAAATATGATGTAAACATTTAAGTCTCCTTGTTTAATAATTCTACTTTTAAAGTAAGCCCTTTAAATCCAATAACTTTTACTCTGTCTGAGAGTGCTAGAGGTTTAGCACACTTCACTCTCCAGATCTCTCCGTTAACATTCACTGACCCTATTTTTTTATTTTTAGGGTCAACAGTGTCTACCTGTGTTATCTCATCCATAAAATCAGAGTACATACCAATTTTTTTAACCTTACGTGAGCTATAAGCCAAGTAAGCAATCCCCATGGAGAACAAGCCCAAAATTAAACTGCTCGTTAAAATAATACTCATAGGCAAACTGTAACCCGTTTTTGCCTCGTCAAATAAAAATATACTCCCTACAACAAACGAAATGGTGCCCCCTATGCCTAAAATACCAAAACTCGGCACAAAGGCCTCTGCGATTAAAAAACCAATACCTAAAATAATTAATAGCAATCCGCCCCATTCTACATCTAGCTTATCTAAACTAATCATCGCAAAAACTAAACCTAAAGCCCCAACAACTCCGGGGACTATCATGCCCGGGTGAGTGATTTCAAAATACAAAAGAGCCAAACTACCCATAAAAATCATATATGCAGTTTGAGGGTCAGCGACGAGTTTTAAAATTTTTTCTCTTATGTCTGGGGTAAATTTACTTTCAGGGCCTATTTTTACAATCATAGACTTATCTTTAGTGAGCTTAACTTTTTGCCCTTGGGCATAAAGTAAAAACTGCTCTTTACTTTGAACTAAAACATCAAGGGCCTTTAATCGAACCGCCTCTTCAGCACTGACGGCTTTGGCATCTACAATAATGTCTCGCCCAAATTTTTTATTTCGGTGACGTAAATTTGTTAACCCTTCAAGCCAGCTCGTTGTATCGTTTAATAACTTTTTTCGTAAATCTTTTGAAATGTCTTTACCAGAACTTGAAATGGGCGTTGCTGCACCAATATTAGTAGCACTCATCGCCCCTGAAACATGACAGGCTTGCATTATAATAGCCCCCGCACTACCCGCATGTGCACCAGAGGGGTAAATTAAACAAAGTATGGGCACCGGAGAGTTCAGTATTTTTTGCACTATTTTGCGCGTCGAAGGCAAACTACCACCGGGGGTGTTGACTAAAATTAATAACGAGTCACAAGACTCTTCTTTTGTCTTACTTAGCGCCCTCTGTAAAGAGTCCACACTGGCTGGCCCTATAACCTCTGTCATTAGCATTTCTGTTGTACATTTAGAGTCGTATTTAATAGGCCCAACATTTGTGGCCTCAGTCGTTGTTGTAACACTATTAGCAGCGTTCATCGCTAACTGAGATGCAAATATAGGAGATAAAGCTAATTGCATAAATAGTATAATAATTAAAATATATTTCATGCGCTCACCTTTATAATAATAATTTTAAATGCTGCCAGGTTTGCTTTTTTAATGGCATTTGGTAGGCATGGGTTGAGTCATTTAGTTTTTCTAAACTATGGGTAACAATAACCCCTACTCCCATGTGACTGTTATAATGACCTAACTCATTTTTTACACCCAAGCCCTCAGCCAATTCTTCGTCAAAAATAACAATATTTTTATTTGTCGCTGAAAGGAGTGTTTGCAAAGAGCCATAGGGTTTAAAAAGTTCACATAACCCAAACCCAGCCTGACCAAGTGCTTGAGACATTTTTTTAACCATTAAAAACTGCTCATGAGTTACTGGCCCTGGAGCCATAAATATAAGTGAAGCTGATGAAACCTCAAGCCACTTAACTTGAGGTTTTAAACTGACCGGCTCATCATGGGGTAGGGCTTCAGAGGCTAACTGATAGCCCTCAGGCTTAATAAAACCCTCAATGCCTAAGACGTTTGTTAGGTAGTTAATTTGGCTCTCACTCATGGGCACTTTAGTTTGGACCTTTTGTTTTAAGCGTTTAAGAGGCTATAAAATCACACAAATAACAATAATAATACAAATAATAACAAATACTTAACTGTTTATAAGGGCCCCTTTTTGGGGGCTCAACCGAAACCCCAAAACCTGTAATATATAAGCAAATTTAGTTGGTTAGAATTTCACCTTGTAGGCTTTGCGTAAATAGTGGGCTCAGCTGGCTTTGACGCCCCCCTGACTAAAATATTAAGAAAAGTCTCAAGTTTGTACGCTTCAAACCGATACATCACTTGTGGCCAGGATGGCTGCTTTTTTTAACTTAAGGATGAGGCCTATGGACGAAAAGCTTGAAAAAAACAATATAGTGGCTCAGTGGAACATTAAACCAAATAATCTCAGCGAAGACTTTTTAGAAGAGTACAACTCATGTTCTCTTTGCGGGTCGCAACTGCAGTTTACCCACGTAACACATTTTTTATACATGCAAGTTGAAGAAGAGGCGGAGTGCCCCTGCTGTAATGTTCGATTAAAAAAGCAAACCCATTCACTTCAGTAACTTTTTATTTAAAAGTACCTCTCGTTTTTGTATTAATGCTTATTAATACTTTTTAATCGACGACAGTTGCTATTTAAGGGGGTTGTGCACTGATCGACTCTCCATAAATTTTGTCGAAGGCCTTGGGCTAACCTTTTTATACTCACCCCTTTAACACCAACTATGGGGTAATTAAACTCTCCAGCCTTTGGCAAAAAAACTCGCCCCATACGGTCGTAATAACTAGGGTCAAAAGTTAAACTGAACTCATTAATCAGGCGACTTAAAAAACTCTGACCGGCTCTTTTGTCGTTTGCATACCCCTCTAGAGCGTTAACAACAACCAGTGCCCCAACAACACTCAAACCCACCTCAGCCATTTTAGAAGCTCTTAGCACCCACCTTTTTGATTGTACCCCCGGGTTTAAAATACTTGGTGCCACAGACCCGCGTAAAACACCGGCTGACTTAATTTTAGCCACCCTCACCACCCGGCCAACAACAGTAAAACTAGCCGCGAAAAATAAAACATCCGCCACCTTATTGACTAAAAAAATAGCCTCGGCTTGTTTAAAGAGGGTCTCTGAGAGCTTTGATATCTCTAATTCTGTGTAACCTGAGGGGCGACCTAAGGGCTCACACTCAGAGGGCTCACTTGAACAATAATGATAAAAATAAAGGTTTTGATCGTTTTTAGAAATTAAAATAGTTTCGTTAGAGTTTTTCTCTTGATACTGACCAGCCAGGCTTACTATAGAAACAATTGTTATTAATACAGCAAGTGAGAGGCGGTACACTTTTTACTCTATACCTAGTAGCGCATCGTTAATGTCTACAATAAATTGGTCGATGTCTTTAACTAAAACAAGATTAACTGACTCTTCGTTGGGCTCAGTGGCTTTACTTAAGGCTTTTAACTTACGTCCGGCATCGGCCCACAGTATTTGATATACAATGCCTATACTTGTAGCGGCACCAATAGAGACCCCGGCCGCCACATGCCACCCCATCTTAAACTCACCCTTAAGTAGACCACCTTTATGACCTAGCTTTTTTAATAATGTATACACTGACCCCGTAGCGGTACCAAAAGTCACAATCATAGTCCCTACAACTAAAAACACTGTGGTGTGTATTTCGCTATCTGATTCGTGGTTTAACCTCTCAACTTGAGCTGCTATGTCACTTTTTGAAAAGTACTTATGACCAATCACCTCATGACAGTTATCCTTGATTTTTTCACAAACAATAAACTGTGCCTTGTTTTCATTGAAATGAACTTTTAACCATGTTTCTTGGTTTTCATCAGTAATTACTAGGGGGGCATTAGTATTTGCGCTAGCGAAAAATGAGAAGAGTAGGCTTATTAAGATTATAAAAGATTTCATAAATATTGGTTCCATGGTCTTCGGCAAAAAATATACAAAAATACCCGATGACATTTTATATCAAACTCTAGAGTATTAATACAATTGAGAGCTCTTTGATTGTAAAAACAACACTTTAATTTTTGTTTAAATGTTTTATAAGCGCTTGGGCTAGGGCTTTATTGATGCCTTTGACCTCAATAAGCTCTTCAACTGAAGACTTCTTAATACAATCTACACTTGTGAAGTGACTGAGTAGGGTTTTCTTTTTTTTAGGCCCCAACCCCGAAACTCCATCGAGCTGAGAGTGTAGGGCGGCCTTACCCCTAAGTTTTCGATGAAAGGTGATCGCAAACCGATGAGCCTCATCACGCAGGCCCACAAGTATGCGAAAGGCCTCGGTATGGGGTTTAAATAAAATATAATTTTGTCGCCCAGGCAAAAAGAACCTCTCTTGAGTTTGTTCGACTTGAGACTCTTTAAAACCCTTTTTTGTTCGGGCCTTAGCTAGCCCCACAACAGGGATATCTGGCCGGTTAAGCTCTTTTAGTACCTCTACCGCAATTTTTAACTGCCCCTTGCCCCCATCAACGACTATTAAATCAGGGTCCTCGTACTCTTTATGCTCAAGCCTACGGGTGAGGACCTCTTTCATAGAGGCAAAGTCATTAGGGCCCTCTACAGTCTTTATTTTATACCTACGGTAGTCGCTTTTTTTAGGAGCCCCCTCTTCAAAAACAACCTGACTAGCGACACTTTCAGCCCCTTGAGTGTTGGAAATATCAAAACACTCTATGCGGTGAGGGGTGTTTTTTAACCCAAACCGGGCCTTTATCTCTAAGAGGCCATTTTCTTTAGCCTGTTGTTTTGTAACCTGGGCTGAAAAATGACTTTTAGCATTTTTATAGGCGATGGCAACAAGGTCATTGGACTCTCCGCTAGGGACAAATATAATTTCAGGGCTTTTGTTTTGTATTTGTAAAAATACACTTTTTAAAAGTTTTTTTATGTCATGACCCAAATCGACGGTAATTAAAATTTCATCAGGGATGAAGTTTTCACTATAGTATTGGTTCAAATACGAGGTGAACCACTCTTTGACCTCTTCATCTGGGGAGTCAATATCTAGCTTTGGTATAAAGTTACTACGGTTACCAATCACCCGACCACTTCTTGCATGCAAGCTCTCAATTAGGGTGCCTCTTTGGTCGCCAACAAAAACAAAAATATCTTTGTCAATTTGTTCGCCGGGTTTAATGACGTTTTGCTTTTCCCATATTTTTTTAACCCCCATCATGGCGTCTCTTAAGCGTGCCGCCGCCTCAAAACGCTGGTCACTGGCGGCCGCCTTCATTTTTGCTTCTAAAAGTTTGAGTGTTTGCTTATCGGCACCCCTTAAAAAACTAAGGGCTTGTTCGACGTCCTTTTTATACTCAAGCTGAGTCACATAACCCACACAGGGGGCCTTGCACCGGCCAATTTCGTAGGTCATGCAGGGGCGCTTTCGGGCTTTCATGTCTGAGTCTTTACAGTCACGTATAAGGTAAGAGCGATTAATAAAATCTATGGTTTCTTTAACGGCAAATCCACTTGTGTAGGGGCCAAAATAAAGCCCACCATCCCTTAAAACTTTACGGCCTAACTCGAAACGCGGGTACTCGTGATTTGTTGTACACCTTATGTAGGGGTACGATTTATCATCCTTAAGTCGTATGTTATACCTAGGCTTATATTTTTTAATCAAAGAGGCTTCGAGCAAAAAGGCTTCCACCTCGGTGTCGGTTAAAATATAATCGATATGATAAATACGCCCCACTAAGTATGTGGTTTTTACAGATAGGTCTTTAGATTGGGTAAAATAACTCCTCACCCGAGCCCGCAAACTTTTGGCCTTGCCCACGTAAATCACTGTATCTTTGTCGTTTTTCATTAAATAAACACCTGGCGACAGGGGGAAGTCCCTGACTTTCTCCTTAAGGCGTAAAATACGGGTCTGCTTTTCAGACATAGGGGTTTCTTTTGACATGGGAGTATTCTATTAACGTCAAAAGGGTTTGTCTACACACTTTTAAATCAGTTGGGGTTTGTTTGATTAGGCCTCATATCACACCTCTAAGGCCAAAAAAATAACCCCTTAAGTGTATTGTTTTTAATTCGCTGATTGCCCCAAGTAGAGAGGTGTGGTTTATTGTTTTCGATAATCAAAACACTCACCTCATTTAAGGGGGATGTGTTGTCAATATAAGAGTCTGCTACTAATGAGCCATAGTTTATTTGAAAAATACAATATCCCCTCACCTCGGTACACCTCGTACCCCACCGTCCCCCATTGGCATGACAAACCAACCCCCACTCAGTGGGTAAATAACCTTAATGGGCACTTAAAAGACTCTTGTTTAAAATGGGCCCTCTATGTACATATCCCTTTTTGTAAAAGTCTTTGCCACTACTGTGGTTGCAATAGAGAGATTAAAAAAACGCACGATCATGATAAAAACTATATCGATGCTCTAATTAATGAATTTAAAATTTACCTCAAAAACTCACCCGATATAAGGAACCACACTCTTAAGACTTTGCACCTCGGCGGAGGGACTCCTACATTTTTTAGCGCAAAACATTTAGGCCTTTTAATTGACTCAATTTTAGAGCCTCTCACCATTGACCCTAACGACTTTGAGGGCTCCATTGAGGTGGACCCAAGAACAACAAGCCGTGATCAACTCCAAGTGCTCTTTGACCGAGGGTTTAACCGCGTCAGCCTAGGTGTGCAAGATTTTAATAAAAACGTACAAGGCCTCATTAACCGCGAGCAGTCATTTGAGGTCACTGAAAAAGTCACCCTAACAGCGCGTGAAATAGGCTATACTTCTGTGAATTTTGATTTAATCTACGGTTTACCCGGTCAAGGGCTTGAGGGCATTGAAAACACCATCGAAAAATCTTTACTGCTTAAGCCTGATCGAATTGCCTTATACAGCTTAGCCCTTGTGCCTTGGTTTAGCCCCTCACAAAGAAAATTTAAAGACTCTGATTTACCCAGTGCTGATTTAAAAAGACAACTTTACGAAAGGTCTCGTGAAATGCTCACCTCAAGTGGGTATGTTGATATTGGCATGGACCACTTTGCTCTCCCCTCTGACAAGCTCACTGTTGCTAAAAAAAACCACTCTCTTCACCGCAACTTTATGGGTTACACAGACCAAAATTACGACATCATGTTAGGCCTTGGGGCAAGCTCTATATCAGAGTCCCCAGATATGTACTTTCAAAACCTTAAAGATGTAAAAGAGTATGAGTCTAAGGTTAATTCTCAGGAGCTTTCTTTTTTTAATGGCCATCAGCTCTCCGAGGAAGACAAAAAAATAAAAAAACAAATTTTAAAACTTACCACTCGCTTTGAGGTAGAACTTGAAGAGTCACAAATAGCGCCGGTGACTCAATTTTTAAGCTCTTATATTAAAGACAACCTTGTTGTTATTGATGGTAAAAAACTCTCTATCACTACACCGGGGGAGCCCTTTTTAAGAAACATTTGTTCATCTCTAGATGAGTACATGCAAAAAAATACACCCCCCTCAAGACAGTTTTCAAAATCAATTTGAGTTTTATATTTGTGCACTCAAAATAAAAAAAGACTAAACCCGTAAGGCTTAGTCTTTTTTTAAATCGTACCATTTTTTTTTGTTTAAAGCCTCCTTTTAGGGTTATTTTGATTGCCACGGATGAGTTGTTTTAATTTTCTCTTTGTTTTTTGAATGATCTCTTGAGCTCTACGAGTTTCACCATACTCGAGCGCCTCGAGGCTTCTGTTCATCATTCTCTTTAACTGTTTGAGCTTAATAACTTCAACTTCTATGTATTGAGTGGGTGGGTCGTAGCCATCGTCAGGGTATGTAGGCCTATCATAGTCATGATCTCGGCCCGGGTTTCGGCCTGGATCTCGGCCGCGGTAAGGAACCCCTGCCTCAGCAATACATTTTACCCCATTTGAAGAGCTCGACTGAGCCACGTCTAAGCAAACGTTCTCAGCTCCGTTATAGTACTCTTTATTTGCGGCAGCTTTAACACACTTTACAGCATTTGATGAACTGTAAGCAGCCACCTGTTCGCACACCGGAACTACTGAAGGTTGATAGTAATTATTCGCCGCTTGCTTCATGCACTCGGCACCGTTTGAGGAACTTGATTGTGCTGTTTTTAAGCAGGCCCTTTCGACCCCTCCGGTATAATAATTATCAGCAACGGCTTTTGCACAAGCCACCCCACTTGACGAACTATAACTACTCACTTTTTTACAGGTCGCGACCGCTTCAATAGGGATTTTTTTGTCGGCAATGGCCCTCATGCAGTTCACCCCATTACTGGAGCTTGATTGAGCAACGGCCATACAAATTGCGTTACCGTTTTCATCAAATCGATGCCTCGAAATTAAGGAGGCACACTGAGCCCCATTACTAGAGCTGTATGAGTTGATTTTTGCACACACATCTCTCGCTGAAACAGCATTTGCATGCGTAACAACTGTTGAACACACCACTATGGCCATTAAAACAAACACCTTATACATTTATATCCCCCTAAGTTCCCCGTTTTTTTTTGAAGCAAAATTGCACCAAAAATGTTACACCTGCTCAATTAGCAATTAGGATGCCAAACTTTTTTGACACCACTTACAACATCCCCAGTACCACTAAAAATAATTGAACCTCGCAGGCCAACAGAAAACTTGAGCCCTCAAATGTGCCTAAACGTATGTACCAAAGGTGCAGCTTTACTGTTTGTTGACACTATTCGTAAGTCCTAAAATACACTGCTACTGCCTGTTTTATGTGATTTTAAACTTCTAAAGCCTATAATATAAGCATGCCTTTAAAAGTACTCCCTTTACTTTTTTTTCTATTACTTCTCTCATGCAATGAACCTGAACATACAACTCAACCGAGTAATGAGGGGCAAAACTCAACCTTGCCTGAAGCCCCTCCTGTTGAGGAGCCTGTTGAAGGGCCTATTGAGAGTGACCCTCCTTCTGAAGACCCATCACCTCCCCCCACCCCAGTAAAACCAGTTGTTTGCTACCCAGGGGTGAACCATGATTTTAATTTATGTTTTGAACTGAATGAAGTTAATGACCCTGAGGGTAATTATGAGTACCCCGAGCCAGTCGCAAGCAATGGCTTTCCGGCAAACTTTTTAAAAGCACAGTACCGAAGCCCTTTATATTATATAGACCTCAATTTGGTCGATTCAAGCTTGGCCTTATCTAGTCACTTTTTACTCGCTGAGTTTATGAGTCCACAAAAAGGTCGGTACGCTATCTACTCCCCAAAAGTGGTTGAGTACTTACAGTCGATGAGAAATCACTTTTCAAGCCCCCTTATTATCACCAGTGCCTACCGAAGCCCGGGGTACAATAGTAGTATTACAGGCTCAGCCAAATGGTCGAGGCATACTTACGGGGATGCCGTAGATTTTTATGTTAAAAACGCTGAGCTTAATGAGATTAGAAAGGAGTGTGAAAACAATAACTCAGGCTTTGCCCTACAGTATAAAACACACGTTCACTGCGATTGGCGACAACTAGCTGTAGAAGAGGAGTTTTTTGGCCCCATGCCCTCACCCACTCTCATTAGCACCGCAAGCTATCGCTCTTACTCAGAAAAAATAAAATTAGTTATTGAACAAAAAAATAAAAAAATATATTTTTCATTAGTTGATCTACCACTAGAAGACGACCCTGCTGATTTAATTTACGACTGGTCTATCACATTACCGACAGGCCAATTGATCGTCTCAGATAAATCAAAAGTGAAAATTAAATATCAAAAAGGCGAGCACAAAGTTTCAGTCCTTGTCGGTGGCACACTCAAAAAACACTTTGTTGTACAATTAGATTAAACTCAAGTGCCAGGCACTCAATTAACTTCGCACCATTCATTAGCATTTTCTGGAGGGCATTTTTCAGAAAGCAAATATTTTCTGGCGTACTCGCTTTCAAACTGAGTAACCGATAAAATATTAATATCTCGCGGCCCAGATTTTCCGTTACAAATAATAAAGCAAACAGTGATCGACTTGAACAAGCGGTCGTACTTATAGTTAGAATTAAACACTAATTCCGTCGCCATTAAGCTTTTAAAATATAGGCGAGTCTTTTTGTCATAAAAACTATGCAGGTTTAGCCCTGATACATTTTTAAGGTTATTTGGCAACTCAGCGAATATAACTCCGTAAAGCTGTGAGTTTTTAAGAGTAACACCTTTTAGAGACACTCTATCCATTGCCGAACCCCAAATAACAGAACGAACTACTGAAAAACTACTTTGAGCATTGTTTAATTGTAAACTATCTATTTGGCTTGAATCAGATAGAAAATTAGAAGTTTTAAAAATCGAGTCACTAATATCTGAGTCCACAAATTTATTGTTGTACCCGTTTATAAGAACAGACTCAAACTTAGACCTCTCTACTATATTATCATCTCCCCTGATCACTGACGTGCTTAAATATGTATTATACCAGTGATACAACACACCCTTGGGGTGAGAAAACTGGTTATTGTTACCAGCACACATCCATCTTACTCTTACGGCATTTGAAATGATATTTGATTTACAGTGTGCAATATGCGTAACCACTAAAGGCCTTTCGGCACCTTCATAGTCTGAATCATTAACAAGCGTTGCAAGTATCTGTAAATGTAATTTAACTCGGGTGTTGTAAACTTGAGTTCCCTCAAGTTGTTGTCTTATAAGTTCAACGGGGATAAATAGCTCTTTATTTCGTTTATGACCGCCAGGTATATTTATTGGATCCGGCAGGGTGTAAAAGGATAAGTCTAAAACTTCGTTATCATAATAAACACCCTTGCCTGAGTATGTAAATTTAATACCAGTCATTAATACCGAATCAGCGCTTACAAATATAGAGTCAAAGCTTTCTGGCGCTACGTTCTCTTGTTTATATATAGCCCCCCCACCTAGAGTGCTAATAGTAAAACTCAGATTATTTTCAATATTGTACAAAACGTGCAATATATTTTGCAACGTTAATGATGAGCTCAGTTCAAGGCTATTTAATGACTTCAAATCTCCGTCTAATTGCCGATTTAATAAGTCCATGGTTATTGAGATCGAGCTTACAAATTTAGATATAATTTCATGAGTTTCCTGAGGGAATTTTATATGTAAATTCTCATGCAGGATCATTAACGCCTGATGTTTAGGCGAAAGCTGTTCAAAGTCCTCTTTTAGTATTTCAATGACATTAAATCTTTCTTTTTCTGTGTAGGTGTCATCGTAAGACTCATAAAGATAGGAGTAGGTAATAGTTTTGGCCTCTAAGTCGCCAATGACTGGCAGTGGGTCGTCTCCACTTAGCTTGTCAGTTAAGTATACTTTACTGTATTTAGCTATTAAGGATATTTTAGCCTCAGTATACATTGGTCGCCGTTTATTAAGAAAGGCTTCAATTTGAAGTAAATGCTCATACATTTTAGGGTAGTGTTTGCGAAGGTCTATTTTTTCTCCAGTCGGAGGGATGGCGATCTTTCGAGAGTAATAAAAATCAGCAGGCTTGTTGTCGACCACAGACCCACCATTACCAATATCCTTGCCCGCTAATGATTGAATTGAAATCACCATTAACAATACCATGTACTTAACACATTTCATTTTACTCTCCTGTCTAATTGAAATAGTTGAACCCCTAAGCAATAAACTGAGTTTTTACGTTCTCCCTCAGTATATTTTTTATTAAACTTATTTTTGAACTTTTTAATGTCTTCAAACGCTTCAGAGGTTCTTGATGTATCAAAGGACAGCATGAGTGAGGAAATATGCCTATCTTCAATATCTTGACTCTCAAGAGCCGCCAAGGCCAGATTAAGGGTCTGTGCGTTTAATGTTTTTAAAGCCTTTGATGGGCTCCCGTCTGAAGTCGCTAAGTATAAATTCGCATCAACCCAATGACCATCATGCTTAGTAAGTAGGCCTAGTCTAAATAGAACATCTATAGCATTTGAGGCCTGCTTTTTTGTTATACCTAGTGATTTTGCTATCCAGGGTACGCTACTTTTAAATCCATCAAGGTATGTCAGCTCTAATATTGCAAAAAAATACCAATGCGTAGTGGCCTGAAGAGCATCGTTTTGTAGTTGAACCCTTTCGGATGATTGGTATTGATTTAATCGTATTTTTGCTAATGAGCGCTTAGTTTTGCACTTGCTGTGCTTAGATAATACTAAATCTATAATGTATTTAGTTTCTTCGTCGCTGAACTGTAAACTCTCAGCTAATTTTTTGGCCGCAGGCACAGAGAGGCCCTGTTTTTTATTTAATACAGCACTCATCGTTGATGGCGAAAATGAGACGTCCCGAGCAAACGCTCTCATGGAGTATGAAGTATTTGCCGAAACACGGTCTTCAAACTCATCTTTTAAAATATCGGAATAACATTTAGCCCCTATAATCATGAAATTTAAATAACAGCTTCAGTGCAAAGTGCAATGAAATACCGAACAAAGTGTTCGGTACTGTTCGGTGTGCTAAATTTTATGTCATTTTTACAGGTATTCATAATGAGATTTAGTGGCTTTAATTTTTACCATGTGATGAACCACTTTATCCGAACAAATCATCTGATTATTCCAAGCGGTGCAAGAATTAATGCTTAACTTAAAACTCCCCTCTAAAGCTACCAAGGAGAGGTTGAATATGCGAAGCTTTACAACTCAAGTGTCCGGCACTTGAGCTTAAATAACCTGTTTAATTTCGTATTCTTTAATGCGGTCTTTTAAGGGGACCTCAAAGGTATCGCCGACCATTTTTTGCATTAGTTTTTGGCCTATAGGGGATTGAACAGAAATCGTAGTGTACTCTCTAGCATCAAGAGTAATTTTAATGCCCCCTTTTTGAGGGATTAAAAAATACCAAACGCTCTCTTTGTCATCGACAAGGCACTGAACTAAAGCGGTTACTTGTATGGGAGTGTCTTTACTAAATTCACTGAGCTTTAATAAGGAGTAGTGACTGATCACCTCCTTAAGCTCAGAGGCTCTTTTGGCCTGTGAGGCGGCTAAATAAGAGGATTCTAACCCCCTAGTGTCGTACTTGTTTTCAGCCTTTGACTCAGGGTTTGTGGCGGCCTCTTTGGCCTCAAGCGCTGAGTGAACGAGTGCCTGTAAGTCCTTATTTAAACTCTCTATTATGGCTTTGATTAAACTCTCTTTAAGCTTCATACCTTAAAACTATCATTGTCTGGTGCCTAGCACCAGCCTGAACACTGCCCGGTGCCAGGCACCAGGCTGAACACTGTCCGGCGCCAGACACCCAACAGGGGCACGCACTTGAAATAAGTACATAATTCTAGAGTCAAGCCCCGCTCCTTTGCTCTTGTAAGGGCTTGCGGCAAAAACCCCTTTAGGCATAAGAATTGCTCTTTACTATACTCTTAGGGCCGAGGGCCCTTATAAAGGTAAAGTTTATGAACTATTTGGCACTATTAGTATTTATTTTTGTTTTACCAGCTCTAGTAGGCTGTGGCCCTAAACAGGACCTGGGCCAACTGTGCACTGGTTACGATGGAGAGTCTTCAGAGAAACCAATTGGCATTAATGGTCTCTCTGTCGAAGCCGACATGCTCTCAGCCCATATTAACGGCTCTCTCAACTCCAAATACATACTGCCCTTTAATGAAGGTTCAAGCTTTAAGGTCACCCAAGAGAACTGCTCTTCAGACTCACACACAGGCAAACAAAGGTACGCCTATGACTTTAAGATGGCCATTGGCACCCCTGTTTTAGCCATCAGAGAGGGTGTCGTAACATCAGTTGTCGAAAACCATAAAGACCACAACGGCTGTGAAAATGGTGAGAACTACATATACATTGAACACAGCGATGGCACCATAGGGGCTTACGTACACCTTACTAAAGATGGAGCGCTTGTAAAAAAAAGTGACATAATTTCACAAGGTCAAAATATCGGCCTAAGTGGTAATACCGGCTGCAGTACAGGGGCCCACCTTCATTTAATCGTATGGACAAACAAAGACAAGAACAACTCTGTACCCATTTTATTTTCAAATATCAAAAACACCAATAGCTCTAAATTAAAAAAGGGGACGATCGCTGAAGCTAAAAAAAATAAGCCCACAGTAATTATCCCACCGTTATTCCCTTAATAAATAAATTTAAACTGATTTAATGGTTAAGCTTAAGCGTACAAAAGTACTTTCATAGAATTATTTAAATAATAACCAGTCCATGGGCATTTTTAAGTACAGCTTAATATAACAAATAAATTTTTAATTATGAGTTTGTAAGTCTAAAATTTCTAGGCGTTTGATCTCGTCTCTTATTTTTGCGGCCTCTTCAAATTCGAGCTTCCCAGAGAGATGTTTCATCTTCTTTTTAAGCTTTACGATTTGATCACTAATTTTACCATGGCCCTCTTTAATGCTATCGATGAGGCCCTCATCACCTGAGCCCTCTTTGTCGTATCCATAAATTTCTAATAACCCTTTTGAAATAGGCTTTATAATAGTCTTTGGGGTAATACCGTGTTTTTTATTATGCTCATCTTGTAATTTTCGTCGCCGATTGGTTTCAAAAAGTGCTTTCTCCATAGATTTTGTTATCTTATCTCCATACAAAATCACTCGGCCCTCAGAGTTTCTGGCGGCTCTACCAATAGTTTGTATCAATGAACGCTCTGAGCGTAAAAAACCCTCTCTATCAGCATCGGTGATAGCGACTAAACTCACCTCGGGTAAATCTAACCCCTCTCTTAGTAGGTTAATACCAATAAGCACATCAAAAATACCCAAGCGCAAATCCCTTAGTATTTCGGTTCGCTCAACAGTAACTATATCACTGTGTAAGTACTTAACCTTGACCCCTAAGCCCTCATAGTACTCCGTAAGGTCCTCGGACATTCTTTTTGTCAAAGTGGTCACTAAAACTCGCTCGCCTTTTTTAACTGTCGCTCTGATCTCTTCTAATAAATCATCCACTTGATTGGTCACGGGCCGAACTTCACACTTTGGGTCTAATAACCCTGTGGGGCGGATAATTTGCTCAGTTACAAGACCCTCGCATTTTTCAAGCTCATAATTACCTGGTGTCGCCGAAACATATAAAATTTGCTTGGTACAACCCTGAAATTCTTCAAAATTTAAAGGCCTGTTATCTAAAGCACTAGGGAGTCTAAAGCCATGTTCAACGAGGGTCATTTTTCTGGCTCTATCCCCACGGTACATACCCCCTACTTGAGGAACGGTCACATGGCTTTCGTCAATAATGGTCAAAAAGTCTTTTGGAAAGTACTCAAGTAAAGTCGGTGGTGCATCGCCAGGCGAGCCTCCTGTAAAATGTCGCGAGTAATTTTCAATACCAGAGCAAAAACCCATCTCACTAATAAGCTCCAAGTCATAGCTTGTTCGCTGCTCTATACGCTCAGCCTGTTGGTGGAGTATTTGATCCTTAAGTTCATTAATTCTTATTCGTAGTTCATCACGAATGCTCTCTATAGCTCTTTTTTGCTCCTGTTCAGTAGAAACATAATGAGAACTGGGGAATACAAGGGCCTTATCTACTTCACTTAACGTGATCCCCCTTAAAGGGTCCACCCAAGCCATACGATCAATAAAATTACCAAAAAACTCTACTCTCAAAGCACGTGAGTCCTCATAAGGGGGGAAGATCTCAACCACATCCCCCCGCACTCTAAAAGCACCTCTGTCAAAATCAACATCCTGCCTGCGGTACTGAATTTTTATTAGCTCTCTTAAAAAAGCATCCCTACTGACATCTTTATTCGTCTCAACCTCTAGTACTAAATTTGCATAAGCATCCGGACTACCGAGGCCATAAATACAAGATACGGAGCTGATAATAATGACGTCGTCTCTTTCAAGTAATGATCTCGTGGCTGAATGGCGCATACGATCTATTTGCTCATTAATAGCAGAGTCTTTTTCAATAAAAGTATTCGTAGACGGTATAAAAGCCTCTGGCTGATAATAGTCATAGTAACTCACAAAATACTCTACAGCATTATTAGGGAAGAGTTCTTTAAATTCAGCAAAAAGCTGAGCCGCCAAAGTCTTATTATGTGCTAAAATTAGGGTTGGCTTTTGTAAGTTTTCAATCACGTGGGCCATCGTAAAAGTTTTACCAGAGCCTGTGACCCCCAACAAAACTTGATGATCTTGATTGTTTTTAAAGTTTTCTACGAGTTCTTTGATCGCCGTGGGTTGATCGCCAGAGGGCTTGAACTTACTTTTAATTTTAAAGGGTTGTTTTGTTAAGTTTCTCTCTCTTAGTTTTAAAAAACCTGTAGACATTCTACTTCGCCACTTCCCACACACTGCCGTCTTTTGTATCCTGAACCGCAATGCCTAGGGCTTGAAGCTGTGCCCTGATTTCGTCTGACTTTGCATAGTCCTTATTGTGTCGAGCCTGAGTTCGTTCATCCACTAGCTTGTCGACCTCTATACGCCTGTGCCCTTTTTTGGCTAATAGCATATCATCTAGCTCCATTAAAAACTCGCCAGCTGATTTTTGAAAAAGTGCTAACAACTCACCATGTGATCGTATCCAGGCATAATACACTTCACTGATAGCCGATTTTTCAGGGCTCACAGCCCCTGGGGTGCGAACTCGTTTGTTAAACTCTCTTGTAACGTCAAAAAGGGCTGCAAAAAGCTCTGGGGTATTAAAGTCATCATTAAGTGCACGGGTGATTTTATCATCAGCCTCATCAATAATTTTGTGAAACTTATCTGGCACCGGCACCAAACCCTGATCTAAAGACATACAATCTTTAGCGAGCTTAAGGGCTGAGTAAAATTTAGCTAATGACTGTATGGACCGGTCCACCTGGTCTGGAGAGAAATCTATAATACTTCTATAATGAGAGGTGCTCATTAAGTATTTATAAATTTCAGCATTGTACTCTTTTAAAAAATCTCTCAAAGTTTTTATATTACCAAGAGATTTAGACATTTTTTGTTTATCAAATTCAATCATATTATGATGCACCCAGTACTTCACTGAGGTATGCCCTGAGCATCCTTCACTTTGTGCAATCTCGTTTTCGTGGTGCGGGAACACTAAATCTAAACCCCCACCATGTATATCTATGCAGTCCCCTAATAGCTTTCTACTCATTGCAGAGCACTCAATGTGCCAACCTGGGCGACCTTTTGACCACGGAGAATCCCATTCAGGCTCCCCTGGTTTTGACTTTTTCCATAAAGCAAAATCCTCAGGAGCTTTTTTATTATCGTCCGCATCTATTCTGTGTCCCGACTCTAACTCATCTATTTTTTTATTACTTAATTTACCATAATCATCAAAGGATGAGACAGAATAATAAACATCTCCATCTACGTCGTAAGCCTTTTCTTTTTCGATAAGTTCTTTAATAAAATCAACAATGGCGTCCATGTTATCTGATACTTTAGGGTTACTTGTATGAGGCCTTAACCCTAGGGCTTTGTAGTCTTTTTTAAATTCAGTGATATATTTCTCTGAGATCTCTTGAGCGGTCACGCCCTCTTCTTGGGCTCGGTTAATTATTTTATCATCTACATCTGTAAAGTTAAATACGTAGTTCACCTCATGGCCACACTTTTCAAGCCAGTTTCTAACTAAGTTATAAAATACTGCGCCTCTAAAATTACCCACATGTAATAAGTTGTACACCGTAGGGCCGCACACGTACATTCGCACCTGACCCTTTACTAGGGGTTTAAACTGCTCTTTTGTTCGAGTCATTGTATTGTAAATATAAAGTGCCATGAGTCTGATCCTTAAAAATAATTTAAATGCTTTCTAGTGCTGCTTTTGCTCTTTGAATTAATGTTTCTTTGCTCATTAATGGGACTAATAATTTAAGCTCAGCCCCGTGGGGTTTACCAATAATCGCAACCCGAATGGGCATGAAAAGCTTTTTACCCTTCACTTCACAATCTACTTTAACCTTGTTTTGAGCGGACATAAAATCATCTTCGCTTAAAGCTTCAGTAGGGTGAGCGTTTAAAATTTCAATCCATTTTTGAAAAACACTTTTTGTACTTTCCCACGAAAGGGCCTCTTTAGAGTCGGGTAAAATTTTAAACTCTCCCTTAGAAAGCGGCCTAAACAACTCGATAGCATCTGTTAAAGTCTCCATATAGGGCTTAAATAATTCAAAGGCCTGTTTTCTCCAATCAGAGTCCTCAGGTAAACTAATGCCCTCGTTGTTTAGTAATGGCTTTATGAGCTCCCAAAGTTGATCATCGCTTAATGCTCTTAAGTGCATGGCATTGACCCAGGTGAGTTTGGTTTCATCAAACACCGCAGAGGCTGAGTTTAGCCTCTCTTCAGAAAAGGTCTCGCAGAGTTCTTTTTTTGAAATAATCTCTTTACCCTCCGGGTGGCTCCAACCTAAAAGGGCTATAAAATTTAATAAAGCCTCCGGTAAAAAACCTCTTAATTTGTACTCGTGGCAACTTGTAGCCCCGTGCCGTTTAGAGAGTTTTTGCTTATCTTCACCTAAAATAATGGAAAGGTGACCAAATTTTGGCAGTGCAAAGCCAAGGGCCTCGTAGACCATCATTTGCCTGAGAGTGTTATTAAGGTGCTCTTCGGCCCTAAACACATGTGTGATCTTCATTAAAGCATCATCAATCGCACAGCAAAAGTTATAAACAGGCATACCGTTTGAGCGCATTAAAACAAAGTCCCCCACCATATCTGACGGAAAGTTCACCTGATTACGTATTAAATCATCAACAACATAGGTCTTTTTTTCGGGGTTAGTTTTAAATCGAATCACTGGCTTCTCGCCCGATTCAATTTTTTCTAAAGCCTGCGCTAGCTCTTGATCCCTGTAAGGGCTATTTACCTGCAGCGGTAGGCCCTTTGATTTTTGCTCTTCTCTTTGAGCGTCTATCTCTTTATCTGTTAAAAAACAGTAATAAGCTTTGCCTTTACTTATAAGCTCTTGAGCGTGCTTATTATATATTTCTAAGCGCTCACTTTGGCGGTAAGGGCCATGCTCGCCAAAGTCCTTAAGGGTGTCAGGGTCTATGCCCTCATCCCAGTCTAAGCCCAGCCACTTTAAATCAGCCAACTGCATTTTTAAGGATTCTTCAGTGGAGCGCTCTAGGTCGGTGTCTTCAACTCGTATTATAAATGTTCCGTTATTTTTTTTGGCAAATAAATAATTATAAAGAGCTGTTCTGGCTCCTCCGACATGTAAAAACCCTGTTGGGCTGGGGGCAAAACGTACTCGAACTTGCTGACTCATAGACTCACCTTTAAGGCCCAAGAGCAGGGCTCAAATGTTTGTTTTATAAATTCTCTTAAGGGGGGTCAACATATACCAATACGAAGCAAATAAAAAGCTTGAAGGGGCTTAAATTTTTGAGGCTTAAAATTTAGTGTGATGCTTTAAAGAGACTTTGGTTTAAAGATCCCTAGGCTTAAAGGCCTAAAATACTACCCACTTCAGACTCTTTAAGGTTCATAGTGTCTGTAGCTAAGGTGAGCTCTTTTAAAAGTAGGCCTCTTGCTTTTTCAAGCATTTGCCGTTCTCCAAAACTGAGCTCTTTGTCTACTTTAAGTACAAATAGGTCTCTTAAAACCTCTGCTATTTCGTAAATAGACCCTGTTTTGATTTTCTCTACATACTCTCTGTAGCGACGGTTCCATGTTTGCTTGTCAATTTTAACTTTATCTTGCTTTAAAATGCTAATCACCTTCTCAGCTTCACCTGAGGATATGATATGGCGCAAGCCTGAAGAGTTTTTATTATCTTTTGGTACAAGTACTTTCATACCTGTTTCTTCTATTTTAATGACATAAAATGTTTGAGATGTACCCATTATTTCTTTAGTCTCAACGGCAGTGACCTTACCAACACCGTAACCAGGATATACAGCATTATCACCTGTTTTAAATTCAACCATCGTCTTTGACCTCCGGAAATATGCAAACAATAATCACTTACACTTAAATAAACTTATAATCTTTATAGCACCTTTGACACGCTAAATCAATGCAAATGGAGACAATCCCCCTCCTGGTAATCATTACAAAAAAAGCACTCAAACCACCATGCCAAGTAAATAAAGGCTCATAAAAAAGCCTTTATCAATAGAGGTAAACTCATAGTATAAATTGTTTTCAATTTTTTAAAATTGTGACAAAAAAGGGCCACTTTTAGTGACCCTTTTTTTTTGAAAAAAAATATTAAATTACCGTGTAACTACCACTGAAAACGGTACTTTGCCGTTTTTTGTTACTGGCAAGTTATGACCTCTAATTATGACCTTAACGTAACTTGACTGTATACCTGTAAGAATAACACTTTCATGATTATTAACACGGTCACTGACCCCATAGGTCACCCCAGTGTCAGGGTCTTGAATGTACATATCAATGTCATTAACAAGAGCTTTTGAGGCTGAAATGCTCGAAGGCGCGTCGGTGTATACTAAAACAAAGTTCAACATCCCGGATCCGCCTACTGGCACATTATACTCATAGTCTTTCTCTAATGAAACCGCATCATCAACAACCGACACAAATTTGCCTCTTTGGGTGGCCTTTTCCATGTTTACTCGGCCATAACCTTGATCGTTATTAGGGCCGGGCACTAATAGTTCTTGCCCTTGGTTTCTAAACCCAAATTGACCAGGGAACAAATCATCAGTACTAGACATTAAAACAGCTTTAATAAGCGATGCTGAAGGGACCGCAATACCCATATTGAAAATTAAGAATTCTCTCACCACGGCAGCAGCACCGGCAACAAGTGGTGTCGACATTGATGTCCCACCAGAGTAGCAGTAGTCTTCGTTAAAGCCTCCCCATAAAGGGCTTGAGCCCTCAACTGTAGAGCAAAGGCTAACTATGTTAGTACCTGGAGCTACAATTTCTGGCTTAAGACGGCCATCTAATGCTGGGCCTCTTGAAGAGAAGGCCGCAATTCCATTGGCGTTATCTGAAAGTAAATCTGTACTAATAGGTTCAGCAGACCACTTAGTCGGTCCCGGTCTTAGTTTACCTAATGGGGTTTGGTTGCCACCACTGAGTAAGTAATTTTCAGAAGCCCCAACTGCGAGTACGTTCTTTGCCGTAGCTGGTGAGCTTACAGAGCCCGGATCAATGCGGCCATCCTTATCTAAATCTTGCCCACTGTTGCCAGCAGCAAAAAGTATCAACATATCAGGATGCTCCCACATAAAAGCATCAACCTGTCCTGCATAAACGTCATAGACTCCTAAATTTTTTGGGCTCCCCCAAGAGTTGGTATGTATTCGTGCCCCTAAATCATAGGCGGCCTGAAACATGGTGCTTAATTCTGGGGGTACAGATAAATTCTCCATAACTGGAGACCACATACCTTGTGCAATCATACTTGAGTTATAAGCCCCGCCTTTTATAAGGCCCTGAGACTTCGAACCATTACCAATAACTGAACCCGCAACATGCGTACCGTGCCCCATAGGGTCACTCCAATCGCGAGCAAACATACCAAAAGCTTGCCCCGATAAAACTCCTTGAAAGTCAGAGTGCAAGGTTGAGACTTTACCACTATCTAACCCCGTGTCCGCCATAGATACAATTTGGTTTAAGCCTGTATAGCCTCTGGCCCAAGCCGTATCAAAGTTCATGATTTTTGTGCCGGACTCAAACCCTGTAATATCGTCCATGGTTTTTTGGCCTTGATTTTCGAACCCTGTGGCATTTTGTAGGTCTATATGCATAAGCTTTGGCTGAGAGTAAGGCTCAATCCACTCGACCCCTTCAATTATAGATAGGGCCGGTAAGTCTTGAAGTTTAATATCAAGATAAATAGTCTTACCCTGAGAAGCGACAATACTGTGCCCTTTGAGTTGAGACAATACAGGCTCTAACTCTTTATTAGACGTCAGCTTTATAACCACACGAGCCTTGTTTGACGCATTAAATACGCTCAAAGAGGCAAATTGATCGCTCACTCTGAAGCTTGAGAAAAACGGCACAACCGCCTGAATGTCGGTACTGACCTTTATTTTATTTATGCTATTTACTGAGGCCTTAATTAAATATGCATCCTCGGGCACATAGTTAATTATTTCGCCGTGTCGCCTTAAAAACTTTTTGTTTTCTACTGTGATTTTATTTTTAAACTGTACAACAAAAAAATTAGTCTTTTGCTGCACTGTAGATTGGCCTGTTGCCAACTGTGAAAAAGAAGCCTGAGAATCCGTATTCAATGCCCCTTTTTTAAAATGTAGTACTGTCCCTGAGTGGGCCTGGGTGATACCCAAAACCAAAGTTAATACCACAACCATCTTTGTTATGTACGTATTATGACTCATATTCCCTCCATAGCTTTCGTGAAGTATTGAATCATGGTTGGTAATTTTTATACAGTAAAAATTACAAACAACTATGGCCAAAAAGGCTAACTGACCTAAATTTAAAGGATTTTAAGGGGTCTTGAATAAACAGCTCATAAAATTTGAGCACCTAAAAAAGAGGGCAACAGTTGGTCATTTAGTGGGATTAATTAGTGAATTTAGTGAGTTACCTGGATTATAAACATTTTTCTGAAACTGGCGCCTCTTAAATCTTACATTAACTTACAAAAAAGCTCTTATGAGTACCATAAAAAATTACGTTGCCCTTGTGATCGCTGCGTTAAATATTCTTGCCACACAACAACCACTTTAGCTCGAGTTAAATTTTACTTTTATAACCCACTAAAATTGCCCTTTAAAATTTTATACTAGAAGCTTCAACTATTATTATAGTTAAAGTCCCCTCTTATTGACCGATTATTTTTTTAAATGATTTTTGACTTAATTCGAAGACAAACTTTTGATGCCTTTTTTTTACGACGAGGCCCTTTAAGAGTACTCTATGACAATCCATCAGCCCTTGTGTTTTTACCCGACAATCTTATCTTTATTTAACTTTATGTTTTCACTAATCAGCTGGTGCTCTTTTCTTGATAACTCAGGGTCTAACGACACAAGCTCAAAGGCCGCCTGCCTTGCCAATTGCAAAACCTTTAAGTCACGAATTAAGTTGGCCATTTTAAACCCAGGAAGGCCCGATTGTTTAGTTCCTAAAAACTGCCCCGGCCCCCGGATTTCTAAATCTGCTTCTGATACTTTAAAGCCATCATTGGTCCGCTCCATGACTTCGACTCTTTGTTTTGACTCTTCTGAAACAGCATACCCCAATATTAAAACACAATAAGACTTATGCTCACCACGACCCACTCGGCCCCTTAATTGGTGCAGTTGTGAGAGCCCAAAGCGCTCCGCATGTTCGATAATCATTAAATTAGCATTCGCAACATCCACCCCCACTTCAATAACAGTGGTCGACACGAGAGCTTGGATATCACCGTCACGAAAGGCCCTCATGATGGTTTCTTTTTCTGCAGATTTCATTTTACCGTGCAAAAGCCCAAAACGAATTTGTGGGTACTGTAATTTTAAATTTTCAAACTCATCAACAGCATTTTTTAAATCTATTTTTTCGCTCTCTTCAACTAAAGGGTAAACAATGTAAGCCTGTCGACCTTTTTTAACTTGATCACACATAAACCCCATAACCTTTGATCTTTTATTATCAAAGACCTTTCTGGTCACTATGGGCTGCCGACCTTTTGGCATTTCATCTATGACTGACACGTCTAAATCCCCATAAACGGTCATGGCTAAAGTTCTGGGTATAGGGGTCGCTGTCATTACCAAAAAATGGGGGCTTATGCCCTTTTTTCGAAGTGACAACCTTTGGTCGACCCCAAAGCGATGTTGCTCATCAATAATTACAAAACCTAGCTTTTCAAACTGAACTTCTTTTTGTATCAGCGCATGGGTGCCAATACAAAGCTTGGTTTTACCTGTGTTTATTTTTTCGTAAACCTTGGCCTTGTCTGAAGCCTTCATTTGGCCGGTTAATAATTCAACGTCTATGTTAAAGGGTGCAAATAATTTTTTTGCATTTTTATAATGTTGCTCGGCTAAAATTTCAGTAGGAACCATTACACAGGCTTGATACCCGTTTTCAATGACACAAGCACATGCCAAGAGGGCGACCATGGTTTTACCACTACCTACATCCCCTTGAAGCAGCCTGTGCATAGGGTGAGGTTTAGTTAAGTCTGTTATTGTTTCTTGTAAACAGCGTTTTTGGGCAGAGGTGAGTTCAAATGAAAGTGTAGAGAGTATTTTTTGAACCATCTCCATTTTTGGCTGCAGCTGATAGGCCTTTTCTTTAACTATTCCGGCTCTTTTAAAGGCCAGGTGTAGCTCAAGCCAAAACAACTCTTCAAAAATAATCCTTTTTTGGGCATTTGATGTAAATTTTAAATACTCTTCACCTAATTCTGGTGGGGGCTGGTGGATCAACTGAAGGGCTTTTGATTTTGTTAATAGGTTATACTTATCCTTTAACCAATCGGGCAAGGGGTCAGGGACTCCTACGGGGCGGCGAAACTTCTCTGGAACATCTAACTTTGCCGGAGCAGGGTTTTCAATTAAGCTCTCAATGGCTAGAGCTATTATTTTTCTTAACCGGCCGGGGTTAATCCCTTCAGTGTCTGTGTATAATGGTAGTAGTTTGTTTTCTTCCTGTAAGGTGTCCTCAATGGGCTCAACAACAGGGTGTTGAAATTGCTTTACACCCCTGTATTCAATGACTTTCCCCGTGACCCTTACTTGTTGCCCCGCCGAGAACCTTTCAAAGTATCCCCTATAAGGTGAACGAAAGTATTTACAACTGATCTTACCTGTAGAGTCGGAAACAATGATTTCATGCATACGTCGTCGACTTCGACCAATGTTCACAGAGTTGACCCTATAAACTTGCGCCTGAAAGGACACATGTTGATCTACTTCAAGGCTACTTATTGAGCAACAGGCCCTCTGGTCTTGGTAGCCTCGCGGGTACCACTCCAACAAGTCACTCACCGTCTCGACTTGACGTTTTCGAAGGACGTCCCCTAACTTTGGGCCAACTCCTTTTAAAAATTGTATGGGCGTGTCAATATGAATAGCCATAGGTCTCTAGTTAACATCTTTCGTTGGACAGTCAACAAAATCGTGGCAAACTATAGGGCATGGATCTAGAAAAATACTTTAAAATACGCATTAACTCCATTCATCCATCAAAGCCTATCCCTTTTGATATCTTTATAAATATTAATAATAAAATGGTCCATTACTTAAGAAGAGGTAATGCTATTTCAGTAGAGAAAATTTTAAATTTTGAATCTAAATCTTCAAACCCCTTTTATGTCCCTGTTGAGCAACGACCGGATTATAAGAGCTATGTTCATAACAGGATCTCTAGCGGGGAGCTCTCCTCCATTGAAAAGGCTGTTGTTTTACGCGAGTGTTCGATTGCCTTAGTTGAAGAGCTCTTTGAAAGCCCCGACATAGGCCAGGCTCTTGAAGAATCCAAACAAATAATCACTAACTTTGTTGAACTTATAGATGATGAGCCTACGGCAATGAGCCACTTAATTAGCCTCTCCTCCCATGATTTTTATACCTATAATCACTCTTTAGATGTCAGTATTTACAGCATTGGCCTTGGGAGTGTTGCCGGTTACTCACGGTTGGACCTCAAAGAACTCGGCACAGGTGCTCTTTTTCATGATATTGGCAAGCGCAACGTCAGCACGAGCATAATCACAAAATCAGGCCCCTTAAATGACATTGAATGGGCTCAAATGCAAAAGCATCCACAGTTTGGCCTGCAAATTTTAAATGACGAAAATGTCGCCGAGAGCGTTAAAGCCTGCTGTTTTGAGCATCACGAAAGTTTTTTAGGCAATGGTTACCCACAGCAGCTTGAGGGTGAAGACATTCACCCTATGGCCCGAATTGTCGCTATTACAGACACCTACGATGCCCTCACTACCAAACGAACTTACAATAAGCCAATGTCTCCACGAGACGCCATGTTATTTATGACCCACAAGTTAGGTAAAAAATATGACCCAGACCTCATGGAGGCCATGAACGAAGTCATGTTCAGGGCTTACTCTAGTTCTACCAACTATTAAGCCCTAAATAATTCAAATCAAAAAGTAAATTTTCTAAAAAACTATTAGTAAAATATTTGTAGCTGAAAGCTTGTGACTGCGGGTTTTTTATTACTTTTTGTAGTGTCGGCAAACATCATTGTGTGAGTGAGTGAAACCCCAAGGTTTACAGTAGATGTCCTAAAAAACCTCATACCGCCCCCCAGTTTAGCACTAAACCCTCCGGCTGTGTCGTCTGAAAAAAACAAGACCGCATCATCATCGGCCGCAGCCCCCGCATACCCTATACCACCCACTAAAAAGGGTGCTGATTTATTTTTATTAAAATAATAGAGTAAGTCTATACTTAAATTTACAAGAGAAGCCGCGCTACCTGAGGGAGATATATGAGTGGTCCACAAAAAAGCTAAGTCATAATCGGGGTCAATATTCCAGTTACGACCAAAGCCAAAACTTTTAAAACTACCCGATTCATTTAGATTTGTTGCACTAGACGCCCCCAGAGCAAACACCCATTGTTTATGGGCCTTAAAGCGACGAGAGCTTTTTACCTGCTCCTCTTCGGTGACCTCATTCACCTTTGAGTTTGCAGCCGCCTCTTCGCCCCGTAAAACAGCACGCACAACTCGGGCAACAACAACATCCATATCTTCTAAAGACCGAGAGGTCATTTTTTGAGAGTTCAGAGTTTTTTTATTATGGCTCTTAAAAACTGTAAGTATGTACTTTGATCCCAACTGAGTGAGCCTGGACCTTAACTCGAAATCAGCCTTCCAGCGATTACCTGTAACAGAAAACCCTTTTTCACCCTCTACAGAGGCCTCAATAAGCTCTGTGATAGCACTTAAATGAGTACGTGAATCGACTGTGCCTTTTGTTTTTAATACATATATTGTTTTTGCGGAAGCCAATAAACTAAACCCTGAAACAAACATAAATAAAATGATCTTTGTTTTCACTTTTGACCTCTCTCTAGTTTTTTTATCCATTTCCAACCCTCTACAAAATGTGAGGCCTTTTTATACCCCATTGACAGTAACGACATTAAAGCCGTTGAGGATCTTAACCCCTTATTACTTATCACTATAACTCTGTGGGTGGGCAATATACCAACGCTTTTAAGTTTTGATTTTAATTTTAAGTCGGGTCTTCCTTTTTGAGTGATAAACTCGTGACTGTGAATGTTAATTTTTTTTATCCACGAAGAGCCCCCATCATTTAAAGCCTCTTTTGAGGTTCTCACGTCTATAATATGAACATTTTTGGGTGGGTATTTTAATATTTTTTTTATTTCTTTTGTACTTGTCAGCGTAGAGGTTTGGGGCCTTGGGCTCCAAATGGTTTGTGCTTTTCGAGGAGGGGGTATTTTTTGTACGACTCGGGCTTTAAAGTAATTTAACCCTGAAAACTGAATGTTTTTAACTCCCAAGTAATAAAGCATCCAAGCGAGTCGAGCCTCATCCCCATGCCCCTTTGAGCCATAACCCACCACTATAACCGGGCTGTTCGGGCCAATCCCCAACCTTGATAAACGAGCCGTCATAAAATAGAGGTCTTTTTTAATCACCCCCGGGTAGGGGCCTTGAACATCTGAAAACTCGCGCCAACTTATATTTATAGCTTCAGGTAAATGCAGTAACGAATAATCAAAGGCCGAGCGAGAGTCTAAAACAATTGTATCTTTACTTAAAACGAGCGGGCTTCTGGCCCCCTCAACTAAAATTTTAATACGCTTATCACTTATTGTACGTACCGTAGTCGGAGGCAGAGTTTGGCACCCCGTAAAGACAAACATTAAAACCATAAAAAATGTTAATTTCATAAAAACCGGGCCCCTGTATAAAAAGTTAGAGCTTTATTATATTAATTTTTCAAATATATAAGCTAATACTCGTTAGCCTTTATATATATCCATAATATTATTTAGTAACTCTATGGCCTCTTTTTTAGGCCTTTGAAAGGCGTTACGACCCATTATGCTACCAAATGACCCGCCCGCAGCGAGTTGCTTAACTTCGTCTAAAACGTCTTCTGTACCCTTTGCGGCTCCTCCGCTAAAAATCACAACTCTTCGACCATTAAAACAAGATTCAACAACATGCTTTGTTCTGTCAGATAATTTAGTGATTTTTATTTGTTGAGCATCAAATACTTTTTTCGCCTCGGCCTGTTCGATATGAGCACTTGGGGGCTTTACTTTAACTATATGGGCCCCCAGTTGACATGCAATTTGAGCCGCATATGAAATAACATCAATTGCGGTTTCGCCCTCTTTTGATAAGCCTGCTCCTCGAGCGTATGACCACACCACAACCACCAGTCCTGCCTTTTTAGCTTCGCTGGCAGCAAAGGCTATTTCTTCATACATTTGCTTTCTCTCTTGGCTGCCGGGGTAAATTGTAAAACCAATACCCGCACAGCCAAGCCTTAAGGCGTCTTCTACACTAGAGGTCATGGCTGATATGGGAGCGTTGGAATCAGAAAACAAACTATCAGAGTTATTAATTTTTAAAATCAAGGGGATTTCGCCAGCATAATCCCTTGCGGCCGCCTCAATAAAACCTAAGGGAGCGGCATAGGCATTGCAACCGGATTCAATGGCCAGTTCAAAGTGATAGCTGGGGTCATAACCTATGGGGTTTTTAGCAAAACTTCTCGCCGGTCCATGCTCAAAACCTTGATCGACAGGGAGTATAACAAGTTTACCTGTACCCGATAAGCGCCCCTGATTTAACATTCTGGACATGTTAGTTAAAACGCCCGGGTTATCTGCCCCATACCAGTTTAAAATTTCTCTTACTCTTGGTGTCATTAGAATACCTCGATTATCACTTTTCATTAAATATTTAACGATTATTTCTACCACTTCTTTTTATGACACCCAAGTAGATTCAAGCTTCACACCTTGCAACATCCCTTGGCCCTAGTGTAAGGTTCGCCTAATGAGAGACTTTTTTGCCCGACGCTTATCACCATTTAAGCACCTTCACTTTAGAAACTTCTATATTGTTCAAGCCCTGTCACAAACCGGCAAATGGTCCCACGACCTGGCTCGATCTTGGCTTATATTAGAGCTGGTCGACAATAAAGCCTGGGCTCTGGGTTTGGTGGTTTTAATGGCCGCTATCCCAAACATTATCCTCTCGCTGCCTTCTGGGGTTTTAGTAGACCGTGTAAATGTAAAAAAGGTGCTGCTATTAACAAATTCAGTGCTTGCTTTAAGTGCACTTTGTCTTGCTTTTATAGTTGAGTTTTACCAAGTTCAACTTTGGCATCTTATTATTTTTGGTATTATTGAGGGCTCTGTCGCTAGCTTTAGTGGCCCGGCCTTTCAGGTTTTAACCCTCAGACTTGTCCCTAAAAGCGAGTTTACCCCTACCTTGTTATTAAACACTATGAACTTTCATATGGGACGAGCCATTGGCCCTGGTGTAGCCGCCCTGCTCATGTACTGGTACGGGACAAGCCTTGTTTTTTTATTTGATGCCATAACGTATGTAGTTTTACTATTAATTCTTAGTAAAGTTCAGTTGTTTCAGCGCCCGCAAAGCTCATTGCAACAAACTAGTTTTGCAGCCCTTTTAGAGGGCATGAAGTACCTCTTTAGTACCTTAAGCTTACGGTTTCGATTAATTCAGCTTTTTTTAAGCGTTATTTTATTTTTACCCTTAAGCATTGTACTTTACAGAACATACTTAAAAATTAAATTTCAACTCACCCCTGATCAGTTTGGTCTTTTGTTTTCGTTTTCAGCCTCGGGGGCCTTTGTGGGCGCTTTAATTTTTGTCCTTATTAGCCCTAAAAACCCTATGAAGTATTTATGGGCCTCAGTCCCCTTAGTGACTCTCACTATATTTACTGTGCCCTCATTGACGAGTTT
Organism: Pseudobdellovibrionaceae bacterium; assembly: GCA_030591685.1. Classification (GTDB taxonomy): domain Bacteria; phylum Bdellovibrionota; class Bdellovibrionia; order Bdellovibrionales; family UBA1609; genus JAUVAX01. The sequence goes on along the minus strand of JAUVAX010000002.1, from coordinate 112,391 downwards.
AAAGCTCACTGCCATAGCCTTATTTTTTGGAGGCGTTTTTGCCTACATTTGTTTTTCAGCAATAACTGTTTCTCTACACACCTACGTGAATGATATCTATCGAGGTCGATTGTCCTCCATAGTGAGCCTTTGTTTTATTAGCGTAGGGCCACTGGCCTGTTACCCCGTCGGAGTTTTTGCTGACAAATATGGCTACGATACGTGTATTTATATACTTGGTGGTGCTTTTTTCTTGTTTTCGACCCTCTTAGCTTTACGCCACCACCACTTAAAATCTGTCTCTAGACCCGCTGCCACAACTTAAGGCTGAAGAATATACATTTATGGCTAAGTTTCACAAAAAACACCAGCCAAATTTAGAGATTTAGTTTATAAATAGGCCTAACTAAGGAGAGCCTTTAAATGAGTGATGTTGAAGTTTTATACCAAGCGACACCTAACCCTGAGTCCATGAAATTTACCATTACTAAAACCATCTGTGATGAGGTTGTTAGCTTTAGTGAACCTCTTGAGGCTACAAGGTCCCCTCTGGCCAGTAAAATTTTTGGCTTTCCCTGGGCCTCGGCCGTTATGATCGGCCCAAACTTTGTTACAGTCACCAAGCAAGACTGGGTAGACTGGGGCATTTTAGCTGACCCGTTAAGCCACCTCATCAAAGAGCACATCGAAAGCAATGAGCCTATTTTGTTAGAACCAACACTTAATAGCAACGAGGACTTTAATGAGGATGACTCAGCCATAGTTAAAAAAATTAAAACTATCTTAAATAATGAAATTCGCCCGGCGGTGGCCCTTGATGGCGGTGATATTATGTTTCACAAGTACGAGCGAAATATTTTATACGTTGAAATGCACGGGGCTTGTAATGGTTGTCCAAGTGCTACAATGACCTTAAAACAAGGGGTACAAGCCAGAATGCAAGCGGCACTGCCTGAGATCAAAGACGTCATCGCTATTAATTAGTGGTTGTCGCCCTTTAAGAGCTAAATTCAAGATTAAGAACTTTTTACTTTAAAGCTATTTATTTTACCCATTTAACTTTATGAGTGGCATCTTTAATGGATTGCATTTCGTGAATAAAGTTTTGCATTAAGTGCTTTGCAAACATTTGTATATCTACCTGAAAATCTTGTAAACACATTGTATCTACCGGCGTGCCTGTGTTGACACAATTCACTGCAAAATGAACCAAGGTAGATACAGGGCTTTTAGTGGCCACACTGATGCTTATTTTTTTATAGTCACAAAAAATATCATCACCCTCTCTATAAAGTTTGCTTGATAATTCACTCTGAGGGGATAACTCTTGAAGCACATCAATAGCAAGACTGGCTAATATTCTTTGCATACTCACGCCAAATAACAAATCACAATCAAAGCGTTCAATAATCATATGCACCATTAAATCACCGCAAATTTTAGCGTCGTTATTGAGGTCCTCTCCGTCGACCATGTGCTCAGGAGGTATATCACAAGGGCCCGCCCAAGCTACGACCGAATCACCTAGAAGCCCATAACCTAAATAACCAAATAGTGATCGCAATTGAGTGCCATCGTATTTAAACTGTTGCTCTAACCATCTAAGCTGCATAACTACTTTCATTTTTAAGTTAACTGACTGTGATTAATTAACTTTTCGGAATTTTTGAGCGTTTATTTAATGACCGATCTTATATACACAAAGAACTCGACTTTCATTTAAAGTAATTCAATTTTTGGGGTTTAAAACTGTAAATTTCCAGACCAAAGGCTGCAAGTAGTCCTTGAATCTAAAATAAAAATGACCCTAATTTTAAATTAAGGGCACTTATTGTTTCCATTCATGATTACAGTTTTATCCTGACTGGTTATAGAGAAGGCTTTGCTCTCTCCACTTAATTTGTGCGTCACTGTTGCAGACATTGCATAATCGCCCATATTTTTTACTTTGCAGTACATGGGGTCCTTTACACTTTTATCACAGGCCCCATCCCCGGCCCATACAATGGTCCACTCATCTATGTTTGTAAACTCATAACCACCAGACCCTAAAAGACTTCCTACACTAAACATTGTAAATTGAGTGAACTTAGATTCAGAACAAACCTCTGAAATACAACTCGATGGGGTTGTGCTATCAGGCGTTGGGCTGTTGACGTAACACCCCCCTGTAACACCGTCTAGCGGTGACGTTGAAGAGTCACTGAGTGTAGCTACATGTGAGCCTGGGTACCCCAATTGAGCCCCTACAATATTGATCAAATCAATTTTAATGGTCTCGGCCCCCTCAGCTATAGAGTCTTTTTTTACCGTATAAGTGATAGATTGGCTTGTGGCCCCTGCTGGAAAATTTAAAGTACCATTTATAAAATCAAAATCATTGCCCTCTGCCGCAGAGGAGCTCATATTATCAAGCTCATAGCTAACACTAATCACTGACGTTGATGAGTTTGAAAGATGTACTGTTTCAGTGATTGCACCATCAGCCTCAGAAACACTCTTAGTGGCATTTACAAAGCTAATGGTCGGTGTCTCTGAGATTGTTACAGTAAAATTAATCTGCTCCGATGATCCTAAATCAGCCTCAACAGGGTCTGAGAGTGTAATTGTGGCTTCTTCAATACCCTCTAATAAAGTATCCTTTTGAACATTAAAATCAATGGTCTTAACTGTCTCCCCAGGTGAAAAGGTCACTGACCCGCCACCGCTTAATGTAAAATCAGTACCTTCACCTGCTGAACCAGATGTTTTCGAATATGTAATACTTGAAGATACCGATAATGGCTTTGATAACATAATGCTCATTTGAACGGTTGAATCCACCACATCACTCACGTTAATGTTTCTTAGTGTACTAAAAAAAACTGTGGGCTTTTCGTTGTTATCGTCATCAACAATAGTTACTGTATGACTATCCGGCGCGATGGTGTCACAGTTTACAGGCGAGTCTAAAATAACATCAATAGTTTCATCCTCTTCAGAGGTTGTATCTTCAAGAACTGAAATAGTAATTGATTTTTGCACATCACCAGGGTCAAAAGTCAAAGTCCCTGAGGCTAAAACAAAATCGGGGGTTTCTCCGCCTGAAGTAGCTGTCGTATTTTCGGTGTTTACAGAGTAGTTCACTGAAACAGTTTTCGTTGAAGCATTTGATAAATCTACCTGCAACAGAAAATCCTCATCTGCGGCGGGCTCATTTAAACTTGATGTTGATAAAGAAAATGAGCACTTTGGCTGACCGGCGGCCACACAGTCTAAAGTGCCATCTGATTTTACTCCGTGTACAAAGTAACCACTAGGGCAGGTGGCATTTAAATTTTGTACACACTGCCCCAATACAGAATCAAATTTACCATTAACACTATCACAAACAACTACAGACGGGTCATTAGGCTTTGAGTAGTCTTTAACCACAGCAACATTATAGGCTGAAAAATTTAACCCTCTATATTTTTTTGATTCATTACGTATCCTTGCTGTTAATACGACCATTGGGTCAGCACAACTAGCATTTACATTTAAATCTTTTTGGATGCACTCAAAACGCCAAAAAACCTCAGGTTTAAAGGGGCAGTCCTCATTAGTGTTTGAAAAATTATTACAAACAGTACCTTGAGCTGTCATGCCTAAATTGTTATCTGTAGAGTCTAAAAATACAGTGTTATTGCTGCCCCGAAGAACCAAGTGGTACCCTCTTTCGGGGTCATCAAGGTTTGCGGCTGGGTCGTCTTTTAATGTATCTGTACAGGCTGTGAAATCTTTATCCACCAACCTTAAACAGTTATTAAGTTTAGCGTTAGCTGTATCTTCGACTGTATTTGTCCAAGCCGCACTGTTTAACATGACTTGGTGTAAGATTGAGTGAAACTGAAAGGCATTAAGTTTAACCTCTAAATTTTTAGACTGCCGACTAGATTGTATCAACATATAGGTACCGGTAACGGCAACAATCGACATGATCCCCATAGTAACAGTGACTTCAATTAATGAAAAACCTTTTGAGTTTAATAACCCAAAATATTTTAATTTAACTTGAAATAGTCTTTTCAATACCTTTATCAATTTATATTGCCTTTATAAGGGTTTATAACTTTTCGCATATTGGGCTGCCGTTTGAGAATCCTTTAATATAATTACCATCTGCACATTGCATCTCAGCTACTTTTAATGCACATACTTCGCTGCTATTATTATTTGTATAATCACCACCCATATTTAAACAACTAAAGTCATTTAATTTAATAAGTTTAGTGCGATTGACTTCAAAGTTAACGTTATCATAGTTTACAGAGCCAAAGCTTAGTGTTTTAGCGTTAAAAACAAAGCTCCCAACCACATCTATACTATTAATCCCACAAGGGTCACCATTGACCATCGCGCAGCGCTTTCTTAATTCAATATTTATACGTATGGGGCAACTATCACTACCTGAGCCTGCGGTTGCATTAAACCCAGTGCAGGGTTGACCATTTAAGGTGAACCCACCACTACTCCCATCAAGCCCATTATAGTATAACTGAGCCGCGCCGCCAGAATCTCTTTCAGCAGAGTATATTTCGATCCCCCCTGAGATAGTACTGTTCACCTGTTTTAATAGCCCATATGGATTGCCTGCGTTAAGGCTATTTTCAGATTTACCGGGCTGTACAACAAAAGTTCCACCACCATCATAGTAAATGGTTTCAGCACAGGAGTCCTTAACTCCTGACGAGGGGGCTGTGTCACCAATGCACTGGAGACTTAATTGATTCGCTGGAGCTTGCAGGGTGTTGTTCCAAGCGGCCTCATTGAGAATTTGTGATTTAATGTTATCTGAAATTGCTTTTAGCTTACTTTTATACACAATTCTTTTTGATTGTTGCAGCTGATTTTGAAGTAGGTTTACTGAATAAGATGTCAAAGCAAAAAAACTTAGTGCTACAACCATTGTAAGAGCTAAGTTACCAGAGGAGTTACTAATTACATGCTTGTCCCTAAAAGGTTTAATTATATATTTGTACATTGTGCGACCCCCCCGGTAAACCCTGTTAATACTTGGTTAGCTCCTGCGCAGGCAGAAGATATCGTCGGTAAAACACATGTGTTTTGAGTGACGTTGAAGACTCCACCAAAATCAGTACAGTTAGTGGCGTCTACTACGGAGTGCTGAAGTCTGTTTTCAAAAAAAGTTAAGGCGTCAAAGTTCATTTGCATTCGTCCCGAGGATGGGCGATAAAGAAGCCGACCAACAATATGTAAATTTCTAATTTTACAGTCCGGCACTACATTAGAGCACTGTAAGCTCAACTCAGTCGTGATTCGAAAGGGGCAATCGTCGTTACCATTTACGGCATCATAGCCTTGGCAAAAATCACCCTCCCAGTTGATACCCCAAAGCGAAGTAGTAGCTTTAGAGCTATACACTAACACCGTGTTACCTGAGGCGTTTTTTTCATAAAAATTCAAACCATCAAAATCACTACCCGTTTTTAAAACCCCTTCGGTACAAACAGATAAGTAGTCAGTTTTAATTTTTAAGCATTTTAATTGATTATAGTTTGTAGAGCTATTTAATGTCTCAGCCCACTTGGCCTCATTTTTGATAAGCTCTTTAACTTTTGCAATAGCAAGGGTGCTGATAACCTGACTCTCTAACTTTTTATGTTGAGACTTTAATACAGAGAAATAGGAACTAAACCCCATACTGACAATACCTAAAATGCTCACAGACACCATCACCTCAACAAGTGACATACCTGAATTTTTACCTAGCATACGTCCCATACCTTTAAAAACTTAACTCTAAACATTTTTGTAAGCTAAATTCTTAAGTACTCATCGGTAGTTACACGTATTTTGTGAACTGGTTTTTTTGATATTTTCTAGTTATTTAAGGCTTAAAATGGATCGGCATAATATCAATTTAATACAGGGCCTGTTACACCACATGAAGCCTAACGAACCTTATACTCATGAGCTCTTAAAATCACCTTGAAGTAAAAAAATGGGTTTTAAAAAAAATATGAGAGTTCTATTTTGAGTCAATAGCTCTTTTATATCTTTTGCAAGACTCGCACTGCCCACAAGGACTCTCACCACCGAGGTAACATGACCATATGTAATTAAACTTTACATTTAAGCTCTTACCTAGTTTTACTATTTCGTTTTTATAGAGTTGATCAGTGAAGCATACTACTTTTGTATTATTTCTGGTGGAGTAACGAAAAGAAGCCTCGAGGCTGTCTATATAGGCTTTTGAGTTGTCATCAAAAGTCGCGGCCTCTTCGAGGTTAAACCCAGGGACTACAGCCTCGGCTCCGAGCCCCTCAGCAAAGCCCGCAGCTATGTTTAAAAAAATCCCGTTTCTATTGGGCACCCAGACAGATTTTGATGACTCTTTTGAGGCCTCTAAATCGTTAATACTTACTGCTTCATCAACCGGGACATTATGAGAGGGGTTAATTAAACTTGTTGAAGTAAAATCTTTAAACCAAGTTAAATCAATAATTTTATGCTTAACACCTAGATGTTGAGTGGTTTTTTTAGAGTGCTTTATCTCTTGAGCTGCTGATTTTTGACCATAATCAAAAGTAATCACTAACTCTACTTTGTGGTCTTGAAAAACTTTATATAAATTTACTGTCGAATCTAAACCTGATGACAATAATACTACACACTTCATAAAAAGCCTCTTTAGAGTGTAAAGATTTAATAATTAAGATAACTTTTAAAACTAAATGAGCATAGAAATATTTTTTACACTCTATAAAGATTACAAATTACACTCGCCCCCATTAATCCCTCAAGATTACATGAGATATCAAATGGTATGAAAAAGTTTTTATACTTAGTGGCTGTGACATTATTAACGTTTATATGGGCCCCTCAGTCGGGTTTAGCAAACATGGCCTGCACGCATATTTTTTCAAGTCCAGAGGTACTCACAAAGAGCCGTTCACTTAAGAACTTCGAGGCCCTCCAAAAACTCATCAGCACATATCCTGAAGAGGCCCCTTTGCCGGCTGAGACCTTTAACTACGCTCTTTACTTGTTACATAAACAGGGCGTTTATTTTAAATCTGATAAAGAGGCCTCACTTTATTACAGTAAGAGCCTTAAGCCCAACCCGTCAGGCCTAAAAACAGTTCGATATGTTGAGCTTTCTATTTTAACCCAAAGTTTGCATACAAAAAAACCTATTTATAAAACGATTCGCCTTTATAAAAATGAACCCAATCACAATGAAATATTATTAAAAGCCGTTGATATATTTGGAATTAATCGCATTGAGTTAGGAGAAACAGGCGTTATCGGGGTTATGAGAAAACAACGTGACCCTATAGATTACTACTTTAAAGGCATTAAAAATAGCGAATACGAAGATGCCAATGGTGTTGAATTGTTTTTTAACCCCAAGACTGCACTTTTGCCACTAACTAACTAACTAACTAACTAACTAACTAACTAACTAACTAACTACTGAACTGCTTTATTGAGAGTCTCTAAATATTTATAAACCTCAGCTGAGCTTAAGGTCTTTGATTAAAAACTGTATTGAGCTTTTACCGTTAAAGTGGTTCCACTGAGGGCCCGCTAACATGCTGACCTGTATGCCTTGCTTTAGCCCCGACTTAATAAGCTCATGGTGTGCCGGGGGTGAAAACCACAAGCCATCTCTTAAAACCTTAGACTTTGAACACTGGAGGGATAGTTTTAAATGCCCTCCTCTTAAGTTTTTAACTGACTTTACTATTAAATTATTAAAACAAAATATTGGTGTTTCAAACTCTTTGCCAAAAGGCTCTAGGCCCTCAAGCCAGCTCATAAACTCAGGGTTAATTTGTTTAAAAAAAGCAGGGCTTTCGTACACACAAATAGGCCCCGTATTAGGCCCGTTATTTGATTGTGTGTTTTCGTAGTGCTCACTTAGCTTGGCTTCAAAAAGGGCCATGTTCTCAATGCTCATTTCAAACCCTGCGGCCTGTGCATGACCACCAAATTTTGTAAGGGCCTTGGTGGCGCACTCAAAAGCGTCTAATAAACTGGGCTGCCCATCGCCCGGTAAACGAGCGCTGCCCACAATGACCCCGCCCTCTTTAATTGCCCCTATAAAGGCCGGCACATTATAGGCTTGAGCTAAACGAGTGGCCACAAGCCCCACAACGCCTTGATGAAATTTATCAGACGCTATAAAAATAAATCTTTTTTGTGCTGACTGACTTAAGTGAGCTTCTGCCTCAAGCTGGGCCTTGTTTTGAAGCTCAACCCTTTTATTGTTTATTTCTATGACTTCGCTCACTAGCTTTTGAGCCTTAAACTCGTCTTCTTCTAAAAAAATATCTACAGGCAGAATACTTGTTTCAAGGCGGCTTAAGGCATTAAGTTTAGGCGCAAAACGAATGGCAACATCACTGGCTGTTAAGGGCTGGTCCCCTAACCCTAACTCATGCATAAGGGCTTTAAGCCCTGGTCTGTTAGTGTTTTGTAATTGTCTTAAACCATGTTTTACAAGTACGCGGTTTTCTTTAACTAAGGGGACGAGGTCGGTGAGAGTCCCTATAGCAAAACAATCTAAAAGCTCTTTAGCATCAAAGCCATGGGTTATTAGCCCCCGCTGCTCTAACTGAGACTTGAGTGCTAAACATAAGTAAAACCCCACCCCAGCCCCACACAAGTGGCCTAGCCCTGAGCTACACGTGCCCTTGTTGGGGTTTATGATGGCAACAGCATTTGGTAAAACAGCCTTTGGCAAATGATGGTCGGTAACAATAACATCTAAACCTATATCATGAGCACGGTCTATAGCCTCAACAGCCGTTATACCCACATCAACGGTTACAACAAGATTTACACCTGAGGCTTTTAGGGTCTCTAAAGCCTTAGCATGCACCCCGTACCCCTCGCTCAACCTTTTGGGCTGGTAATACGAAATGTTTTTATACCCTAAATCTTTAAAGGCTTTTGTTAAAATAGCAATGCCTGAGGTGCCGTCTAAATCAAAGTCTCCGTAAATACAAACTGACTCTTGATTAATAAAAGCCTTGATAAGCCTGTCGACAGCCTCTTTCATATGATCTAATTTAAATGGATTTGTTAGGTCTTTTAACTTAGGGGAGTAAAAAGACTCCACCTCAGAGGCTGTTTTTAAACCCCTCGCACTGAGTACCCCCCACAAAAGGGTGGGCATAGGCAAAGGGGGTGGTGGCAACAAACTCTCATGCTTTGCTTGCCATTGATACATAGCTCACCCCTCTTAAAATAATTTACTACGACTTTGACTGCAGCTTATCTACAAACAACACAAGCGGTGAAGCAATATAAATCGAAGAGTAAGTCCCAACAATCACCCCAATACCTAGAGTAAATGCAAAGTCCTTAATAACCCCTGTGGCAAAAATGTACATCGCAGCAACAGCTAAAAGAGTTGTTATTGAAGTTAAAAGTGTTCTTGAGAGAACATCATTTAAAGACCTATTAATCACGGCTTTAAAGGCCCCGTCTCTATAGACTTTTACGTTTTCACGGATTCGATCAAAGGTCACAATAGTATCGTTAAGTGAATAACCAATGATGGTTAAAATAGCCGCCATGGTTTGAACGTTCACCTCTCTTTGAAATAAAGCAAAAATACCCATTGTTATAATAGCATCATGAAATAAACAAATCACAGCACCCGGGGCATACTTATAATCAAAACGAAGGCCTACATATATTAATATAATTAACAGTGCATAAAAAGTAGCTAGTAAACCGTTTCGCTTAAGCTCAGAGCCTATTTGAGGCCCCACTGAATCGACCCTACGAATGGTCACCCCACTGTCTTTAAATGTGTTTTTAAACCCATTAGTTACCGTTGCGATCATGGTGTTTAGCATTTCATTTGTTTCTTTGTCAGTTTTACCCTTAACAGAGGCTAAGCGAATTAAAAACTCATTGGCCTCTCCAAAAGATTGTACTGTAGCCTTTTTAAACCCTAATTTCTCGGTAACAGCACGGACTCTTTCGGGGCTCACCTCAGAGTTGAACTGGATTTGAACCTCAGTCCCCCCTGAAAAATCTATCCCGTAGTTAAAACCTTTTGTAAATATTAAAAATAAAGCTAAAGCGACAACTACAGTGGATGCAATACCAAAGAGCTTGGCTTTAGATAAAAAATCGTATTTTCCAGCTTCATTATTTTTCATCAAATCACCCTTTAACGCTTAAAAGCTTTTTCATGTTAAATTTATTAACCATTACCTCTATGACCGTCCTTGAAACAAAGATGGCTGTAAACATTGAGGTGGCGATACCGCAAATAAGTGTAACAGCAAAGCCTCTTACTGGGCCTGTGCCAAAGTACATAAGTACCGCACAAACAGCAGCTGTTGTGACGTTGGCATCAAAAATAGCCGAAAAGGCGTGGCCGAACCCGTCTTTAATTGCAGACTTTAACCCGGCCCCCTTCATGAGCTCTTCTTTAATGCGCTCAAAAATAATAACGTTTGCATCAACAGCCATACCAACTGTTAACACAATACCCGCCACACCAGGTAAAGTCAGCGTGGCTTTAAGAGATGTTAATACCGCAAGTATTAATAAGACGTTCATGGACAAAGCAATATCAGCCACAATACCAAGTCTTCGGTAGTACAACAGCATAAACAGCAAAACTAACATAGAGCCTATGAGCCCTGCTTTTTTACCCTTAGCAATAGAGTCGGCACCTAGAGTGGGGCCCACTGTTCTCTCTTCTAGTTGCTCCAGCTGGGCGGGTAAAGCTCCGGCCCGTAAAGCCGTGGCAATGAGTTGAGCCTCGGCGATGGTTTCTTGGTAGTTGCCACCAGCACCGAGAGTGATCCTTGCTGTGGGGGAGTCAATTTTACCCTGGATCACAGGGGCTGATTTAACAATGTCATCTAAAACAATGGCCATGCGTTTTTTTATGTTTTTACCGGTGGCCTCTGAAAACCTACGACGCCCCTCCATGTTGAAACTAAAAACAACCTCTGGCTCGTTGTACTCACCAGCGCCCACAAAGGCATCGTCTAATAGATCACCTGTAAGCATAGCATCAGAGCTGACTAAAAGTGGAGTTTTACCCGCCTCAAGAGTTTTCGCCGAAGGGACCTTTTCAAAAGAAACCTGCCACCCTTTTGGGATTTTACCCTTTAAGTCGTTATTTAATTTTTTAACATAGGCTGAGTACTTTATTTTACCCAAAGTGTAATTACCCTTTGTTTCGGCCTCAATAATAAGGGTTTGTAGTTTTTCGGCTTCAAACTCATCATTAACAATTCTGAAATCTAGTTTAGCTGCTTTGTGGATAAGAGCCTTTGCGCTCTCGGCGTTTTCGATACCGGGGAGTTGAACTAATATACGATCTGAGCCCTGTGCGGTTATACTTGGCTCAGCCACACCGAACTCATCTACACGGTTTCGGATGACTTCAATGGCTTGATCAATGACTTGTTTTGTATACTTAGCCACGGCGAGGTCTAAATACCTCACCCTAATTTTATCGTTAGTCGAGTCTAACACTTGTAGGTCGGTGCCATAGTTTTTGTCTAAAAACCCTGAGACGTCTTTAACGTCATCAGCATTTGAAACAAAAATATAAAACTCTGTGTTTTTTTCTTTTGAAGGCTCTACACTTACAAACTTAACACCTTGTTTTTTCATGTCGGCACTTAAAGACTTGGCTTGCCTTAAGGTTTTTTCTTCTAAAACAGAGTCTACATCGACTTTTAAAACTAAATGTAACCCCCCCTTAATATCTAAACCGTAATTTAGTTTTTCTTTAGAGAACCACCAGCTATCACCAAAATCGACGAGGTTTGGCATCATCCACACGACGGCGATAAATAGTATGGTCAGTGTGATTGTTATTCTGGCTTTTAGGCTTTCAATCATTTTTGCTCCTCTTTGCTGCTGCTGGCAATGTGAGTTCTTAATACGCGAAGTTTAAACCCATCATTAACCTCAAGGGTTATATATTGATCGGTTAGACCTGCTATGGTTCCTAAAATACCACCGGTTGTCAAAACAGAATCACCTTTTTTTAATGCTGTCACAAAACTTTGGTGAGCTTTCATTTTTTTGCTTTGAGGTCGAATGACCAAAAAATACATAATAAATATAAGCATCACAAACATAGGCATCATGTCCATAAAACCTGGTTGTGGCGATTTAGCTCCAGACGACTCAGCATGGGCAACGGTACTTGTGAATAACATCAAAAGGCTCCTTTAATATTTTATAGTTTTAGCTACTCGTTGATGACACAAAAACACGGTAGAAACAACTCAGAACGCTTTACAACATCACTTAGATTTAAATTTATCTATACTATGCTTATAAAATACATATTTAGGGCGTTAGTTTTATCTAATTTTTAAGCAAACCTTGAAAGGCAAAAATCTCTAAACTGGGGCCACTCGCTTTTTAATATGGCTTGGCGGGCCCTGTTCATGAGTTGAACATAAAAATATAGGTTATGTATTGTGTTTAACTGACTGGATAGCAACTCACCTGAGGCGAACAAATGACGCAAATAGGCCCTTGAGTAGTTTTTGCAAGTATAGCAGTCGCAGTTAGGGTCGAGAGGCCCTGGGTCAGCACGGTGCTCAGCGCGCTTAATACTTATTTTGCCTTGCCAGGTGTATAAAGTTCCGTTGCGGGCGACCCTTGTGGGCATAACGCAGTCAAACATATCTATGCCCGCGTCGACCATTAAAATGAGGTCAAGGGGCTTACCCACACCCATAAGGTACCTCGGTTTATCCGTCGGCATTTCTGGGCCCACCACTTTTACAAGCTCGTGCATAAGGTGTATCGGCTCACCCACTGAAAAACCACCCAGTGCATAGCCCGGCAGATCCACACTGGTGATTTGCTTTAAGCTCTTTCGACGAAGCTCTAAATCTAAGCCCCCCTGCACGATGCCAAAAAGTAAGCTCTCTTTGCGAGTCATGGCTTGCTTGCAGCGCTTTAACCAACGAAGTGTGAGCTCCATGGATTCATTAATTTTATCTTTCGGGCTTGGGTACTCTAAACACTCATCAAAGGCCATGACAATATCAGAGCCCAGGTTCATTTGAATTTGCATGCTCTCTTCAGGGCCCATGAATACTTTTGCCCCATCAATATGACTTTTAAACTCTACCCCGCGCTCTGTGATTTTACGAAGTTTAGAGAGTGAAAAAACCTGAAACCCCCCACTGTCTGTGAGTATCGGCCCGTCCCAGTTCATAAACTGATGTAAACCACCGAGCTCTTTAATTAACTCAGAGCCGGGCCTTAAATGTAAGTGGTACGTGTTGCCTAAAATAATTTGTGAGCCAATGTTTTTTAACTCATCTGAGTGCATACCCTTAACTGTCGCTTTTGTACCCACGGGCATAAACACAGGGGTTTGCACGGGGCCATGAGCGGTTTGCAACGTGCAGGCGCGCGCATCGCCGCATTGACCATCGAGCTTAAACTCACCAGGGTTTGGGTGAGTGATTTTATACTTTTCAGCGCCCGGTAAAACTGTTTGTGGCAACATTGAACTGTCCATAAAACTTAAAACGGCTAATTACTTAAGGTTACAATAACTGAATCACTCCAGCCCCTATTAGCCCCTCCTCCATATTGAAAAATCACCGTATGAGAACAATTTAAAACCTTTATCAATTGCCCATTTATACGCAGCAGTTACAGTGTCTAACCCAGAAAAGGCCGCCACTAAAGCTAAAAGTGTCGACTGAGGCTGGTGAAAGTTAGTCATCAATACATCTACACATTTAAACTCAAAGCCCGGTTGGATGAAAACATCAGTCTCACCACAAATATCGCCACTGTCAGAGGACTTTAAATAACCATGAGCCCAACTCTCGAGCGCCCTCGCCACAGTGGTCCCAAGGGCAAAAACCCTATGTTTACCATGAGTTACCTTATTTAGCTCAAGTACTGTGTTTGCTGGTATTGAGCACCACTCGCTGTGCATTATGTGGTCTGAGAGGTCACTAGCCTTAATGGGCAAAAACGTACCCAACCCCACGTGGAGTGTTATGGGCAAAACTAATACGCCCCTTTTTTTTAACTGCTCTAAATCATCATTTGAAAAATGTAAACTTGCCGTAGGGGCCGCAAAACTCCCCTTATGCTTGGCCCAGGCTGTTTGATACCAGTGGTCGTCGCTTTTTATATTATGTCTAGAGTCCCGCGCGGCTTGAATGTACGGGGGCAAGGCTAGCTCTGCGTGCTCTTCAAAGTAGGCCTCATCTATGGGTCGATTAACTGAGACTGTTTGAGGAAGGCCCTTTTTTTCAAGGGTCATAGTAACCCCACCGGGCAAGCAAAGGGTTTGCCCCAATTTAAGCTTTCTGGCAGGGAAGAGCACCTCCCACTTGTTGCCCTCCAGTTGATTTAAAAACAACACCTCTATGCCGCTCTCCGTAAAGGTGCGCCTTTTTAAAACACGGGTGTCGTTAATAACAAGGGCATCTCCAGGCCTAAAGAGCTCAAAAATCTCTTGCTGACTCAGCTCACCCACTTGGTCTTTTGAGGACAAAAGGGTCCGAAACTGGGTTTGCGGTTCTGTGGCAATGAGTGACTTGGGGTAGGGGTAATCTAAGTCTGTTAGGTTCATAGGCTAGAGACTTACCTCATGGCGATGCATAAAGTCATTAAAGAATCTCTTGGCTGTAAGCACTACAACAGCCTAGCATATTAAAAAAAGGGAGATACTATGAAAACTACATTAATAATTCTAGGCTTACTAACAAGCCTTAGCTTACATGCAAAATCCATTGAAATCTCAAGCTTTGTTCGCGTCAGCGACAACTTAAAAAACGAAGCCGCAGAACTCTGTGGGGTTATTAAGGGCGAGCCCGGGCACCATGATAAAATTGTTATCACGTCAGACCCTGACAGAAACCCTGGCAAGTACGTCACTTTACCCAGCCAAACCGGCCACTTTTGCCAGGTCATTAGAACCCGCAGCGGAAGAGCCGAGGTCCAAATCTGGAGCCCTGAACATAAAAAACCGCAGGCAACAGTCCAAGTTAAAATTAATTAATTAATTAATCGTGCTAAAGGCGCTTTAAAAAATAAAAGCGCCTTTTTTACTGAAGCTTCAGACTCTAGTGCTGATTTTAAATTGACACTACAGCCCTCTGGACATTAAATTAATGCCTATTCTTCGCCTCGCTCATTTGAGTTAAGTATTATGCGCCAGTGCTGAAATTGGTAGACAGGCCAGCTTGAGGTGCTGGTGTTCGCAAGGACGTGGAGGTTCAAGTCCTCTCTGGCGCACCAATTGATACCCTTATCGGTCGTTCTTGAACCGATACACCAAAGTCGAGCAATAATATTTTCTTAGATGCCCCTATTGACCTTAACAATATGTCAACCCTGATACTAAGATGGAAAAGGGGGACATATGAATATTTCTGAACTGAGTAAAAAGACAGGAGTTAGTCCTCGAATGTTACGTTATTTTGAGCAACAGGCTCTCCTAGAGCCAGCTCGTAATGATAACAAGTATCGAGCTTATAACTCTGAGCACCAAGAACAAGTTCTCAAAGTTTGCGAATGGCAACGGCTGGGCCTCACTCTCAAAGAAATCAAGACATTGGTAGATAATCCCGAGCATGCAGAGCCTGTTATTGAACAAGTTTTTCAGCGAGAACGAGAACTTTATTTGATGAAACAAAAATCTCTTCAAGATCTCAGAGAACGTTTAACCGGAAAGAAACACCCCTACTATGAGAACCGTGTGGCACATTCAGTCCCCCAGATGGTCAACGTTGTTGATGAGCTTGAAAGTATGGGCTTCCAAAATACAAGCTTTGATTATTTTCGTTTTTCAGAGTTACAAGAGCATATAGATATTGAGTTCTCAATGATTGGCGAGATGATATATCAGTCAGCATTTTACCTTCTCCTTGGACAACGAAAGGACGATAAAGAGGAGTTAGAAACCCTCATGGCTAACTTCTGTAAAGCAGCTAATAAGTGTTGGGGTATATTTGATGGAAACCCACCTCAACTTATTGAAAAGGAGGATGTTGGAATCTTTTTTGCCCCTAGTGATATTATCATGCACCTTCAGCTCTCTAGAGATTCAATCCAAAGCTCATTGATTTTGCCCTACCAAACTATCTTTGCTATGGCCAAATCTGCTGAGAAAAAATCAGATTCACTGAGCAAGTCCTCATAAAATATTTTAGATAATCATTGGAGGGCTTGAGACAGCAAATCGGTCTCCGTCCTTTTTTTATCAAGGTCAATTCTAGGTCGTCTCCAAACTACCGAATATTCCTTGCTCGTTGTACTTGGTTCAACCATTATCGCTTGGCGGGCACCAAATGACACTTAGCACTTCACCATGAACCGGGAAGAACCCCTCTTAAACAAACGCCGCAATAGCCGCCTTAACTTTTGACGAAATATATTTACCCTTTGGGGTGATCAGAATAATCTCATAAGGAATAGAATAATTTTTTTTGTCTATAATTCTGAGGTCTCCGGACTTAAGCTCTTTTCTGATGAGGTAATCAGGCACAAAACCCACGCCTAAGCCCTGAATGATAAAGTTTTATGAAATTGAGAATGTGCTGTTTAGCATGGCTAACATGCATCCGCCAGAGGCTTTTGTCCCCATGGAGGTCTACAAACTGCAACTCTTAGGTCTACCGGTTATAGCATTAACCTCACGTGGGCCGCAGATGCGTAGCACCACTGAGCGGGTATTAATGAATAATAAAATCCACTTAGATTACAACACTCCTTCCGGGTTTCCCGGTCTTTATGTTCCTCAGTATGGCAAACAACGCCAAGTGAGCTTTCAAAGAGGGGTTTATATGACAGCTGGGCAACACAAAGGATTAATGCTGAAAGATTTACTCGAAAGACTGGGGCAGCGATACAAGGCTATTATCTTTGTGGACGATTTAACAAAGCACACTGATCACATGCAGGAGACTTTTGGCTTTATGGGTTCTGACTTAAGCGTTTATCGTTATGGAAAAATGGATAAACGAATCGAAAAGTTTTTGGCTTCCGATAAATCCCGCGTGATCAATCAGTGGCAGCAACTTAAAATGGTATGGGATCGAATTTTTAGGTAAGCATAAGGCCCTTAGGGGCTTTGTCATTTTCACATAGAAAAAAAGGGACTAAAAAAAGTGACAGCGACTCTAAATTATAAGTTTCTTATATCACGCTGAAATGATAAAAAAGTGTCTAACACTATAACCTTTTTTCACGGTATGACTATTTCCCACATTTCTGTGATATAATGCACTTCGTAATTTTATTAACTAACTGTTTTAGAGCTGATCTGGCTAACTGAAGCGAGCAGAGGTATTAGAGCGTAGTCGAATATATGATGAGCTGGTTTCAGAAAACCATTTCAATTATGACCGATGGAAGGAAAAAATATGAAAAAATTATTGTCTGGATTAATACTTTTAAGTTCCCTGCCATCCGTTGCCGCACTTGGAGACCTCTGTCAAAACAGATTTGGATTAAACCATGGATATCGATGTAGCTATTCTTCAGGTTTCAAGTCTCCGCAGTCTTTGGGTGAAGATATGTGTATAGTTGCTGATGAGTTTAGTAGAAACCACCGGCTTCATACAGGAACAAAGTACCCGAGTCCTTCAGCGGGGGGAGTCGTTTATGGTAGCACTGAAGAGGGATTGCTCCAAAATTTAGTAATAGATAATGGAATACAATTTCTATATGTTAAAAATGATTATAGTTATGCCGCAAGAACAAAAGAAACAAGAATTGAAATTGATTTGAGTACTGGGACAGGTTTTGAATCGAGAACGTACAAAGATGGTGTAGCAGAAGTAATCGTCTTTAATTGTACAAAACTAGGCAACTGAATCGGCAGAAGAAACGATGACATCCTATCATATTCCAAACTTAATCAAAGCTTTTGAATTTTCAGAAACCTTCAGCTTGATCGAAAAAGATAAAGAAGTATTAAAGTTGTCCGCCGAGGGGTTAAAATACAAAATCGTTGGTAATGGGAAAATTATTAATATAGTAAATAAAAAGAATATGAGCCCACTGATGCTAAAAGACAAATGGGGAGTTAATCATGTTAATATTTATCTCTCAAAAGTGGATGGTAAGTGGCTTTTTATTAAATAAATTGTCCCTCTCGATAGTGCTAGCCTTTTGGGGTCAGCATGAAGTTTGATTCTTTTCATCCACCGATAATTACAGAGGAGTACATTGATAAAAATACTTTTGATATTACTTATATTTATGTGAAAAAATTAAAGTTAACCATGCGCTTGGCACGCCGTTCACCCTACAACGGCTGTTAGATAGCCGTGTCTTCTAGGGATCATATTTCTTTTGATTAACTCAACTTAATGGTTCGGCCAATAGCAGGTCAAACATTTTTTTTAACGGAGAGTAATAATGAAACAGCACCTCTTACATCTTGGGTTTCGACCCTTTTTTTTACTCGCGGCACTTTTCTCTACGGCAGCTATTGGCGTTTGGGTTATTAGCTATTCTGGCTACTTACAGCTACCGAGCACCTTAGACCCCGTGACTTGGCATGCTCATGAGATGATCTTTGGGTTTTCATTAGCCGTTCTTATGGGCTTTTTACTCACCGCTAGTCAAAATTGGTCAGGCGTCAGAGGGGTTCATGGTAGAAAACTTTTTGCCCTTATTTTAATATGGGTTTTGGGTCGAATTTTTATTTTTATAGGCGGCGCTAACGTATATGACCTAATAACTATCCCCGCACTTATTTGGTTTCTCATCCCCACCTTATGGATAAAAGAAAAACCTAGAAATAAAAAAATATTGTTTATGCTACTCGCCTTATATATTAGTGATCTTATTATTCATTTTTATGACCCTTTACTGGGCAGGACAATGGCTGTTGATACCTTAGTCGGATTTGTTCTTTTAATTTCAGGGCGAGTTATACCCTTTTTTAGAGCAAAAGCCCTTCAGGTGCCTTCAGTAGGCAGCCTTAAATGGTTAGAGGTATCAACAGGGGTGTGCTTTGTCGCGTTTGTATTAAGCTCCCTTGTCGACATACAATTAGTACGACCTCTTTTAGCGGCCTTAATGTTTGTATTACAATGTGTTCGCTGGTCCCGCTGGCACCCCTTGAGTGCATTTAAAAAGCCAATACTCGCTGTTTTATATATGGGGTATTTATGGTTGATAATAGGGTATCTCAGCACTGCATTAAACCCATTTTTAAAGCTCTTACCCGCATTAAGCACTCATTACTTTACTATGGGAGCGCTTGGTATTGTAATGTTCGGTATGATGACCAGGGTAAGCCTTGGGCACACTGGCAGGCCACTTAAAGCCAGTTCACTAATGGTATTTAGTTATGTTTTACTAAATATTGCAGTTATCGTTCGATCTTTTTTACCAATTTTTGTGCCTGGTTTTTACCTAACTCTGCTGCAAACCTCTGGAGTTCTGTGGTGTTTGTCTTTTTTATTATTTTTTATAGAATATTATAAAATCTTAACTGGTCCAAATTTACAAAAGTAATTCTGTTAATTTATGTAAAAAAGCGATGGTTCAAATCGTATACAAAAAAAGGATAGAGACTCTAAGTCATAAATTTCTTATGTCATACTTATAAAAGCACCTGTCCATGCTCAAGGTATTAGTTCGACAAAGCGTAAAGACATCCGAATGTTCCGAAAAATATTATTAGTGAAAATAAAAATGTATACCCTGTAAATTTAGAAAGTACTATTTTGTTTTTTTCACTCTTATTTGTCGTCAGTACTTTATATAAAAGTTCACACATCAAGGGCAGCGCCAAAAAGAGTGTCGCTAAAAAAAGAACTAAAAAAACAGTGTTATTAGGCTGAACAATGTATTTACCCGTTAAATACCCCGTACCAATACTTATGAGAATTAGTATGATGAGCTTTGAAAGTCCTTTCATGATTAGCCTCCAGGCTCATGTTCAGTTGAGAATATAACTATTCCATAAACATATCAATTTATTATTTTTTATAGAATATTTTAAAACCCTAATTAGGACCAATTTAGAAAAAGAGCCGTGTAACTTTAAAACAAAATTGGTAATTGAAACTATAAATATTTGTTATTTTTGCTTCTTTATTGTGAGTACACATATACAATTTCATCCTTAATTGAGCTATAGGCATTGAAACCCACCCCTGCGGCATACTCATCGCTCAAGATTAAGCGATACCAAAGAACTCCCTGAAACCCTACCGGAGGGGACTTAATAACAAGTTTATAATTATTGTCTGAATCTTTATAGGCACCAATATGAGTTATTCTAAAACATTTATCATCATTATTATAGGGATCTAGTAAACTCTCATAGACGAGGCCGTTACCGTCTAACCCTGCAGTTCCGGCCTCATTCGCTTCAGTAAAATCACTGCTACCTAAACAATTTAAAGAGTACATTTGCCACTCTACATTGACTACAAATTCCGGGTTAAAAGACACCTTAAACTCTATAGAGTTATCTGCACCGGCCACTAAAAATTTAACAGGAAAGTTTCGGTTCATATCAATTTCTAGACCCCTGCCTGCTGAATTAAAAAATAATGAGCCAGTACCTGTGCTATTCTCCATAACATCCCATGGCTTAACGGCTGCATCATTAAAACCTCTTAAATGCTGATTATCAGCAGCTGTTGATCGATCATAAAACTGAGGCCTTGCAATAAAACCAAAGCTCCGAGTGATGCAGGTACTTACGATGTTTTGATTGTCATAACAATAATTCATATCTACCTGCAAAAAGGCCTCTAAATTATTAAAGGTTGTTGTGTAAAACTGTGAATTCGAATCATATATGTTTTTATCAAGTTCACTCTGAGTCGCGCCCGGCGTATCATCTGGGGCCGGCTGGGCGTCTACTAATATACTGTTATTTATTTCATCAGTTAATGATGTGGCATCACTACTCTCAGGTGATGATGACTGGCTACAATTCTGAAATAAAACTAATGTTGCTCCTAAGATAAATAAATATACTCCACTTTGCATTTTCATTAGATATCCCCTCTTCATTAATACTGTTTCTATCCCTTAACGGCCTCACAGCAGTGTGAAGTTCTTTGTCTTCTCTGCTGTAGACAATGCCCCCAAGCATGTCATTATCTATTATTCTGCAATGACCATGCCCTGTCAGCTCACCTTTAGCCCTAGTACAGAGATTTTTCTGTACGGCGGAGCCATAGGGTATCTAATAAATTTACACTTTCAAAAATATGTCTTAATTTGAAATTTTTCAGAGATTATGTCTGCCTATTACTTTTCAGGAAAAGTGACTCAAATAGGGGCGGAGTCCGCCCCCCATCCCTCTGGACACTCAATATGGTGAGTTTAGAGAACTTAAAGTTTTACAGGCATTCGAGTTACATTTTTTTTACTCACGGCACTAAAGACAACTGGGCAAAGTTATTAACTTTGCCCGATTGGTATGTTGATTTAGGTAAAACACCCCGCTCAAGACAATCTCAGCATCGTAAATTATTTTTAAAGTATTTACTTTTTTAAAAAAGTGCCTGGCACCAGGAGGACGGTGTGGCTATATGGACATTTGCAGGTAGGCCCACGTGGCGCCCTCAGATCCCATCCCAGTGCCATTATCCTCACTAGGGTGAGTCGCATGCGCCTTTTCCCACCTCGCCTGAGCAAACACATTAGGCCCCAGGTAATATTTAAACCCCAATCCATGGCGTGAGTAATAATCCGAAGGAAAGCTCTGATTAGGCGAAAACTCATCGTACTTATAAATGAAACTTAATTTTTGAGTTATCTTTAAATTCAAAAAAGCATACACCCCTCGTGACTCCGACTCAGCTACCGTTGCTTTATAGTTCGGGTCCGTAAAAAAACCATTGATCGTCGAATTCCACCCCTGAGCCACAACATATTCAGCAAGTAGTACCGCATTGATAAAACCCGAAGATAACTTTTTTAAGTTCACCAAAACATACATCGAACTCGCTGAAGGCGACTCTTTACCCGGCCCCTCTTCATAATGTAATCCACTTAAACCAAAACTAACTGGCAGACTAGGTGAAAGAAAACGTAAATTTAAAACCCCTCCCCATACGTTGGCATCGCCCACACCCATGCCCGCTCCTGCTGTTTTTTGCCCGTTAACAAGGGCCAAATCATAATGTAAAAAACTTAATGGGGCCCCTGAAAACATAACACCGGCATCTAGGTCATTCCATGTGCTCTTAGTTTGAAGCTTTGTGTAAGTACGGTGTTCATCGGTAACTAAACCAAAAGGGGGGACAAATCTCCCTAAAATAATATGCTGAGGTAATAAACTTGTTTTTGATTCTCTATCAAACTCCCAACGCAAAAATGTCTCACGAGGGCTCCCCGCCCCAACAGGATACCCACCAATGTTATGAGAAAGAACGGCTCGCAGTTTAGCTTTACCCTCTTCATTGGAGGTGATCGGGAGGTTTGCACTCACTATGCCCGCCATCAACCCTAGCCCGCCCCTGTCTACAGTCGGCTTTTCTGGGTAGTAAAAAAGCCCACGAGCATCTATGGACCAAACATCTTGGCCGCTATAAGGCCCTGGAGCGTAACCATTCAACCCAAAAGCCTTGCCCGTAATATTTCTAGGTCCGCCCCCTGATGGCGATACGTGACATGCTGTACAGCTGGTAAAGCCATGCCGAACAGCAAACTCAGGGCGTGCCTGCACCCCAGAGTTGAGAAAAAAACTTTGTAGTAAAACCATATATACTGTTAAAAAAAATGGCCTCAAAAAAGAAGCTGTAGAGATATTCACTGGCAGGAGGCCTTTCATTATTATTGGCTTGAATTTTGCTTAGTTAAATAACAAGGAATAACTTTAAAGTCTATGTTTGTTACGTTGATCTGGAGTTAAAAAGGTGGTTTTTAAATTACAAAATTGGGCTAACCTATTGCTAGTAATAGTCTTTTTTACACTAGCAAGTTGCCAAAGGTCAGGGCCCCATCAGCCTATTAAAGAGCCATTTAATGAGGCCCCAGGCCTAAATGAAAACTATTCTTACGAGTCAATTCGACCCACTTTTGAAAAATTTTGCTCAGCCTGCCACCCCTCTCTCTCTCCACCTAACTTATTAAACCAAACCGACGTTCTCTTGTACGTTGAAAACGGAAAGCTTTTAAGGGCTGTTACAGATGAACTTATGCCTTTATCCGGTAGCCCTCAAGCAAAGGAATTTACAGAAGAAGACAGACTGGCCATTAAAAACTGGATCCAATCTGTTAAAGATAAAAACCGTAACGACGAGTCAACCCCCGATGATCAAGCGCTAACGACCATCGATGAGCCCCTACCACTACCTGACAGGCCCATTACTCAGGCACAAGACAAATGCACCAATTGCCATGGAGCTGACGGCATATCTTCTATCCCTGGGGTCCCCAATTTAGCGGGGCAAAATATTAACTATATGAAAGCGCAACTCAATGATTTTCGCACGGAGGCTCGATTAGATTTAAGCATGAGGGCCATGAAGAATTACGCGGTTAATTTAACAGAAGAAGACGAGCAAATGATTTTAACTTTTTTTAATGAGCTCCCTGTAAAAAAGCAGCCTATGCTTACACACATAGAGGATATACAAGAAAAAATAACTAAAGGAGCTGAACTCAGCAACAGGCTCTCTTGCCGAAACTGCCACGCAAATGACTCTTTTGTTGCCACCAACCCTAATTGGCCAAATTTAGCCGGGCAAGATCATACATTTACTTATAACCAATTAAATGGCTTTCTTACCGGAGATAGAGCCAATGGGCTTTTTATGCCTGGAATTTTAAAGTCAGCACCTAACCCACTCAGTAAAGAGGACCTTGAAAACTTAAGCCTTTACTTCAGAAGCCTCGGCACTCCATAGCCATCCTTTGTCGGCTTAAGCTCCACAAATTCACTTAAAAAATATATGCTCCCCTTTGCTTTCAACCCCCTCAATAAAAATGGGGCACGGAGACTCTAAATCATAACTTTTTATGTGGCGCTGGTTTTCTGGGTCCGGGCTGTCACTGTAACATTAAAAAGCCTGTCGTTTAGTATTGAGAGCGATACTAGGTCATGGTTTATTGCAGACCTCCTGTGAAGAGGTGATATTGATTTTTAGTCTTATTTAAGTATAGTAGTGATATAATATTTAAGTAAAGATGCCGAAGTGTTAAGTAAGAGGCTTAGTATTGTGTTTCAAAATGAGACACTTAGATTAGGGGATGCAGTGATGAGGATTTGTTTATTTTTTTTCTCTGTATTTGCAATCAGTTGTGCAAATACGGACTCTGCAAATATAAAAACAAGTGGGTTTTGTGCCCAATACACAGCGACGACAACAGGCGCTTCGGCCTCTATCTCAGTTCACTATACCGTGGGGTGTGGCATCGGAGGGTCGTCAATCCAGCTCTCCTCAGGTGACAACGTTGAAGTGAGTGTCAACGGCGGGACCCCCACCATACTGACAGAATCCCAAATTATTGGGATTTATACCTACAGCGCTACAGTTACAGCCATTGCTGGTGACACGGTAACGATCACATTAAATAGAGTAGACGAAGCCGCACATACATCAAGCGTCACCCTCCCTGCGGCCATAACGATAGCCACCCCTGCTAATAGCTTTACTAGCTCCAAAGGGGCCGTACTGAACTCCACATGGAATGCTGTGGCTGGGGATAGCTCCTCATGCTCCATGAATTACTCCTACAACTCTGCTGGCGGAAGCACGACGGGGACCCTAACAATCGCTGCCGCAGCTAATAGCTGCACATACTCAGGCTCTCAAACCTCATTTATCGATGCCATTGGAAACGTCGCCGTAACGTTAGATGCTTATAAAATTAACTCAGGCACAGTGAGCAGTGCTTTTGAGGGCGGGACTTTCTCAGGTCGTTTTAGAGATTCTGTGTCGGGCACTCTTAATTAACTATGGCCCTTTACTTAACAAAAAAATAAGTGACAATGGGTCTAAGCCATAATTTTTTATATCGCACTAGTTTGTTGAGTCTGTAAAAAACCACCTGACAGGGTGGTTTTTTTCTGAGAGCATTGTAGGGGGTCAAAACCCCTTTAAATGGATTTTTTAGCTTGGAGGCCCTATGGCTCAACTTCATGACATAAAATGGGATCATGAAAAGATTAAATTTTTTTGGGATAATATTGAAAAAATACCCTTCTTATCTAGCTCTTACTTTACAGAGCAGGTTGGCACTGGCCTCATTAGATACGTTAATAACAAGTTCTCTATTTCTGGCGACGTGCTCGATTTTGGGGCTGGACATGGGTACCTCTCAGAGAAGCTCATTAAAAAACCACTAGTTAAACTCACCATCTGTGATTTTTCAGCCCAGTCTGTGGAACTTGTTGAGGGTAAGCTCACTAAATATAGTAATTTTACAAAAGGGGTTACCCTCTCTGGCCTACCGTCAACTGAGTTGCAATCAAACTCCTTTGATAATTTATTTTTTATTGAAACCATTGAGCACCTGCTTGACCCAGACCTGAGCTCAACGCTTACAGAAATATGTCGGATACTTAAACCCGGCGGAAGAGTGATTGTTACAACCCCTAATAATGAAAACCTAACCTCTGCAAAAGTTTTATGTGCAGAGTGTGGAGCGTATTTTCACCGCTTTCAGCACGTTAGAAGCTTTGACCAACACTCCCTAGTTGAAGTTATGAAAAAACACTCCTTTCAGACTCTGCACTGTGAAACAACTGATTTTTGGCGTCATGAAGGCCGTGTTTTTAGCACGCTTTGGATTAAGTCTCAGCTCAAAAGGTTTTTCCGTAAAGACCCCCACCTTATTTTTATAGGGACAAAAAAGTAGTCTTCGTCTGTCTAATGCACTTTTTAGATTTCAAAAAGGCTAAGTCGGGCGCTCTAAATCAGCTATGAGTCTTCTTCTCAAAAAAAACAGAAGAAAGAACTTCTTTTTATCCAACTCTAGGATTTGTTATTAATTTATGAGTTGTTTTTTATGAAGGGTTCTCATTGGAGTGTCTAGCTCTTCTGTAAGGCGCTTCACCTTACCCTGAGTGTTTCGAGCTTTAATTAGTTTTTCAACAGCATCAATGTAACCCGCATCACGCAGGCTTATATTACCGTGTTTTTCGTAAACATCTCTGACGTTTTTAAATGCCCTGGTCATTATTTTATCTAAACGCTCAAACACAACTTGTTTTTTTAAAAATGTGTTGTTCGCATTTTGCTGTGACTCTAAATAGCTCACACTCACGCCACCTGCGTTGGCCAGTATATCTGGGACAACAATTATCTTTTTTTCCTCTAAAATTAGGTCCGCTTGAGGGGTCGTGGGCCCATTAGCGGCTTCAACTATTATTTTAGCCTTTACCTGTGAGGCATTGTCACTGGTGATTTGATTCTCCTTAGCGGCGGGCACAAGCACATCAACATGACTTGAGACAAACAAGCTTTTTGCTCCGGATTCGTCTGTTCTAAAAATTTTAGCTCCAGGGTGTTTAAATTGCGCCAAAGGCAGCTTTTGAGTGACCGCATGCTCAAACATTTCTTTTACAGGTAACCCTAAGGGGTTAGAGAAAACAATAAACTCTTCTTTTGGATTACCTTTACCTACATACTCCACAACTTGAGTCACCTTACCAGCGCCCATTTCTGAGATAAAAAGGGCCGCGTGAGAGCCCACGTTACCAAAACCCTGGATGGCAAAGGTTAAATCTGATAGCTGATTTGTTTTATGCTTACTAAATCCTAAAAAATGATCTACAGACTCTCTTATGGAGTAATAAACCCCAAGCCCTGTAGCCTCTGTGCGCCCCTGGGAGCCACCGTCCTCAATACTCTTACTCGTAATAACCCCGTACTCAGGTATGCTGTATTGGCCTCGTAGACCATTAAAAATTTCAAGCAAAGGGGCTTCGCCGACTTTCTTTAAACGATACATAGCCTCAAGGTCAAAATTTTTATTCACATACTCTTGTAATTTTTTATCTGACAAACTGTTATGAGTCGCCCTATAGTGCAAGTAGGTGTCTAGCATCCAGTTCATTATCTGACCGTTAGTCCCCCTGTCTGAGGCTGTACCATCTACTTCAGGGTGAAACGCAAACGAATCTGCTTTTAAATGCTCACTCATGAGCCCTCGAGCCGCTAGCTCTAGCTCTCTTAAAGAAAGATCACGAGGGTTTATCTTTAACCCCCCTTTGCCTCCTCCAAATGGTATACCTGCTGCTGCTGTTTTTAAGCTCATTAAAACCGAGAGAGCTCTGACTTCGTCTTTATCAACGTCATTACTAAAGCGAGTCCCGCCTTGCGAGCGACCTCTATACGAGCTATGTAACGACCGCCACCCATGAAATACCTTTACCTCGCCAGAGTCCATTAATACTGGCACCTTAACTTCAAGTAACTTTTGAGGCTCTAATAGGTGGTTAAAAACCATATCACCCTCTGCACCCTGAAGCTCATTAATATGGGGGCGAACTCTAAACAGCTGCTGCCTTACATTTTCATAAGAGTTTGATTGGGATAATGATAAAAATATATTTCTACATAGCTTCTTTGTCGCCTCAGGCGCTTTAGCGACCAAAGGAGCAAATAAAAAACTAACGGCTAAAACCATAATAACTTGTGGTAACCATTGATTATTTATTGGTATTAAAAAATTCAGGATCTGGCTCATAAGTACAGTCAAAGCAAGTAATGTACCCGCTCAAATCAATATTAGAGGTGGCCTACTAAGGAATACTTAAAATGTAACAATTTTTGTTAGACACCCGTTTCACAAAACCGCAAAAATAAACAGCCCGGTTTAAACCTAAGAGCTTTAAAAGGGTAAGTACTCAAAAAATGAGTTTTTAAAGCTTTAACTCGTGCCCATTAAGAGCTGATTATAATAGAGCCCTGAACACTTCGTTTAAAGGGGTGTTGACATTAAGCAGGCATACTTACCTGTGGGCACTACGTAGCGCTTTTTAGCTCTTCTAGCCAATTCTAGAGCCATATCGTAAACTCGTGAGGCTAAACTTTTTTCACGCTCTTCATCACTTTTAAAATAAGAGCGCCTTAAATACTCAAGACACACCCATGAGCCAAACGCCACTTGCCGCAATAATTGTTCGGCCCGAACGCCATTTTCTGTTGAAGTTATTACCTCCGGCTCCACATCACCTAGCTGACTTAAGCCGGCCATATAAAGCCTCTCAGCACTGAGTCCCGTAATTTTAACCAGATAGCTCTCAGATTGCTCATAATAGACTAACTCACCACTCAATTCACTTTTCACACCCTTTTCTGAAACAGAGGCTAAAGCTGTATTGAAAACTAATAAAGATAAAATCATCACTAATTGTTTATGCATTTATGCTCCCCCAAAAGGTTCATGCCCCATAAAGTAAATTTTTTATGAAGCCCATTAATTTAATACTCGTACGCACTAAAACACAGCAGCAAGTTATATGCCAAGGTAAAACCACCCCGTAGAGACCTACGGGGGCTGCATGACTTTATTTCACAAGGTTAAGCGCCACAAGCTTACAACTTAAGGTAAAAACTACATGCCTATTTGGGGCTTTCATGAATCGAAAAAAATACCGAACTTTTTTATTTTTTTGGTCTACTAAGCACTCAGAGCGAATTGTTTTTAATAAGAAAAAGATGTGCCATAACCATTACGGTTGTTGAATGATATCAGCCAGTGTACATGATTGGCTCGCATGAATGTATGTTCCTAAAAACCTATTGCATAGAAGGGCGAAACTGCCTCCGAGAGCCGTGCGAGTAATATCAATTTTATTTTTTTCAGGGTTAAACGAAAACGACCTGTTACTGGGGTTATAATAAACAACCCCCGTAATCCCAACTAAAGGGTTTTCGCAAGCGTCATCTACACAATCCGGAAGAAACTTAAGTTCAACTCCAAAGGGGCAATGGTCAACACCTGGCAATGGGCCATTAGGCCCCACCACTGAAGGGCCCACAAAGCCTGTACATGCTGCCCCAGTACTCGTAAAGCCCTTTACTATATTGTCGTGAACATCCCTGAGCTCAAAAGGTTCAGCTAGATCACCAAAGCTACTACAGTCCGCACTATCCTCTAAACAAGTCATTGTCTGATTTGCACTCAGTGTGTTCTCCCATGATTTACTGTTATTTAATATGGCAATTACAGACGCATTAATCATCCCAGCACTAACTTTAGCGTTAAGGCGCTTATTTATTTTTAAATTATTTTGCATCATATTAACTGTTATAAAACTTAATATGCCTGCAACAGAAGCTAACATCATAACCTGTATCAGTGAAAAACCCTTATTAGATTTAATTAATAGCTCCATCGACCCCTCAAATTAATCAATAACTAAATTTACAACCTATCAACACGACGTCACAGTCAAGCAGGTGCTTGCTCCCGTATCACAGTCCCATACGCCATTATTACACTTGTGAAACTTACGTCTTGATTTATTTACAGAACACCATAGATTGTTACCTTGCAAATACCATTTCACAAGTCGACGACCTATGCCTCTTCGTATTCCAAACTCCCTCGTACCGTCATCAACCATGGTAATTGGAGAATTCCCAGCTGAGAAAGCATGCTCAAGAGGGCACGGATTACCAGCTGCCACAACAGGTGCCACAGCAACAGTGTTTCCTACGCCGCCACATGTTTTAGCCGCACTGTTATAAGTACCACCAAACTGAGCACACATATAAGCCACTGAATCCCCCGACCTAATGAAGTCAATTTTATTATTTTCAGGGTTATAAGGGAATTTCTGTTTACGAGAGTTATAATAAATATATCCTGAGATCTTTACAAGGGGCTTAATACAGTTACTAGCGTCAGGGCAGTCCGCAAGAAATTTTAAAACAACTCCAAAAGGGCAACTATCTACTCCGGGCAAGGGACCGTCAGCACCCGCCGTAGGGTCTACGAAACCTGTGCAGGGCACACCATTACTTGTAAAACCTCTAACTGTGTTGTTATGAGAGTCCTTAAGCACAAAAAGCTCTCCCTCTCTTTTATCTGGATCTACCTCATCTAAATCAGCATACGCCGCACACGACACACCGTTTTTTATACAACCCATTTTAACAGTGTTTGCATCAAGTGTGTGCTCCCAAGATTCGGAGTTTTGGAGTATTGAAACAATGGATTGCTTAATCATTATAGCATTAGTTTTTACATTAATCTGTTTGTTCATCTTTAAAAGGTTTTGCATCACACTGACAATAAGTAAACTTACAATACCCGCAACGGCAGAGGCAATCATGACCTGTATCAGTGAAGCACCTCTGTTTGATTTAATAGTAAAACCCCATTGAGTATTCATAATTTTATATCGACATAATTTTTTATCTACTTAACTACGAGTGACTCAAGTTTAAACAGTATCGACTCATAGTTGGGCGATAGCTAAAGGTTAATGCAAAAAGGGCACACCCTATGAAGCGAACTTAGTAAATATGTGCTCAGCAACTGTTTAATAAAAATCTACTTAAAATTTAGACATTAACAATAGAGTGAGCGGTCAGTCCTGCATAAGCAGCCTCAAAGCGCAAACCTAACCTAACCTAACCTAACCTAACCTAACCTAACCTAACCTAACCTACTGTGCTGATAAAAATAACTTTAATTGAAGCTCTACTTAAAAAAATATGTACTTACTAAAACTACAAACTCAAAAGTTTAATTAAAGGTTGCTGGCAATACATTTAATTTTATATTTTAAATAACAATACGTTATGCATAAATAATAAAAGTGAGATTTATTTTATAATTCAATAACTTATGACTTTTGTTAATTTTTAATTGATAAAAACTTAACGGGGGCTTAACAAAAACATAAGTATAAACAAACACTTACGATGAAAACATTTACAAATTTAAAAAATTATATTGCCGCAGAAAAATAATAATTAGATAACTCCTTCATTCTTAAAACACGAATAGGAAACAAAAGGGAAAACAACTCAGGTAAAAAAATATTCATTAAAAAACGGAGCCGTCCATGTTTTTAAAAAATTGCGACCTAAGTTATGACAAAAAATCTTCTCAATTTCAGGACGCTGTTGTTTCAGCGGCTGAGTATTTACAGAACATATCCCCAAGCAACTCCTATATAAAGATTCATTTAAATAAAAACCCAAATAATATTTTTTTAATCAACGTAAAAATTGTATCAACATGTGGGGTATTTAAATGCCAAGAGAACGGTCGGAACATTAGGAGCCTCATTAGTTCACTCACAAAAAACATAAAGCAACAACTACAGCCCTGGAGAGATCATAGGTTTTCTTTAAAAGTTAAAGAAGATATCTCGTGATCAATCATAAAACTTAAATTTATAGGCATAACTAATATTATAACTTATTTAATTAAAAATATAACGGAGGCCGTCTATGAACACATCAAAAAAATTAAAAAAAGATTCACATGTTTACATGAAAATAAAAGGGGTGCTTGTCCCCTTTTACCAATCAAATGGTCAGTTAGAGTCTCACCACGTTTTGACCACAAATGATGGAAAGGAGTATACCCTACTAACAACAGATGCCACGAGGTACCTAGGGCACCTCACCTGGTCCCTCATCGATGTCTTTGGATATTTAGTCGATGATATTGACGGCCGAAAGGTGATACAAATTGATCACTACACCTGTGATGAGGATGATAGAGAGTCCACCCTCCCCTTCGAATCCTACTACGAGAGCGTCGATTATGAATCTAATGAACTAAAAAAGTATTATTAATTTATAAAAAAGGAGCCTATTAAATGAACGATCAAATCACAATTAACGGGGTTGACAACCCTGTTCGTCTAAAAAAAGAAATCAATAAAAGCATCTGCAATATAAAGTCTCACCTGCATAATGAAGAGTCCCACCGCGTATTTGTAGTGATTCACCCGGAGCCTCAGCGAGGTCTCTACAGTGTTCGGATCATGGTCAATGGGCTCGCAAGTGCAGCGGTGACTAAGTCTACAAATAATTGTTTGTTGACGGCCATTCAAAAGGCCCAAAAAAAAATAATTATACAAATTGAAAAACACAAAAAAAGAAATTTACGCCACCGAAAATGGCGAGAGCAAAAAGAACTTACTCTTTCATGGGGCCTCTATTAGAGGCCTTTTTTAAACACCTCGATAAAAAAACATCACCCTGAAGGTGCTCTTAAAAAAAATGATTATAAAAATGTATTTAAGTGCTAGCGCAACACTATGATTCGTGTTTTTTACACTAAGCGGCGGCAAACAAACCCTGACAAGATAAATTTTCTTTTAAAATTGAATCCGGCTTGCGTTTAGGTTTTTGCTCTGGCCTATGTGCCGGTGTCATTTTTTGTGGCCCCTCTTTATTGCTCCATGAGTTAACTGACCTGACAAAATCTGATTGTATTTGTTTTTCTTTGTAAGTATTCATGGCTTTTAAAATCGTCACTCTGTACAAATTAGAGACCAATCTTTTCGGATTGGGGTTAAAAATAAAATTATCCCACTTTTGCCTGAGCTCAAGTTTCTCGGCCATATCTGGGTGGTTTTTTTCAGCCCACTTTAACGTTAAGTACTTTACAAGTGGTATTGAGGCCCACACCCACCACACCTGCATCATTAAAGACACTGACCTTACTGCTATAATAGCGTTTTGGGTTTTAATTTGAAAATTCACCTTGCCTTCTGGTACATCGATCCATTTTAGGCCAATAGAGTACCTGTTTCGAACCCTTCTCTCACTGTCCGCCTCTAAAAACTCAGCCTGTTCTGACTTAACTAGCTCTTCAGCCTCTGATGTATTGACGAGAATTTTTTTACCAGTATCGAAGTTCATTAGTTTTACAAATTTTTGTTTTTTTAAACCAATATAAGGGAGCCCAACGCTCTTTAAATCGGCGCGTTTTTCGCGTTTAATAACAGCCCACTGCTCAAATTCAGTTTTACCATAAGAGTTCATAACTATATCATAAGCCTTGTAAGCGATGTGATATAAACTATGAAGTGAGTTATCAACAATCCCTACTGACACGGAGTACATCACACTTATAGTGGCCCCTTTGGCTGTTTGAATGGCTTTGTTCTTAAATTCTGAATCTGTTTTTTTGCCCTTACGGTACTTCCAATTTACATATGTACTTGAGTTAGCTCCTATAACCCCGCCGAACACCATAATCACACCAATAGTCCATGGGTTAATGGCCTCAGCATACCCGAGTGAAACCTTCATCACATTGACCCCGGCCATGACGAGGCCCTGCAAAACGGCGCAGTAAATACCTAATTTTTTATCTGAAGCACTCGTAGGCTTATAAGTGGCTCGCCAATAGTGCTTAAAATACTCTGCCGTCCAAGCTTGAGGGCGCTGATGGTAATTAAATTGAACACTTGAATTTGTGACTTTAGGTATTGATTTTGTTGTTTTCTCAGTTTTAATATCTGGCCCTTGACCGAGTTCATCAGCCCACATAAGTACAACGTCCCGGCCGCGCTCTCCGTCGGACCTATCAGTCCCAGCATCAATAAACTGCCTTGATATATATTGCCTCAAATGCGTTGAATCAGCAGAAATTAAACCCTTTGGGGCCCATAAAAAGATCTTTTCAGTTCCGTTGGGTCGGATTTTATACACAAGCTCCCCATCGATAGTTGTAAGCACCACTTTCCCAAGCTCTATATCGTGAAACTCTATATTACCTGTCTCCTGAAGACCCTTTAAGAAACTCTCTTGAGCTGCCTCTCGGGCCTCGTGCATAAGCTCAGCTGTTTGCTCTAAACCCATCTGGTTAGGTGCAGACCGCCCCTTAACATACTCATAGGCTTCGGTGAGGTAAAAGTCCTCTAGCTTTTCAATCGCTAAATTATATAGTGGTAAAATTAAACCCAAAGTTTCAGGGCTAATGCTCCTGTTAGGCCCATTGACCCTTTCAATTTCTGCCTCTATAGAGCCATTAATAAAAGCATCAAAAGTGCTTTCGTTCATTTCATGAACTCTCTTATTATATGACAAACTCATTACAGTGGCTTTGGCCATTAAATCAACGTCCTCGGCCGCTAAACTATGGCTTTTAGTATAAACATCTTGAGAGTGTATAAAGCCGTTCCAAGTAATTGAAACCTCCCGAGCTATTGTAGACTTACTATAAACCTCTTTAAGGTGTCTTTCTAAAAAGTCCATATCGGCATCTTTAAGTAGCTGTTTGTTAACAGAAATCACTAGCCTATCGTTTGAAGAGAGCATGTAATGCCTAATTAGTGAGCCCTCATGCTCCACAAACAACACCCTCCCAAGAACCTCTTTGCCTGTAGACAATAGGTTTTCTGAAGAAACTTCTTTATATATATTTAAGTGATAAGGGGTGTTTTTTAATGAGCTTATAAAAGTGGTTTTTTGAGAGGGGGTGAGTTGGTCAATAAATTGGTTGGCGTGAGTGCGTAGTTTTTCATATTCAGACTGAAAAACTTGATCAGGGTAGGATAATCGGACTTCGTATTCGTTATACCGCGTCCTCGACCTTGCCCAAGCATGGGTGGTGAAGGCATTTAAAAAAAAGTGTAGAGATATAAAAACGGCCAAGAGTCGTTTCAACAACATCCTTTACTCATCCTTTCGCTCACTAAAACCAAGTGGATATCACCGAAAAAAAGAGAAGTATTGTATGAAATTATTTTATGAAAAAAATATAAAATCAAAAAAATAATGCAAAATTAAGCCTTTAAGGCTTGTACTCTTATCAAAAAAAATATAGTTCTTAAGAATTGCGCTCGTCCAATTCTGGCCCTCTGCATCTAAACTAAGTTTGAGCCGCCGACTTTTTTAGACCTGAAACCCAATTTGAAATTTTATTGAGCGCTTTAGAGTTCGGCTCAGAAAACTGCAGCCCATAAGATTCTTTTTCTTGGCTCCATACCACTTTACCGGCCACTTGGATTTGCTCTTTACCATCAGGGGTAGATATAGACATTTTCACTATGCCCCCGTTTTCTAACAGGGCATCAGTATTAATCTGAACTCCTCCAAGTGATATTGACGACACACTACCAACAAGCTCCTTATTACCAATTTTGATTTTAACATCACTCTCAACAGAAAACCTCTCATGCTTACGTCTTTGTTCTGTGCTGTTTTGAGTTCTCATATATGTTATATAAACAAGCGGGCCTATTAATATAAGTAGGGTTAATAACTGAAACCCTAAGCCGCCAGAGGACCCGTTGCCGCCAGACCCACCGAGTTTGTCACCCACAAATTTTGACACGACTCCGCAGCCGGCAGCGCCCTCTTCTGAGGCCAAGCTTCGCCCCCCTAAAGAGTAAGTCGGCTGATAAGAGGACACAGTGACCGCCCCCGACATTGTTAAAGCCGAAAAGGCGTTCACTCTTGACTCTGAACTCACCTTGCCTTGCAGGGGTATCACAGGCTCTGAGGAGTCCTCCACTATTGTCTTGATTTGGTAGCCTAACATTGTCGGTGATTGAGCTTTAATAATACCCGCAATACCAGAAACAATCGGCGAGGCCATACTTGTACCAGACATTCTAAGAAAGTTCCCACCAGGTATAGTACTTAATATCACAGTCCCCGGGCTACCAACGCTCACGGTATTATAACCAAAGTTTGAAAAAGAAGCTAAATTATCAGAGTCAGTCGTCGCTGCCACCGCTATAATATTAGGCACATCATAACTGGCTGGGTATATAGGGGCATAATCGTTATTACCGGCCAAGTTACCAGCTGCGGCCACAAAAACAGCCCCTTTTGTGTAGGTGTAAGTTACGGCCTCATGCAGTGCAAGGCTGTAACTATCCCCCCCCCAAGAGTTATTTAATACGGAAGCACCGTTATCAACAGCATAATGAATGGCCGCAATGGCATCCGCCGTTGTTCCAAGCCCGTTAGAGTCTAAAAACTTTAGAGGCATAATTTTAACACTCGACTCAGAAACAGTGCCCTGAAAAATATCCAACCCTACGCTTAAAACGGTTCCCGCAACATGTGTTCCGTGATCATCGTCATCTAACATAACGCCAGAGTTATTAATAAAGTTCCAGCCATTAACATCATCTATGTATCCATTACCATCATCGTCAATACCATTACCTGGGACTTCACCCGCGTTCACCCATATAGAGTTACTTTGAGTAAATACAGAGTGTGTTATATCAACACCCGTATCTATAATAGCCACTATGGGTTTATTACCAGATGGGGTTAAATTGGGGATCACCTGATCAATACCAATATCTGCACCTGTAGAGTAAAGCCCACCCGCCGCAGCCATGGACTGCACCACATCTGCTGAAAGAGTGTTCTGGACTTCACTGGCTGATTTGCTAAGTATAAAATTTGGCTCTGCATAGGCGACATCAGGGTCATTTTGCAAATCGGCAATGGCCTCATCAACGCTTTGACCCTTTCTAATGTTAAAGTGATACATTTTCATGCGCTTCCATGAACGCTTTAATTTCATGTTTTTTTGTAATTGAGCCTTACCCAAAAACTTATACGACTGACTTTCACTAGAGTTGGCTTTTAATTTTACAATAAGTTCGCCGCTCACAAACTCACGAGCTTGCGACGAAACGGCAAATAAAATTACGGCCACTATAAAAGTTAAGGGTCTTAGCATACATAGCTTTTCGGACCTAGGTCCAGAAAGCTAAAGCTGTTTTTTTTAAAAGATTTTAAACAGTTACAAATTAGAACACTCTTGAAAACAGGGGCTAAACAGCCACCCCCCTGATGTCTTAAAATGAGATTTTTTCATAAAAACTTTGATTTAAATAAAACTACCGACCCCGAATGAGCCCTGTGTTTTCTTTAATTTTAGCTAGTTTTCTCTCGGCCACTAACCAATCATTTAAAGCCACCTGCCCCTGCTTAGAGGGCAAGGTACTTTTAGAAGCCTCAGAAATTTTGGCAAACTTTAGTTTTTTTAGCCTCAATATATAACTCTTCCCACGGCTTTTTATAATTTTACTAAAAGTATTCTTACTTTTTAACTTTAAAGCTGCAGCAATTAACCTCTCGTCATCACCAAGCTTTGGGATCTGATCTTGAGAAAGGGTGAACTCACCAGTGGTCTCCCACTTCAAACCCGCCAACTTCAAGGCCTTTGATATTTGTGCCTTTTTGCCTGAGGCGATGACAACGCCCAACTGCTCTTCGACTCCTTTAAGCCGGGAGGCTCTTAATAAATCAGACGCCACCAATAGCTCTACTTCTTTGAGAGGCTTAACGTACTTGTCTTTTTTATCTTCAACTTTAATAATGTGGTATCCAAAGTCAGACTCAACAATAGAGCTCACCTTGCCTTTTTCTAAACTAAAAGCCACTTCTTCAAAAGCTTTTACCATTTGGCCTCTTTTAAAAAAGCCGAGGTCTCCACCCTTACTCGCAGACCCAGGGTCTTCACTTAAATCTTTGGCTACGACCGCAAAACTCTCAGACTTGAGCCTCTCTATGGCTTTTTGTATTTTAACCTTGGCGGCCACTTGGCTCTTCTTTTTTTGCTGATTGAATTTTACTAATATGTGTCGAGCACGCACCTGCTCGGGAGTGGTGTACTTAGAAAGGTTCTCTTTGTATTTTTTATCGATTTCGACAGAATGGCTCTTTAAATACCCTTGAGTTTCAGCCGGAGAGACCTTAACTTTTAAGTCTGATGAAATAAACTTAATAAACTCAATTTCAGCTTTTGTGCCCATGAGGGTTGCGAGCATTTCGGTTTCAACACTTGTATCTTGTAAAGACTTGTCAAACAGCCCTTGTGTTTTTGTTATAATAGTTTGCCTCCGAACTCGACTCTCAAAATCACCGGCACTCATTCGATTGGATTTTAAAAAACCTTCGTAAACCTCATGACTAAACGAGCCCTCGCGCTGCAACCAGGGGATTGTCACTATGTAGCTTAAAACCTCTTTGTCAGAGGCATAGATGCCCTGATGACTTGCCATTTGCACAAGCAACTCTGTAGACACTAATCGGTCCAAGGCCTGCTTTTTAAGGTTCATCGTAAGCTGCCGGCGGTAGTCTTGGTTTTCTATTTTTTGCAAAAAACCACCCATTTCTTGTTCCATTCGACTGTATGTAGAACGAAATTCAGAAACAGAGATTACCTCACCGTTAACTACTGCAGCAGCGCCGCCGCCTTGAGACAAACTACTGCCTCCCTGTAGCATCCCCATAATTGCAAAAGCAAAGGTTGCGATAGCTAAAATTAGTAATATTTTAAATTTTTTGTAAAAACGGTTCCATAGAACTAAAAATTTATCCCAAGCACTCACTGTTTGCGACATAAAACCTCCATTAAGGGCTCCTAGCTTCGCTATTTTATTATAATATTACAAGCTTTTAGATTAAATTTAAGTTTATTTTTTGCGTTGCAAAGATAAAAATTAAAACATAAAATTCTTTAGTAAGCACTTTACACCGTACTCATTTACAGGAGCTTAAAGCTGAATTTCTTTAATTTTGATGTCAAAAAAGTGGCCCTCTTTATGACTGCACTATTTATACCCTTTTTACTGTTCAACATGGAGCGCAAAAGTGGCGAAGCGCTATGGATCTTAAGACCCTTTAGCTTTACAACAGGTCTTTTTTTAACCGGCTACAATTCATTTAGCACCGGCGTTAAAGGCACTACTTCCCTTTACTTAAACCTCGTCGGCATCAGCAAGAAAAACAGGACTCTTACAACAGAAAACGCAAAGCTCAAAGCCAAACTAATCGAAATGACAGAGCTCACCTTAGAGAACGAAAGGCTCAGAAACCTCCTAAAGTTTAAGCAAAAATCTGAAATGAAACTCATGGCTGGCAAGGTCATCGGTAAAGATCTCGTTCCAGAACACAACACAGTGACAATCAACATTGGCACACGTCACGGGATAAAAAAGAACATGGCCGTGATTACTGCCGCGGGGGCTGTTGGGTATGTTCTGTCTCCAGAGGTGTTTACTTCTCAAATTATATTACTCACTGACCCTTATGCGGCCATTGATGCCTTAGTGCAGCGATCACGGGCACGTGGCATTGTTGAGGGACATAATTCTGACAAAGCAAATTTAAACTATCTCAAGCGGGGGGATGACGCCGTCATCGGAGACCTCGTCATCACTAGTGGACTTGATAATATTTTCCCCAAAGGGTTTCCTGTTGGGGTCATCTCAAACGTTAAAAAGAGTCGGTTTGGCACGACACAAGACATCGAGTTAAGCCCCGTAATTAACCCTAATAATCTAGAAGAAGTTTTTGTAATTTTAGATGCAAAATTAAGAGACTTCGAGCCCCAGCCCGTAGGGTCTCCTGAAGAAATAAAAAATAAGACCTCCCCCAAGGGGGATTTGTGAGGGACTACAGGGGTGCCTTTAAAAATTACTTTTTATTTTACCTCTCAGCCATAGCCCTTACGTGTTTTCAAGTTTCGCTTTGGCCAAAATATGCGGGGAACATCCCAGCACCTCATTTTTGGATCCCTGTTTTGACCTATTGGAACCTTTATAGGTCACCAAAAGAGGGGCTTATTATGAGTTACCTCCTTTCGCTATTGCTGGCCCCACTCACTGTTATCCCTCTCGGTATGATTATGTTTATAAACACCATTTTTGTTATTGTCGTTCTTGCTTTTAAAAATAGATTTTACCAACCTGGGCCTATTTATTTCTCTATGAGCGTTGGACTTATAACTTTTTTATTTGTACCTGTTCGATATATGATTTCATTTGTTTTAGACAATGCTCATTTTACGTTACAAATTCATTTTTTTGATTGGATTTTCACGACCCTTCTTACAACACTGGCGGCACTCCCCTTATATACAATATTTATGTTTTTTGATGCCTTGACCCAAAAAGAGCTCCCTACTGAGTCCGGACGGCCGATTTAATGAAAACCCTCACCAACCCTGAGCAAAATGCGAAAGACTTTGAATCCCGATATAAGCTCTTATACATATCCGTAACCATTACAGCCCTAATAGTGTTTGGGCGTCTTTGGTTTTTGCAAATAATAAAAGGTGATGAGTTAAAAGCCTACTCCGACAGAAACCGTGTTAAAGAAACCAAAATAGTAGCCCCACGAGGCCTTATTTTAGACCGAAATGAACAAGTTCTTGTAGAAAACCTCCCTGGTTTTGAGGCTACTATTACCCCCCAATACGCGACTCAGTTAGAAAGCATGGCTCTCGCACTGAGTAAGGTTTTAAATATAAAAAAACATGAAATCTTACAGCTTGTTAAAAAAAGCAAGCGCCAAACCGGCCTCTTTAGGCCGGTTACCATTAAAAAGAACTTATCAATCAGTGATGTTTCTAGAGTAAAGCTGCTCACCCTGCACCATCCAGGACTAAGTATTAGGCCTACAAATGTGAGGTCCTATTCGATGAAGCACTCAGCGGCTCAATTATTTGGGTATGTGGGTGAAATCTCTAAAAAACAGCTCGTCTCTTACAAAAAAAAGTTTCCTGACTTTCAGTTTGAACAAGGTGATATTATTGGTAAAAGTGGCATTGAGGATGTTTGGGAAACCACCATTCGTGGGTACAATGGCATCAAACTCAACGAGGTGGATGCTCGAGGGCGGGGCCGAGGGCAGGACCCCTCTTCGGCCAGCTTTTTAGGGCTTAAACAAAAACAAGCTCGCACCGGAAACCACTTAGTCTTAACCATCGACAAAGATATCCACGAGGCCGCCTTTTTAGCCATGAATCGTGACGATAAAATTGGCCCGCGAATCGGCGCTCTTATCGCAATGAAACCTAATGGTGAAATTTTAGCTTGGGTGAGCACCCCTTCGTATGACCCCAATGTTTTTAGTACAGGTATTTCTACACAGCTCTACAACCAGATCAAAAACGACCCTAACAAGCCTTTAAGAAACAAAGTCATACAAGATCACGCCTCGCCAGGGTCTACATTTAAACCCTTTGTCGCTCTTGCAGCACTTCAAGAAAAAATCATTTCACCAAGTACGCTTATTCATTCCCCTGGTGTTTTTAAATATAAAGGTCGGCCTTATCATGACCACACTCGTTACGGTTACGGAAAAATAAATGTTTTAGAGGCCCTTGAGAGATCAAGTAATGTGTTTTTTTATAAAATGGGTAAAGAACTCGGCATTGATAATATTTCTAAATACAGTAAGTTACTAGGTATCGGTAGCCGAACAAATATTAACCTTGCCGATGAACGAACAGGCCTTATGCCCACAAAAGAATGGAAGATGCAACGATACGGAGAGGTGTGGCAGCCCGGTGAAAACCTCTCAAGTGCTATTGGGCAGGGGTTCATACTCACCACCCCTTTACAAATGGCCGTTGCCTACAGTGCCATTGGTCAAGAGGGCCTGGTGTATAAGCCCTTTCTTGTAAAAAAAATTATTAATCAAGATAGTGAAGTCATAAAAGAGTTCAAACCCTCTTTAGTCAGAGATGCCTCTGAACCGAGTAATGACATTTTTATCTCAAAAAAGAACTTTAAAATTGTAAAAGAAGGCATGCGCAGGGTCTCTAATGGCGATCACGGCACGGCACGATGGTATAAGTTACCTGGCAAGTTAGAAATGGCCGGAAAGACCGGCACCGTACAGGTTCAAGCGTACACCGCAAAGGAAATTTATGGTAAATGCTCTGAAAGGCCCTTTAAAAAACGACATCATGGCTGGTTTGGAGCCTTTGCGCCCGTTGATAAACCCAAAATCACCGTTATCGTGTTTGCCGAACATGCTTGTCATGGGTCCTCTGGAGGGGCACCAGTCGTTCGAGATGTCATGAAGGCTTATTTTAAAAAATACCACCCAGAACTACTTAAAAAGAAAGCAAAAAAAACTATTAAAAAAGTGACCACACAGTGAGGGAGTCATGAAAATTTCGAGCACAGGCATGCAGGTCCAAGAGAAAACTTTTTTTAAAAGGTTTGATGTTAATTTTGCTTTGGTCATTTTTGTTTTAAACCTTATTGGACTTATTAACCTTTATAGTGCGACCCATGGAGTGACCACCTCTGACCACTTAATCCGCCTTTTTACTCAACAAATTATGTGGCTCAGCGTGGGGTGGACCATTTATTTTGTTGTTACACTTATAGACTACAAGCTTTTTATTCGACTTGCGTACCCCATTTATTTTTTAAATGTGATCGCTATGTTATTTGTTCCCTTTGTGGGCAAAAAATATTACGGGGCACAAAGATGGTTAGATTTAGGTTTTTTTAGATACCAGCCTTCAGAAACCATAAAATTAGCCATCGTTTTAGTGTTAGCTGGTTACCTAGCAAAAAGGGTAAAATATGGGGGGCTAGGCTTTAAAGATCTCTTCGTCCCTGGGGTTATTACCCTTATTCCTTTTATTCTTACTGTTAAACAACCCGATTTAGGAACGGCTATTTTAATTGGTATCATTTCACTAAGTATGCTCTTGTTTGTTAAAGTCAAAAAATCACTTCTGGTGACAGCGGCACTTGTTACTATGATTGCCCTTCCTGTGGTCTGGAACTATGGCATTAAAAAATATCAAAAAAATAGAATCCTCACATTTATTGACCCCGGCAGAGACCCAAGGGGGACTGGCTACAATAGCATTCAGTCAAAAATTGCTGTAGGAAGTGGCCGCTTTCTTGGCAAGGGCTTTCGAAAAGGGACTCAGTCTCAACTTGAATTTTTACCAGAAAGGCACACTGATTTTATTTATTCAGTCTTAAGTGAGGAGCATGGTTTTATCGGGAGTCTCACCACTTTTATACTGTTTTTAATTCTTTATATTATGGGGATTCGCATTGCGCGACAGGCTCGTGATAAATTTGGAGCGCTTATTACAGTCGGTGTTCTTTCTTATCTTTTTTGGCACGTGACCGTTAACATAGGCATGGTTATTGGGTTACTGCCCATTGTTGGAGTGCCCCTACCCCTATTGTCCTACGGAGGCTCAAGCTTGTTGTCTACCATGGCGGGGCTTGGACTGATATCATCTGTCGCATATAGAAAGTATTTATTTTAAACACTCGCCACAGTCGACCACTTCGTTTTATATCAAACAACCTTACCATTAAGGCCTAAGCCTGTTTGGGCTCATGAGCCCTTTATAAAACTCTTAGGTCAATTTTTCGCTTTTACAAAAAAATATAAATTCTTCGAGGCTGTTTATTTAAAGGTATTTGTTGATGGTTTGAATAATAGCGTCTTTAGTTTGGTTACCTACTAGGGTGTCTACCATTTCACCATCTTTAAATAAAATCATTGTTGGAATCCCGCGCACTTGGTACTTAGCCGGAGTTTCAGGGTTTTCATCAATATTTATTTTCGAGATAGAAACCTGCTCACTGAGTTCCGTTGAGATTTCTTCTAATTTTGGGCCTAAAGCTCTGCATGGGCCACACCATTCAGCCCAAAAGTCGACTAAGGTCAGGCCCGATGATTGCAATACATCCTGCTGAAAGGAACCGTCTGAAATACTTTTTGTTGCCATAAAACTCTCCTAAAATAAATATTATGTTACTTTTCGTTGTTGTCGAATATAATATTCATACACAATTTATAGTTTGAATGCAACTGCCCCGAGTGAGCTTGTAAATATCTGAATATACTTAAAGTTAGGGCTTTATTTTGCCGAAAAGTCCAGCATGAGCAGCGAAGATATTAGTGTTCTCATTGTAGAAGATAACAAAACTCAAGGTAAGGCACTTTTCGAGACTTTGCTAAGAGCTGATATGAAGCCAACCCTTGTTCATCACCCCAATGAGGCCCTTGAAAAAATCAAATTTAGTGAGTTCCAAGTTATTATTATAGACCTCTTGTTGCCAACAATGAACGGTATTGATTTAGCTGAAAAAATAAACGCTCAGTGCGCCGGAGAGGCTGTGTTTGTATTTATGAGTGGGGTTTTTAAAGATAAGCAGCTCGTTAGAAAAGCTCTCCAAAAAGTTCCCTCTTTGGGTTTTTTTAAAAAACCCGCAAATTTACAAAAAATCGTCAACCTTATTAAAGATAACCTAAAACCCTACCAATCATATAATACCTCTCTACTTTATGAATTATTCAGCAAGCCCCCTCCAAGCAACAAGGAACTCGTAAATATATTGAATGACACAAAAATTACACACGGTTTTGATTTACCTTGGATTTATTCGTTAATTTTAAACTCAACTCTCTCCGGAACTTTAAATGTTATGATGGGGCAAGGTGAAATATTTACTGTTGTCTTTCATAAGGGGAACATGACTCACATAAACCTTAAAGATGAGCATTCATACTTTGGGTCACTACTTATC
Source organism: Pseudobdellovibrionaceae bacterium (assembly GCA_030591685.1). Taxonomy (GTDB): domain Bacteria; phylum Bdellovibrionota; class Bdellovibrionia; order Bdellovibrionales; family UBA1609; genus JAUVAX01. The sequence continues at coordinate 68,197 of JAUVAX010000002.1, read as the reverse complement.
GAAATGGGCTTCTCTGGCCGAGAGGAGATTGATCAAATACTAAAAAATAACTCTCATAAAAGATTAGGTGAGCGCCTCGTCGACATCAATGCCATTAGTCCACACGTCATTGGCCTCATAAAAAAACAACAAATGGCCATTAGACTCAGTAAAAGCACAACAAACACTTCTATCGAGATTAATTTCACTGATGAAGACACTCCCCCTGAAGAGTTTTACCTCACAAAAGAACAGTTTATACCTTACTTAAATGATATTATTTCTTCTAAAATACCCCCGGCCTGGTTGAAAACTTTTTTTACTCCCTTTTTTGAAAAAAGTTTTTCAAAAGGGGTTCACTTCAGTGAGTTCTTAAATCTAGAACATCAGTCTGTTTTAAAAAAGTTTTCTAAAATCATAAAAGTCGTCGACTCTAGTGCCGCTCTGCAAAAGCTCATGGACGCAAACAGCAAGTACGAAAAAGAACTACACCGAGCCCTTTACTTTTTACTCAATTTAAGAGTTTTTCAGTTTTCAAAAGAAAAAGTAGACAATACAAAAGACCGCAATAAATTTAAACGGTATAAAACTATTTACAAACAAATGCTAGTTCAAAACTATTTTGAGATCTTAGGCGTTAATGCTAATACTCCATCAAAAGAGGTCTCAAGATCCTACCACGAACTCGCAAAAATACTACACCCTGATAAACTTCCAGGCGACGCCTCCTCTAAACTTATTAAACTTAACGAAAAAATATTTACACTTATGACTGAGGCCTACCAGACTCTTAAAAGTGACGAAAACCGTGGCAAATACCTGCACGAACTAGAGGTTAATCAATCCGAATTAATTATACATAACGAAGACCTTTTTATCTCTGGCAAGAAGGCCCTGCTTAACCGTAGATACAAGGAGTCCTACAAGATTTTCAAGGAAATCTTTGAATCCAAAGAGAAGAGTTCAGATATAAATATTTACTATGTCTGGGCCGTAATAAAAAAAGGTTACACTAAAGAAAGCAAAGAAAAGCTACATACTCAGTGCTTAGGGTTGTTAAATGAAGTACCAACAGAGGATCGCCATAGTGCTAATTACTTTTACTCTAAGGGATTATTGCTGTTAATGTCTCGTGATAGGGATAGAGCCTATAAGTGTTTTACACAAGCTATCTCTTTAGACCCCAAACACATACCAGCAAAAAGAGAACGCTCACGATTTCATACAAAGGTGAAAGACGGCATTGGGGTGAAAACTCTATTGTTTGACCTAACGGCTCTTGATGCCGTTACAAAAATATTTAAAAAAATTAAGTGAATTACTTGTCTTTTTTTGAAAATAACGAATCAACGAATAATTTTTTTTGCTCATTTATTGAGTGTTCTTCTTCTGAGACCTCTTCAGACTGATTTTCTTTTATAGATTTTTTAATTTTATCAACCTCAAAATGGGATGATTTGTTAATGGGCTTTAAGTTTTTTAAAATTTCATCATATCGTAATTTTCTTTCGTCTTTGTTGCTCTTTAAAAAATTATAATCCATAGATCGACCCTCTACAAACTGCTTAGAGTACTCCGTTGGCTCTTCACTGAGTACTGATGGGTAGCGGTCGCTCTCCCTGGGCTCTGAGGAGTTCTCTGAAGTGCTGAGCTTTTGTTCGAGAGTTTTCACATCATAATCAGACACTTTAACAAGTGCTTTAATCAGCCCTTTAGGGCTCACCGGTGAATCCAAAAGAACATCTACAATTTGAAATCGGTCATCAATTTTAGCTGTTAAACTTTTTAAGTAAATAAATTTATAACCTTTATTTTTACTGTCTAAATTTTCAACAGTCTCTATGCCATTTATTTTTTTGCTCTGGCCTGAAACTATTATAATATTTGGCTTAAAATTTGAAAGTATGTTTGGCACGAGCTGCAAGGTCGTTGCCGCCTCTAGAGGCAACCCTAGTTTAGAAAAAAGGGCTTTTATGTATTTCAGTTCATCAAAGTTGTCTGTTATTATTAAGCTTCTCATGAATGATATTATTATAGCTGATAGTTTTTAGGTCAATTCAACTTCTTAGTTTTCTATATTTTTAGGACCCTGAATGTTCCCTCTAAGCGCGCAGCGTTAATAACATTAAAATACTCCCGTTTGGCTCATTGATTTTATACAGGAATCAAACTAAGGTGGCTAAATACTCGGAGAATATATATGGAAAACAAACGAATTGAAACAATAGAGCTCCCCTCCCGCAGTTTCACTGTAGAGTCCGGAAACACCAAAATTGAAGTGGGCTCGGGCAAGGACCTTGCCATTATTTCTGGCCCCTGTGTCATTGATAGCAAAGAGCTTATTATGAACACGGCTCGACAACTTGTCGACATTACTCAGAGGCTCGGAATAGGTCTTATTTTTAAAAGCTCTTATGAAAAAGACAACCGAGGGTCTGAAAAAAACTGGAAAGGCCCTTTAGCCGATGAAGGCCTAAAAATCCTCGCTGGAGTTCGTAAAGAATTTGGCATCCCCATATTAACCGATGTACATAGGGTTGAGGACGTCCCCACTGTTGCCGAGTATGTTGATGTTTTACAAATCCCCGCTTATATGTGCCAACAAACCTCCATGGCCATTGCCTGTGGCGAAACAGGCAAGGCTATAAATGTTAAAAAAGGGCAGTTTTTAGCCCCAGAAACACTCTCTGGAGTTATTAGTAAAATTAGATCTACAGGAAATAAAAATATCTTACTCACCGACAGAGGAACATGCTTTGGTTATAATCGGCTTATCGCCGATATGAGAGCCATACCAATCATGCAAGAGCTTGGGGTTCCTGCGTGTTTTGATGCCACTCATGTCATTAGACTGTACGGGATCTCAAGTGCGGACCCTGCCGGAGGAGAACCTCGATTTGTTCCCCACCTAACTATGGCCGCTGTGGCTGCGGGTGCTGATGCCCTGTTTATAGAGACTCACCCTGACCCCATGTCTGCTAAATGCGATGCCGCCAGCCAGCTAGACCTTAAATATTATGAAAACATGATAAAAATGGCCCAAAATGTAAGAAAAGCCATCGGAAAGCCTGAAAACGTGGGAACCTTTACTTTATAACCCCACCCAATGCACTAGGATAAAACTTGTTTGACGTTTGGAGAGCAAAGCTTGCATTAAAATATTTATTTTTTGAAATGCTCCCTAGTTTTTTAATAGGCCTTGTCGTTTTTATTTTTGTTTTACTTATGTTTCAAATTTTACGACTCACAGAATTTGTCCTAGTACATGGGGTAGACCCCGTAGCCGTTTTCTCAATGATGTCTTTTATGACTATTAGTTTTTTACCCATACTCTTCCCAATGAGTTTACTGTTTGCAATACTTCTAACCTATGGTCGGTTTAGCTCAGACTCTGAAATTGTAGCCTTTAAGTCGCTGGGCCTCAACACTATACACTTAAGCCTTCCGGCTCTTATACTTGCGCTCTTAACGACCCTTGCCTCTATTCAGGTTTCCTTTGAACTCGCCCCCTGGGGAAATAGAGCCTTTGAGGTCCTTATACATAATTTAAAAAATATAAAAGCCAGTGTGAATATTAAAGCCGGCGTATTTTCAGAAGGCTTTTACGACATGGTTATTTATGCCAATGACGTTGACACTGAATCGGGTGAGTTACGTAAAGTATTTATCTTTGATGAGAGAAACCCTAAATCCCCTATTACAGTTATTGCTAAAACGGGGCAAATATTTTCTGATAACTCAAAATCTAAATTAAAAAGCCAGCTACTTCTTACTAATGGCAACATTCATAAAACAGACCTTAGTTCACACACTAAAATAGACTTTAATTCGTATGATATAAATTTATTCGACAACGCCCCCATTAGAGAGGCCCGCAAGTCCCCCCTTTCTCATTCATCAAAAGACATTAAACGACTCCTTATGGGGGGGTCACTTAAAACTAAAAAGCAAACGCTGAGGTTTGAAACCGAACTCTACCGCCGGTGGGCCCTGGCCTTTGCATGTTTCTCTTTTTCTCTTGTGGGGATAGCTTTTGGCATTCGAACAAATAGCCGGCAGGGGAAATCAAACGGAGTAGTCCTCTCAATCACACTCATCGTGGCCTACTGGATACTCTATGTTACCTTTGAGGGGCTCTCTAAAAAAGGGACAATCCCCCCGATTATTGGGGTATGGGTGCCAAATATTATATTTCTAGCCTTAGCCTCAACTCGGTATAAAATTTTTACTCAGTAACAGTATCCCTCTCGACCCATAGATAAGTATAAGTCTTTGTAGTCCCGTATCATTTGAGCCCCATCATATATAAGGTCAAGCCCCCCTTGCCCTGTATCACCAACAGGCGAGCAAGGGAGAACCCCAATGGGTCGCCCCAGGTCTAAGGCAATTCTTGCCGTCATTAAACTACCACTTTTTCGTTTTGCCTCTGCGATCAGCATATAATCTGAAAGTCCCGCGATTAAACGATTGCGAGCGTGAAACTGAGATTTATACATCGGCTGAAACGGGGAAAACTGCGACACCACTGCCCCCCCTTGCTCAATGATATGGTGATGCCAGTTGATGAGTGACTTTGGATACATATCACCAAGCCCTGAGGGCAAAAAACAAATCGTGGGGCAAGAGGCCCTTATACTCACTTGGTGTACTTTTTGGTCTACCCCCCGAGCGCCCCCACTAATTGTAGCTATATCATAGGTGGTTAAAAAGTGTCCTAAATCCTCATCTAACCAAATCATCGTTTGCGCTTGAGGTTGACGAGACCCCACTACGGCCAAAAGCTGTAATGACTTCCAGCAGGGCAGCCCCAAATAGGTTAAAATCAAAGGCGGGTTCTCTAGCAGCTTAAAGCCCTTTGGGTAGTCGGGGTCGTTAAACAAGGTATAAGAGACTCCTAACTTTTCTATGCCGTCGATGAACCCTTGAGCCTGTACCCACCATTTTTTTTCATCTCTTAACTTTTGTTTTAAACCCTCTGCTTTTATCAGACGAGGTAAGTTTTCTAGCGAACAGTTTTCAGACAAATGAGTTAAGTAAATATACTCCTCACCGCTTAGTGAAACCCCAAGCCATGGAAGTGTTGCGATAAGTAATGATTTTTTTGCCATAAGTGCCTCACTCATTTTTTATTATTCAACTTAACCTTTAGCTCTATGAAATATTCAGGCCAAGCCCAAGAGGGCACTTTTTAGCGAACTCTACTGTATAGAGGTTCGAAAAACGAATAATGTTTGAGGTTTTCGGACAAAAAAAAGCCAAGCAAAAAGCCTGGCTTAAATCTTTGAATTTTAAAAGTACTGTTAGTTTCTTTTAGACATGCGCGAACCAAATTTTTTCTTAAATTTCTCGGCTCGGCCTTCTGTGTCTATAATTCGTTGTTGACCCGTATAAAAGGGATGTGAAGCACTTGAAATATCAACCTTTACTAAGGGGTATTCTTTGCCATCTTCCCAGTCGGTAACGTGTTTAGTTCGAACTGTAGATAGTGTTTTGTATTTAAAATCACAGGAAACATCGTGAAAAACGACTTCTCTAAGATCTGGATGGATATCTTTTTTCATATTATAGCCTCAATATTATTGTTCATTTAACCCAATGAGTTTTAATGAACTTGAGCCTAAAGATCAACAAAAATATGTCAAATCTATAACTAAGTGACCTTTTTAAGTTTACTTATATTACGCGCTTCTCTCTACACGCGAGAGACGTACTCCTCTTCAGTAAAACAATCCACCTGGATGGCCTCAAAACAAAGCTCCTCGGCCCTTTTAAGGGCTTGCATCTCGTCGCTTGTAATAATTGATTGACTCACTGCGTCTTTAAGGGCGTCTGTTATACTGCCCTTTTTAAGCTGCTTGGCCCTCATGGCTTTCTTTATTTTTTTAACAATGGGCTTTGAGGCCATAGTTGCTTTAAACGCTTGCTCCTGAAACCCAAGAGCTTCACTCGTCTCCGTGGGTATATATATACCACTCGTTAAACGATCCCGTTGAGCGCTATCTTGAGTGTATATTTTAACAACCTCAGTCCCTAAACTATCGCTAATGGCCGAGTCAAAGCGATTAAAACGACTTAACCAACGAATAGGGTATTTGAAAATCCAACCAATGACTGGAACTTCTAAATTTGCATGGATGCCCTCAAAGGATCTTTGGATTTGTGAAAAGGCGTGCCTCAATGAGTAATGCACAAGGGGGAGGTCCTCTTTTAGGCTCCCCTCCGCCTCAAACCTTCTTAAGGTGGCCATAGCTATGTACATCCAAGATAAAATATCAGCAAATCGCCCTGCCAATTTTTCTTTAAATTTTAATTTTCCACCGAGTAGGCCCATGGCTATATCAGCGAGCAAAGCAAACCCCGTAGAGGCCCATGAAAGTTTTTGATAATATCGTCCCACAGCTCCACCAGTGCCTCGACTGCTTAAGTGCCCCCGAGTGAGACTTAGTAAAATAATTCGACATGTGTTTCTTACAACATGTCCAATATGCCCCCAAAAAGCATGATCAAAACCCACGAGGTCGCCCTTGCCTATAGCATCCACCTCTTTAAATGCAAAAGGGTGGGCCCTTAAAGCGCCCTGCCCAAAAATCATTAAAGTCCTTGTTAATATATTTGCCCCTTCAACCGTTATGCTAATGGGTGATGCCATAAAGCCAGATCCAATTAAATTTTTAGGCCCTAATGAAATACCGGCGCCGCCTAAAACATCCATGCTGTCGTTAACGGCGTCCCTAAATTTTTCAGTGGCATAGTACTTACACATAGCCGTTACTACTGGCGGCGCTATGCCCCTATCTAAAGCACCTAGCGTGTACCTTCGCATGGCCTCTAAGTAGTAATTACTGGCACCTATTCGTGCCAACGGCTCTTGAACCCCCTCAAACAGACCAATAGAAACTCCAAATTGCTTACGAATCATAGCGTGGTTAGAACTCACTCGAGCACAAAGTGCATTGCCCCCACAGCTTAATGATGGCAAAGAAACACCTCTTCCGGCCCCTAAGGACTCCATTAACATCTTCCAACCGTGCCCCGCTTTTTCAATACCACCTATAATGGAGTTCTCAGCATCAACAATGACGTCAACGCCTTGAGTGGGGCAATTATAAAAAGGGATGCTTAGGGGGTCATGCCTACGCCCCAGATGAACCCCTTGAGCTTTAGAGGGTATAAGGGCACAGGTGATCCCTATATCCTTATTATCTCCAATAAGTCCTTCAGGGTCTTTAAGCTTAAAAGCCAAACCAATCACATCAGAAATTGAGGCCAAAGTAATCCATCTTTTATTCCAATTAAGACGAATCTTAACTCGCCCATCCTCGCCTTTAAATAAGACTCCCTCAGAAGTAATGGCTCCCGCATCACTGCCCGCATTAGGCTCAGTGAGGCCAAAACAGGGGACCACTTCGCCGGAGGCTAACTTTGGTAACCATGTGTTTTTTTGCTCTTCTGTACCATAATGCAAAAGAAGTTCTGCTGGGCCCAACGAATTGGGCACCATTACTGTAATTGCTGCTGTAATAGATCTTGATGAAATTTTAGCAATCACGTCGGCATGTGCAGAGGCTGAAAACCCTAACCCTCCATACTTTTTAGGGATGATCATCCCTAAAAAGCCCTTCTCCTTAATAAAGTTAAAGGATTCGTCTGAGAGTTTTCGAGTTCTCCATATTTCCCAATCGTTTAAAAGTTTACAGAGTTCATTTGTCGGTCCATTTAAAAATTCCTGTTCCTCTGAGGACAGGACAGAGTAGTCCTCATTGATTAATTTTTTAAAATCTGGCTTTCCCGAAAACAAATCCGACTCGACCCAAACAACTCCAGCCTCTAAAGCGGTCCTCTCAGTTTCTGAAATCTTGGGGACCAAGTTCTTCATCATTTTCATTAAAAAAGAACTTATAAAAATTCGTCTTAAAGGCGGGGTTAAAAAGATGGCCAACAAAACACCTAAAATAGAGAGAGCTACAACTGACAAGCCCAAGCCATACCCCAAGGCAAGTATAAAAATTGTCCACATAAAGAACGGCAGTCCCAAGTAACCTATAAAAGTGGCCGCAAAAAATACCGCTATAAAGTACATAGGGTGTTCCATTAATAAACCGTGCCAAACGTTACTCATTCTCTCTGCCTCCTGTAAACTCTAAACACCATTTTCATTTGATCTTAATCGTAAACTAAGGTTTGTTATTAAACGCACCCTTTATGATTGTTTTTTCAACTTAGTATAGGACATTTATTAGTAAAATCAAACAATTGATTGATTTCTTCGATCAAATGATTAAACATAAAATGACTCAATGGTTTTTTTTAGATCAGGATCACTTGCTTAAGTGAATTTAATTTGCAATATGGGCTACTTGATTACGCCCCCTGCTTTTAGCTAAATATAATGCTTTATCAGCAGATCTCACGAGTTCTCTTGCCGTCTCTACTTTTCCGAAATCAGAAACAGAAAACCCCAAACTTACGGTCAATTTAATTTGATTATCACCATCTACAAAATTATAGTCTTCAATAACTTTTCTCATTCGCTCGCAGAACACGCCGGCACCTTCTTTATTGGTTGTGCCAAGGACTACTAAAAATTCATCCCCTCCATACCGGGCAGCAAAATCAATATCTCGAATATTACTTAATATTATTTGCCCTACTTCTTTGAGGACGAAACTACCGAACAGGTGGTCGTTATCATCATTGACCGTTTTAAAAAAATCCATATCTAACATCACGCATGCCACATTGTTTTTATATCTCTTAGCCCTCTTTAATTCATAATCAATTTTGTCATACATTGAGCGCATATTATAAAGGCCGGTTAAATGATCTATATCAACTTGTTCTTGTAACTTGTTATTGGCCTCAATTAACTCTTGGTGAACTTTGTTGTGTCTTAAGTTCGCCTCGACTCGAGCCAACAGCTCTTCCACACGAAAGGGCTTTTTAATATAATCATCAGCGCCAGCCTTGAGGGCTTCTACAACTAGTTTTGTATCACTGCGACCAGACACAAAAACTAAAGTGACGTAAAATTTATTTTCTCTTAATTTTCTAAGCATCTCCATGCCCGAGGTCCCTGGCATATCATGATCTGACAATACTAAATGAGGCTTCCAGAACTTAACCTTAGAGTAGGCCTCATCTACCGAAGATGCCGTTTCAATTTGGTATTTATCTCGGCGGAGGGCCTCCACCAAAACATCCATAGACAAAGGATCATCTTCAACAATTAGTATTTTTTTAGTGCTATCACCCATGGTTTAATTCTACGAATAAATAAGTACATTCACAACCCCTTTTAAATCTCAAGGTCCGAGGTATCACCTCTCAATAACATCAAGACCTTTGGCCTACACAGCGTAAATACGATGAGTCACTCATTAGTAACAAAAAAACTCATCACTTTAAAAACTTAAATACGTAACTCTGCATCTACTGCTATTTATTTTCGATTTGACTTAGGGGGAGCATCGCTTATTCGCCACCAGACCTATTATAAACACAAGTACTCATCGTCTTTTTTAAGAGAAATTTCACTTTAAACACATCGACTCAACTATAGTCCTGAAGATAGGCTAAGTATTAATAAACATAGGGTTTATACCGATTTATCATATGTGGAACGCTTATTGTTATCTGGATCTATTTTACTGCTCATTGCGCAAGTCATGTATTTACTGGCTGACTTACAGGTATTGCCTTTCCTCTCGACGTCAGTAAATAAAAATACTCAAAAAGTTATTGGTAAAGTTATTTATAAGCAAAATTACGTTAAGCAAAAAAATAAAAACTCAATTTTATGGCAAGACACAACCTTTCACAAAAAACTCTACGCCTACGATTCATTAATTACCCTTGATGAAAGCTCTGCCATTTTAAAACTCAATAATGACCTCACAATAAACCTTCATGAGAACACACTTATTATCATAGAGCCCGAAAGGGCCAACGATGACTCTTCAATTATTTTAAAATTCCGACGTGGGTTTATAAGGGGGCATACAAAAAATAAAAGCTTAACCCTCGCTCACAATGAATGGAGAGTAAAAGTGCAGCCCGGCACAGACCTTAACATCAGAGGAGCAAAAAACAACCAACTCGAACTTGAGGTTCATAACGGGTCAGCAGAACTTATAAACACAAAAAATCATTCAACGCTCACCGCACTTAAAAATCAACGAATTACGGTGAATCGCGATCAACTTACAGAGAAAATGAAAATCTCTAATGCCCTCGCTTGGTCTACTCAAACACCACAACATGTGTATGAGTACCACTTTCCTGTAAAGTATAAATTAACATGGAGGGGTAATGCCCAACGCATTCGAGTTGTTGACCCTAAGGGGGGTGTTAAATTTATAAAGCCGCCAGCTGGTCAAAATTTAAAATATGTTCACCTAAACCCTGGGACGCACTTATTTAGTCTTGAGAACAACCAATCCGTCTCAAAGAGCCTCACTGTTAAGGTGATGAGGGCTCCTTTTATTCAGTACTTCTCCCCCTTAGCTAGAGATCGATATTTAGGGCAAAGTGAAATCATATACTCTTGGTCTGCTGCCGATATCGCCAAGGCGTACCTTTTAGAAATATCAACAGATCGTGAATTCAAAGAAAACCTGACCTCTGTAAAGTCAGCCTACCCCTTTGCGAAACTTAAAAGACCTTTTTGGGGTCGTGGGTTTTGGCGCATTCGTATTGTCGATGAAAACAATCATATTACACCAGCCCCCTATTACAATGAAATTTACTACTTACAAGAGGCCCTTGAGGCCCCTCGACTTAATAGCCCGTCCTTAAGAGCTCCCGCTAGCCAAGACTCTTCTTTTTTTAATTTTCTGCTCCATCTGTTCACCCCAATGGCCCAGGCCAGTGAGGGTAAAACAATAGTTTTTAAGTGGTCCCCTGTTAAGGGAGCCACTGAATACCTCATTGAGGTCAGCCCTAATGCGAGCTTTTCAAACCCAACGGTAAGCACAAATATTTCAGAAAATAAATTTGAATGGACCCTCACAAAACCTGGTAAATATTATTGGCGTGTGGCCGGACAAAGCGAAACCCAACTCGGTTTGTTTTCTAAATCTGAAGAGTTCAACACAATGGACTTAAAAAACCTATCAGGAGGCCTCGGGGTCGGCTTAAAGCAGAGTGTTACAAAAAAAAACCTGCCTAAAAAAAAGATCTCTCAGTCACTACCTCCTAAAGGTGTCGTATTACCTCGAAAAGTTAAACCTCGCATAAAAACAAAAACTCCAGCCATTAAATTAGCCAAAACATTGCCCCCTAAGGCCAAAAAACCCTTAGCAGTTACCAAAAAAATATTTACTAAAGCACCGAAACCCCTACCTCCTATTAAGCTTAAACAAGACATTAAAACCCTCGGTAGTGCCAAGCCCATTAAAGTATTAAAGACCATCCCTGTTATAAAAAAACCTTGGGAGCTTTCATTCATTCAAAATATAGAGAAGAAAACCATCAATAATGGCACTGAAAATTTCACCTCAAGCCTCTCGGGCCTTTCTACTTTTTCTCTAAAGGCCCAGTACGCGACACTTTTTAATAAAAAGCCCATTTTTTACTCTCTAGAGGCCAGCTCGTATGCTTGGAAGGCTAATATCCCTTCGCTTTTGCCCTTTCAAAAGAAAATATCAAGCGTACGGTACAACATTAAGTTTGAGCGAAACTATAGTTTATTACGCTCTAGTAAAGTAAATGGTAGCTTTCAACAAGTGAATAAGGTTGTGCGAATCTCTGGCGAAAATCTAACCCTTAAGCCTCAGCGTCTTTTTGGCACAGGGCTCACTTGGTTTTTTTTAAATGACCATGTCGCTCTTGACCTTAACGTCGCAACGAATGGGACATACTGGTCCGTTGAAAGCCGAAATTCAATTAAACGAAAGTTTTCTAAACGTTTTAAAAATTTTAACTATGGGCTTTCACTGAACGTTAAATATGAGTTTGAAAAAAAATATAACGCCACACTCCTGCAACTTCAGTTATTTATTGGCGCGAACTGGTAAACCCTAAAAACCATTAAACAAAAAATAGGCAGAAGCAGTAGGAGCCCTGATGAGCCACCACCACTAGATGTTGTTACCCCGCAGGCTGAAACCAAATCAAAATCTGTCCCCTGGTTAGGGTCATAAACAACACTTACCGAATTTAAAATTACAGGCAAGGAAACATCAGTACTCGTCACTGTGACTTGTGAGTAGAGGTATCTTTTTTGCTTAATATTTATAAAAGTATTCGCGTTAGCCCATGAGGCTGAGGGGTCAATATTCGGCTCAGTATCAAATACAAACTCCAACAAGTCAGAGCTCCCTGGAGGTGTTGTTCTATTTATTGTATGAGAAAGATAAGTGGGCCCAGTTGTTAATGTATCTATCGAGTTAAATGCGACAACAAAATTACCTGTTTGGTATTTAATAAAACCACGGTCTATTAGCAACGTTCCTGGATTGATATTTACTGGGACAAAGACTTGGTCAAAATCAGTCACCCAGGTCCGACCTTCTGCGCTGTTACCGCCCTCAGCGCCTGTCCCGCCTGATCCACCGATTCCGGCGACAGCACTTATATTGCCCGCAACAGTTACGTTTCCGGCAGAAAAAACAGCGATCGATCCACCGCCTCCAGCACCACCACCGCCACCGTCTGATAAAGCCAATTGATCACCACCATCACCACCGCTTGAAAGAACACTCCCTGTGGCATATATCGTGACATCCCCTTTGGCTATTATGAGCACAACTCCACCGCCGGCCCCTCCGGCAGCACCACTGGTATTGTCAGACCCGCGACTTCCGCCCCCACCACCACTTGCACCAAAGAGATTAGTAAAGTCTAAATCCGTACCATCAATAACACCAGCTGCACCAGCTGTAGCTCCATTTCCAGGTAAAGCCGGAAGACCGGAGCCATTAAAAGCCCCGCCACCGCCACCGCCTGAATCAATACCCGTAGCTCCACCACCACCAGTCACAATACCTGCGCTATTCACTCCCGCTTGGCCGTCTTGTGCTTGAGTCCCACCATTACCCCCACTGCGCCCAGAGCAGCGCCCTTGGCCGGCAATAGTTTCAACGAGGTCAGAGGGGTTTGAATCCCCCCCCCTTTCTCCAGAGCAATCGATAATACCAAAAATCTCTACACCCGACTGGCTTCTAATAATTAAGGGATTTGACCCTACAGGCTGAATACTCCAGCCGGCCGATAAAATAAAATTTGTGAACTTTAATTCGGGGTACACATCTGTATCGATCACAATAATTTGCCCGGTAATATCGTTATTTACAGAAAACTGAGCATATGTGGTCACATCAAATACTCCATGAGTGCCATCGCCAATGTCTACATTAAACTCCTCTAAACCAGCCCCATTATCATAGTTAAATACCTTTAAGGGAGGGTGAAGGTTATTTTCAACACGGTTATATATAAAAGTTGAGTTTGAAATACTTGAACCAAAGGGGGGGCCAATAACACCTGTTGCTCCGTAGGCTTGAGAGCACATAAGAAAATTAAAAATATAAAAAATGACTCTAAGCGGACTTTGAATCATTGTCCCACCCAAGAACTTGCCAAATTTTATCCTTTAAAATTTGCGACCGAAATGGCTTCACTAAATAAGCATTGACCCCAAGGGATGCAGCTTTTGCAATCTTAAGCCTTTCCATAGATTTCTGACTGGTTATCATAATAAAATCAACGTCCTTCCTTTGCTGATTGTTTTTAACGGCACTTAAAAGCTCAACCCCACTGGGTGAAGGCATTTCCCAATCTGAAATAATTAAATCAATATTTACATTTGTGTCTTGGATCATTTTAAGCGCCTCGCGCGACTCACTGAACTCAGTAATATTAACGAAGCCAAAGCTTTTTAAATATTCAACTACAATCTCACGAACCATGGCATCATCATCTATAACGAGTATATTTAAAGTGTACACCTGACTCATTAGCTCCCCCTCAATAATTTTGACAACTTAACTTCAACAACAAGACCACCATTAGAGTGGTTTTTAAGCTTAAACGATCCTCTATGCTCTATCTCAATGATTTCTTTACATATAGCTAAACCTAAGCCAGTCCCCTTTTCACCCTTTGTTGAAAATAGTGGTTCTGTCACTTTGTACAGTAACTCATCTGCGATGCCTGGCCCGTAGTCTCTGAAGGTCATAATTACGTCGTCGGATTCTGATGAAATACAAATATCTATCCGCCCCCCATTACCCATAGCATGGTTTGCATTAATTATTAAATTTACTAATACTTGCATAAGTGAAGTTGAATTGGCCCAAACATCATAATCGGAGTCTGTGTTTAAATTTATCTTTAACCCAGAAATTTTTATTTGATGCTCCATAAGATCCAATGTTCCATGAATAATTTCTCTAAGGGAACAGGACTGCTTTTGTAACTCCAGATCTCCGTGATCAGTTAAGTCTTTAAATCGATCCAAAATCTCCATGGCCCGTTGTGATGCCTCGACCACTTTTTCTAACCCTAGTCGCATCCCCTCTTCATTTTTATTTAAACTCAGCTCAGCTTTACCCATAATTTGCATTAAAATATTTCCGAACTCATGACCTACACCTCTCGCAACGGCAGAGGCTGAATTTGTACGCTCCATACCGAGAAGTCGATCACTAAGGGTTAGTATTTGCTGCTCATGAATTTCACGCTGTTTGTTTAGGTTCCATAGGCTTGTAAAATTTCGAGCCTTTTGAATGATTTCACCCCTCGAAAAGGGTTTGCTTAAATAATCCCATTTGTTAGCATGATTTTTACCTAAGATATTTTGAATACTCTCAATGGTCCTATCGTTATGTGCTGTGACGAAGACCGTTAGCATATCTGGGCTTAATTTTCTGATTTCTTTAACAAGTTCTACGCCATCAATGCCCGAGCCTAGTTTAACATCAAAAAAGCCCATCGCAAATGGCGCTCCCTCTAAAACTGATTTTTTTACCGCCTTTAAGGCCTCTTCAGCTGAATACACCACTACAAGTTTAAATTTATAACCTAATTGTTCAACGTCTAGAGGTTTAGTTTTAGATCGGCTCGAACGACTACTCATTGGTATAACGTTATCATCCTCCGGGCACAAAATGTCTTTGTAAGACTCAGCAATAGCTTTTTCATCATCAACAATAAGTATACGGTGATTCCATAACTCACTTTCGTGCTGAATGCCTGTTTGAATTTTCTTGGCCACACTCATGCGCTAACCCCTGAATGTTCGACCTCACACAATGGCAAGGTGATCACAAAAGTGCTCCCTTTTTCGTGTGCTGAGTTTAATAAATAAATGTCTCCCCCAAAAGCTCTAATAAATCGGCGGCTGATACTTAACCCTAACCCTGTACCCTCTGATTTAGGCTTGGTTGTAAACTGCGTATTAAATAATTTTTCTTGGTTTTTTTCTAAAACACCCACTCCGTTGTCCTGTATTTGAATTTCAATTTCATGACCCTGACTAAGTGTAGTAATCACCACGCAAGGTGAAAAATGTGGGTCTTTTGTTTTTTTACTTTTTGTATGAACGGCTTGAATTGAATTTCTAAGTAGGTTTGTAAAAGCCTGAAGAAACTCATCACCATCAACATAGACCATGTCATCTTCAGCATTAACGAATAGTTTTATTTCTACTTTTAATTCGTCTGCCAAATCAGCCATAACATTAACGCCATCTTTTATGACCTCATGAATATTCATCTGTTTTTTCTCTGAAGTGATCATATTCATACTTCGCATGGTTTGAATAATTTTATTTATCCTCTGACTTTCTTTAAGTAAAAATTGAGTGTCTTGATTTGTGTTTTCAATTTGATTTATTATATTCAATGAAACTTCATTGATGTTCTTCATATCCTCTGTGAATAAATTTTCTGAAGACTGAACTTTTGAGGGCCTCTCCCATTCAGTAACAAGGCCTGTAAACCCTCCCTCTTTATAGTCCGAAGCCCACGACTTAGTTATATCTGTTAAAAGACCTAATTCATCTTCTGTTTTATGGGCATGCCTATCACTAATTTTATGGAGCCGTGAAATTATACTCGTCAACGGGTTCAAAACTTCATGGGCGGCCTGACCCGCAATTTCACCAACAGCAGCAAGGCGCGTTGTTCGAAGAAGAGCCTCTTGAGCTTGTTTTACGGCCTGGTTTTGCTCTTCCAACTGAAGGGTTCTGTCCTTGACCTTGTTTTCAAGGTTCAGGTTAATATCAATTAACTGTTGCCTTGAACTTTTTAAGTCCCTAATCATATAATTAAATGAGGTGGCTAAAACCTCAATTTCATCATTTGTGGTAACGTGTATTTGTGTGTCCCACTCTCCTTGTGAAACCTTTTTCATGCCGTCTGTGAGGTGCTCAAGTGGCCTGACTAAAGATCTCGAAAAAAGTATGGCCGCAATAAATGTAATTGTTAAAACTATCATAGCAAAGAGCAAGGATCTTGATATAAACCTATCCACCACGGCAAAGGCAGAAGTTAATGAAACCTTTGATATTACAACAGCCTTACTGCTGTACGATTTAGCGAAGGCCCCTAAAAATGAATCTTTTTTACCGGCACCAGTGAACTTAAGAGTACTCGCCTGTACTGAACTGGACAAAGCCTGCTTAACCATTTTATCAGTGAGCATGCTTTTTTCTGACATCATTATTTTTGAATTTGGATGAAGTAAAATGTCACCCGAACTATTAATAACAAAAATTTCATCTAAATCCTGCTCCTTTAAAGAGCCTAGCAAGCTATCTAGCTTTACATAAGCGATCAGAACAAACTGCTTATATGGTTTTCCAGAGGGTGTCTGCAACACTACTGTTTTTGCCATCCCCAATAAGGGGGGGCCGTTTTTTACATAAGCATTCCATATGGAAGTGCCTTTAACCCTAATTTCTTCAAAGGGTACCGGCTGTTGCTCACTGAGTGATTTTTCTAAACTCGAACTTGTGAACTCATATGTTTTTAGGTAATTAATTTTAGTGTACAAATTTTTTGTAATGGTTTTATAGTTCATACTCTCTGAGAGCATAATTATATTTTTATCACCCTCTAGTATTTGTTTTATAAAGGCTTTCTTTTTATTTTCACTTTGATCATAACTCCATGACACAAGCCTTAACTTGTCTTCTACTTTCTCTAAAGTTTTATTAAGGTCACTTGAAATGTTTTTTACCGCTGCTAAGTTATACTCATAAACTAAATGTGTTTTATCTTCAGTGAATACAACATCAACGGCATAAAGATAAGCTGAGACACTTAAAAGTAATAGTATTGTAGTGACCGCCAAAAATTTATAGCGAATCGAGAATTTATTATGTAGCCTTATGTTTTTGTTACTGTTTTCCACATTTACTTATCGGCACTAGGCAGTCCTAAGTGAATATATTAAGCTCGACTTTGATCTGGAAACTGTTTAAAATTTTGACTATAAATTAAACTTTTTTTGCTCGTTCTAGATATTTGCCTCTCCAGTTTTCACCGCTACTTATATCCCTCTGATTTTACATACAAAAGTATAATCATCTAAAGCACTAAGGCCATAGGCAAAGAAAAGGTCGCTCATGTAAGACAGAAAATACCAATGAGCCTCACTTATTGATTAAGGCCTAAACACAAAAACTGGACCTTTAGTTTTTTGGTGTTAAAATATAATTTTTAGAAAACCGATTGTAAGCTGTGCCCGACAAAGCGAGTTCTATTTACACAGGCATTACTCTTAAGTCCTTTACCCATAAGGTATCAAGGCCCTACGCTTAAAGTCTTACTCGTACTTGGTTCGAACTCTAAAAGATGACGACTGACCCTCTAAGCCGGAGGTTGATTTTGAAACCACAAAAATATCATAAAGGGTATAACTCGTTAGCCCCTCTACTGTGTAAATGTGCTCAGTTACAAATTCAGGAGCTTCAGTTGTAGTGACAATTTCACCTGTAATTACATTTTTAACAACAAGGTCACTTGAGGCCGGTATGTCCGTGAGCCACTTTACTGTAACTGAACTGACCGTTGTTTCTTGGACCTGATAAGAGCTGACAACGGGAGCCGGAGCATTACAAGGGTTTGAGGTGTCCCAACCGGGTAAATAATAATTATCATCTCCAATCACTGACCACCCTCTACTCTGTAGGTCAAAAAAAGCCGCCTCTGGTTTTGGAGGGTCTTGTCTAGAGTCATAAAATAAACCATTGCCTCTTTGGCCACAAAGATGGTCATCAACATCGTCTTCATTTTCAGGCCAAGGGCGCCACATAACAACAAGTGCAATGTGAAACCTAGGTCCTTGGTAGTACTTTAAGTTAAATGACCTGGGCACTCCCTTTTCAAAAGTCACTCTCTGAGTAGAACAACCCATTTGCGTGGGATGATTGCCATCATTATCAATTAATACCTCTTGCCCCTCGCCGGTATCAAGTGACAGTACGGCTCCATCGTCAGCCAAAAGTGCCATTTGGTAATCACCATCAGGCATATTCTCTGAAAGCTGTATTTGGCCATTAAAATTTAGGGCAAAGTATTCGTAGAGCGTGTTGTCCTGTTCATTAGTTACTGTTAAACCGGAACGAGTTACAAAACCTCGATCAAAGGGTCTTGTACGAATATCAATTTTATTAAAGTATAAATTTAAACCCTCTACAGGCACGCCAAAATCAAAATAATCATAGACCGTACGAAAGTGCGGCATATCATCTGTTAAGTAAAAAAGGTTGGCGAGAACACCATGGCCCTCGCTCAGTGAACCGTCTTCAGAATAATCAGTTAAAGGGTTACAGGTATAGGTGTCTGGATCGGGGAGCTCTGTAATAACAGTAGGCCCCACACTGAGACTGTCACCCCCTCCAGAGAGTAAACACCCTGGAAAGGTAAATATCCATAGTAATAAGACCAACAGCAAACGAGCATCTTTCAAGCAGGCCTCCCTTATTATTTAATTTTACCTGCTCAAACCCGCTTCTTAAAGGGTCTTAGGTGCATTAAGAGAAATGAATCACTAAAAGTTCGACACTTTCCTCGGGATCAATAAATAACCTGTGGTTACATGCAGTTAGCGTGTCTCACTGGTGTAACTCCCCATAATAAAGCCCCCTGACTTGTTTCAAATTAAGGCTCCACTGCTAATGGGCGCTCCTGTTTTTAGAGGAATGGGGCTAAATACTCATTGCCCTCGCCCTAAAAATCCCCTATAAGCTTACACTTACAGGTTTTGATGGACCATTTGGGGACATCACCTTCTTAGCTTTTGATCTGAAAGTATTGGCAAAACTAATGAAGGACAACAAACTCACCAATACACCAAACAAGGATTAAAACTATGTCAAAAAAAACCTCCAGCAGTGTTGCTAGATTTAAAATTCAAAGGCGTCTCGGTATTGAGATCCCTGGGCTCGGAAAGCCAGGAGCTCTCGAAAGACGACCCTACCCCCCCGGAGAAAACGGCAACAGAAGACGAAAGTATTCTGATTTTGCCCTTCGCCTTGAAGAAAAACAAAAAATTCGCCAGCACTATGCTTTAAGAGAAAAACAGCTTCGTCGTTTTATTCGTGACTCTAAAAAAGGGTCCGGCAAGGATGCCTGGGTCACAAAACTTATTGGCCGTTTAGAGTGCCGATTAGATAACTTAGTTTTTAGATTGGGCTTTGCCCCGAGCATGAGAGCGGCTCGACAAATTGTAAGTCATGGCCACGTAAAGGTGGATGGTAAGGTTGTTAACATCTCCTCATTTGTAGCGCCGACAGGCTCTAAGATTAGCCTTATCGATAAAGCCTATGAAGGGCAAACGTACCTTTATGCCCAGCAAAATCAGCGCTTAGAAACACCTGACTATGTAAAAAAAGATGACGAAGACGGCAAAGAGGTCGGTACCATTTTAACTGTCCCAAATCTTGAGCACGTCCCATTCCCTTTTGATTCAGGCCTGTTCACAGAGTACTATGCGGCAAGAAAAGCTTAGTTCGCTCATTTTATAAAAATAGAATTAAAAAAAACGCCTACTTATTGTTGGCGTTTTTTTTGCTCTTTTCCCATAACAGTATTCGTTTTTTTAACAGGACGCCCCCTGCAAACCCGCCCACTTGACCATCGCTTTTTATAATTCGATGACAGGGTAAAAGTAAACAAACTGGGTTTTTATTTAACGCCTGCCCCACAGCTCGACTGGCTTTAGGCTGACTAATTATTTGAGAGAGTTCTTTATAAGAGAAGGTCTCCCCAAACGGGATTTTTAAAAGAGCCCTCCATACTTTTTTTTGAAATACGCTTCCGGCAAGGTCAAATTTTAAATCATTCGTTTGAACACTTAAGGCATTATCTAAAAGTTTGCGTGCATGCTTACCATTCTCAACAAACCCAGACTCAATGAACTTAAGTCGAGTTTTTTTGACCAGCGACGCTTTTAAAAACCGACACTCACTCACTCCCTTCATAGACCAAATTATACATAAGTTTACATTCCAGGGAGTTTTCAAAATAGCATAATTATTAATACCAGGTTTTATGAGCATCGCTTGATAAAGGTACTCTATTAAGAGAAAATAAATCAACAAAACTTTTACTCAAAATACCTTTAAAGGTGTTTAAAATGCGGCCTGTTGATTGGTTTTAAAAGAGTGACTTTTTTTGTAATCTTTTTATGCCATTGACAGCCATTAATAGAGTAATCAAGGCTTTTGCCCTGGCATGGAGTCTGCAAAACAAATGAGGTATGAATCAGATGATTGTTGACCCCCAAAGCATGGCCCCTATTTCAATTAACGACCTTATCCCTGGCCGTCCTAACCTTACTGATATTTATGTAAAACTTTCTGACACAAAATACGTGCGACTTTATAAACATGGTGAAAACCCTGACATGGATCAGATAGAGTCTCACCAACGACGAGAGCTAAATCATTATTGGGTCAAAAAACAAAGTCTTCATTTGTTCACTTTAAGAAATATTTCATTCGCAGGTGCCGCGCTTAAGCACCCTAAAGTCACAGATAAGCAAAAAACAAAACTCGTATTAAAAGCCTCCAACTCTTTATTTTCAGAAATTTCTAATATTGGTTTTTCACCACACACCTACTTAAGAGCCAAAGCTCTTATACAGGTTAATCAAGAGTACTTGCACAGTTATAAAAATGTCTCTGAGGTTATTAACCTCCTAACCAACTTTGATAGTTTGTTATTTAAAAAATCAGTGGCTACATCCTTTGTTTCTGTGATGATGGGCGATCAAATAAGTCATGTATCTACCTATGCTCTTAATTCATTGGCGACAGGTTCTCTTCTTCGTGATGTAGGCCTAACTCAACTGCCTAAAGCTATTTTAAAAATGTCATTTGAAGACATGAACCTTAATAACAGAAACCTTTACCTGTCTCACCCTATTGTTGGGCACAAGATGCTCAGTCAAATCCCCGCTATTGACAAAAAAGCACTCGATATCGTTTTACAGCATGAGGAGCTTCCGGATGGTTCAGGGTTTCCAAGACACCTTAAGGCCACTCATATTCACCCCTTATCTGAGATTGTTATTATAGCGGGTCTATTTGCCGACTTCACCGTTAAAACACCTGAGTACCTAAACCCAATGACCCCCAAAGAGGCCTTTATTCACTTGAGCGAAAACTTAGGTCTCACCTTTAGCATAGCCGCAATAAGTGCCTTAAAAAAAATTGTGTCCCTATAAAAGGGCCGTTTTGACCTCACCCACAGCCAAGTTACCTTCAGCAGTGTTGTACTAAAAACTATCGCCTTTAAATAATAGGGTCTATTGGCTCTCCTATTGGAGTGCCTCAATACCTCTAATTTGCACTCATAGACTCCTAATTTATCTCTAGCCCAAGGTGCTGCAACCAACTTTGCATAATAGGTGGGTGATTAACATTTTTCAAACGAGGAACTAATGAATCAAGAAAATATATGGACAAACAAGGGAAGCAAAAACAACCTCAAGCATCTTGCTTTTATTGAAAACCAGCATGTGTGCGCATTGTGCGGATCTGATATCTATATACAGGTGTTTGAACTTAATCTAGAAGATCTCTCACTTACTGAACAAGCCAGCTGCCCAAGTTGTAAAATTAAAACCAGAGTCAAGAACCATACACTTCAATGAATTAAAAACCAAAATTTTGACACATTAAAATATTATTATTAAAAATGAACCTCGTCAAAAATAAAAGTTCACTACCGTTATGGCTCTAAAAGCACCCTACTAAAAATGAGTTTATTTTTTAAACCAGATCTTTGTCTTTAAATATAATTCGGTGGATAACTAGTCCCAAAGCTAATACGGTGAGAGCGGCAGGCCCCACATAGAGAGCTGTTTTTAAAGAATACTCCTCTGAAAGAGCTCCAATCACACTATGCATAACTACTATCCCAAGAGAGCTTATCGCCATAGACAGGGCCATGGCGGAGCCCGAGAGTGCCCCAAATTTTTGAGATAAATACTCCATATAAAGAGGGAAACAGGGGGCCATAAATAGCCCGCTCGCGCATATCCATAATGGCGACAGCACAAGCCCTAAATAATAACTTAATGCTGAAACAAAGAGACATATTATCAAAAACCAAAGAGTTGATAATGGGGGCTGATATTTTGTTGTTATGAGGCGCCCCACAAACAGCCCCACAAAAAATAATGTTAAAAATAAATTCGCCTCTTGGTGACTGTACTCAGCGCTTGTTTTTAAATACAAAACCAATCGAGTGGCCACGCTTAACTCTCCCCACAAATATAGAGAAAACAAGAGTGCAAAAAATAACGCATGCAAGTAAAGCCTCTTAGAAAACACGGGCTTTAAAGATGACTCCTCAACTTTGGGCCGATCTTTTGCCATAAAAGTAGCTATAAAAGCAACAAGTGGGAGCAGCGCAAACACCATAAAAACTTTGTTCCAAGAGTACCCTGATAAAAAACTAGCAATCAAAGGCGCTATAATCGAAGCAAAAGCAAAGTTTGCATGTAGGCCAGAGAATAGCTTTTTTCTCGCCTTTGGGGCCGCTCCAACCTGTATGGCATAGTTATGAACGACACTGTTGATCCCAAATCCGCTACCGTAAATAAAGCTACAAATAATCATGTCACTTAAGTTTTCAACAAATCCATAACCAAAAAAACCAATGAACATCAGTAATAGGGCTGCTCTTAAAACATTGAGTACGGAGTAGCGACGGAGTAAAAAGGGCGTAAAATTACAGGTTATAAAACCCATAAATGAGGTCACTGAAAAAAACAACGCCCCCTTCGCGGGAGTTAATTGAAGACCTGTTAGAATGTCATCGTAAAAGGGGCCGCGTATATTATCCATAAACCCAAAGGCCAATAAAGATCCATAGGCTGCAATAATATAAGGCCAATAGGTTTTAGTTGTTTTTGAAATCGATGACAATTGAAAACGGCTCCCGCCAAAAAAAGTTAAACTATACAATTACTATTAAAGGACCTACCTTACACGAAAGGCACAGTGTTCGTCCATGCACTTTATAATGTTTTAGTTAAAATTTATGGGCCTTCAGCTTAAAAACAATGTCTATGCCCATTTTATTGCCCTTAGAAACCCTATTTTTTAGTATTTTAAGCCCACTTAGAGAATGACAGCATATTATACTTAAAAGGCAGGCCAGTGTACTTAAGTAAAGAATACTCATTTAATTTAAAATTTGCGTGTTTAGGACTAAGGATCAAACGGCTTTTACATTAAAACCAATGTAAAACTGACCAATGCTGCTCTCAAAAGCAATGGGTATAAATTTACCCTGACTGGCCTCAATCCATGCCGCACTACCAGAGGTCGCTTTTGGAGGAGTTTTACTCACTACTAAATCACTTGTTAAAAATGATTTTTGAGCATTGCAGTAAAGAATATTTAACACTTCAGCAATAGCGTCTTCAATGTCTGGCTCAATTTCGGTATAAACCTCACCTAACATGCTTTCAACAACTTTAAAGAACGTCTCTTTAGGGAAGGCGAGTACAATATAAATATGATACTTCTCTGTAATCATTTGCATATTAGAAGTAATATCAATTTGTAGATTATTAAAATCCACCGCTTCTTTAGATAATATTTTTATATCCTTAGCGTCCAACATTTTAGTAAATAGCTCTTTTGTTGCCTCAACAAAGGCGGCTAAAAACTCGGCTGTGACCTTAAATTTAGCTTGGCTAGGGCCCTTTGCGCTTTCTGTTGTGAGTTGATTAATAACAGCCTTTAACATCTCTTTATCAAAAGGTTTTTCTAAAAACTGGATATTTCTAACCCCTGATTGTTTACAAAGAGTTCTCGCCTCTGTGGAGTACCCTGTTGCAATAATTATAGGAGTTGATTTGTTAAAATCATTTTCACGAAGTGCTGAGATCAGCTGAACACCATTAAGCTTTGGCATTTTAAAATCTGTACAAATTAAATCATACTTTACAATTCTGGCTTTTCTATAGGCATCAACACCATCTTGAGCTGTAACTATATGAAATCCGGATACCGAGCCGATCACTTCGGTATATAAATCCAAAATGTCATTATCATCATCAACAACTAATATTTGCTTACCTTTACCCATTTTCTCCTACAAGAGCAGACAAAAGTCCGTCTACAGTGACATTCTTATATCATAGTATAACGAGGTTCTAGGATCATCAACATTAGTTTATTTTTGAGTGCTTAAAAGTAAATAATTAAGACCTTAATTTGAGTTTACCACTTCCTCAATAAGCGCATCCTTGCCTGAAACGGCATTAGTTAAACTTAAGTCATAATGTTCATCAATGTAGACCCCCTGTCCTTCAATGACAGCGCCAGAATCAGACCTGTACATAGCCTCAGGCACCGTAACAGCAAAGCCCTGCCCCAGCTCACTTAATGAGTACCTCAATGCCATAACGGCTTGACCTGAGGATTCTGAGCCCCAGACCTTTGCCTGCTTGAGCTCTTGCAGGCCCAAAGCAAAAATTTCAGCTGCCGAACCTGTCTCCTCATCAACGACCACACTGACCTTGCCCTTAAAACACCCATACCCACCAAAGGTCTGTAGTTTTATTTTTTTTAAATTATAAAAGTTAAAATATTGCTCACCAAAATCATCTAAGTCCTTTAAGAGTTCAAATTTATTTAATGGAGAGTGCGGTTTAATCATTTCACCAACAATTTGCCCCTTACAAGTAAAAAGAGATAACAGACGTAGTGCCGACAGTACATGCCCCCCCCCATTGCCCCTCCAGTCTATAATAATATGGTTTTTACCCGACAAGGATTTTCCCATTTTTATAATGCCTTTTTTTTGTAAAATTTTAGAGTAAAAACTAGGAACCTTCAGCAGAGCCAGTGATGAGTTTAGCTCTGTCAGCTCAAGATTCATGCTTTCATGATTTTTTGTTTTTTTAATATTAAACTTAAGCTCTCTAGACTCACCCTCTCTGACTCTTTTAATTATATAGTGTCCCTGTTTATAAAAGCTTTCATAAGAGTCTGTCATGGGTGCCCCATTCACGGAAACTAATATATCCCCCCTTAAAAGGCCCCTGTTATAAGCACTTGAACCAATGATTACCTTTTTAACAACAAGCACATCCTCTACCCAATGAGCCTTAATACCCGTTGAAAGCACCTCTCCCCGCTCTTGATAATTTCTTTGAATTGGCGTTTGAACGTATAAATGAGAAGAGTTCAACTGATCTAAACTTGATTGAATATATGTAATTATGTTTTGCTTAGAGTCTGTTAGAGCCACAGCCTTTGATGAGCTGAGGCACTCCTTATACCATGGAGCTGTTATCTCTTTGTGTAAAAATATTTTTTTATACACAAGTGAGCAAACTGACTTATACCCCGCCTGATAAAGCCTATACTTTGCCCACGAAAAGCCTGAAAAAACACATAGTAAGATCAAAATAAAAGCTAAAATTATATTTCTCATATATTAAAAAAAAAGGCCAAGTTGAACTCTTAGCCTTTTTACCTTTATTTGATTAAAGCAATTATACTTTATGAAGCTCTCTTTCTTCTCGCAGAAGAAGGGTCAATATTATATTGCTTTACTTTTCTATACAGAGTCGCTCGACCAATCCCTAAAGCCTTTGCCGCTTCTGTAAGGTTACCGTTAAACTCATGAATTGCATTTTCGATAGCTATACTTTCAAGCTCGTTAATAGTACGCACTTTGCCTTCAACTTTAGTGGTGACTGGACCTGAAAAATTCCCAACATTTGGAAACGGAATTATCGTAGCCCCCTGTTGCTCAATAGGGCTTTGTCCTTGAGACAACTTGGGTTGAGCTGTACTTCTGTGTGCCTCCCACTCCTGATGAGTGAAGACTTCACAGTCTACTCCATTTTGCTCACAAAACATTTTAAATCGTTGTGTTAGTGTATAGTCCTCGCTGACCATATATAAAGTATTACGCGCCATTTATAACCTCCGACATTGTTAACGTCCATTTTAAATTTTAAGTCCTATCTCTGACTCACAACACCTCTTCGGCGGTTCAGTTTGAGAAATAAAGGGGTATTTTTATGAGATGAGGGGCTAAGCTATAACATATCGATTTTATTAAGATTTTGCTTGAACAAATGTATCAAAAAAGTCACCTGTGGAGCCTGAAGCCCTAGGGCACTCAAAATTAAACATAACCTGAGGCTCTTCGCCTCACATTGATAGAGCTTTCACTAAAAAATGATCCAATATGATGAGCGCCTTAGAACTAAAACACTCAGTGATTAACAACAGAGACTCAACATAAATCAGCACAGTCTTAGCTGAAAGGTCGCCTTACCTGCGACCTGATTTAATTTTTATTTGCATTCTTGAAATCAAATGAACGGCCATTTTTTCGTGAACTTTACACATTTTAAGCTCATCTTTTCGGTAAGAGCGTTGGCTGGGCGTAAGAGTACCTGTTTCAAGCTCCATTTCATAATCAAGTTTGTTGGAGCGAATACCCTCAAGCTCTTTACTCTGCTGTTTAAAAAGCTTTGAAGCTCCGCTTAATGGAGCCACATCTAACCACTCCTCTTTGCCTTTATACCAAGAAAGCATTCTTAAAAAGCGAGCCTTGTTTTTTGCTAAAGTAAACACCGGATACTCAGACTCTTTTAGAGATAAAATATTATCTACTTCATCTAATTTTTTTAAATCCTCATCAATTGCCGTTATTTCTTCGTCGAAAATAGCTAATTCTTCTTCAACAAATGGCACTGCAGCAACATGAAACTGTTCTGGATAATCATCGACAGCTTTAGGCTCTTCAGCCAAAGTCTCTTGAGTCACGTTTTCAGAGTTTTCTACCTCTGACCCTGCCGCTTCAATAGGGTTGGTCACACCAGCCTCAACTTCGTTCACTTCTTCAACAAAGTTTACAGTTTCACTTCCGTTTTCATTTTCCATTTCTGGAGTGAGGTTATCCACGCCTGGACCTCCCTTTCATTCGCATAAGCTTCTTGTTTAGTGAGGGCACCATAACGCAAAAAAACAAAAACATCAATACCTTGAGGAATTTAGAAAATTCTTTCTTAAACTGCAAATTTATTATAGGGCCCCTATGGAACTGAGCGTATAATTTTTTTAAACTCTAAAATTCTCCCTAAAATAAAACCGGCAGATCATAAAAAATATAAATTATATTAAAATAGAAGTGAACTTATGCCCTAAAAAAGTGCCTAAAAGGCACAGGGCAACATTTAGTAATATGTTCAACGAAAAATACGTGTAAGCCCCTGAATTAAGCAAATTCACCGACTCCATACTAAATGCCGAAAAAGTAGTAAAAGCCCCTAAAAACCCCACTATCACAGCCATATGTACAGCCTCTGAACCCAACACGACATGATTTTGCCGTAACGCAAATAAAACTCCAATCAAAACACTTCCCAGCAAGTTAACTGACAGCGTCCCCAGGGGAAATTGAGTTTGTGAAAAATACAAAGAAACAAAATAACGACTAACAGCTCCAAAGGCACCAAAGACTGCTATTAAAATGGCTAATGACAACTTACCTCCAGAACTATTTGTATTATTGTAATTAATCCATTACTAACATCAAAATGAAATTTATGGCACTAGGATTCTTATTTTTTATCGCTCCACTGGTACAAGCCCAAATAGCCCCCTCCGATGTGAGCTATAAAAGCTACTTCAGTGATAATTACAACTACATCGTTTCTCAAAGCGACCAACAAAACCTTAAACTTATTGCGCCCTTCAATCGGTGGTTAAAATTTGAATATGAGCAATCCTATAACTGGGCGCTTGATGAGCAAACATCGCTGGCGCTAGCCTCATCAAGGCAACAAATTAAAAATGCCTTTGCAACGGTTTTACCTAATAACCTCACCCTCTTTTACCCCGGAGGGATTGGGGACAATGCTCATTTCTCAATGAGGTCATGGGTCGACGCTCTCGTCGTTCATGAAACGGCACATCTTTACCAATTAAACGTTAAAGACACCCTGCCAGCTGTCTTCAAAAAAATATTTGGCAACAATATGATGCCTCTGCCTCTTCCTTTTTTTACTCTTCCTAATATCTTTTTACCAAATGCCTTTTTAGAGGGAAATGCCGTTTTTAATGAGTCCCGGTTTGGGCTTGGTGGGCGATTGTACACCGCCTCAATATGGGCTCACACATTAGCCCTTTTTAAAGCCCGTGCCGTCAACGAAGATTTATTTTTAAATAACCACGACAGATATCCCTACGGACGCGAAAAATACAGCATTGGAGGGCTTTACTTTGCTTACCTTGCCGAACAATACGGCGAAGTTAAAACTAATCAATTTTTTAAAGAACACGCCAAGCGATGGATCAACCCTCTATTAATTAATAAGTCTCACCTTAGACAATTTGGTAAATCTTTTACTCAACTTTTTAATGAATTCACTGAGTTTTATAATAAACTCAGCCTTCATCAAAAATCTATCCCCAACACCTTAGAATCTGTACACTCGGTACACATACCAAAACTTAATAAGGCTCACAATAAAATTGTTTTTATTTCTACAGACCACAGGGTATATAAGCGATTGCATGCGTACTCACTACTCAAAAACCAATGGTCAAGCCGTGTAACCGATTTGCCTGTGGGCCGAGTTTTTGAGTTCGAAAATAAATACGTCTCTCAAGCTCAGGTGCAGCAAGATTATAAAGGCCTCGGAACCTACTCAGGCCTTTATAAGCCGGGCTACCATCGGCTTGATAAATATTTTAACCAAGTGAATGTAGACTTTCACTTTTTACCACCCCAAATGGGCCCTGGCTCGCACCCACCCGCAGCCCTTACCAATGTTAACTTGGGACCAAGTAAAGAGCCCACAGCAGAGGCTCTCGCCCCCTCAAAGCCACGAGTTTTATCTTTTAATTTAACTCACGGCTTTTTAAATAATCATTTTTACTTAGATGATAAGGCATATGACTCAAGTTTTGGCGAGCCTATGTTTGGCCCTCAAGGGCACATTTATTACTTTCAACGAAAGGGTCAATCAACACTTCTTTTAAAAAACAAAGCCGTATTGGCAATATACAAGGGGTACTCTTTTGAACTACAAGACATTGCCCCAAACGGAGATATCTTTTTTACAGCACCAACCCCATATGGGTCTAGCTTATATAAGTACAACTTAAAATCAGATAAGACCCATAGACTATTTACAGCTGATACAGTTGTTGGTGCAAAACACATACAAGATCAAAGGTTTGTCATTACTCAAGCCACCGGTTCAGGATATACAACTTTTGTGGCCAGCGCCGACCTGAACGAACTCTCTCAGCCCTTTAATAAACGCTTTAGTTTTGATAATAACGAAATCAGCAACTCGACTTTTAAATCCATTAAAATTAACCCTGACCAATTAAAGCCCTACAACTCTATTTATCAATTGCGATATAGTTATTTACTGGCCTCTTTAAGCTCATATAATAACGTCTTCAAAGCACTCATCGGAGCAAACTTCAACGACCCACTGCTAACACAGTCAGTATCTGTAAGTGGCTTTAAAACAAATGTTGATACCTCTGGGTACTCAGCCTTGTACAAAAACTCCCTTTATAGATGGGGCTGGAGTGTGCGGTACACAAATGACCCGCAGTTAGATGTCACATTAGATGGTCAGCTAATAAAAGCCTACAACAACACCCTCTTTGAAGTTCAAACAAAATATCCTTGGCTTCGCAAAGGGCACTGGAAGGGTGATTTTTTACTCGACTACTCTTGGCTTGAGGACGAGTTTTTTAGCGACTATGAAAATACTTACGAGGCGAGTTTAAATTTAAGTCACTCCATTAAATACCGACTTGCTCATTTACCTAAGCATTATTATTTTACATCTATAAAGTACCGTGAGGTCAATTTACGCCCCGTATACACT
Organism: Pseudobdellovibrionaceae bacterium; assembly: GCA_030591685.1. GTDB lineage: Bacteria > Bdellovibrionota > Bdellovibrionia > Bdellovibrionales > UBA1609 > JAUVAX01. Next base: position 37,873 of record JAUVAX010000002.1, on the reverse strand, counting down.
TTGCACCTTACGACCACTCATGACGTCTACTCACAAGATTACCTCACGGGTCAGTTAAGTTACGCCGAAGCCGACTCATCAGATATTCGAATTAGTTCTACGGCCTCTAGCCTCACCGATTTCAGATTGCCCTCGTTGGGAGTCCCTATCAAAACAACAGCCGCCTATAAAGCTCAACTAAAATTGACTAAACCACTACCTTGGGATTTTTATTTTAATAAAATACCCTTTGGTATTAAAAAGGTGGTCCCCTTTATTTCTGAAACGCTTCTTGCCTACAGAAAACCAAACACTAAAGAATATACTCAAATAAATGAACACCTATTAGGCCTCGAATTAACATTACTTTTGGCACATAAGTTTGAGTTAACCCTTGAAACCCTCAGCGGCAGAAGCTCCTATGACAATAAATTAAACCACCAGTGGTGGGTTGGCACTCAACGTGAATTTTAATATCTTTAAATAGTTTTACGATGCAATACCATTTTATGTTTTGCTTTTAAACGCTGAGGGCACTGATGGCCTTGAGTTAAAAGTATAACCTTTACCCCTAAGTGTTGACCCACCTCAAGGTCATGATCCGTATCTCCCAAAAGAAGGGTTCTCTCAGGGGTTGAGCCCGAAGCCCTCATCAGCTCCTCACCCCTTGCCATTTTACTATGAGCTAATTTATCAGACAGGCCGAAAACATGGTCAAAGTACTTTTCAAGGTTATATTTATTTAACCAATACTCAATGTGGTTTTGAAAGGCCGCTGTTAACACCGACTGCTTTAAGTTTAGTTTTTTTACAAGGCTTAAAGTGTTTTCGGCCCCCGTAAAGATTTGGCTTAAATGAATATGTTCTGCGTAAACTTTATGAAACTCCTCGCTCACTGTATTAAAATCAACGTCTGTTAAATTAAAACCCACCTTTTTATAAAAATCTACTATGGGAAACCCAAAGTGCTCTAAGTACTGCTCTCTTGAAAGTGGCTTTAAGCTATACTTTGTCATAATTTGTGACAAGGCGACCATAACGGTGTCCATGTCGTTAAAAAGGGTTCCATTCCAATCCCATATAACATGGTCAATGTTTTTTAAATGTGGATGAATATCTACCATTAGGGGCCTCGCAGAAGAAAAAAATTCATAGAAGCGGCAGTAAAACATAATACAACGCGTGGTCAATTGAAATTAATTTATCTTTAACCCAATATTATGATCTAATATTTTTTTAACACTATTTTTAATGGGGTTTTAAGTATGAACAAATGGCTCACTGTTATGTTACTTTTATTTTGTCATATTTCTCAGGCTCAGTTTTTAGACAAGCTCACGGTTGAAATGGGCACAGAACTACCCATACAAATCGGAATCCGAGCCCATGGGGACATTAACGACTCCTTTTATGCCTCTGCGGGAGTTGGATATTTACCTGAATTTTATTCCGGAATGGTTGATACCTTTACATTGGGCACAACTGTAGAGGCCAGTAAAATTAACAGTAAATCTATTGGAGACAGTATTGTCATTGACCTTCGCGGGGGATGGCGATCAAAAAGCTCAACAAAGTTTTACATCGACGGGGGCTACACTGGTTTTATTGGCGGCAAGGGTCATGCCGACGGTGGCATGATGAATGATTTTATCGATTTTAATAAATATTTTTTAAATGATGATTTTACGGTGAAGTCCAACTTGCACAGCTTAAATGTCCACGTGGGCATGAGATACAAGGTCAGTCAAAAAATGCAAATGGCTTTTGAAGCGGGGATTATAAAGCCCCTCAACGCCACTGTGACCGTTGAGGGCTTTGCAGACTCTCAGTTTAACCTTGATAACCTCGCCCGTGATTTAGGCGCAGAGTGGAAAAACGCCTTTATTATGACCGCCTCCGCATGGGTTGTGATTAAATTATAGCTATCTCCCTTGACGACCAGCCTGACTCGATGTATTAATTTTTTAAATACTTACTTTCAGGGGGCTGGGTAAATGAAGCTTATTATATCTACATGTATTATTTTTGCGGGTCTTATTTTTCAGTCCAATTTTGCAGCTGCTGACACGTTGCCAAGAAGGCAAGTACGTCTATCTATCTATAATGTGCAACAAACCCCAACAGGGCGTGAACTTTTAAGCCCTGTATCTGAAAATGGGTACGAAAAACTTTTCGATACTCTTTTTTTTGACGACATAAGCAATAAAAAACTTTTCTCTGTATCTTTAAGCTCAAATAAATTTAGCCTCACTTACAACCAGCACCTTATGGCAGCCTCCCCTGTTTATATCTCATGGGCCCTGGCACAGGCCCTGGCTGATTATAAAGTTCTTTTAATCGCTGCAAAGTACGGAGTGTATGACCTTAAAAACTATTACGAGCGCTCTCATATTCAAATAATTAAGGCCGCTCAACACTGGTTTGAACTGGGTTCACCTAATAGTCACGACTATGTGGACAACCCTAAAGAAAAAATAAACTGGTTTCCTCGCAGCACCCACTCGAGTGTTAGAGAGTTTGACCAAGCCTGGAGAAGAGCCAGCATGAGTGATTTTTTACAAAAAATAACTCAGCGACATATATTTTTAGGGTACACTAAAATATCCATTTACGAGGATGTTAAAAAAGCTCAAGGCCCCAAAAAACAGGCTCTACAAGCTATCATTAAGTACTACGAAAACCTAACTTACTAAGCCTTAGGGGTTTACGCTCTCAAGGTTTAAGTAAAGAGACTCTAAAAGTTCACCGGCGCCCTTTCGGGGCAAGGCCTTAGCCATCACTTCAGCTATACGATTGGCTCGTAGAAAATTATAATAAATGCAGCTTCGTGCCTTTTTTCTTTGAACAGGTTTTTTAATTTTTTCGAGCTCGCCTCGTAAACTTGATATTTTAATACTCAACTCGCGGTCTAACCCTACATTGGGGGACATTAAAACAGAGCGGTTACATATTTTTTTACTCGATTTATCTGGCCAATCTTGACCGGTAACAAATATCATAGTGCACAGGTGAGCTAATTGTTGAGAGTACTTTCGGTTAAAAGCATCTTCATTGGTCTCACCGTTTTCTTTAGCCTTGTCGCTAAGGCTTTTGATCATTTTAGGTAACGAATCAAACATGAACTTTCTAAAACTGTTTATGTTGGCCTCTGATTCAATACGAGCGGTATCTAAATCACGCATAATATTATAGTAGTTATCATGCCCTGCGGCTATAAGACGCCTAAACATCTCGCTGCTGGCTTGAAAGATTATTTTTTTAATGTCCTCGGGGATCTCATCGTTTTTAATGCGATCATTTAAGTCCCAATTTACAAAATCAAAAAGCATTTCATTAAAGTAGCTCTCCCCTTGTGTCAGTCGAAATATTTCATAAATTTCTCTTAGGGGGTTTCTGAGTTCATCACACTCATCCTCATCTTCGCTTAAATTATTGTCGCATTTAATTTTATTTGCGTAGTACCCCTCATAATTGTCCATAATCTCTATCACCGTTTTTATTTCTAAAATACGCTCTGTAATTATCGGAATTCTTGTCGAGTGGTCCGCCTCACTTCTTTGTTTAAAGTTTATTAAAAACTCATTTATTAACATTAAAGCTTCACGGGGGGAGACCTCACCTAAGGTGTCCTCATGAGCCTTAGCCATTAACCTTCTAGAGCCTACAAAAATAACTTCATCAAACTCTATATCAACTTTACTTTTTACATTATTATAAATTTGGGGCCAGTAAATATCTCTAATGGTCTTTGGTGTTCTTGGGTTAGTCGCAACAGACCTTAAAATGTAAGCTTTAAGATTCTCACCCTGCATATCATAATCACAATCGCTAACAACTCCAAAAACAAGGTAGCAGGCAAAGTCAAAAGCGTTGGAGCGAAATTCATAAAAAGGGTCATTCTGAGAGACATGACCATTAAACGGAGCTAAGCTCGTCGATATAGTGTCGATCATGTCAACTAACAGCTCTTGTTGAATATTAGTGTCTTTTGTTCTTTCAATTCGCCTTTCGTACTCATTAAAAAGAGAGCGAACAAGTGAGGTCTTAGAGTCCAGCAGGTGACGCTTTTCTAAAACTACATTTTTTCTGTCGGCATCTTCTTTGTTTTGAGGCTCTGTGCCTGACTTTACTTTAAGTATCCAATCATTAATCACCGGCAAGTGGGTGTTAATTATATTAATCCCTTGCCAAAAATCAGAGGGCAAGCTGGGGTTACTGATGTGCTCTACCTGTAGTTTTATAATATCAGCCGCATCTTCGGCTTGGCAGGTAAAGTTACTCATTAGCTCTAAAGAGCAGGTGACAGCGGTGGGCATTTGGGCCTCATAAAGCTCCCAAATGGCTTTATTAAGTTTATTTTGCCTTAAAAACCTCATCAAGCTCGCCATCATCCCTGAGAGTATATGCATATTTGTTCCCACAATAGGGCTTACGAAACTCCCCGCTATAGATACAATGGAGGAGTACAAAGTCACCACGGCCCCTGGGGATTGCTGTAAGCATGCCGATAAACTTTGGGTTTTCATAAACATACTTTCAAACTGTTGGTTTAACTCATTTGTATAAACAGAATAGCGATCTTGATACCCCACCTTGTCTTGAGAAATACCACTCACAGTGTCTTCAGCGCGCAGCCTCGCCAAGTCTACTTGCCGAGAAATCATTTCTTCTTTTAAAGCATCTATAAGTACAGGGTCCACTGCTGACGAGCTGGCTAAGGCCAACTCTTGTAGTTCCTCTTGAGTTTGACGGTAATTAATATAGCCTTGATCCGAATACACATTATGAATACTTGTTGCTAGTTGGTTTAGGGCCTCTAAGTCTTTAGAAAACTCGGCACAAGAGTCATTGTGTTTTAGCTGCTCATACTGATGAATTAAACTTTGTGTGTTTTTAGAAGCCACCTTTGACCAAGAACCATAAGATGAACAAGAGGCCCCGAAGGACTGTATTAAATCCCCAGCTATTTGAGCTTTATTTTCTTCATCACAAGATATTAGACTGAAAATAAAAAAAATTAAAACAAAGACTCTTTTTGCTGCCTGAAAAAAAACCATGAACCCCCCAGTACCTGACTCTCAAGAACCGTAATTCTAAATGCCCACCCAACCATTGAGCAACTACTTTTTTCTCAAGCGATAGGTCACTTTTTAGTATTGCAATGCGTTTTTAACCTTACCCCTGAGTAAACCATTAAAAAGATGAAAATTAAGTGCGAAAAAGGCCATTTTATGTCATTGAAATGGGGCCCTCACCCGTGAGGTCTTCAATGCTATCATGGCCGTCACGGGGAATTAACGGAGAGTCACCAGAAGTATGAGGCCGATACAAAGAATTGTATAGTTGTTAGACACTCATATAGTTTATGTTCACTTTTCAGGGTTCAAATTTTATATTTCATTAATTATTACAGTGGGTTGAAAAGATCAGCCTTGGCACCTTAATTGCTCTTATTAATGTCTAAAGGGAACATTAAAGGGGTCAAAAGATGAGCAAAAACCGAGGATTATCTGCATTAGTATTATTAATTGTCTGCGTAGGGCTTGGGGCAGCACATGTTTCAACCCCACGGCAAACTCAAAGCTATGAAATGGCAAGCCGGTCAACACAGTTAGGCCCACTTAAAACCAGTCAGAAGAAAAATAAAAAAGAAACCATGGTTTTAATGAACGACCCTAATATGAAAAAGTCATGGGGGAACTCCTCAATAGACACTCAAAAAGCTTGGAGAATCACTCAAGGGAGCAAAAAAATCACCGTCGCCGTCATTGATACAGGTGTTGATGTAAACCACCCTGATATTAAAGCCAACCTTTGGGTTAATAAAAACGAGTCTAAAAACAATCGCCTTGGGTTTGTGGGAGATATTCATGGCTGGAACTTTGTCGACAACAATAGCAATCTCACTGATAACCACGGACACGGCACTCATATAGCCGGAATTATAGGTGCTGTCGGGGGTAACGGAATAGGCATTAGTGGCGTTGCCCCAAAAGTGAGCCTTATGATCTTAAAATACTATGACCCTCTGTCTACTCATAATAATAATTTAAAAAATACTATTCTTGCTTTTGAGTATGCCATTCAAAATGGGGCTGACATTATTAACTACTCTGGCGGAGGCACATCACCCAGCCCAAAAGAAAAAGCCGTCATAGCTAAAGCTCAAAGACTTGGTATCCTTGTGGTGGCTGCGGCCGGTAACGAAAGCTCAAACTCAGACCTTCATGGCTATTACCCGGCCGACTATAAGCTTGATAATATTATCTCAGTCACGGCCATTAATAAAAGTAAAACCGTACTCGCAAGCAGCAACTACGGGCTTAACTCAGTAGACATAGCAGCCCCAGGGCATAGTATTTACTCTACAATCCCTAGAAGCAAGGGGAGCTATGGGCTTATGACCGGCACCTCTCAGGCCACAGCTTTTGTCAGCGGAGTCGCAGCACTCATTAAGGCCAATAACCCAACGCTTAAAGCCGCAGCCATAATTAAATATTTAAAGTTCACTGGGGATAAAGAACCTACACTTATTGGTAAAACCAGGTATCAAAGAAAAATAAACACCTATAATGCCCTCACTACGTTAGATCAAGGTGTTGGTCTTACAGGGGTGGTTGCTGAAAACACGACGGCCATGAAGCCGAGCCAATTTACTGTGGAAGCCGCCTCTCAACAAAATATTTATAACGGAGACTCTGCAGGGCAGTTTTCAAAATTTAGTAAAACTCTACTTTCACACATTAAAACTAATGGCAATACACGCCGTTTAGCCAATAAAAAGAAGCCTAAAAAACCAAATTTATAAAAGGATCCTCTGTGATACGAGTTAATTTAGGGAAGTCTTATGCTTTTTCTGAAAAGAAAAAACAGCCGCTCCCCCCTAATGTCGTCACAACAAAGAGAAAAACAATTTTTGATGTCTTTAAGCTCATAGTTACGTTTGCCAAAAATAGGTTTATTTAAAATAAAACCGAAGGGCTAGAGTTAGAAATGTCATAGCTACCCCGACTCCGACCATGTTTCTAAGTTGAGGGATGACATAACCAATCAAGATCATACTTAGACCAATAGACATAAATAAAAAATTCCAACGAAAACGACGACTTTTTGTTTTCAGCCTTGGCGTTAGACCTAACCCTGATTTCACAATGACTATATTTTCTATTTGGCGAACTCGCTTTTGAGACTCTTCATCAATAGGATAGGCCTTTAAGATTTTAGTGTATTTATGGGCTGCAAACTCAAGTTGATGAGTGTCTTTACAGGTTTTAATGAAGGCATCATGCAAAGAAGGGTCTTCATAGGTGTCCAAAACAGCCTGCCAAGCTAACTTTACGTGTTTTGGCACAGGGGTTTCAGATTTAAAACTATCAAGGTTCTTTGTTTTTTCAATAACAACACCACAGACATGGCAGTCTTTTTGATCTATCAAGTAGGAAGTATTACATTTCGAGCACAGTTGAGTGGGGGTCTCATAGCTTTTGTCGAAATCAAGGCCCTTCGCCTGCAATGGTTCAACGCCCAAAGAGGCTTGCTTTGAAAAAAGCTCCTCAGAGGTCTGTTGCAGGTCGTCGAAAGACGTCTTCGGAGCTAACTCTGGGTAACCTAAAAACTCATCTACACCTAAACATTCAGGGTAAGAGACCCAAAATTTTTGCTCACACTTTGTGCATTTAAATTTTGGTTTTTTAGTGGATATATCTTTAGAGTCGACATTATAGAGTTTAAAACAACTGGGGCAACGCACGTTTATATGCGGAGTCACCAACACCTGTGTGTTTTGAGTGGGTAATGACTGATCTTTACTAAACTCCATGCTTCTCCCGTAAAGCAAACAATGATAATCTTAAATACATGATAAACCGATTTCACTCTCTTTTTCAAGAGTACAAATCTTCTTTTTTTGCGGGCCTTCTTCTGGGCACAAGTTTTATACCTTTTTTGCCTTGGGCTGTGATCTTTTTTTTTGTACCTCTTTGGTGGTACTGGCTTAATAATAGCTCTTCTTTAAAGAAAATTTTAATCAGTGGGTGGATCTCCTCCTTTGTTCTCAACCTCATTGGAGCTTACTGGGTTGCCTACGTGGCGCGAGAACACGCTCATTTACCCTGGCCGGTTGCTATACTAGTCATGCTTCTCTGCGCGGCCTTAAGTGGGTATTATATCCCGTTGGCCGGCTTAATATGGCATTACCTTCAAAAGTATTTAAAGTCCCCTCTTTCTAAAATAATATGTATAGCTCTAATTACAGCCTTAACAGAGCGTTTTTATGTTACTTTATTTGCCTGGAATTTTGGATACACTTACCTCTCGGCCCAATTACCCATCTACCAACTAGCGGACATCATTGGGTTTAACGGGCTAAGCACATTGACCCTACTTATAAATGCACTGAGTTTATATGGGTTTTATTTATATAAAAATAAAAAGAAATTTCTCCGCCCGCTCTTCTTAGTGTTCTTAATCTCTGTAACTCTTAACCTTCTTGGCGCGCTGAGAGCCTCGCAGCTCAAAGACACAGACGCCTTTATTAATGTTCTTACTGTGCAGGCCAACATCGGAAACCTGGCTAAAGAGGCGGCCCAGAGAGGCCGTAAATTTCGTACAGAAATAATTGATAAGTATACCCAGCTCACGCATAAGGCCTTAAAAGAGAATCACAATGTTGACTATGTATTGTGGCCTGAAACAGCTATCCCACTACCTCTTACTGGCAAAAAAACGCCCCTTTTTACACAAAGGTTAATTCAAAAAGTCTTAGCCCCCACTAAGGCCCACCTCATATCGGGCAGCTACCATTACAATAAAAAAAATGGCCGGACAGCCAACTCTGTTTATTTTTTTAATCCTAATGGTGAGGTGATACATGAGCCTTATAAAAAAACTCATCTTTTAGCCTTTGGCGAGTATGTACCTGGGGCCAAGTACTTTCCAAAACTCGCCGAGAGCCTCAATATCAGCGAGTTTGAGGCCGGCAATGGCCCCGAGGCCTATAACGTAAATGGTGTGAAATTTGGCCCACAAATATGTTATGAAAGTCTTTTTGAAGACTTCTCAATTGACCTGGCCAAAGCCGGGGCACAAGTTTTTATAAACTTCACTAATGACTCTTGGTTTGGGCCCGCCAGCGAGCCCTATCAAAATTTATACTCAACTCTGGCTCGGGGCATTGAGCACAGAAGGCCGGTCATTCGGTCTACAAATACGGGTTTTACCACCGTCATGACCCCAAAAGGGCAAATACTTAAAACCTCGCCCCTTTTTAAAGAGTGGACACATATTTATAAAGTCCCCTACTATAAAAATAATACAGCTACGTTTTATCAAAAGTTCCCCTGGCTCATAACGCTTTTTTTATGTCTCAGCTTAGTAACTCTTTTATTTTGGGATAAATATGGATCTAAAAAATAACTCAATTGATTGGCCACAAATAATAATTCAACTCAAGGAGTTCTGTACCAGTGAATTAGCACAGCAAAAAATAAACCAAATAGAACCTTTTTTAAGCGAAGCAGAGGCCCTTAAGAGCTTTAGCAAGATACAGGCCTTTCAAAGTCTATTGGCCACTGGCAACCGCCCCTTTATGGAGAGTTTAGACCTCTATTACTCCTGGTTTACTCGCCTTAAAAAAAAGGCCCTTATGAAAACTCTAGAGCTTAAAGACATTCGACACTTCTTAGTCGAAGCCTTAAGCTTGAGTGAGTACCTCTCATCATCAGAAAGCCCTGAGACTAAAGAGTTTATAGCCTGTATATTAAATACAAGCGAACCCCTTTTTGCCATTGATAAAATCATTACCCCCAGCGGAAGCATTAAAAATGATGCCAGTGAAAAGCTCTACAAACTTTACCTTGAAAAACAACGCCTCACTAAGTCTGTAGAGCATACACTTGAAAAATTAGTCAAAAAACATCAACTAGAGACCATTATACAAGATAAATATGTGACCGCACGAGAGGGTCGGCTAGTGATCCCCGTTAAAAGCGGCATGCAGCACAACATTGAGGGCATTATTCATGCCTCTAGTCACAGTCGACAAACTGTTTTTATGGAGCCTCAAATTGTTGTGCCCATGAATAATAAACTAAAACAAATCGAACAAGGTATACTCGACGAAATTGAGCGGCTCCTAAGAGAACTCTCTGACTACCTACATAGCCTGACTGCTGAGTTTGAGTTGACTCAAGAAACACTCCTCAACGCAGACGTGCTCTTTTCAAAAGCAAAGCTTGCATTACTCACAAACGCCTGTGCCGTTACCTTTGATGAGAAAAAAATTGATTTAAAAAATTTACGGCATCCCCTTTTAATATTAAATGGCGAATCCGTTGTCGCCAACAGCGTTACACTTATGGAAGAGCAAAGAATACTGCTACTAACAGGCCCCAATGCCGGGGGCAAAACAGTATTGCTTAAAGCCGTGGGGTTAGCAGCCCAAATGTCTCGGCATGGGCTACTTATTTGTGCTAAAAAAGACTCCCGCCTCCCTTTTTTCAAAAACCTACACATGGCCGTAGGGGATTTGCAAAATATTGATGAGAGCTTAAGTACGTTTGCTGGCCATTTAAAAGTCCTCAATGAGTCACTCAATGCAAAGGGGCATGATCAACTATTACTCATTGATGAGATTTGTGGCTCCACTGACCCTGAAGAGGGCTCCGCTTTAGCCCGAAGTTTTATTACTCAATACAGTAAGAATAACTGTTTTGCTGTGATCACCTCTCACCTTTCACCCCTAAAATCGGGATGGAGTGCTCAAGACTCCGTTGTTAATGGCAGCTTAGAGTACAATGCAAAAACAGGCCGGCCTACTTATCAATTTATTATGGGGGTTCCGGGCGATTCCCTGGCTCTACAAACAGCTAAAAGGGTTGGCGTTGACCCCAATATTATTGCTCAAGCTCTTAATTTTCTTTCACCAGAAACCAAAGAACGCCAAAAAAGTATGTCTGAATCCGAAGAGCTCAGAAAGGAGCTCTTAACGGTTAAATCAAATCTTGAACAAGAACTAATGCTCGCTCAAAAAGAAAAGCTTAAATATGCTGAACTCACAGAAAACTTTGATCGTGAAAAACAACATTTACTCACTCAAGAAGTGCAAAAAGCGCAAAGTCAAATTAGTACGATGATTGAACATGCTAATGTTGATAAAGCCTTTAAAAACCATGAAACACTTTTAAAAATGCAAGCCAAGCTACCGAGTATTATAAAATCTAAAGAGCCCCCAACGGAGGCCTTAACTTCTGAAGAGTTCTCTCAGCACTTCCCCCCGGGCACTAAAGTTTTTGTTGATTCACTTGGTAAAGACGCCATTATACAATCAAAACTCAATAACAAAGGTGAAGTCACGGTGTTCTCGGGATCCATGCAAATAGCGGTCCCTTGGAGGTCTATAAAGCTCTCTAAGAAAAATCAAAACAAAACAAGTAAGATCCTTCACAAAACACCCTTTAGCGTAAGCCCTGTAGACTCAGATCGTCTTGTCGATTTAAGGGGGCTCAGTGCTGAAGACGCCATCAATCAATTAGAGGCCCAACTAGACACTGCTGTTTTAAACGAAGAAGACCGAATTAAAATCATTCATGGCTTTGGCACAAACACCCTTAAACGCACGGTTCGACAGTACCTTTCAAGAAGCATGTATATAAAAAAGTGGTACGCGGCCAACAGCCAACAAGGTGGTGACGGCGTCACTTGGGCTGAACTTTAAAGCCCCGGTAGGGGCCCTGACTCTTTAGATATAGGGTCACAACTTAAAGGGGTTGAGTTTAAAAATAGGGCTTTTTCACTATGAATTTTTGAGGCCACACATGAATTCACTTCTATACGACCCGACTTTGTATAGACCCACTCCTGACTCCCCACCTCTGACCAAATCACATCTGCATTATTTAAGTTTAATAAAAAACGACCACGGACTTTGCTTAAAAGTTTAACATTCATTTTAATGTCGTTTTTAACATTCACATGGCCCGATATTTCAATCTCTACACACTCTCCAAATACAGGGCAAAGATAACGGTTTTTTAAAATACTCACTATATTTATTTGTAAGGGGAGTTTGTTTTTACCCTCCCATTCGGCCGATAAAATCCACGTATCCCCTTTTTTTACATTTTTTTTAGGCAGTGATACCGGGGGGACATAAAACAGACCCCCTCGAGGTTTTCCTACAACATTTAAAACTTTATACTCAGGGCCATAGGTCATTTTAATAACCTCCCCTAGTTCAGGAAAGCCCAAACCATTTAATAAAACAGTCCCCTCTTTTTTTATGGTTTTCACATTAAAGCTAAAGCCCTTACCCTCAACCCCTAAAAACTCTGTTTGCACGGTAAAATCAACGGCATCTTGTTTTTCTCGAACAAGCTCCCCCTGTTCGTAAAACTTTGAATTACTAATTGAAGAGTAGGAGTGTGTTGTGCTCTGCCCACCTTTAAGCTGTAATGAAACTGCTTTCTCTCCTAAAGGTTTTAACCCTGGAGGGCTCACACAGCCCCACTGAAGCGTTATAATTAAAAAAAACCAAATACACCTCATACACCCGCCTAAGTTATTTACACTTTTCTTTAAAGGTCAATAAAGTCATTATGTTAGCTCTAAAAAAGTATACCAACTTTACTTTATTTTACAAATATTAACCCATAATCTAACACCCGCCTCATTTTAATACATCCTTAGAAATCTTAAACTACTGATATTACATGGCTTTACTAAATAATTAACGGCATAAATTGGCACCCTGCTTGCATTATTTAAGATGTAACAGCTTTAGGGTTTTTCAATTGGGGGTCATAATGAAAAGTTTAAATTTATACTTAATTATATCTACATTTTTTTTACTCACCTCTTGTGGCAGCAGTAAAGAAAACCGCAGTATAATTTTATCCTCTACTGACGACGGAGGCTCATGTATTAAGGAGCGTGTTTCACAACTCTCGCCTCAGGCCTTATGCAGTGGGTTTACTGGGTTTATTTCAGGCGAAGTGGCTGTTTTTTATGACCCGATTAATCAACAGCCCGATTATACGGCCTTAAGAGTTCAACTCTCTTCAATACCTGCGGGGGTTATCTCAGGAGATTCGCTTTTAGAAATGTACACGTGGCATGAGAGATGTAACGACACTAAAGTTTTATCTCCGAGTGCTCAACAATTTGTAATTCAAAAAAAATCCAATGCTGATGCTGGCCTGTTTTTAGGCGAAAGCAGTAATGGGGTCATCAAAAGTAGCTCTTTACAGTATGCTAAAGTCTATACGTCTCTTGATTTAAACTCTATTAACGAGGCGAGTAATTTATTTGGCACAGCACCTGAGAGTTTTGCAAATGATTATTTTATAACTTTAGTCAATCTGTCTAACTCTGATCAAGCTGTATACCTAGGCCACTTTCCCTCGGCTGGTGGGCAGGCTATTGAGAGCCTTAATTTTTTACTGACTCCCTTTTATGCTAATCCACTCACTTATCAATCTACACATTTTACTTCTGAGCTCATTTCATTACATCCCTTACTTAACATTTCCTCAAGTGGATCCTCTGACGATCAGTACCACACAGACATGAATCAATTTTGTAATGCTATGATTAATTAGTTTTTATTCGCTTAAAATACGAAAAAAACTAATTAATGACTGGACTCTTGAACGACTTCTTCAGCATGTAGGTTTTCACCCGATCGATACCTATCAACTAGAGACTTATCCGTTGTGGGAAAAGAAAACAACAATACGTGAGAGTTTGAAGGGGTGTCCTCTAGAGTTACCGCTAAATAGAAAAGTTCACCCTCTTCACCTTCAGAAAAATCCTTAATAAAAGTGACGAGCATGTTGCCCATAGAGTCGGCTCGACGCCAAATTTCATCAGCCTCTTCTACGGTCTCCTCCCTGTAGTCTTCATAATCTCTATACTCGCTCTCTGGTATATCTGTACTGCTTTGAAGGACTCGCATAGCCTCGTAAAGGCCTAAAGCAAACTCATCCGACTCGCTGAGAGCATCCCCATCTAGGGCCCCTGTTGGCGCATCACTCATTGCTTTTGAGAATACGATTTCACCATCTCTATAACGCTCCACAAGGTCTAGGTCATTTGTGGGAAAGTGTAAGTATATAAAACTTGGAATGTCTTCAGTTAAGTAGGTTAGGGCGATGTAATACTCCACCTCGCCTGACTCTTCATCTTCATAGACTTTTAAGTACACAGTGATTGGCTTGTCTATGAGTTGCTCATTATCTCGCCATATTTCATCGGGATCTTCTAGAGTTTCCTCTAAACAGCCCTCATACTGGTCAAAGCTCTCATCTAAAATATCATTCTTACGCTTCCATTTAAAATATTGATCCTCAAGCCCATCAATTTCAGGCTTAAAGTGTTTAAATAACTCATCTTCAGACTTAAAAGTTAAACCCTTGTCAGCATCAATGACTATTTTACTCTTACTTATGGTTGGTTTTGCCATTTTAAGCTCTCCCCATGCCTCTACATACTACTTAACTACGACAAATTGTGTCAACGAGTTACAAAATACTCTTGCCCTAGGCATCACTAATGCCTCAAAATAATAGATGTCGACATTTTAACAAAAAAATATCATTGACGATATAATTAGGGGCCATGGAAGAGCAACACCTAAAACAAATTGAACTATTACTGACTCAGTCATTAAACGGTATTCACTTACTCTTTGATCGCGAACATATAGCTAATATTTTAAAAATCCCAACTGAGGAGCTCAACCTCTTTGAAGGCCATAAAATAGGTCGAATCCAGGATCTCTTCAATAAACTCATCGAAAACAGCACCTTTTCAGAAAAAAAAGTTTTCCTCTCCTCTTTAGATCAAGAATCCTATGAACTACTTTTGCGGGCTTACTTTCATATTGTAGACAACACAGTCCTTATGGCCTCAAACTATGAGCATTAATTAATTGTCGTTTCTTAAGGACTGAAACTTATTAGTTTTTAAAAAAGTCTCCCGTTTGATACTTCTAATTACCCATTCTCTATGGTTCATTACTGATTATACTTTAGAGTTTAAAAAACAATGCACTCGTGTTCTATTAAAAAATGCCCCTTGAGTCGCCACTATGCATAATGGCTTTCAAATTTAAATTAAAAATGAATCTACCGATAAAAGCTTATGTTCATATTAAAAATATTAGTCGCCCTGGCCTTTAGTGTTGAATTTGGTTTTTCTGATTACAGAGCCTATGAGTTGTTGATAAATAGCGATAAAAAAAAGCTCCAAAAACCTTTCATCTCAACCCTAGACCACCTTCAGTACCCTGAGTACTACCCTCTCAACACTGGGGAGACCATCCAACTCGTCGATAGCTGGAATTGTTATAATAACTCCAGTTACTATAAAAAAATCTGCCCCAACCCGAACCCCATAATAAAGCCTATAAACGGACTCTAGGGCATTTTTTGCCTAGTTTTAAAGTCCAATTATCTTAAGACTCTATCGATACATTTAATTAATGAGGTTTTCTTTGGTAAAATAAAAAGAAGGTCATTTTACTTGGAGAGCACAGTGTCCACACCCGTTCAGCAAAAAATGCAAGACAACCGCAATGAGCTGCATGATTTGCAAAGCAAGTATAAAAAACAAAAAAAGCAACTCGTCGAACAAAATGAAGATCAAATTAAAAACATAAAAGGGCAGCATAAAGAGCGCATTCATAAAATCAAAGAAACTAACGATGCTGCCATTTCACATATTAGCCGTCAAAGTCGTGAAAAAATAAAAGACCTTCAAGAGAAGCAGTCCACAAAAATATTTCAAGAGAATATTAAAAATCGTCGCGAGCACAATAATCTAAAAGAGGGCAACGCTAGTAAAATACGCCAGCAAAAAGAGGCTTACCAAACTGTTAAAAAAAATATAGATCATCAAATAGAGGTCACCGGCAAAAGAGAGGCTAAAATAATAAGTGCCTACAAAGAGAACACTGTTGAAGCCCAAAAACAGAGTCTTAAGAAACAAAAAGAAACCCGCGAGAGTCACAATACTAATATCAGAAAAATACACAGAGAGTCACAACAAGAACAACTGAAAACTCAAAATAGTTTAAATAAAGAACTCAATGACATGACAACGTCTCATCAGGCTAAAATTAGTAAACAACAAAAAACTAATAATGAGACTTTGCTTAAGTCTAATCAAAAATCAAAATCTCAACTTGAAACTATTCAGCAGTCTAGCAATAAGCATATGGAACTTGAAAGACAGAAGTCAAACTATGACCTCAATAAGCTTAGGGATCAAACAAAAGAACAAGAGGTTCTTTTGCAACAACAAAATGATCACAATATTTCTGATTTAAAGAAAACTCACCAATCTCAATTTGAATCTGAGAATAAAAAAAATGTCCGCAGCTTAAAAAAAATAAGGGCCCAGTACCGAGAAGAAATCAAGAGGTCTCACAAACTCGGAGACTCAAAATTAAGTGGGCAACAAACAGATTTTCAAAAAAAATATGAACACAATCAGGTTCGAAATAACAATGAGTTAAAAGAGCAAAGAAAGACTCATGCCGACCAGCAGGCACAGGCACAGAGTACAAATCAAAAAAAGATGGCCGACAATGATAAGACTTATAAAAAATCATTGAGTCATCAAAAACAAGAGTATCAAAAATCTTTTAATGAAAACGACAAAGTCTTTACAGGGTCCCTTAAAGGTCAACGAGAGCGATTTATACATAAAGCGGTTGAGCAGAAGCAATCCATGACTAAAGAGCTCTTCCCCCATAGTGAGGCCAAAGACGACCCCTTTTACTCTGTTAAATCAACCCCTAACACCCTTACAGAGTCACCAAAAGCCTATTTTTTTGAAATCGAAATCCCAGAGTACGAAAAAGACAATGTTAGCGTTAATGTTAAGGGCAATAAAATCATGGTGAGCTCAAAGAGAAGTTTCAGCGAAAAGCTCTCTACAAAAAATCGCTCACTCAGTGCCAACAACTATGAGACCTTTAGAGAAGAGATCAAACTCGACTCCCCAGTGAGTGAAAAACTAATCAGTCGCCACTATGAGGACGGTAAGTTAAAAATCTCCATACCAAAAATTGGATCCTCAGGCCCTGATACTGACTTTAAAGTTGGGTTTCATGTATCAAGTAGCATTAAAAAATAATAAGCTTATAACCATCATTTTTAATGAGCCATGAAATAGGCAGTTTTAATTTGATTTTTTAGGGGCTCGCCCATGATATTTTAAGGTTATTACTATGAGTGCGTTTCGGTATCAAAAAGTGATCGGTCACCGAGGCTTACAACTTCTTTGAGCATAAACCCCATTCGGGCCTGAGAATCAGCGAGCTGTTTTATGTTGGCTTTAAATTGAGCCAGCACATCAACATCTGCAGAAGAGGACCCTGGAACTTCGATATACTCTCTTTTTTGATGGTGGATCATCAAAGGCTCACGAACACTTTGTAGTGGTGCTATCGAGGGGGTGTTTTGTTGTTCCTTTGTTCTCATGCTCTTCTCCTGCAACCTAAAATCCTTTTGTTTGGTTGTTTATACATTCTATCCATAGAATGAGTTAATTAAATACTTAAATTATCTTACAAATTTAACTCGCCGCTCATAGGCTCCAGAGTCACTTTAAACCTGCCTTAGGCTCAATACTCACATTTTAAAGAGTTGTACTCCTCATGGCTTTTTGAAAAGTCTCGCCTCTCCTGTCCCTTTTTAAGGGTTTTAAACATGACTGTTTCGGGGTCACTAAAATGATTCAACCCCAAAACATGACCCATCTCATGGATCATTAAACTCTCTAGATCAACCCCGTCATCAGGAGTGTCACCTAGAATTGAAAAGTCATAAATGGCACCGTTTAAAAAAATATCGGCCTCCATAATTTGGCTCCCTCTCCAGCGCACCTGAGTTTTGGCCTGTTCCTCTGGTTTATTGGCCTCCCACTCCTCTTTCATATATATGATAGATCGGTTATCAGCCACCTCCATATTTGAGGCTCTGCCGCTATTAGGGTAGACCTCAATAATCGTCTTTCGGGCTAATGTATTCCAAACTTCTGCTGATTTTTGTATGGTTTCCCAATACTCCCTTGGGACTGACTCGTCTATATAGAGCTTTGCAGGCGTATTATGCTCCCACGAGACTCTTTGCAGCTGCTTTGTTTGTACAAAGTTACACGGCTCCTCAGGGGACAGGTTACGGCCACAGGCCTGAATAACGAAGGCCATAATCACAACGGTGTAGGCTAATATAATGCTTTTATAATCGGCTATTGTTCTCAAATTAAACGGTCTCCTTACCTATCTTCTAAGGCAAGCCTTGTGCCGATGTTTGAAATGCCTAACTGACTGAAATCACTCATTTAATTTATACGCCTCAGATCCTATGAGCCCCGTCTACTGTTTAGAGTTCACATCAGACAAGACTGTCTCAATAGGAGATTAAATCTAACTATTTGATTTTACTAGTTTTTTTAGCTGACTAAACATTGGTCGCTCATTACGACCAATAGGGGCCCCAAAAACAGGCGCTCAAAAGCCACCTCATTATTTTTTAGCCCCTTCGTTACGAAAATCTCGTTCGACAGGAGGTTCGTAGGGCCACTCATTGGTCGGAGGGTTCTCTTCATCAGAGCCATTTTTTGTCAAAAAATTCACAATCATCATAAACACTCGAACTAACTTTCTTCGATCCACTTTAAGGTTTTTAATTTTTGAGCTATACCCGAGACCCATTTTTTTTCTAATAGTTTCGTACAGTACTCTTGTTGCCCCCGGCATTTCACCATTAATCAAAGCTAAAAAGAACCCCACTTTTATCATTTCATCCTCAAAGCCCTTTGATTGAATGATTTCTTTATTCTCCTCTATGAGTTTTCTTTCCTCACTCAAGTCTAATAATTTTTGATCCGAAACTTCGATATCCTTTTGAACTAAAGGTTCCGTGCTTTCAAGTTGAAAGTTCATAGTTGAAGCGTCAAATTCCTTTGTGCTCACTACACCAAACTGAGTATTAAAGAGTTCATTAAAAAACTCGGTAAAGTCTTTAAGTGTATTGTCTATAGCTGTCGAGGCCTGATTAACAATTTTGTTTGTTTGAAGAGTCATACCAACAAATTGCCCCACTAAATAGTCCTGAGCCTTTTGAGTTGATGGCGCCAATGATTCAAACAAGGTCCTAAATCGCTGAAAGGCTTTGTCGGCCTCAGAAAAAGTAATGACCCCATCCATGGGCTCAGAGTCAAAATGTGTCATTGTGGCTTCAATATAATGCATAATCGTGAACATAAAAGTAAAATCAGAATACTCCACATGGACATTATCAAAGCGCTTCCCAAAAGAGTTTAAGTAAAAGAATTTAATAAACTGGTCGTACTCAATTATAGACATTTGCCCTAAGTACTCACTCATTCCCGGCAGGGTTTGAAATTGCTGTTTAAAATAACCACCAAACTCCCTCTGAAAACATGTGTAGTACATAGTGGGCTCGCCAAACACATCAGAAACTCCAGAGTCAGGGCAAACCTCCGCTAACATCTGGTCAAAGGCCGTCGTACCAATGTTACCACCAGAGTATAATAAGCTCGCTAACTGAGTTAACTCTGAATAGTTAATTAAACTACCAGGGTTGTTTTTACCAATGCCTCGGCCGGCATATGTAAAAAGCTTGCCCTCTTTAAAAGACCTTCGGCCTACGTTTTTACCCATCGGGTCCATAAATTTAAGATCCACACCCAAAAGTTTACTCGTGACATAAAACTTTTCAAGCTCCTCTTCGGTGACCCCTTTTTGGCTAAAGGTTCTATTTCTGTCAGCCTCGGTATCATAGTTGCCGAAAGTAAGTATTAAAGTTCGTACCGCAATACGAACCACATTTAGCATTGATAAGTTAACAAAATTATAGCCATCCCCCATTAAACTACCCTGTATAAGGTAGGCCGTACTATAGCCCTCCTTAAACATCGGTCGTTCAGCAATGAGTCTTGCCAACTCACACTCTGCTGTCACATATCTTGTCGGCACCCTTTTGTTTGCGCAAGCATTCACATCTACGAGTAAGTTCTTTGCTGGAAATTCAACATTGCCCTCTTTGTTTCTGTTTTCAATCAAGATATTTTGCACTGAAGCCCATAAGTTGTATTCATACTCAATATTATTAATCGCTTCTAAATTCAAACCCTTTGCCACTCTCTCCTTTAAGGGCTTGTCAATATCAATAAATCCTCTTTTTATGTACTCTGGGATAATAGACTCTATCGTCGAAGCTTGAATATCAAAAGGCATTAACTCCAGTCTCTCTAAAGCATAAGCAAATACATTAATATTGTGAAATTCAACATAGGGATTTTCTCTATGAATGAGCAATTTTTTTAACAACAACAACGACTCTTCAACAAATAAATTAAGGTTTGAAAGCCCTTTACCTATCAATAGGTCCCAATTTCTAACGGTATACTTAAACCTTAATACAATACCAAACCAACCCATAGATTGGCTTAAAAAAGGAGGCCACTCAGAGGCTTGAACCTTCATAGCATTGCTACTAAAAGCTAAGTTTTTAAAAGACTTTGCCAGTTCAATCCAGTTGTCTAAGCTGTGAAACTTTTCACTTGTATAATCATGCTTATCCCAATTTAAAAAACGCCTAAACTCACGTGTAAATTCTTTAAACGATTCAAAGCTATAGGATTGCTTATTTTTTAAAAGTTCTTTGCCAAAGTCACCGGCTATGTTTTGTAATATCTCAAGAGCTTTATTGATTCTCTTTGTTATTCCCGCCGTGCTCGCAGGGTTGGCCCTTTTAAAGGTATAAATATCAAGGTAGGGCAAGGCCATTAATGCTTTTGATTTTATAATATCTAACAACTCAATACCACGTATCAACTCGTCCTTTGTCAATTTATAAAGGCTTCCTCCAACCATGGTCTGTTTTACTTTCATGGCCTCCACAAGAAGCTTGTCTGAAATGGTATTGTTTTTAATAAAAAACTTATATAAATACTGCCTTAACTCCTCTGGAGTATAAGACCCACTGTCTCGACCGTCTGTTCGGTCTTTAAAAGTCTTCATTGCATTTTTAGCGCAGTTAAAAAACTCAATGACCCCATTAGCGTCAAGTTCTCCCTCAAAATACTTTTCAAACTTAAGGCCCACATTATCAATACATGAAATATCACTATTAATTTTTGGAATTTTAGCTACAAATGGCTCTTCACCCATGTCTAAGCTGCAAGCGGCAATCATTAAGCTCAAAAAAACTAAACCGATAAGTAAGAACCCTTTTGCTTTAAAAGACATAACTTATGCCTCCAAAAAAACGATCGTTATTACGGTAGCGATTAAAAAAGCTTTCTGACTCTTGATCCTCGGCCCCAATCACGTCCATAGATAAGATAAGGCCGTACCCGGCCGGAGTTATAGTTTGAATATCAGCCGTCAATGCCGTACCACTGTTAGAAGGGGAGTGCGTGAGCTTAGCACTCACTTTAACAGGCCAACCTAAATGCAGGTCCATATTAATCCCTACCATTACAGCTTCGGAGTAGGGGTATCTTAGCTCTGAAAAATCAACATTTAAATCATCATCTATAACTTCGCTCACAGCAATGTTGTCTACCCGCTTAAAGGCCCCCCACTGCATCTGCCAAGTCTGCTGACCTATGAGTTTCAAGTCGTGCTCTAGGTGAATGGCAAAAAATTGATTTTTAACAATTTTAGGCTGGTTCATGTCGGCCTCTAGCTCTGGCTCTGAAGGCCTTTCATCACTAATGCTCATCCAGCTGTTAAACCGACGACTTTTCCAGCCTAACTCTAAAGTGGTCACGCTGTGCATGACTACTTTTGGGTAAATAACTATGGGGGCAATGAGCTCATCGTTCTCATCTAGTATTATGCTGGGTCTCTTAAACTGAACGTGTAAAGCATTCATCGGTTTAAAGGCCATGGCTACCTGAGCAAAAGGCCCCCTTTTAGCCCCCCAAAGCCCCTTAAATGCCACACTCATATTATTTACAACATCCATAACTTTTGGGGTTTTAATATCGTAAGAAACATCCACATCAACGTCTTTTATTTGAACTCTAGATATCGGACTTTGAAACCACCTGTTCGAGCTCAGCAGCTGCCCCTCTTTAACTTTAAACTGAGGTCCAAATGTGGGTACAAAAATGGGGGATAAAAAACCTGTGAATTTAAACGCGTCAGTTTTAAAGTCCACAAACAAACCTGTTAAGCCTTGCTCATAGGGGCGCATTAGGTTTGTCGCAACATTAGGTTGCCACAACCCCATTTGCCAAGTTCGATCAAATAAGCTCCAGTTCTCAAGCTTGCGACCAAGCCCCCACTCTACTCGAGACTTGTCTTGACCCATCTTATAATAGGCTTGCTGGACATTGGGGTAAGGTAAGCTCTCAGACTCATTGGTATAGATAAAACCCGCATCAAAGTTCCAGCCCTTTTCTGATGCTTTAGAATACAAAAAATTAATTTCTGATTGCCTTAAAGAGTGAGTGCCTTCTACTTTTTGACCCGTAAAAAATGAAACCCCTGCGAGTAGATAACTCACACCCGTCCCCTCATCGACAGTGGACGTCGTTTGAGAAAACTCCATAAGCTGATTCAACGGCTGGTGAGAAACTGCAGCCATAGCACAAACAGAAACACTCAACGATGCCATTGCTATATTAAAACTTATAATAAACCTTTTTAACTTACTCTGAATCAACAAAACATCCCTTTATCAAGTCAATAACCAAGGTGCAGTAATCAAGCCAAAAAACGCTGCAGTTTAGTTTCTAACGTGCTGTAATTACAAGTTAAAATTCCTGTAAAACAGCAACCCCCCCCCCTTATATGAAAAATACGAATATGAGTAACAATTTTCTGTTGAACCCATGAACTATTTACAGGCCGAAATATACACTAATGCCCTCGTTAAGCAAAAGGTAACCGGCATTTTTTGCAATATTTTAAGGCTTTCATGGGCCCTGTGCTGCTAAGATTAAACTTTTTTAAAACGGCGTTTATACCTATAGGCAAAGAGGGCGTCTCACTCAAGCACTCCTTACATCATCTTAATTTACAAAGCCTATTCTTTGCGCATCTTCATGGGGGCATTTTAAAAAATTATGTTGCAGACTACAGCTCTTAACACTCGTGGACATTTGTTAAGTCCGTATCAGCACTTGATAAAAGGATATAAAAGTCTTTTTAAGAAAATTTTTAATTCATTTATGTAAATGCCATTGACAGAAATTTAGAGGTCTCCTATCCTTCTTGTAACGACATGCAGCTGTTTTATGTTTTTAAAGCACTACATATCGTAGGCACAAAGGGTGGCCCGACTTTAGCCCCCTTTTTTTTGAGGACCTCTTAAGTGTTTATACTTAAGCATTGGTCTCCAACTAAAAAATTTAAAGTCTTTGCATAACGGACGTGCAAAAAGTGAATACCAAGGAGGGAAGCCCTAATTAAAAAGCTTTCTTAACTGAGTAAAAACAACTTATTAAGAGCCTACAGTTCATAACATTTTAAAATGCTATGAAGAGAGACTGTATTCTCATATTTAAACTTTTAGCGATTATTAATTCATGGACCAGGAGACAAAATGGAAACAAGGACAGATCCACATCAAAACCCAGTACAAACAATAGCTACAGGCACCCCCCTGGCTCAGGAAACTCAAAATCATGACGTCGACAATGAGTCGGGCCACAAAGTAATGCGAGTTAAAAAACGCGATGGCAGCCTACACCCTGTTGATGTTAATAAAATAGTTAATGTGGCTCTGGCCTGTTCGACAGGGCTGCCTGAAGTAGACCCTATGCGGGTGGCCTCTAAGGCCATTAGCGGCCTCTATGATGGGGCCACAACTAAGGAGCTTGATGAGCTGTGCATCCGAACCGCATCCATGCTCATCACAGAGGAGCCCGAGTATTCTAAACTTGCGGCCCGCCTATTGGCTCGATTTATTGAAGAGGAGGTCCGAACAGAGGGCATTCACTGCTTTTTAGACTCAGTTCGCGTGGGCCATAAACTGGGCCTCATCTCTGATGAAAAGCTTGATTTTGTTATTGATAACAAAGAGGCCCTAAATATTATTGTTGATAAAACGAGAACTCATAAGTTTGAATACTTTGGTATTAAAACTGTTTATGATCGTTACCTCTTGAAGCATCCAGAAACTCGACATGTCATTGAAACCCCACAATATTTCTTTTTAAGAGTCGCTTGTGGTTTAGCCAATAACTTTCAAGAAGCTAAGGAGTACTATGACCTTGTTTCGAGCCAAAGCTTTATGTCGAGCTCCCCAACACTTTTTAATTCGGCCACCAATAGGCCTCAACTATCATCATGTTATTTATTAGACTCTCCCTTAGACGACCTCTCTAGCATTTATGATAAGTATAAAGATATTGCCCTTCTCTCAAAATACGCCGGAGGCATTGGAGTTAGTTTTTCTCGCGTGCGCTCCAGAGGGTCTTTAATAAAAGGGACCAATGGTCACTCTAATGGGCTTGTTCCATGGTTAAAAACTCTTGATTCTTCAGTTCAGGCTGTTAACCAAGGTGGCCGGCGCAAGGGAGCGGCCTGTATCTACTTAGAAACCTGGCACGCTGATATTGAGGAGTTCCTACAACTCAGAGATAACACTGGCGACGAAGCCCAACGCACTCACAATTTAAACCTTTCCAACTGGGTCCCTGATTTATTTATGAAAAGAGTGGAGTCCGACGAAAAGTGGTCTTTATTTGACCCTAAAACAGTCCCCGCCTTTATTGATACTTTCGGCGACGAATTTGAAACTATCTACTTAGATGCTGAAAAAAATAACCTCTATCAAAAGCAAGTGAGTGCTCGTGACCTTTATAGTCGAATGATGAAAACTCTAGCTCAAACCGGCAACGGGTGGATGACCTTTAAAGATTCTTGTAACAATAAAGCCAACCAGACGGGTAAAAAAAATAACGTCATCCATTTATCAAATCTATGTACCGAAATATTAGAGGTCACCTCTGATAACGAAACGGCCGTGTGTAACCTGGGCTCTGTTAACCTCAGTAATCACTTTGAAAACGGGACCTTTAATTTTAAAAAACTCGAACACACCGTGCGAACCGCCATCAAGTACTTAGATCGAGTGATCGATATTAATTTTTACCCCATCAACACCGCTGCCGACTCTAACAGCCGCTGGAGACCTGTTGGCCTTGGGATCATGGGCCTGCAAGATGTGTTTTTTAAAATGAAAATCCCCTTTGATAGCCCCGAGGCTCAAAAATTAAGTGCTAAAATTCAAGAAGAAATTTACTACCACTCCCTTAAAGCCTCTGTGGAACTGGCAAAAACTCACGGAGCACATAACGCATTTAAAGAGACCCGTGCTGCCCAAGGCGAGTTGCAGTTTGACAGCTGGGGCGTTGTACCTGAAGACATCGAAAGGTGGGAACATTTAAGACGTGAGATCAAACAGTACGGGCTTAGAAACTCACTCATGATTGCCATTGCCCCCACGGCTACCATTGCCTCTATAACAGGTGTTTATGAGGCCACAGAGCCCCAGTTATCTAACTTTTTTAAACGTGAAACCTTAAGCGGTGAGTTTATTCAGGTGAACAAATATCTCGTTGAGGACCTTAAAGGTCGTGGCCTTTGGACAGAGGCCATTCGTGATAAAATTAAAACCAGTGAAGGCTCCATTCAAGATATCCAAGAAATCCCTGCTGATTTAAAAGAGATCTACAGAACCGTATGGGAGCTTCCGCAAAAATCTTTAATTGATATGGCCGCCGGTCGCGGTGCTTTTATAGACCAGTCCCAGTCACTCAATTTATTTATCGAAAGCCCCACTATTGGCAAACTTTCAAGTATGTATATGTATGCCTGGAAGAAGGGCATTAAAACAACCTACTATTTAAGGTCTCGCCCGGCGACAAAAATTGCTAAAGTTACAGTGTCTGGCAGCCCATCAGCACCCAAAAATTACACAGATGAGGAGGCCTTGGCCTGTTCACTTGAAAACCCTGAAGAATGTGAGGCCTGCCAATAATACGAGCCCCTTTCACTCGAGCGAGGGTAGGCCCTCGCTCTTTACTTTTTTTTAATCATTAAAAAACATACTGTTAACACCACCTCTTGGAGAACACATGATACTTAGCCCTGGATTTGACCTTACTTTACGACCTATGAAATACCCTGACTATTACGATATGTATAAAGATGCCATTAAAAACACATGGACCGTTGACGAAATTGATTTCACCTCAGACTTAGCCGATCTAAATAACAAATTAAGTACGGCCGAAAAGTTTTTAATCCATAGGCTTGTCGCTTTTTTTGCCACAGGAGACTCTATTGTTGGCAACAACTTAGTGATTAACCTCTATAAGCACATCAACTCCCCCGAGGCCCGGCTTTATCTTTCACGACAACTTTACGAAGAGGCGTTACATGTGCAATTTTACCTCACCCTTCTGGACAATTACATACCCGATATGAAGGAGCGTGAAAAGGCCTTCGCAGCCATTCACAATATCCCCTCTATCGCAAAAAAGGGTGATTTTGCATTTAAATGGATCGACTCCATTAACAATCTCGAAAGATTAGAGACCAAAGAGGACCGAAGAAAGTTTTTACTAAACCTTTTATGCTTTGCTGGTGCCATCGAAGGGCTTTTCTTTTTTGCCGCCTTTGCTTATGTTTATTTTTTAAGGTCAAAGGGGCTCTTAAATGGCCTGGCCTCAGGGACGAACTGGGTGTTTCGAGATGAAAGCTGCCACATAGAGTTTGCTTTTTCGGTAGCTGAAACAGCCATCCGCGAAGAGCCCGACTTATTAGATGATCGAATGAAAGAAATGATCAAAGTCATGATCAGCGAAGCCATAGAGTGTGAGATGGAATTTGCACAAGATATTTTAGCCCATGGTTTTGCCGGGCTGTCTGAAAAAGATATGCGAACGTATTTACAGTATATCGGGGATTTACGCCTTGAGCGTTTAGGTATTATGCCTATGCACAACAAGAAAAACCCATTTGATTTTATGGACCTACAAGACACCCAAGAGCTCACTAACTTTTTTGAACGCCGAGTTTCAGCTTATCAAATCGGCGTCTCTGGGGACGTGAGCTTTGATGAAAGCTTTTAATTTATTTTTAGATTTGTAAAAAGATTTATTATCAAAAATAAGGCTTCAATAACGAAGCCTTATTTTTTTTTGCCAAACCCAAAGCCACCTGAGGGTTCAGTGGGTTGTTTTAAAGAAACCACTAAAAACCCAATTGCAAAAGTCAGTAGCCCAACAGACAACCACTGCCCGCGAGTGAGTCCTAAAAAATCAAACCCAATGTGAGCGTCCGGCATTCTGTACTGCTCCCCGAGTATGCGCATCAAAGAGTAGGTAATCCCAAAAGCGCCCGAAATGACCCCTGGTTTTTTGGGGGTCAACCATAGTAAGCAACATACCAAACACACCCCTAGGCCCTCCATAAGACCTTGAAATATTTGAGATGGATACCTTGCTGTTAATACGGGCTCTAGTGCCGTAATTATTTTTTGGTTTCCCTCTTGGGTGGCCAATATAATACTGTCAATAATGCCCGACACTTTAAATCGAGCCACTGAACTGTATGAATACTCACTGAGTAAATCTAACCACTGAGAGGAGGTAACAACCATATCCTGAAACTGAAAGCCTTTTAGCCTATCAAAAAAGGGCGTCATGAGTTTAAGTTTGTGGGCCTTATAATTGGCCCAGTAGTGCAGTTCTGTTGGGAACTTTACGGCCCATTTGTAACCCACAGAGCTGGCTCTTCCAAATAGCTCGCCATTTATAAAGTTCGCCATGCGACCATAAAAAATACCTAAGCCCCCCACAACACTGGCCAAGTCTACAAGCTGTAATTTAGAGTACTTGTTCTTCCAGCCGTACCAAAAGCAAACGACCACAATACCCATAATTCCACCATGACTGGCCATCCCCCCTTTATGAACGCTCAAAACCTCCCAAAAAGGAAACTCACTTGTAAACTGAACAAGAGACTCTGGTTTGTAGAACAAACAATACCCCAGGCGCCCCCCCACCATAATGCCGATGGCTACATAAGTAACAAAGTCACCCACCTGTTGGACCTTCAGGGCTATGGTTTGCTTTTTCGCCATATAGCGAACAACAAAAAAAGCCGTCGCAAAAGCCGTTAAATAAGCCATTCCGTACCACCGAATACCTAGGCCTGAATTTGAGAACTCAAAAATGAAAGGGTCCATGCTGTGTACGTAGGTCATTTATGCTCCTTAAAACTTTTAGAGAGTATATCCTAAAACATCGGACACAAGAATACTTTGATGCACTCATTTTTGCTGCCGCACGTTATTTCAACATAAATATAACTCAACCCATTGACCTATGAGGGCTTGAAATAGAAATTGAACTTCAATTTTCTTAAGGATCCCTCATGAACATAGTCCTCGCGAGCCGTTCTGTTTTTCGTCAGCAGCAATTATCAAGCCTTGGTTTAGAGTTTAAGTGTACGGCTTCAAACGTTAATGAAGACATCACCAAAAAAGAGACTCTCCCCCCCATTGAATTAGCAAAAAAACTCAGTCGCCTAAAGGCTCAGGCCGTCCATCAAAAAAACTCTGACCAAATCACTATAGGCTCAGATCAACTGATTTGTTTTAATAATGAACTTCTTGGCAAAACCAACTCTTTGTCTGAATGCGCCCAGCAGCTTTATAAACTCTCCGGCCACACTCACGAGCTCATTACGGGGCTGTGTGTGATTTATAAAGACAAGCACTATGAACATCAAAATAAAACTCTTATGAGCATGAAGGCGTTGACTCCAGAGCAGTGTCAAAACTATGTCGACCATGAAAAATCCCATGTCTGTGCGGGGGGGTATAAAATTGAACGCTCAGGCATTGCTTTATTTGATAAAATTACAACCGACGATTTCACAAGCATCCAGGGCCTGCCTCTCATGGCATTAGTTGATATATTAAATAAAATCAATTACCCTTTACCTTTCTTTCGTAAACAAATTTGAGGACTTAATGGCTAAACTCACTCATCGCCCCCGGCGAAATCGAAAATCTGAAAACCTAAGAGATTTACTTCAAGAAAACCTCTTAACCCCCAGTGATTTTGTTTTACCCTTGTTTGTCGTCGAAGGTCATAATATCAAAGAGCCCATTTCATCTATGCCCGACTATCACAGGCTCTCTGTAGATAACATTGTTAAGACCGCCTCTGAGGCTTACTCACTCGGCATTACATCGATTGCACTTTTCCCCAGTATTGAGGGGCATTTAAAAAACCCGACCGCAAGCGAGTCCGTTAACCCTGAAGGGTTACTTCAACGCACAATAAAAGAGCTTAAAAACAAACTCCCTGACTTGGTACTCTTCACTGATGTGGCGATGGACCCGTACTCCTCTGAGGGTCATGATGGCGTCGTTGAGAAAGGTGAAATCCTTAATGACCCCACGTTGGACATACTTGCTAAAATGGCCATCAGCCAAGCCCAAGCGGGTGCTGATTTAGTAGCCCCCTCTGATATGATGGATGGCCGAGTGGGCTATATTAGAAAGGCTCTTGATGAAAGTGGGCATGAAAACGTGGGTATTCTTGCTTACACAGCTAAGTATGCCTCTAGTTTTTACGGCCCCTTCAGGGAGGCCCTGAACTCCGCTCCAAAATTTGGAGATAAAAAAACCTACCAAATGAACCCCGCAAATACTAAAGATGCCCTCAGAGAACTTCAGCTGGACCTCGATGAGGGGGCCGATATTGTTATGGTAAAGCCAGCTCTCGCTTACTTAGACATCATCTCTTTATTTAAAAAGCACTCTTCAGTGCCCGTGGCCGCATACAACGTGAGTGGAGAGTACTCACTCATCAAAGCGGCTTCAGAGAAAGGTTGGATTGACGAAGATCAGGCCCTACTAGAAACACTCATGTCAATAAAACGAGCTGGTGCAAATGTTATATTTACTTATTTTGCAATGAGTGCGGCTAAGATTTTAAATCAATAATCTCTTCAAAATTCTGATGATCTTTTTTTATCCCGCTTTCATTATGCGAGCCACAACTTGATCTTCAGGGTCATCATCTTCTAAATTTCTCCAAAAGCGAACGGCATCTAAGTAAACGTTTACAATCGAAGCATCAAATTGAGTTCCTGAGTAATCTAAAAGTTCAGACTTTACCACATCAAAAGTAAGAGCCTTCCTGTAGGGCCTGGTGTTCATCATGGCATCCACAGAATCAATAACTGTAATAATTCGACCGGCTAAAGGTATTTGTTCACCCTCTAAACCATAGGGGTATCCTCGACCATCTATTCTTTCATGGTGAGCTCTTATCCCAGGAAATAGTGATTTAAAAAATTCATATTCCTTTAAAGGGTCCAATACAAGAGCGCTTATTAAAGCATGAGATTTCATGGTTTCATATTCGGCATTTGTGAGTTTGCCGGGCTTTAGTAAAATATTATCAGGGATTCCGACTTTGCCAATATCATGAAAGATACCCGCGTACTCCAGTCTAATCTGGTCGTACTCATTCAACCCCATCGCCTGCGCGAGCCTTCTTGACCCTCGCCCCACACGACAACAGTGGTAAAAAGTAAAAGGATCTTTTACTTTTACACTATTAAGAAGTGCCTCAGCAATTGAGTCTGACCAACTTGGTACGTCACCCCAAGACAACTAAACCTCCAACGGTAATGAAAGCCTATCGGAAGCACAAAAGGCCAACTAAAATAACTCAGCCCCTAGTATTAACAAAATCTTCACCTCAAAGTGTTTCACTATGAGAGGCTCCACGACTCTCTCATAGTCAAGGCTTCGTAATGTCGCAAACAGAGAACCTTTCTCCTTAACTCAGGTGACAATAACCCCCTGAACAGAGCTCATTACTAAATTGGAGGAAATGGGGAGTCGCCTATGAGATACTATCTGCCAAAACTATGTACACGATAAGGTAATGAGTGAGGTGATGAACGAGCTGATCAAAGCCTAGGCAGTTCCAATAGCTCGCGCGATTCTTGTTATTAAACCGACCTAAGTACTTAGGTCCTGATTTTATACGATCCATAGTAAAGTGAATTAAAAAATCACAAAGACATAACCACCACATGTGTGGGGCGAAGAACAGCATGAGAATTAATGTAAACAAAGCATGTACACCAGCGTGCATACAAAGGGGCACAAAAAATTCCCACCCAGGCAACGTTTTTTTCAACATGTACTCACGCTGCAACGGAAAATCGCAAATAAAATGCTTTATTTGAAAGGCCACTAAAAGGATAAATATTGTTGAAATCAGTTCTGACATAAGCCTTATGTAAGAGATGATGGGGGTTAACGACCTCTCTTTATATAATAAAATATACATCCTAAGCTTTTTACACAACAAAAAAACCCCTATTCAGACCTTGATCTAGAGGGATTTTAAATTTAGAATTACCATTAAATCAAACCGAGGGCTCAATGAAAAAACAAGAAAATCCATTAATGAATCTCGCCTTTAACATTGTTATACCTGTTGTGATTTTAAGCCAGCTCTCAAAACGTTTAGGCGACAATGGTCCCACAATAGCACTCGTAGTAGCTCTTCTTTTTCCTATAGGGTATGGAGCTTATGATTATATAAAAAAGGGTGAAAAAAATTACATCTCTATTTTAGGTATAATAAACATCCTTTTCACCGGGGGCTTAGCCTTACTTAAACTTGATGGTTTTTGGTTTGCTGTTAAAGAGGCGGCTTTCCCGCTTATAATAGGAGTCGGTGTTTACATAAGTGCCTCAACAAAAAAACCCGCTATGAAGTTAATGGCTTATAACAAGAGCTTAATGAATATTAATAAAGTCAATGAGGCTCTGGCCGTTAATAAAACAGAAGACAAATTTGAACTCCATCTTAAAAAATCAACAAAATTTCTAGCTGTTTCATTTTTTATAAGTGCTGTACTTAATTTTATTTTAGCAAAAGTAATTTTCACTAAAATAGATGTAAGCCTGACTGAGCTTGAACAAACTGTTATTTTAAATGATCAAATCGCCCAAATGACTTGGATGGGGTATATTGTTATAGCATTGCCATTAACACTATTTTTAGGGGCCATCTTAATGCACTTAGTTAATGGGCTCAAGAAACTCACCCATTTGGAACTTGAGGAGATATTTCCCTCTATAAAGGGTTAGTTTCCAACAGCCCCTTCGGGCAAGTTGAGTTCCTCATAGGCAGGCATGGTCATTAAGCCTTCTTCCATAGCTCTCAACTGATCTCTTTTTTTAACATAGAGTTTTTGATTAAGAATTCGCTTTTCTATCTGCTCTTTTTTTGCGCGCTCCCACTTTAATCGAAGACCTTCGGTGTCAAACTTCTGAGTCCTCTCTGAAACCCGCTTCTTTCGAGCTTGCGACCGCCGCTTTTTATAAATGGATTTTTTCGCCTTATAGGCCTCAAGGCCTTTAAGTCGCTGCTCATTAAATATTTTTGCTTTTACTTTATGCCTACGAAAGTCAATATAACGGTTTTCAATGATTTTTTTACGAACCTGAAACTCTTGGTCAACCCCACTATCAGCATTCGAGCCTTCAGAAAAGATGACAGCTATAAATATTAGTACTAAATAAAAGCCTATACGCAACATATACCCTTAACTATGACGTAAAAATGTAGTTTTGGCCAGACTCCGGCTTTTTTACTCGACCTAATTACGAAGACCCTTTATAAAGGTATATCTAAAAAAAGGATTTACATGGAACATCTTTATGAAACCGGCGTCTTTGGACTTAAAGCTCTTATTGCTGTCATCTCAATTATTGTAATTTTAGTCACTCTTTTCACTTTAATTGCAAAAAATAAACTCTCGAAAGATTCTCTAGAGATTATTAATTTAAACGAAAAATTCAATGACTTTGAAACAACGATCCTTCAAGCGACACTCAGTAAGAAGGCCCTTAAAAAAAGGCTCAAAGAGCTTAAAAAAGTTTTTAAAAAAAACAAAGAGGACCAACCTAATATTTATGTTATCGATTTTGAGGGCGATATTAAGGCCTCTCATGTGGAGCAGTTTAGGGATGAAATCAGCTCTGTTCTCTCAGTGGCTGAAAAAACCGACGAAGTCCTTATCCGGCTTGAAAGCCCCGGAGGCATGGTCCATACCTACGGCCTCGCCGCCGCTCAAATACTAAGGCTTAAAAATGCCGGAGTGCCCGTCACAGCTTGCGTTGATAAGGTGGCAGCAAGTGGAGGCTACATGATGGCCTGCGTTGCTGATAAAATTGTCGCAGCCCCTTTTGCCATTGTCGGCTCCATTGGGGTTCTTGCACAGGTCCCCAACCTGCATCGACTGCTAAAGAAAAATAATATTGACTATGATGAGTACACTGCGGGTGAGTATAAGCGCACTATTTCTCTTCTTGGTGAAATTAGCGAAAAAGGTAAGACTAAATTTCTCGAAGACATCACCTTAACACACGATCTTTTTAAAAAATGGGTTTCTGACAACCGGCCAAGTCTAAATATAGATGCTGTCTCTACCGGAGAGCATTGGTACGGCCAAGTCGCAATAGAAAAGGGCCTTGTTGATGAGCTTTCTACAAGTGACGAGTACCTATTAAAAAACTCTCACGACAAACAGATCTATCAGATTAAAATAAAAGGTAAAAAATCTCTCACTGAAAAGCTCGCCGGTGGCCTAGGGGCAACAATCAGCAAAAACTTACCGGACTGGGTTATGCAGGTGCAACAAAAAAGATGGTATTAATTAGTTTTAATTTTTATTATTTCTTTTGCTGAATTGATCACCTTCTGACCTAGAGCTTTGATAACTCCTGGCTTTTTTTCGTAACTCTCTATAAGAACAACCCTGTTTTTATCATAAACAGATTGAAGTTTTTGAGATGATTTTTTGAAAAAAGAAGGGCTAGCCGACAAATATAACCCCGACTCTTTGTTAAAAAAGGTCAGCACCTTATTGCCCGGCGAAAATTTAAAAGTCCCTTTTTTATTTTTTTCTGACCAAACACCATGTGATTTAAGAGTTGATGATGCCTTAGGCTTATTTAATTGCGCTCTTAAAGAGCTCCACTCAAAACCGTTTTGATTGATCAGTAACTTTGCCCTTAGCTTTGAAAGCTCTAGTTCTTTACTTACAAAAACTTCTTGTAATGCACTTTTTAAAGCCCCCTCTCCCCTAACAGAAGCTTGTTTCACACGTACCTGAAGGTTTGATTTTTTGTTTTTATAAATAAACTTTAAGCTAGCCCCCTTCATGTCCCATGAGGGGGTCAAAACACTATTAATGCCAACCACTCCTTTTATTGTTGTCATTTGACCTCGATCAATCTCTGCTCTTAAAAACAAACTCATACCACCTAAAGAGCCTTCGGATACTAACCTCTGAATTGTAGGTGAAAATTGAATCTCAGGAATTGCTGTTTGAAGAACTCCTTTTTGAAACTTAGAATCAAAATTAAACGACAGGTCGCCCTTGAATACCCCTTGATCTAATGCGATTTTATCCACCACACCAGAAACTCGACCTGATGAATAATTTAAGCGCCCTGAAAACAGGTCAATTTTTTGTTGGGAAAAGCTCCCCTTTTTTGAAAAATATAAGCTCGCCTCCTTAACAGAGTAATCTAAAGTAAACTCTTTATTTTCGACAGACAACTCTCCTGACATAACCCCAAAATCTGAGAACACTCCACTGAGCCCCTCTTTACCAATGGCCTTAAGAATATAATTTATCGGCAAATCTTTCATTGAAACCTTATAGGGGGATATCTTTATTTTTTTTCTTTCAATGTGTGCCTCTAACTCTTGGATTTTGAACTTAAATTTTCGGCCTTTGAGCACACAAGGGCTTGCTTTAGCCTCTCCCTTAAAATTTAAATCTAACCTTACCGACACCTGGCAATCAATCCACATGGGCAATCTTGAAAGGCTCTTGTTTTTAATTGCAGGGGAAATACTTACAATTTTTCTAAAAGGAAAGTTCTTAAAAAGAATTTTTACATCCAAGTCCTCAGGTTTTGAAGCCGCTGTAATTAAAACCTCACCCTCTTTATACTTACTCTTTGAACTTAAGGTGAACCCCTGATCTGACAAAACAACGCTCACAAAAACAGGAGGCACATCTACAACCGACGCGTGCACTCTAGAAACATCAACATAAAACGAAGCCTCAAAGTGATTCACGCTCTTTTCGATCTTGATATTATTAATTCTTAGTACTGTGTTTTGATCCTCGACCCATAGATCTTGAATTTCAACAGTCTTTAAAGGTAATTCATTGAGGTCTTTCAGAGCCCTATTCATGGCCTCTTGAAGTTGATGTGGTTTTTTATTCTCATGAATACTTTTTGAAGCCTCTATGCCATGAGGTGTTTTGATGGGCTGAGTTTTTTTAGTCAAAAGGCTGGTACTTTCAGCCGTACTTTTAGAGCACAAGTGATCGTAATTTCTTACAACAAGCCTGTTTATTTTTATTTGATCAACAATAATTTTTTTCTGATAAATACTCTTAAAAAGCTCAATGGGCACCACAACTTGAGCGGAATGAATCCCCCAGGCTCCTTGACATGGATACAAAGGGTCCAACTCCACCTCAGCACTAACGCCTAAAACAGGGACAAGGCCTTGAGAGAAAAACACACGAGCACTTTGCACTGTCACTTTATAATCTGTCACAGCTGTTATTAATTTTTGTTCAAGTAAGGTCCGGGCCTTGCTGTCAGGGAGCAATACGGTACGAACCGCTCCCCCCCAAAAAACGCTAACAAGTATGCCTAATAAAAACAATATCCACGGAGCGCCAACTCCATTAGTGTTTTTAGACATGATTACTTATAAAAAAATTGAACAACTTCGTACTCTTTTTCACCCTTTGGGCTGCTAAACTCCACAATGTCATCTTTTTTCTTACCAATTATTGCACGAGCTAGGGGAGAGAACACGGATATTTTACCTAATTTCACATCAGACTCTTCCTCGCCAACAAGTTGGTAGGTCACCTCTTGATCATTATCTAAATCCATTAATACTACTGTGGCTCCAAATACGATTTTATCTGATTTAATTTTAGACGGGTCAATTGCTTCAGACTCTGCTATTTTGGACTCCACGTCAGCAATGCGTGCTTCAGTAAAACCTTGTTTTTCTTTGGCGGCGTCGTAGTCAGCGTTTTCACTTAAGTCACCGTGACCCCGAGCTACTTCGATATCTTTTATAATTTGTGGGCGCATGACAGTCTTTAAGTGTTTTAACTCTTCAACTAGTTTTTGCTTGCCCTCAATAGTCATTGGTTGTTTACCCATAAAATCTCCTAAAATTTTTAAGGAACGTTACCCTAATAAAATACATTGACGGCGACAAGAGATAACGCAATTATGTTTTTATTTTTATTATAAATACCTAAAATCACTATACTTAGGGTTTTAACTGTACGTTGGGTGTGAATGAAACTAAATCCTAGTAACACTTCTATTATAAAACGGCTACTTTCGGGGCGAAACAGTCGCCCCTTACTCTCAATATTAAGTAAAATAGAGCCTGCGGACCTTGCGAGCCTTATTGGGCAGTTTAATAACCGCGAAAAAGGGCTTCTTACAGGCGCCTTAATTAAAATTGATAAGGCGGCACCCACCCTCTTAGAGATCCCAGAGGTACAGCTTAAGTCCCTGCTCGCTCAACTGGAGCCCGAAAAGTGTTTGCGGCTCATTGTTGCCGCCCCAGAGGAGAGTGCGGCGTACTTTGTGTCCCTACTCAATGATGCTTCGCAAAACATCATGTGCTCCCAGATGGACCAGGGGTTAAAATCTAAAATTGAACAAATTTTAAGCTACCCTAAAAATTCAGCCGGCAGAATGATGCAGACAGACACATTCTCCCTGCCCACAGACATTAATGCCGGTCAAGGGCTTGAAATACTGCGCCAAGCAGCTCAAGAGCAATCCATCTACTATATATACTGTGTCGATAAAGATCGTCGCCTTGAGGGGATTGTTTCATTAAGAGCCCTGGCTACAGCCCCACCAACAATGCCACTTCAGGACCTCATTAAAAAGGACCTTGTTACGGCTCAGCCTGAAAACTCATCAGAAGAGGTCGCACAGATCGTCTCTCATTATGATTTTATCGCTTTACCTGTGGTTAATAAAGAGGGGCAACTGCTCGGTATTATTACAATTGATGACGTTGTCGACATCATACAAAACCAAGTCACAGCCAACATATATGCTCAAGCTGGCTTACAAGAAGATGACAGAGTCTATAGCTCCGCTAAGTTTAAAATTAAAAATAGATTACCATGGATGCTCTTAAACCTTGTGCTGGCGGCTCTTGCTAGCTCTGTTGTGAGCTTATTTGAAAACACCATGCAAGAACTTATAATCCTTGCTGTTTTAAAAAACATAGTCGCAGGCATGGGCGGCAACACCGCCATTCAAACTATGACTGTTGTTACCCGCGGGCTAGCAACGGGGGATTTTAATTTTATAACTCAAGCCAACAGTCTAATTAAAGAGATTTACGTAGGGGTCAGTATAGGCATCATAACAGGTATTGGCGCGGCCGCTCTTGTGTACTTTTGGAAAGGTGAACCACTTGTTGCTGGCGTCATTTTTGTCTCTATGGTGTTGAACTCTTTTGTTGCATCGCTATTTGGTGTTGTTGTTCCTTTGACTTTTCATAAAATGAAACGAGACCCAGCTATCGGAAGTGGCGTCATTATAACCATGGTTACAGATATATTTAGCTTTTTTTCATTCTTAGGTATTGCGACCATTGGCCTAAAAATGATTCGCTGACCAAAACCAGCTAGACTTTTGCCTGATGACCCTTGAAAAACAATGCAATAACTCAAAAATCCGAGGATGGACAGGAAGAAGCTCTTAGATGG
>JAUVAX010000085.1 GCA_030591685.1 Pseudobdellovibrionaceae bacterium | reverse complement strand
GGGCCCGGCATTGCCACTCGGGCGTAACCTCAGGTCAATATCATAAAGAGTCCCGCCGCTGTGCTGGTCCTGAAGTCGTGAAACAAACCGCCGCGCAATTTTAAAATCGTTTTCACTGGGCTTATTAGGGACAACAAAAATAAAATCCAAATCAGAGTTCACCCCAAGCTCTTGCCCCCCCCATTTTCCAAGGGCAACAAGCCCAACCTGAGATCTCCCAAGTTCGAGTTTAAGTGACTTTAATAGTTGAGCGCAGATTTTATCTGCTGTTGAGGTGATGGCTTGGCAAAAAGTATGTACATCTAAAGTGCTTAAAAATTCGTTGGCCGCAATAATTTCAGTGATAAGTCGGGTTTCAGACATTTGCTCTAGGGCCTCATCCAAGTGATCTGAAAACTCAGCCTCCTGTGCTCGGTAAACAAAAGAGTCTAAAAGCTCGGGCCTTGCTGAAATGATCCCGCCAAGATAAGGGCTTGTCGAAAACAGGCGCGCGAGACTTTTTAAAAGCCCAGGCTCTCTTAATAGTAATGTAAAAAAACTGGCTTTTGACCGGGTATTTTTAACAAAATCTAAGAGCAACGAGAGCCCTAAGTTTTTATTTGTATTTAAATTTTTGAGTTCATTTAAAAAAAGGTATAAAAATTTTTTACGAGTTGTTTCGTCTCTAGTTTTTTGCTTTGATTTTGCAGTTAAGGCAATCAACTGCGGCCAAACGCTCTCAACAGAGTATTTATTAAACCCATATTGTACTAAAAGTTTTTGTTGGTCCTCTAGGGATTTTGGCAGCAAAGGCAGGGCTTCGTCAATAGCCCCGGTAAGGGCTGAAACAATTTGGTCGACCTTTTTAGCGCGCTGAGGGAGGCTTGAGATGTCCTCTTTTTTAATGTGCGGGTAGTCTTTAGTAAGTGAGATGGTGTGAGTTTGTAGGTCATCTATGATTTGAATTTTGTTCTCAAGTGTTCTGTAAAACCAATAGTTTGATATAAGTGTTTCACTGTCGGCGGGGCTTATAAATCCGTGAGTTTTGAGTCGCTGGTTTAAGGTGCTTGTAGAACTAGCACGAATTTCAGGAGCCTTGCCCCCGTGGATAATCGCATTGGCGTGCAAGAACAATTCAATGTCTCGAATACCGCCAGTGAAAAGTTTTAAATGGAGGCTTTCTGAGGGTGGTTTTTTTTCAACAAGAGCAGATTTAATTTGTGCCCGCATAGTTTTGAGATCATCAAAAAGCGTGTAATCAATATATTTACGGTAACAAAAACTTGTTAGAAAAGTATTAATCTCGTCTTTAACGTCATCACACCCCACAACAGGACGAAACCGAATAAAAGCCATGCGCTCCCAAGTTTCACCATGAGACCAATAATAGTCTTGAAATTGCTTGCAGCTAGAAATGAGGGGCCCTAGCCGCCCCCCCGGCCGTAGGTTGTAGTCTACGCGGTAGCAAAACCCATGCTCTGTGTTTTCATTGAGTAAGCGCGTGAAATGTTTTATTTTTTTTTGTAATTCATCAGGGGCAGGGTTTTTGCTGATTAATAAAATATCAATGTCTGAGCTTAAATTGAGCTCGTTGCAGCCAAGCTTACCCATGGCGGCCAATAATAGGCCCTCACTTGAGAGGTCACTCATGTGCCAGGCTTTTGTTAAAATTTTATCGGTCTCTTGGCTCCAAAATAAACAAATATCTAAAGTGTCAGCTGTTGAAAAATATGTATTCAATGCACATGTTAACCAGGCCTGGTGCCTTAGGGTGCGAAGCCGCCTTGAGTTTGAAGGCGTATCGATTTTTAATAAAGATTCAAGTAAAAAAGTATATCTTAAAATAGCAGGGCAGTGATGGCCTGCTGATTGAATTTGCTCTTTGGTAAATTTATGAAGCGGAGTAATATTTTTCATGATGTAGGTTTATTCAAGTACTTTAGACCATGAGGGCTTTTCGTAATGAAATTTATCATAAGTAATACGCCTTTCATTGTTACCTTTTGTGTCTACAATATAAAGTTGATTTGTTCCGGTTCGATTACTAGTAAACATAACAAATCGACCATCTGGCGAAAAAGTGGGGCTTTCATTGTCAGCAGTGCGTCCATTGGCTTTTTTTGCAGAGGTTAAGCGGGTGAGGCCATACCCTTTGCTGTCCATAATAAAAATGTCAAAATGGCCTTTATCGTATCCGGCAAAAGCAATTTTTTTACTATCAGGTGACCAAGTTGGGGTAGCATTATATTTGCCAGCATAAGTGATGCGCTTTATAGAGCCAGTACTAAGAGTCATTACATAGACCATAGGGGGTCCACCCCGGGTAGATGAAAAGGCTAACATTTTACCATTAGGTGAAATGGCAGGTTCAACATTCATCGAGCCTCTGGGGCCTCGAGTTATACGAGTCGTTTTTCCAGAGCTTAAGTTTTTACGGTAAATATCAGCATTGCCAGATTTTGAGAGCGTCAAAAAAAGATCTCTCCCGTTGGGGTGAAAGTTAGCCCCTGAATTAATACCCTTTCTGTAAGAGATGAGTTTTGCTTGAGCTGTAGAAGAAACATCCTTAATAAAAAGATCGGCATTTCTTGTTTTGGCCTTAGGGTGATAGGCCCAACTTGTGTAGGCGACTTTTTTACCATCAGGTGACCAGGTGGGTGAGATAGATAAGTTTTTATGGCTTGTTAGGCGTTGAATATTGTGGCCATCCCAGTCCATTGTGTATATTTCTTTGTACTTACCGTTGCGGTTAGCGGTGACTGCGATCTTGCTGTTGTACATCCCGGAAGTGCCAGTAAGGGCCTCTACGGCATCATTAGCAAACTTATGACCGAGCGTTCGAACCTTTGATTGGCTGGCCGTATAGCTCCGGCCCAGAATAAGCT
This sequence comes from Pseudobdellovibrionaceae bacterium, assembly GCA_030591685.1. GTDB lineage: Bacteria > Bdellovibrionota > Bdellovibrionia > Bdellovibrionales > UBA1609 > JAUVAX01. Next base: position 565 of record JAUVAX010000085.1, on the reverse strand, counting down.
TTGCTTGTGGAACATAGTATAAATAAGCCTCAAGAGTGAGGTTGTTGCCGACAACTTTATACCCGCCCTTAATCAAAAACTCAGCGCTAATGGCAGACCAATTTGAAAACTTAAACCCAACAGGGTCATTGGGGTAGGGTTTGAGCCCTTTTTTAGAAGAGTCCTCTAAAAAAGCATCAGGGCTTATGAGTGTAAAAAGTGTGCTAACGTCAAAATCGTTTTTTATAGTTTGATAAAGTTCAGTTCCCACTCTTAAATTAGCTTTAGAGGCTTTGGTGCTCCCAAAGTATTTAAAATTAGGCAAAGCGAGTAAAGATTTTTTAACCGTTCCCTTGCCAACACTTATGTATATTTGCCCTGCCTTGGATTCAGCAAAAGTATAAAAAAGGGTTAAAAGTAGTAGTGTTATGAGTTTCATTATAAGTCCCTTCTTAGGTGCCTATAGGGGCACGGGGTGGTTTCTTTACGTTCAGTAAATAATGACATATCTCAACAATATTAACACCTATTCAGGGAAGCCTAAAACAAAACCTGCATTTTCAAGCCGTCTTTGCAGTCGGTCAGG
>JAUVAX010000081.1 GCA_030591685.1 Pseudobdellovibrionaceae bacterium | reverse complement strand
CCCTATGTGGCAGGATCAAATGATTGGTCGGGCAAAGAATTTATTAGACCAGGCCCTATTAACAATCACTAGCCCCAATACGACCTAGTAAATATTTTTTCACAAGTTAACATTCTTTAAAAAGGTGTTCTCAAGTTACATCAATGGAGGGGTTTATTTAAAGAGATGAGAACCCATAAAGTTAATAGATTAAATAAGTAAAAAAAGCCTCCAAGGTGTTCTCATCAATAAAATCTAATTTTTTCTTCTCTCGCTCAGCAGTAAATTGGCCTAAAAAAGTAAATATTGAGATTTAACCTTGAAAAGGGCACATAAGTTATAGGAATGACTTGAGGAGGGCTCCGTCACCGTGTGGGCTTGAGGCTCTCATACAAGTCGTAGGCTGCCTCAAAGGCCTCATCATCAAAGTACGGAAAAATACGTACCGGCATAGGCGCCCCATCTCTCCCCATAAGCACAATAACATCCTCAACAAGCTCAGACATTACCTCAACCGTTACTGTATCTGCGCTTTCCGGTGAGCTAACATACCCCAAACGCTCCTTACCAGGGTTCGAGAGTTTCTCAATCCGAGCTCTTGGGTACGTAAATTTTTGCTTCTTTTTAGTTGCCCCTCTCAGCTTAGCTGATGCTTTTATTAACTGATACCTTAAATCACTCTTACTCACTAAATCTTGAGATGGTTTAATGTTTATAATAACACCATTTGTTTGTCGCTTACCTACAACTTTGTATATTGTGGCGGTTACAATTTTATCAGATATTTCCTGTTTTAAAAATTTATATCTATTGAGCCTGGGGTTGTAGTAATCATAAATCTTTTTTTCATTTCCAACTTTAATTATATAATCAGGCTCTCGCAACGAAGCAATGCCCTCGTCTTCCCTTAGTTTTTCCCATATTTTTAATTTTTTAACCGAATTACTTTTAGCTGCAGGCGCGTGCTCTAAATCAAAAAAATACTTATTCAATAAATCTCCATCACTGTATTGCAACTCTAAATCTCTACGATCCAGCTCATTAACATAATCTGAAGAGCTCTTATCCAGCTGCTCCTTTGACCAGTTAATTTCATTTCGATTGCCTGGCGCTGAATCAGGCCTCCCGTCGAAAGATTTAATTTTTTGTGGGTGAGCTAATTTTAACTTTTTAATTAAACCATAACTTTTACAATTGGTTGGAGCTTTATTAAACTTTAAACACCTAGATGCCATTTTAACAAAGTCACCTAGCTTTTGATTTCCACCTGGCAAGGCACTGATCTTGTGAAAATCATCTAAGTAATCTTTGCAGCTAGCATTCTTACCGTCACTGCAAATAGATGCTATAAGCTCAACTCTCTTCCTGAATGGTTTTGAATTCAGGATTTTAGATTCATTACGACTTATTATTTGTGAAAGCCCTGAAAATATCTTACTCGGGCAACTATTACCACAACCTTTGGTGATTTCACTCGTGAATTCGAAGCCCTTTTTTGTAACCTTAGAGTCTAAGAGTGTATTCACTAATTCTAGCTCTGAGTCTGGGCATGTGGACCCAGATTTTGCCCCAAAGCACTGTGAAATTATTTTGTGTACGTCCTTATTTGTCACTGCTAAATCTATATCCGAAAGCACATGTTTATACGTCTCAAACCTCAACTGGCTACAGCCGCCCTCGCAAACATCATAAAAGTTCTCAAGCGTATCACCTAAGCTAGGGTTGAATTTTTTTATACTCTGAAGACTATCAGCAGTGGTATCTGAAGCAATAAAATCAATCACCTCATCCGAAGATACTACTTTTTCTGAAATTGTTTTTCGTGCGGACACAACAGTGCTCCCAGCTACTGCCTCTGAATTTGACGCGCTACTTGTAGCATTATTTTTTGGGCTCTCACCTTCTTTTTTTATTTTACGCTCAAGGCTTTTTCTTTGCTTTGAACTCATTTTTTTCTTGCCAGCAAGGCCTGACTCTAATAGTAATTCGGCTTCTTTTTTTGAAAATCCAGCGCGTAGTAAAATTTTTAATTTTCGGGCAAGTTGTTTATTCGTATAATTAAAAATTTCGGCAGACTTACTTTTTTTACCTAACTCACCCTTTCCGACATTATGGGCCTCTATAAGGCCCTCTCTTTGGCTTTTACTTAAAGCCTCTGACCGTCCTAGTTTTTTCCTTAATAGATCCTCAGCCTTGATAACTCGGCCCTCACTTGTAAGTCTTGAGTTTTTTGAAACCTCAGCTTTAGATATACCAAATCGCTTTGACATATTTAGTTGCTTCAATAGTCCTGCGGGAATTAGTGGCAGGCCATCTAGAGCCGCAAAAAGAGCCGATTGAATACATGAATCATACTTTTGAATCACTGGGTTATTTTCGATAACAGAGGGGCATTTATTACTGCTTTTTTTAGTTAATGATTTAAGGTCCATTTTTTGGGAGCAATTTTTTTGAGCCTCCTTTAGACTATGTGAGGCATAAAACCCATCAACTGGCATAACCATAATTCGAGCCGCCTTAAGGGTTAAAAACAAACCCCTGGCCCCAAGTGCGGGGATAGCTAGTGAGGCCACCGACAGGGCCGAGTGACCAAGTATTGAGCGAGTGTTGTTTCTATCCTTTCGCCTTTCATCTAAACACATCACATTTTCAATTTGCATCACAGCAGAGTATTGTTTTTTAAAACTACGGCCTTTTTTGGGAGTCAGTGTAATCTGAGGTGAAGTCTCTATTTCATTTAAGGTGTCTTTTAAATTACATTTTTTCTCACGATTTGCCTTTCTTGTTTTTGAGCTTAAGCCATTTAAACACTGAGCCGCGTTTTTCTTTTTTGCTATAGATTTTAAAAGTTCTCTTTTGTTAAATTTAAATTGTTTTTTTAATGAGCCCTCAAACCCTATCTTTTTTAAGTTTTTACTAAATACTTTTGACTTCATCCATGCGTTTTTATTTATTGTATTCTCTAGTATATCTTTTAAAGCATAGTAGGATTTACAGTGTTTATTCTCAGTAGCAGCTCTTAAACATTTTTTTCTCTCAACAGCGGGTATTTTTCTTAGAATTAATCTTACTTGGGCTCTTGTCGCTTGAACTTTATTAAATGTCACTTTAGCTTCTGAGGAAAACTGGCCCCAATTTTTTTGATTGTTTTTTTTGCAAGCCTTAACGTAATTATTGCAGACCCTGTATGCCCTTCTTAGAGATGGGTTTTTACACACTGAGTTTTTTGAAAACTTTTCGCCCAGTAAATTATTTATCCCCGCGAGCTCTGTTAAGTGACCCTCTATGCCTGAATCTAATTTATTAAGGCCATAAATATAGTTACTCACTAGTGATTTTTTTTGCACTTGAGTCAGCTCATGACCTAATTGACACTGATAGAGTACACTTTTGTTGGGCGTAGCCACCTTTAAGGCTTCCGTAGCTTGAAACTCATCAAAAAGCTCAGTGCTCGTAAGAGGGTCTGTTGAAAGCCTCTGATGGTGACACTGTTGTAATATAGTGGTTGAACCATACCCCTTCCAAAAAAGCCCGTGCTGATCATCCTTGACCCATGACTTTAAAACCTTTGGGCAGTCACTTGGAGAGCATTCATTTTTTTTATGAGCTCCGGCACTTAAAAGAGCTTTATTAATAAACGATATTTGGCCATTGGCCCCACCCCCCTGACCTTTGGCCGGGGCTACATTAAGAGTGCAAATTAAAGTAAATACTAAAAGTCGATTTTTCACTCTCTTAAATCGGAAATTTAAGTCGCACTCTTTACTTAAATAGCTATTTCACTTGTTCTTTTAAGCTTTTTTAAACAGGTCTTTAGTGAGTAAATTTGTTAGCTTTTCAGGGGCATCAAAATGAACTCTGTGACCGCTCTGGGAGATGTAGTAAAACTTATGTTCGGGAAATTTTTGACTCCAGCCTTCAATAAGGTCTTTATACTTTACATCATAGTCACCAGCAGCCCAAAAAAATTGAACGCCCTTAATGTCCGAAAGCTCTTCTACGGTTAACTGCTGCAATGTCGGTGACCAATTAATGAGCGCCATCGAGAGCTTATCTCTTTCAAAATCATCCTCAAGCCTAAAGGGCGTGTGTTTTGAGCCCTTAAATACCCTTAGCCCCGCCCACTGACTCATTAGAGCTGGCCATTCGTGGGTTTTAAATTTATCAGCCCAATGAGTGTTAAACTTATCTCGCTCAATCTTTTCAGTTTCTGTCAGGGTAAAAGGATTAGAAGAAATAAAAAAAACTTTCTCAAACATCGTAGGTCGCTTTTTAACAACCTGGGCCAGTAAACGACCTCCTAAAGAGTACCCCACAGCTATTATAGGCTCATGACTTTTATACCTATTTATAAACTGATCCGCCCACTGCTCTAATGACTGATTAGGGCCTAGCTCAGGATCGTTAAATAAATCAATGAGTTCAATTTTAATTTCAGCATTTATAACCTGCAGAAGAGAGGCCACGTGGGCCCAATCATCTGGTTGCCCTAAAAAACCATGAACAAAAACAACCTTCACTGTGTGGGCCCCTGCAGTTGTTGCCAAAACTTTTTGCTCTGCAAATTATCGGGCAAAATTTCGATAATTGTGGAGTCTATGGCGCCTGTGAGCCCCTTAACGTTTTGAACCTTACTAAACTTCAAGCCCCACATTTTAGCCATACTCTCAAAACCTAACCCATGTCTGTTTTCAAAACTAGGGTCATCGAAAATTCTTTGAAATATTTTGCCGCCACCATTATTAATAATTATAAGTTTAAATTTTAATTCAGGCTGCTTAGCTAACGCCCACAATGCAGATAAATCATAAAGAGCTGTTAGGTCACCAACAATACACCAAGTGGTGTTGATCTCATCTGATAACCCTAACCCTG
>JAUVAX010000098.1 GCA_030591685.1 Pseudobdellovibrionaceae bacterium | reverse complement strand
TGGTAGCCACCACCCTACACTAACCGAACATTTGGTAGTGCATAAAGAACACTTTATACAATGGAGAAAACCTGAAATCAACCTAATGGAGCTGGCAAACTTACGTTGGATTGAAAAATGGTCGGTAAAAAGACTTTCAAATCACTTTGAAAGAAAGCCCAACACCATAAGTACGCGCTTAACTGAGTTAAAAGAAGGAGGGCTTAAAACGTTAAATTTAACCCCTAAAAGCTTTGAAACTATAAATAAAGCCTCAAAAATAGAGTTTAGAGGCTTAGACTGAGAAAAAGTTGCTATATTTAGCAACCCGTGTTAGGATGCAAAAGATGAGTCGTCGAGAGTATATGGTTAATATTGTAGTTAATGAGATTAAGATCTCCCAAGTTATTATTGACCCCCATTATGAGGAAAAACATGCTAGTACAATAACCGACGAGATCATCCTAGAGCTTGTAAAGCAGTTTGATGGCAAGGTTTTTGACTTTCAAATAATAAAAGGAGGCTATACTTACTTTGAGGTTGATAAATTAGAGCTTCAAGGGAAGTTTTATAAACTAATTTGGGTTTTAGAAAAAGATAAAATGTATATTGGCGTAATTAACGCCTACAGGAGGTAATAAAATGGCTTTTCCAAATAAAAAAGAAATTGAATCCGTATTAAAAAAACTTGAAAAAACTCAAGGGACCTTAATGTTACCTGAAAACCCCACTGCCCTAGAGCAATTTAGATGGGATATCTGCCAAAAGTTTATAAAGTTTAAATATAAAAATAAACTTACCCACGAGCAAATGGGTGAGATCATGGAAGTAGATAAAGGCAAAGTCAGCAAAATACTAAGACATCGTATTAATGAGTTCTCTACAGATCGACTAATTAGCTACTTACAGAAATTAAAGCCAAATACTAAGCTTAAAGTTTCTTAAAATTCGGACCCCTTAAGGGCAAATGCCCCCAGGTTAGCCCAGGTGAAGGCTCCGAAGTGCCTTGGGGCAAAGTCAGTCCGTAGGACTCATCTTCTGTAGTGTGGCCGTAAGCTTTTAAAAGCAATTACGACTTCCCTCACACTTTAATACCCCCAAGTCTGTCAAAGCCGAGGACAAACGCGCAGCGAAAGCCAATGTTCGTGTTCGCGTTCGATGGAGCATTGTTCAAGTTCGAGTTGAACACGCCCGAATTCGTTCCATTGTTCCAGTTCCCCCCACGGAGAACCCCGCCCGCGGAGCCAAAACTCCTCTATACTATATTGGGAACCCCACCTTGTTTTTGATTTTATTTAATTCTTCTAAATTCAATTTCCCCCAAGCCTCAAAAGAGGTTTTCACTTGGGCTAAATAACTAGCTCTTATTTTTTTATGCGTTAGCCTTTTTACCTTCTTTTTATATCTTCTCTGATTTCGTGTTAACACCCTGTAGCCCTGATTATCCAACACATAGCCCAAAAAGGGCACAGGATCGCTACCCAAAGGAACTCGTTTATTAATTGGGATTTTTAATTTTAAATCAGATTC
>JAUVAX010000067.1 GCA_030591685.1 Pseudobdellovibrionaceae bacterium | reverse complement strand
TTATGTTTAACGAGTTTTACAATTTTAGTAAAAACCCATTTTCGGAAACCCCGGACCTGCAGTTTTTCTTTCAATCAAAAACTCAGTGCTATGTGCTGTCTCGTTTAGCAGGGCTTCTTGATAGCGGCCAGGGCTTTGCCTTACTTACAGGAGAGGTCGGTACGGGTAAAACCTTTTTAAGCCGTACTCTTTTAAACTTAAGTGAAAAGAGCTCAAAAAGTGCGCTATTATTGCATCCTACTCTTGAGGGGGTAGAGCTCCTCGAGTCTATTGTTGAAGAATTCGGTATTTCTTATGAACCTTCAAGTAGCTACAAGACCCTACTTAAGCTTTTTAGTGAAGGGCTTATTCAAAACGCACAAAAAGGGTTTTCAAATGTACTCGTGATTGATGAAGCTCAGCATATGTCCCTAAAAGCCTTAGAGCAAATTCGTTTACTGAGCAATATTGAGCTAGAGTCACAAAAGCTTTTACAAATTTTGCTTGTGGGCCAGCCAGAACTTTTAGAAAACTTAAAAACGCACAGCGCACGGCCTTTAAACCAGCGCATAGGCATAAGGTTAAGTTTAACCCCATTTACCCTACAAGAAACCAGTCATTATGTTCAACACCGTATAGAGGTAGCCGGGGGGAGTAACTTTGTACGTTTTAGTACTGAAGCCTTAGAGCTTATTTATAACCTGGCTCACGGGGTGCCACGACTTATAAACATGCAGTGTCAGTTTATACTGTCTTACTCAGGCTCAAAAGAAATTCGATTAATTAATGCACACATAGTGAGAGAGGCTTTGTTAGAGCTAGGTCTGTTAGAGCAAACAGGATTTATAAGGCGTACTGAAAATTTGGTGCAAGCATGAGGGGTTTTATTATGAAATTAACAATAGCTAGTTTTTTTATACTGATTCTTTTTGTGGGCTCAAAAGAGGGGCATTCTAAGCCTTCCGCGTCAGTGGCTGAAAAAATAAACAAACTACAAACCACGAAGTTTTCAATTAATTTTGAAAACACAAGCCTAAGGCCCGCTTTTAAGCTCATTGCCATGAAAGCCGGGCTACATTTAGAAATTGATGAAAACGTCAATGGGACCATTAACTATTCATTTTCAAACGTCACCTTAGCTCAAGCTTTAGAGCAAATAATGATGGAGCAGGATTTAAACTACCAGGTTTCAAATTCAGGTGTTTTATCTGTAGGACTAGGGTGGACGGGCGGTCGCAATGAAAGAGCTCCTGCAAGCCAAGGCCACGGTAAGGTGAAAATGATTTACCTAAAGTATTTAACGGCAAGTGATGCTTCACGTAAAGTAAAAAATCTTATTGGTAAAGATGAGAAGGTTATAGTAGATGGTCCTACAAACTCCATTGCTTTTTTTGGATCGAACAAGAACTTTCTAGTTATAAAAGAAGCCATAAGACTTTTTGATAAAATGCCGCCGCAAATATTAATCGAGGCCAATATTGTTGAGATCAATAAAAATACAGCTCGTGCTTTTGGGATTTCATATGGGGATTTAACAGATCCCTCCTTATCTAACACAACAGGCTCGGGTATTTCTATTAATAATAAAGAGCCTGATAGCCCTAATTTAGTCGTCAAAATTGGTTTAGGTAACCTTGATGGCAATACTCTCTCCGCGCGTTTGGCATTGGCTGAATCAGAGGGAGAGGCAAAGGTGCTCTCTCGCCCTAAAATAGTAACCATAAATAATAAAACTGCGACTATAAATAGTGGTATTTCTTTTAGTGTTAAAACTCTTAGTAGTGTTAGCTCAGGGGACTCTTCTGGCAGCAGTGGTGATAATGCAACGGGTGGGATTACAACGGTGACGGCCGGTTTAACACTCTCTGTAACACCAACAATAGTCGGTGATGGACTAGTTAAATTACTAATTAATGTGACCAATAGTGAACCTGATTTATCTACTTTAGTGGACGGCATCCCGGGCATTGTGAGTAATACGGCAAGGACTGAAATTATAGTGGCTGATGGTAAGACGGCTTCGGTGGCTGGGTTAGTTAAAAATAATTTTTCTGACTCTGAGTCTGGCGTGCCTTACCTTTCAAAGTTACCCTTTATTGGTTGGTTATTTAAATCTAACACTAAATCCGGTCGAGATATGGAGCTGATGATCTTTATCACCCCTCGCATATTAAAAACAGGGCTTTCTGGTAATTATATGAACTCTAGTGAGGAGTTGTTGCCTGATTCAGAAAAACCAATAAAGGAACCCTCAAAGAGTCCAACAACTAAAGATTCGACAACTCAAAAGCTCTCTAGTAAAACTTAATCTTCTATTTCAACGGTACTTTTAAGGACCTCTTCAGGTGATGTGACCCCCAGTTTGGCCTTTCTTACGGCCTCTTCCCTCATACTTGTGAACCCAGAACTATGAACGATGTCTGTAATTTCTTGAGCTGAGGTGCCCTCAGTGATGGCCATGCGAATTTCTTTATTAGGGACGAGGATTTCATAGACCCCTTCGCGACCCATGTAGCCGGAGTTATAGCACTTTTCACACCCCTTAGAGATAAAAAGTTTATGAGTGTCTTCTAAAATTTTAAGAGCCAGAGGGGAGTCCTCATCTTCAGGGGTTGTTCTAACAGTAGTGCAGTGCTTGCAGAGCTTTCTGACAAGTCGTTGGGCGACAACTCCTAAAAGTGAAGATGAAATTAAAAAAGGCTCAACACCCATATCAATTAAACGACTGACCGCTGTAGAGGAGTCATTAGTATGAAGGGTACTGATCACAAGATGGCCTGTGAGAGCGGCTCGAATTGCGATTTCGGCAGTTTCTTGATCTCTAATTTCACCGATCATTATAATATCCGGGTCCTGCCTAAGAACATTTTTTAATATAGACGAAAAGTGAACCCCTGTTTTATGGCTTAACTGCACTTGATTGATCACATCAAATTGATATTCAACAGGGTCTTCAATAGTAACTATGTTTTTTTCTAATGAGTTGAGGTGGTTGAGCATAGAGTAAACGGTTGTAGTTTTACCACTTCCTGTAGGGCCGCAAACTAATATAATGCCGTAGGGGTGCGAAAGTAGGCCTCTTATTTGTTGAACTTGGGTTTCATTAAGCCCTAAATTACTAAGTCCTATTTTCATGTTACCCTTATCAAGAATTCTAAGAACAACTTTTTCACCCTTTATGGTTGGTAGGGTTGAAATACGAAAATCAACGTTTCTTTTGCCAATTTTATGTACAAAGCGCCCATCTTGGGGGACTCGATTTTCAGCAATGTTAAGGTTCCCTAAAATTTTTAATCTTGAGATTAAAGCGGGGTGGAGATCTATAGAAAGAGAGATGCTTTTTTCTAATATACCATCAATGCGCTCTCTAATTTGAATCTCATTTTCTTGAGGCTCAAAGTGGATGTCACTGGCCTGGTGTCCAATGGCTTGCTCTAGAATACTATTTACAAGGGTTTCTATTTCGCCGGGGGATTCTGACTCGTGCGTTCCCTTGGAGTGAGTCGGTGCTTTTGATTTAAACTTATCTTGAGCTGTTGAGCTTACGTATGCATTTTTTATAGTGTGTCTTAATGTGCTCTCAGGGCTTACAACAAGCTCGTAATCAATGGAGAGTTTTTTATCTAAATGAGCTATTAGGAGCAAGTTTAAGGGGTCAAAAAGTGCAATTTGAAGAATATCGTTTTCGACTTTTAGAGGCAAAATTGTTTGTTGTGTTGCTAAGGAATGAGGGACATAACTGAGGGCATCTGCTGAGGGCTTAAACCCCCGAAGATCATTAAACTCAAGGTCAAATTGTTTAGCAACGCCTTCAAAGAGTTCATTTTCTGTGATCACACCACTTGATACAAGGAACTCACCCATGCGAACTTTAGTACTATTAGCCTGTTTGACAGCCTCATTAATTTGCTCTTGAGTCACAAATCCGAGGCTCATAAGTACTTCGCCGATAAGAGGTCGGCCCTTGAGGTTATGTTTGCGTTCACCCAAAATAAAGCCTCCAAAAAGAATTGATGAGGGTTAAGGGTATTATACCTTTTTTTTTGTATTTATGAAAATCATCCTATGACTTAAGGCCCACGAAAAAGGGTCAAAGGAGGCCATTTTTTTTTAGTTGTGATAGGGCGAATATATTTGGTACTGTGGACGGGTGATGGGTGTAATAAAAAAGCAAACGAAACATAATAATTCAAATCGACCGAGCTTGTCCCGTTCGTCGGGGCTGGGGTTTATGGCCCTCATCGCTTTTATAACAGTGGTCACTGTTCTTGGAAGTATAGTGATGGTGGTTTCGGACTCCTCTGAAGATTCAAATGCTATCTCTGTCACAGTAAAAAATATGGACGATTTGCTTGTTGCCATCGAAGTGTACAGGACTGACCATATTTCAGCAGAAGTTCCTATTTCTTTGGCTTATTTATTAACAGATGTTGGAGCTGTAGGCTGCACTTCAGACACAGCTCTTTCTAAAATCAAAGGTTGGTGTGGCCCTTATATTGACCCCTACATTCAAGAAAACCCCAATGAGCACATTACAGATGGTTGGAGTACCGCCTTTTTTTACTCTCAGATCACCCCCACCACAGGCCTTCTTAGGAGTTGGGGACCTAATAAGACTGATGATGCAGGTGCTGTCGATGATATTACAAGAAATTTTTAAATATTTAACAACCTAACTTTGAAGCCTATAATTCATGAAAGCCAAATTTTAAAACCTCAATAGAGGTTTTAAAAAATAGAGGCTTTAAAAAATTGTTTTTAGAATTATTTTAAAAAATACTTTTAAGATAGTGAACTAAAGCCTGTGTTTTGAATAAAACATAGGCTCTATCCCTTAGTAAAGATTTTGTACGGTGGAGGTTTTTAGCCCAGCCGTCGAGTGAAGTGTGGGCTGGTAAGCCCGAGCCTGTTTAGTGCGTTCAAAATGACCAACATTAACTCTGTACCATGTTAAGCTTTTAACTACGGCTTCTGAGTGAAAAGCATCCAGACCTAAAGACTTTAAGGCATTGACCTTGTTTTGAGCGGCTTTAAGCTTGCGGTAAGAACTGACTTGTATTGTGTATTTAACTTTTACTGGAGTTGTAGAGGCCTGAGCTTTTGACTTTCTTCGGGCTGGCATTTTTATTTTTCTAGTACTGGCGACTTTTACCCCTTCAGGGCTTTTATGGGGTGAGTTTTTAAGCCCCTTTTGGATTTTAGAGATTTCCTCATTTATTGTATCTTCCATGTCTGAGAGAAAGGTTTTATCCTGCTGTTCAGCCTCATTTAAAGAGCCTGTGGCCTCGGCAGGTGAGCGTAGCTCGCCTTTCATTGCTGCGGGTTTCAACGTGACCGTTTCAAGGTGGTTTTGTGTGCGATGATTGTTTTTAGCAATTTCGCCTGTAGCCTCGTCAACAATCTCTTGCTCTAAATTTGAAAGAGTCACTGAGTCGACTTCATCTTGAGTGAGGTTACTATTGAGGGCCTGTAAAATCTTTTTTGAAGGTTGAAGGACTGAGAGTTTGATTTTATTAAGTTCAAAAGATCCGCCAAATCGAACCCCTAGCCCAAATCCGGCTGAAAATAAAAATAAAGCGGCGAAAGTATATGGCACTGCTCTACTGGGCTTAGTGGCTTTTATTTTTACTTTTGATTTTTCCGTTGTACTTTTTTTCGTTTTTGTCTTTGACATATAAACTCCTAATAAAATTCCTCTTAATTAATAATAACTAGGTATAAAAAATGAGTCAAATTTTTAAAGCACAGAACTTGTGCTTAGGTTTAGGGAAAGGCTGGCCTAAGGTGTTGATAGGTATAAAACAAATATAAATCCAGTGGATTGAGCTCATTTAACTCTACATAAGTACTGTATAAAAATGAAAAACAGGACTCATGTGATTTTAACGAATTGACGATAATTTATATGAACTTCCAAGAGGGAAGATTTGTTATTCAGATTTCAGGGGAGAAATTAAATGAAAAACAAACTCATATTACTTGCTAGCATCATTGTTTTTTTTGGATGGGTAGGCCTTTTATTAGATACTCTGCTCATGCCAGGCAGTATTACGCACTTTTTTGAATCCATTAAGGGAGAGTCTCAAGGGTCAGAAGTGATGGTGTCTGAGGTAGATTCTGCAGTAAAATCGAGACAAACAAAGGCTATTAAAAAACTCCAGGGTGAATTTTTAGACCCTTCAGGGTCATTAAGGGTAAGCCCAAATCAACCAAAAAAGGCAATAAAAGTTGCCGTCGCCTCTGTTCACGAAAGTACACAGTTGCCTAAAGTGAATTCAGAACTTGCAAAATCAGTAGAAGAAAAAATGGGAATTAATAATGAAGTGAACGTAACAGTAGACCCCCTTGAAGACAGAATGAATCGAGTTAAAGCCCTTGTCGCGGAGTCCGTCAATAAGGATCAAGCGGTGTTAAAGGATTTAACGAGTAAAAAAAGTAAACTTATGACTGTTGTTGATGAGATTGATCGTCAAACAAACGCATTGACGGTAAGGCTTAGTAAGCTTCAAAGAATAAAAAAGTTTTTTCGCATAAGAAGAGAAGTTATGCAAGCCGTACAGAGAAAGACTAATCCTGTCCCTGTGGCTACTGTGAAATCAGCAGTTTCAAAGTTTAATGAAATGTTTTATGAAGAGCAAGTGCAGTTAGATGAAAATAAAAATACAATTAAATTAACCCTTGAAGGTGCCTCGCTATTAGCGATAGATAAAGGACCATTAAGAATTAGTAATATGCCTGCAAAAAAGTTTTCAAGAGTAGTGAGGTCTATAAAAAAGAATAGGTTTAATGTTGAGCGAATTGTAATTAAAAAAGACAAACGACTATCCAGTAATTACGCTAAAATATTAAGTTCTTATTTGAAAAAACAATATGGATGGGACACTGTTGTGATACAGGTAGATGAAAACTTAGGGGCTCAAGTGCAAGTCTTTGTAACCAAGCCAGGTGCTTTGAATAATGCCTCCGAAAAAAAAGTAGCTAGAAAGTAAGATAGAAGTGTTAGGTGCAAGGAGACAAGTAAAGTGAAAAATTATTCGTTAATGGTTTTAGTGTTATTTTTTGTAGACTTTTTTATGCTTATGATTTGGCAAAATGGAGTATCAAGTAATATATTAATTGCCACATCAATGACCTTATTGCTTCACTTATTTTTTATAGTAGAGGCCTTTTACGAAATGAAAGAGGGCACTAAAAAAACCTTTAAAAAAATAAAAAATAAGTATATTAGTAAGCCAGAAAAGCCCGCTGTGAATTCAAGTTTAAGCACCTTAGTGCTGCCAGAACTTAAAGAGGTTGAAAAAAACAATGAAGACTTTATGAAAAATATTTCATCCTCACAATTAAAAGAGGACAGCATTTTAAATGAATTACATGAGTTTTTACAGCAGCCTCAGAGCAAAAACTCGCAAACCACTTCGAGTGCTTAATAAAGATCTATTTTTATTAGTTTTATAGGCCTGAATTTATAAGATAAAGGGTGCCTTATGTTTTTAAAAAAGCTATGTGTTAAGAGCTTAAATTTAAAAGTATAAGATGAGCCGAGGTAAAGAAAATTAATTGCATTAAAAAGCCACGACGCCTTTAGTAAAAAACATTTAAAATGAAACAATGATGTCGTCTCCGCCGCCAACGGCCAGGTCCTCTCCGTATGAGGTGAGGGTTCGTGCTCCGGCGTTATATACAATAGCAGTCCCCCAGGCATCTAAGTTCCAATCGGTGCTGGAGTCAGAAATATAGGGACCTCTCCATCCAGATTTTGAAAAGGGATTGTAAGCAGGCTGTGCTCCTTGAGTGGTTAAGTCAGTGAGAGCTGCAGGCAGGGCCCCTCGATGAGTTTCAAAGCCTGGGTCTAGGTGACGACCATTTGCAACTCTTCTGGGGTCGCCGATGATAGCTCGTTTAAACTCATTGAGCTTTTCTGTCGTTGTGACAACGCGAGCGTCATTGCTAAAGTCTACAAATGCAGGGAAAGCAATGGCCGACAGAATACCAACAAGTATCAGGACCATTAAAATTTCTACAAGGGTAAAGCCATTTTTATTCATCTAAGGGCTCCAAAAAAAAATGTTTTTATGTAGCTTCGCGGGTCACAATACTAGAATCAAGCCAAATTTCACCGGTTGTAGGGTCGTAACACCACTGTTCTGTGAAGGCGACACCATTGCAGGAGGTGGCGTCACCCCTCACGCAGTCGCCAGGGCCGGCGGTGCAATCAATGACAGTATTTACGCTGGGGCTTGTGTAGGGGCTTACGGGTATGAGGCCCTGTACAAACGATCTTTCAGAGCTGATCGGAACTTCTGCTGCGGTGCACGGAGTGGCCGCTAAAGTGATGTCATTGGCTACTAAGTTTGCAAAAGGTGGAAACACCCCGGCCAGGGTGTCACAACGTAGCTGCATTTGTGAGTACTGGGCGGCAATGGCATTTCGCAATATGGCTAAGTTAGACTCTAATGAGGCCTGCCTGGCCTCTGGGGCAAAGTTGATAAATGTTGTGATAGCAATAGCTGAGAGGATTCCGATAATAAGTAAGGCCATTAGGATTTCTATAAGGCTAAATCCACGTTTATTCTTTCTGATCACTTGAGCTCCCTTAATTTTAGCCATGACTCTTACTTGATTTGTTTTAAACAGATGTAAAGTATCATTTTTTATATTTTATGTAATTTCTAAAATTTTTGCAACACGGGGTCCTATTTGAACGAATTTAAAATACTGAGTCTCTTTTTAACAGGTATAAATAAAAAGCCTGTGCGGCCCACAGACCCTTAGTAACCTAAAGTTAAACAGATAACATTAAGGCTTAAAACTAACCTAAGGTCTAGCCTGAACTGGACTTATAAAGGTGTCTATAAAGACCGAATAGATAACTGGAAAACTTTAAACTTTTTAAGGACATAGGCACTTATGTTTAACGAGTTTTACAATTTTAGTAAAAACCCATTTTCGGAAACCCCGGACCTGCAGTTTTTCTTTCAATCAAAAACTCAGTGCTATGTGCTGTCTCGTTTAGCAGGGCTTCTTGATAGCGG
>JAUVAX010000010.1 GCA_030591685.1 Pseudobdellovibrionaceae bacterium | reverse complement strand
GTTGAATGGTCCAAGGAAGTATCTTCCCATTGGGTTATGGCTTGTAAACTTTGCTTCACCATTTTAGTTAATTTTTGACTCAGCTTTAAACTCAAGCACTGACTCTCGATACCCTCTACTGTAAATAATCCATTTAAATAAAGCGGGATAAATAACTGTAATAGTCGCTCCTCTATTGAGGCCCCAGGGGTTTGTTTCATTAATACTTTTGATGCATTGACTGAGTGTAGGTGAGCTATTTGATTTTCAAACCCCTCTAACACCTCACCTAAAAACCCCAACGCTGTGAGTAAGTATAGCCCTTTTGAGGGGCTTTCAGAGGTGAGTATTTTAAAAAATTCTGTCTGCACTCGCTCCCGTGACAACTGATGAAGCCCCGATTTAACTTTATACAAAGCCTCCCATGTGGGTGGATCAATATGAGCCTCTAACTGGCTCGCAAAGCGTATGGCCCTAAAAGCCCTTAAATAATCTTCACTAAATCTCTTAAAAGGGGCGCCTACGGTTTTAATTGTTTTATTTTTTAGGTCACTCTGGCCGTTAAAATGGTCAATGATTTTTTTTGAGCTCATATCGTAAAACATGGCATTCATTGTAAAATCTCTACGTGCCGCATCCTCTTTAGGGGTACAAAACGCTATGGCGCTAGGGCGCCGACCATCAACATAATTAGATTCAGACCTAAAGGTGGCTATATCAAAAACAAAGCCCTCTAAAACCACCTTTATCACTCCAAAGCTCTTACCCACAGGGATGGTCTTAGTAAATAAACCCTCCACCTGCTCTGGCGTTGCATCGGTGGCAATATCAAAGTCTACGGGGCTCCTGCCCATTAAGGCATCTCTAACACAGCCCCCAGCTAAATAAGCCTTAAACCCATTATTCATTAATTTTTTACAAGCCTCTTTGACAAAGGGCCAACTTTTGTGGTCTTCAAATATCACCATGACAAATAAGATTATGACACGCCTCGAAGACGAGATCAAAGCTTTTGGCTGGCCTAACTTTGGCTTTGCTCGAATAAAAAAACCAATATCTATAGATATTTATCGTTCTTGGTTAAACCAAAATCGACACGGCGACATGGCTTACTTAAAAGACCACTTACCACTGAAAGAAAACCCTGAGGCCTTTAGGGACAAAGCTCGCTCGGCCATTGTTATAACTCAAGACTACCTCCCCCACCCCTCCCCCTCAGAGACAAAAACAGCTCTTAACACAGCCCTTTATGCTCAAGGGGAGGATTACCATTATTGGTTTAAAGGGAGGCTTCAGGAGCTTTCAACGTCCTTAGAGAACCTCTTCTCTACCGAGCGCTTTGAGTCCTTCACCGATTCATCCCCAATAATGGAGCGAGACCTGGCCTATAAGGCCGGACTGGGTTGGTTTGGCAAAAACAGCTGCCTCATCCATCAAAAGCGAGGAAGCTTATTCTTTATAGGCGAAATATATACCACTATGGATCTTAGCCCCATAGAGGCCTTGCACCCAGACCGCTGTGGCACCTGCACTCGCTGCATTGAGGCTTGCCCCACTCAAGCTATTATTGATGGTCGACAAATCGATGCTAAAAAATGTATTTCATACATGACCATTGAATCAAAAGAGCTCCCGCCTGAAAGTTTACGCTCCGGAATACATGATTTATTTTTTGGCTGTGATATTTGCCAGCAAGTCTGCCCGTGGAATGAAAAAGCGTTTGGCAAAGAGGCTCTTAAACCCCCTGTATCGCCTATTGAGAACATCACTCAGGAGCTAAAATTTATACTCACCACCTCTAATAAAGAACTTATGAGATTTTTTGCAAAAACTCCGCTCACAAGAGCACGAGGATTTGGGCTTAAAAGAAATGCCATTATCATTTCTGCAAACTTAAAGATTAAAATACTTAAACCTGAAATTAAAAACCTTTTAGTTCACGAGAAACTCAACGAACTGTGCCAATGGGCCTTAAAAGAACTAGACTCCTAAGGCCTTCATTAGGTCATCGATTTCATTTTGAGTGGCTCCTTTGGATTGATTCTCACTAATCTCAAGACTCCCCCTTGTGTTTACATCAAACTGTTGGTTAATTAGTTTGAGACGCTCTAAAAATGTAGTTGATAGGAGCTCTTTTATATTTTTCTCTTCACCTGTGTCTGTAGCCAAAATCATCTCACCTAACATTTCAGTGGCGTCTAACAAAAGAGCCACTACAATATTATAGAGCCCTTCGTTCTTACTGATCTGCGAGCCTGAGTAGGCGACAAGTTTACATATTTCAGCATAGTTACCAATGTCCTGAAGGTTTCTGGGGCTTTCACTATTTAACTCTAGACTTTTCGCCCCCCCTAAAATTCGGTCCACGAGTTGGCCGTAATCATTAAGGCCCTCTTTTAAACTAAAGTCACCTTCGAGCCCTTCTAGAATATCAGTCATATCAGTGACTAGTTTTTTCGCTTCTACTTTGAAATCAACAATAAATTCATCCATAATAGTAAATTAACAGTAGGTAAAGATGAACACAACCGATTTTGTCCCCATACGGGTGAGTACATTAAGAGGAGAGGTCAAAATTGGCTTCAATGCCTATATAAGGGTCAACGATATGTACGTCTTGTACTGTCGTAAAGGCGATAATTTTTTAGGCGAACAGTTAGTTCGGATTAAAAAAAAGAACTTACGAAAACTTTATATAAAAGCCTTTGATGAGCCAAAATATAGAGCTTATATGCTTCAAAGCATTGAAGCCGCTTACGATAAAAATTCAAGTGTCCCCATCGAAGACCGAGCCGAGGTTGTACACGGAGCCCAACAGGCCATCTCTGAAGATGTCATAGAAAACGTCCATGACCCAAAAGTTTATGATGAAGCAAAATCAAGTGCCGAAAAATATATTCAATTTTTACTGGATGAAGACAAAGCTCTTAAAAGTGTTTTAAGTATCGAAAATTTAGACAAAAACATAGCTCATCACGGCGTCAATGTGGCCTCCATTGCCGTGGCCATAGCTGAAGAATTAGGCATGAGCAAAACCCACTCCATGAAGCTTCTTGCAGTTGGGTGTTACTTGCATGACTACAACCATTCTCATACAAACTTTGACCCCTTTAGAGATATAAACACTTTCACAAACGAAGAAATGAAAGCCTATAAGCTTCACCCTAAATTAGGGGCCATTGAGCTTGTTCGTCATAAGCATTTTGATCAAGAGGTGATCGATATAGTGCTCCAGCATGAGGAGCATATTGATGGAACGGGATTCCCTAAAGGGTTAAAAGAAAACAACATCTCGCCCTTAGCTAAAATAGCCGCTGTGGCCAATATTTATGACCGCTTCGTCACCGTTGAAAAGCTCACCCCTAAAGAGGCGCTTAAAAAGCTCATCTGGGATCATGTCGGGCTTTACCCTCTCTCACACCTTGAGGCTCTAAAAAGTGTTTTTTCAAAGCGTGGAGTGGATGTTTAACGCAATGTTCAGCAGGCCCTTTTAACTTAAACTTAATAAACCTTTGATTTTTTGCGAGGTTTCTATTAATTTCCACACATGAAAATTAAAAATTTACTTGCCGCAGCAATTTTAATTGCGCCCCTTTGCTCTCTTGCTGCCACCATAAAAGGCACAATTAAGTTTATTGATCATAAAGCCTGCGTCCAATTAGAGGACTACAAAACTCCATTTATTATTTCAGCAAACTCAAACGGCATTAAAAAAAGCATTAACAGCCTCAGCTCCGGAGATTACATTAATGGTGAAGGCAATGTAAATATTATTAACCAAACTGTAAAATTGGTCGCCATTAAATACATTGGTTTAAAAAAAATATTAGGGGCCTGGCGATCCCCTTTTTCTGAATATTTTGTTTTTAAAGACTTCAACACACTTAATTATTACACCACGGGAGCCACGCCGACCTCACTTCCCCCTAAACTTAACAAAGTTATTAAGTATCATATTTCTCCTAACGAGGTTAAAAAATCATGGCCCATAATTTTTACAGATAACTTCTCCAGCGGATCCGGAAGGATCCAAGTTGTTAATGGCCTCTTAAGTCTCACCGTGTTTAATCTTACTGGAAAAAAGATTAGAACCATCAATCTTCTTCCGGTGAATAAAAAATAATAATGTTTATTTTGCCCACCGAAAGCAAATACTCTCAGCATCCCAGCCACCTAGATCCTCGCTTGGCCAACTTAATAACCCCCACAACGTCTGCTCAAGATAGCCCTGGGCTTGTACTTGCCGGATACCCTGACGATGAAGGGATTAAAATTAATAACGGCCGCCCAGGAGCCCACCTCGGGCCCCAACATGTGCGCGAGCAACTGTACCGTATGACCCCGGGGTTTAAAAAATCAACAAGACCCCTTTATGAACTGGGTAATTTAAATACCCCCTCCCTAGACCTTTTATCACGACATGAGTTCGTAAAAAACACTTCCTATGAATACTTAAAAAAAGGCCATAGGTGGGTCTCTATTGGTGGAGGTCATGATTATGGATACCCTGACGGAAGTGCTTTTTTAAAACACACAAGCACACAAGGCCAAAAGCCCCTTATTCTTAATTTCGATGCGCACCTGGATGTTCGACCTTCAGAGTCTGGCCTCTCCAGTGGCACCCCTTTTTACAGACTTTACAATGACGAAACCTCATTTGATCTTGCACAAATTGGTATTCAACCCCAATGCAATAGTTTAAATCACTACTCCTGGTGCAAAGAAAGGGGTGCGAAGATTATTGAGTTTAACTCAATCCAAGATAGCCCCCTTAACTGCACTGAGTTTATACTTAAAGAGCTCCAACCTTGGTTAGAAAAAAAACGCCCCACCTTTATAAGCGTAGATATTGACTGCTTTTCTTCAAGCGTAGCCATGGGCTGTAGTCAATCCTGGCCCAACGGTTTTACTGCTGAAATGTTTTTCCCACTTTTCAAAGCCTTACTTAGCCATCTCGATGTTATCTCACTTGGTATTTACGAAGTCTCACCACCACTTGATTTAGACGATCGTACTAGTAAATTAGCGGCGCAAATTATTTATAGCTATATGAACGCTTATGCATTTTAAAAAATCACTCGGCAGCGACAATCACTCTGGTATTCATCCTGAATTTTTAAAATCTATTATCGATGTTAATAACTCCCATGCCCCTAGTTACGGCACTGACAGTGTTACTAAATGTGCTCTAAAACTTTTTAAAAAAAACTTCGGTAGCCAGTCAGAGAGTTTTTTTGTTTTCAACGGCACCGCAGCCAATGTTCTTTGTTTGAAAGCTCTTATAAAAAGTTACCAGAGTGTTATTTGTACAGATATATCACATTTAAATTTAGATGAATGCGCGGCCCCTGAGGCCATTATTGGTTGTAAACTTGAAGTCATTAAAAGTGTTGACGGTAAACTAACCGCACCACAGATCGAAGAAAAACTCACTCGGCTAGGCGATCAGCACCATACCCAGCCTGGATGTGTCTCCATCACTCAGCCCACAGAAGTGGGCACCGTTTACAGTATTGAAGAACTTCAAGATATAAAAAAAACATGCCTCAAGCACTCATTAAAGCTACATATCGATGGAGCACGATATATCTTAGCCGCACACTATTTAAATTTAACGCTTCTTGAACTGACAAACATAGCTCAACCCGATGCTCTTTCTTTTGGTGGAACAAAAAATGGACTACTTTTCGGGGAGGCGGTCGTATTTTTTAATAAAGATTTAGCCAAAGACTTTAAATTTTTACGTAAACAAGCCATGCAACTGCCAAGTAAATCAAGGTTTTTAGCGGCTCAATTTATAAAGCTGTTTGAACTTTGGCCTGAAATAGCAGGGCACGAACACAGTATGGCCAAATATTTACTTCAAAAACTTGAACCCTTTAAAAAAATTAAAATTAAACACCCTGTGCAAGCCAACAGTGTTTTCCCCTCAGTGCCTAGGGCCTGGATAAAGCCCTTAAAAAATAAATGCTTTTTCTATGTTTGGGACGAAACAAATTGGACCCTTAGATGGATGTGCTCTTTTGACACCACAAAACAAGATATAGATTTTTTCATCCAAGCCATTAATGAACTCAGTGATGGCTCAGCCGATGGCCTTAATGAACTCTAATACCTCTTTGGCATGACCTTTAACTTTTACTCCTCGCCATTGCTGTATGATCTTTCCCGACTCATCAATAACAAAGGTCGATCGATCAACCCCTAAATATTCTCTCCCATAAAGTTTTTTTAGTTTAATAACATCAAAAGCTTTGCATAGTTTTTCGTCTTTATCTGAGAGAAGTTCAAATTTAAAGCCGTACTTTTCCTTAAATCTTTCATGCAGGGACACTGTGTCTCTCGACACTCCAAGTATAACAGTGTTGCTGTTTTTAAATTTATTATATAATGAGTTAAAGTCTTGTCCTTCAACAGTGCACCCTGGGGTGAGGTCCTTGGGGTAAAAATAAAGAACAACTTTTTGTCCTAAAAAGTTTTTTAAACAAAAACTCTGCTGCCCCGTTGCACTCACTGTGATCTTCAATGAAGCGGCCTTTAGTTTAAATAATTTCTCAGGCCGATCAACTTTCAATGAGGCTTTTGACTTGGCTATAGGAATTCGCGAAATCTTTTTTTTAGATTTCTTTTTAGCATTAGTCTTCAGCGTTACTTTTTTTTTAATACTCACTTTAGAAGTTTTACTTTTCTGACTTTTTGTTGGGGGCAAAATAGTTCCTTACTGTTTTTTTAAAACATTATAGTACTGTTTAATTCGTTTTACAAACAGGAGGGGCTCAACCCCTTGTGCAAAACCATATTTTAAATCTTTATAATAGTGCTTCTGTGAAAGTAGCGGGAGTGCCTTTTTAACCCCATTCCATGTATTGGGGTTATAATTTAACCCTGCGGCAATTTTACGAGCATCCTCTATATGATGCCACCCAATATTATACGCAGCCAGTGCAAGCCAAAGCCTCTCATTAGGGGGGATAGATATGGGCATATCATTCATTAGAGCCTTTAGGTGACTGACCCCTATTACAATATTGCGCCCAGGGTCCAATGGGTCTCCAGTACTTGCTTTATTAATCATTGCCTTGGTGATTAGCATCAAGCCCTTTCCACCAGAGGGGTGAAAGGCTCTCTCATCCCAATTGGACAACTGGTAAGAGGCCGCCGCGATCAGTTGCCAGGGTATATCATACCTCTGACCTGTTGATACAAAAAGTTTTTTATACTTTTTTAAATCAGCTTTTATTCGTAAGACAAAGGATTTTAAATTATACTTATACCCTCCACCAAACTCACCATAATACCTTGATGTCAGCCGCTCAACATTGGCCTTCGTGTCCTCTTGTTGAAGCCACTTGTTGATTGACGCCATCAATGGGGAGTTTTTCTTGTTCGTGTACCAAACAATGTCTTGGTCCTCAGAGACGTCATCTATTATTCTCAACTCAGGCATAAAGCGTTTTTGTACCTGTGCAATGTTAGAGTCTAAAACCGTACAATCAGGCCCACCCTCCCAAACAAGTTGTAGAACCTGATCTGATGAAAGGTTATCAATTGTCGACCACTTGAGGTTAGGGTATTTAACTTTTTTTAACCATTTTAAGCGTTCATCATAACTGGAGCCGTCAACAACAACTAATTTTTTACCAATAATATCCTTAAAACTTTCGCCCTTAAAACTGGGGTGGCACACTAGTTTTTGACGAATTGTATTAATAGGCCTACTTGCTGAGTAATCTTTCAACCTTTCAGCTGTTTTAGTTAAGCTCGCAGCGGCTATATCGCCTCGTCCCTCTTTAACTCCGGAGAGAACTATTTCAAAAGATGGGACATTGATCATTTTTAACTCAACACCAATATGCTTTGCATACAAGCTTGCGAGTTCAAATTCAAAGCCTGCGAACAATCCCTCTTTATTTCTATAAAATGTTGTACTTGAGCTTCGAGTAAGAACAGTGAGTTGACCTGAGTTCTTAATTGTTTCTATACTTCTGAAATCATCAGACCAAAAGCAACCTGAAATGAAACTTGCTAATATAATAATAAATAATTGACTCATGCATCCTCTTAAAACAAAAAACTCTATAATTTTATTACAATCTCGTCTAAGCATAACTGACTTATTTTTTATAATTCATTCATAAGTCATTTTTATTTAAACAAACTCAATACTTAAAATTCTATAAAACTTATCTCCTTTTGGCATTTTTAAAGTAATTTCATCATCTACACATTTACCCAAAAGAGCTGTTGCAAGGGGTGAACGCCATGAAATTTTAAAATTCGCAGGGTCATACTCATCTTCACCTACTATTTTGTATTTCTTTTGCTCGCCCTCTTCATCCTCAACGGCAACCGACGCGCCAAAAATTACTTTCTCTGACTTTAGAGTCATAGGGTCGATCACTTCAGCAGCCTCAATCTTTTTTATTAACACTCGTAGTCGGCCATCTATTTGCCTTAACCTTCGTTTTCCATAAATGTAATCTGCATTTTCACTACGGTCCCCATTGCTCGCCGCCCACTCAATAACTTTAACTAAAGCCGGGCGCTCAACCTGATGAAGTTCTTTAAACTCCTCTTTTAATTTTAAAATTCCCTCTGGGGTTATATAGTTTCGAGCCATTTATTTTTTAAACTCTTCACTAATTGGTTTAGGTTGGCCCTTGTCATCTATATTAACGTAAGTAAATACTCCTTCAGTGACCTTGGTCCTGTCTGATGAGAACTTACGCACAACAAAAGCCTCTACTTTAATAGCTATTGATGTTGTGCCGACCTTTGTCACATCTCCATAACAGCAAACAACATCACCTACGTATACGGGAAAGTGAAAGTTCATTTGATCTACGGCCACGGTAACAACTTTTGATTTAATTGTTTTTGCAGCAATTAAACTGCCCGCAATATCCATTTGTGATAGCAACCAGCCGCCAAAAATATCGCCATGAACGTTGGTGTCCTTAGGCATGGCCAGAGTCCTTGTGGCTAGGTCACCTTTTGGGTCTTCATTACTCATTTTTTCACCCCTTTATTAAGCCTCAAGGACTTTTAATGTTTAAAGCATAAGAGGGGTATACACATACACTATTTATGCCCCAATAATCATTTAAGTTTACAAAAAACAGCCAGTTATATCAATTACTGTTTACTTTTACCCTTTCTCCCCCTACTTAGTCCTGGTACTTTTACCTTAGTAAATACAGCTCTACTTTTAACCTCTCAGCCTAAAAAATATAGCTATAAAATAAATTTAAAAATATCTTGCCTAATGCCCATAATGACGACTAAAAGTATATCCACAGACCCTCTTAAGGACCCCCTACAAGTGCTTGAAATCAAAAATTTAGTTAAAAAATATGGATCCTTAACGGCTGTCAATAATTTAACCCTCAGCATTCCTACAGGATTATGTTACGGACTATTAGGACCTAATGGAGCCGGCAAATCCACCACTATTGAAATCATAGAGGGCCTCAAAAAACCTACAAGCGGTGAAATATATTATAATCAAAAGCCTATAGACAAAAACTTCAAAGACATCATAGGAATACAGTTTCAATCGACAAGCCTTCAAGATCACCTCACCGTCCTAGAGGCTCTAAAGCTATTTGAAAGTTTTTTTAAAAAAACTATACCTCTAGATCAAATCATAGAAACCTGCCAATTGAATGATTTTATAAACCAAGATACTCAAAAAATTTCAGGGGGCCAAAGGCAACGAGCACTGCTGGCTATAGCACTGCTTAATGATCCAGAAATTTTATTTTTAGATGAACCCACAACAGGCCTTGACCCACAATCTCGAAGACACTTTTGGGACCTCATAACCCACCTTAAAAAAGATAAAAAGAAAACCATATTATTAACAACACACTACATGGAAGAAGCCTATATCTTATGTGACGAAATAGCCATTATTGATAAAGGTCAAATCATTGCTCAGGGACCCCCAAGAAAGCTTTTAGAAAAACACTATTCAGGGGCGCATATTTCACTGGATAAAAACATTCTACTGCCTTTGGACTTTCCTTACGAAACCTATACCAACTATGAGCGAATTGAATTTCATACTGATAATGTGAGGGATTCTATAAAGTATCTCCTCTCTAAAAATATTGATATTTCCTCTGTTGAAATTAAAAAACAAACCCTTGATGATTTATTTTTAGATCTCACCGGAAAGAAAACAAGGAACTAGCGTGAAGAAAATCATAGCCATCATCTCTGCGCGAACCAAAGAATTTTACCGTGACAAGGCCTCATTGGGTTGGAACTTTATTTTTCCTTTTTTTATTATTTTTGCTTTTTCGTTTATTTTCTCTAAAGACAAAAAAGACCTTTTTCAAGTGGCCATTATTGGCCCTGTTAAAAATGTAAGTACACATGAGTTCTTTAAACTTAAAAACTTAGCCCTACACGAAATGAGTCAAAAACAAGCTCTTGAAAAAACAAGAAAGCATAAAATTGACTTAAGCATAGACGTCACTGACCCGACTCATCTTGAATATTGGGTCAATAGTACCTCTAAAAATGGATATATTCTTGAGAAATTACTGATTAATATGACGTCCACACCTGTCACTCAACGGGTCATTAAAGAGCGCGAGATCTCTTACCTAGACTGGGTCTTTCCAGGGATCCTTGCTATGAATTTAATGTTCAATTGTCTTTGGGGTGTTGGGTATATTATTGTTAAATATCGTCAAAATGGGTTTCTAAAACGCCTTAAAGCCACTCCACTTAAAGCTTATCAGTACTTACTCGGACAGGTGTTTTCAAGGTATATTGTCGCATTTGGCGTTACTATTATTGTATTTTTAGGTTCTAAGCTCATGATTGATTTTAGTATGAAGGGGTCCTATTTTGACCTTGTTGTCGTCTACACGGTTGGCATTACTTGTTTAATTTCATTTGGTCTAATTGTTTCAGCAAGAACAACAAGTAAGGAGTTTGCTGATGGGGTGTTAAATATTATCTCATGGCCCATGATGATGCTCTCTGGAGTCTGGTTTAGTTTAGAAGGGGCCCACCCAGGTATCATTTTATTCTCTAAAGCCATTCCTCTCACACACTTAGTCGACGCTACAAGAGCCATTATGATTGAAGGTAAAACACTCGTAGATGTATGGCCTAGTGTTGCCATTATGCTAGTCTCTAGCGCTATCCTCATTACCCTTACATCTATATTATTTAAATGGAGTGATGATTAAGGCCTCTCATCACCCAAAGCACGCAGGCCCTCAAATGACCATCAGATTACATCGGCTAAGAATTAAATTTTTTTGGTCGACACATATAATAGGGCTTAAATCGATGAACACCATTCACAATAGCTTTAAACGAAGCCAGCTCAACGGGGTTGGCAATTCTTTGATAGTGAAAGTCCTCTTTATCCGGGATGTTATATCCACCATAAGCTGAAAACACAGCGGAGTAATGTTTACGAGCCTCATTTATAGAAAAGTTAGAGAGATGTTTCATTGATCCAAAGGGGTAAGAAAAAAATAAAACTTCGTTATTAATGATATTTTCAATTGAATTTTTACTACCTAAAAGAACTCGCTCACAATTTTCGTCACTAAGGCTCGCCATGTTTTCATGGTTTTCCGCATGACTACCGATTTCAATTCCAGAATTATAAGACTCAAGAATTTGTTGAGATGTCATTAATTGCACGTCATGATATCCCTTGTCAAAGTCATGCCTATGTGAAACTTGATGTTTTGCAGACTCAGAACAAACAAAAAAGGTTGCTGGGACTTTATATGTTTCTAAAAGAGGCTTCAACTGAGTGAAGCAACTTCTATACCCATCGTCAAAAGTAAAGACGACAGACGTTTTATCATTCCTACCACTTTTTAGCTTTTCAACGGCCTCACCGAGACTTATTATTTTAAAATATTTTTTTGCATACTCCATTTGCTTCCATAATGTTTCTATAGGCAACATCATCCAGTTTTCCATTGAATTACCAATTCCATGGTAATAAAAGATAATGATAGGGGCCTTTCCATGTTTCTCTAGGTTTCGTCTTTTTCTTGCTAAAAGTGGGAGCGCTAAATAAAAATACAATTGCCTTATATAAAAAAATATTTTTTTAGCTTTTCTTGAAGGCCCTCTTGGGCTCTCCTTATTGATGGCTTGTAATTGCTGCTTTTTAACTTTTGACCACAACCTATACCTCGGCCAATAAGGAGAGGTGTAATAAGTGGCCCCTTTTGATAAATCCTGGGGCACCCTAACCTCTTGACCTGACAAAGTATCTTTAATTGCTTTTAAATAAAGCTTATTGCCTAATAGCCCAGCCTTAATTGAAAGGCTCTCATTGGTGTCATATTTTTCAATAGGTATGCACTCAAGCTCTAAAATGTCCCCTGCATCTACCTTTGAAACTGCAAAATGAATGGTGACACAAATTTTAGATTCACCTTTGAATTTCTCTATAAACCCAAGCTGTGAACCACCACGAAAAGCCCTCGCATCATGTTTATGTATATTTAAAGTTCCTTTTTTGGGGGCCATCAGTACATGTTGTTTTAAAATGCGACCACCTAAAATTATACCTAGCTCAGCCTTATATGCTTTTAATCTATCCGTATTATCTTTTAAATTAATATCTTTAACCTTCCACAGTTCAATAGAATGTAATTTACAAAACTTCATATAAGAGTGATTATGTTGAATTGGAACAAAAATATTATGCCAGGCCTCAAAACTGCTGAATACTTTTCTAAAAAAAGTCCTGGCCATTTGAAAGCTTACTGAACGAGTAAATTCAAAAGCTCCCCATTTTTGAAATAGAAATTTAATTTTTTTTAACCCAAAAAGTCGAAAATTATCTTGTACAATAGCAATGATCTTTATTTCAGGGTCATTACACAGACTCTGTAATAACGCCAACCGTTCAGCATTTGCACCGCCGGATGTGTATACAATAATTCGTTTTTGATCTAACAAATCACTAATGCCTTATTTAATATTACCTTATTTGATACTCGATACTATGATGGGGTTTAAATGCCGAATTTACAATAGAATTTACTTAGGCGGCGTCTTTTTTATGACCTTTTACCATTGAGGTGATTTCTTTTTCAACCTTGTAGTCTTTAAATTTATCAATATCATCCTTTTTAATGTGCATTTCTTTTATCTGAAATTTATTTAATCGCAAAAATTGATTAGAAGCAATATTGTTACCCTCTTTTGTGTACAGTAAAAATTTATTATTACTTGGAAGATGCAAATACAGATCATTCTTGGCCTTCACCTCAGGGGTGATTTCAGAGAGGTTAACTCCCACCATGTCCTCACGCTCTGTAGAGCTCATAATTAAATCATTTTCAGTCTTTTGTAAAAAGGCCCATGAGACAACCATATCCTGAAGCTGAAAACTCTTAAGAACACCATCATAGGTCTCTATCCAGTCTTTAAAGTCAAATTCTTCAAAGCTCAAAGTGAGCCTTTGTAGCTCAAAAGGTCCGTCAACAGAGCGAGTAAGTGACTCTACAAATTTACCTTCAATTTTAGTTTGTTCCTTTGTATCTCCAACAGCTGCATCCACTGTGGTCAGGATGTACCCACTCATTTTTTCAGTTGTTATAGCGTAGACAGTGAAGTCCCTTGTCGACCTTAAGGACTCAGGTGGTTCAACTTTTTTGCACCCCTTAATTGAACTCATAGAGTCATTAAAAAGGCGATCAATCTCCTTAACCACCTTAGGTTCAACCTCTATAATTCCGCTGTGAGTGAACTCTGGCGGCTCCTCTAGAGGCTCCTCTGAGCTCTCCTCGGTCGGCGCATTGCCATCCTTCATTTCGTACTCAATGGCCTTCTTAATTAATGCAACGTCATCGGGTTCGCTTACTTTTTCAGAGTTGTTTTTGGTCTCATAAAATAGCTCCTGAATCTCTTTTAAACTTTTGCTCTCTTCTTTTGTATAATCAAGACTGTCTTTTGCCTGTAGCTTTTCTTTTTTCTCATACTTTAAAGATCGCAGAGTTTCAGACTCAGACTCTTGTTTTTTCTCTAAAAACATTAATATATTTTCTAATTTTTGCCCGTTAATAGGCGGAAACAAGGAGTATTCAATTTCATACTCATCAATTCTTTTGCTGGCCTCAAGATTATGTGTCTCAGCCGTTGGGATAACAATAAATTCTGCCTTTCTTAAGTTTTCAATTAAGTCAGAAACGTAGGGGTCCTTATTATCAATACTGACCAAACAATAATGAGGCTCAAACTCCTGTAAAGCTTTAAAATAACCCTCAACAGATGTTATTAATTTAATGTAAACACCCTTATGAGCTAAGTAAGCCTCAAGGCTTTCAAAGCTATCTTTTTTATCACAAAGTATAAGCAGCTTCTTACCACGCAGCTTCATTATTTTACTCCCTTACACATACAATATTAAACGGTCTTTTAACGACTAAAGATTAGCTATTTTACTCAATTATTTAGAATATATTAACTCCTATGAATCAGTATGACTCGTAAGTGTACTAAAACACTCCAGAGGCGATCAAATTTCAAAAAACTGAGCTAAAGTGAGATGCTGACAGTATTATCAATATAGAACACCGTAAGGTAGAGGGCCCGGACATGCCATTAGCATTTATTGGGCGCATCTCACTTTTATTTTGTAAAAAATTTTATCCCTGTTAATTTGAACTAACAAAGGGCCTCAGTGTTACTTTAGGGAACTTACAAGAAGATCTACAGTTCGATTCAGGTAACGATCGTAAAGAGTTCAAGCCATCTCATTAGAACTCCATAAACCTGGTTAAATCACGGTAATCATTATTTAGAGTTAATCATGGTTTTTTAAACTCAGATTAACTGTTATTTATCAAAAGCCCTGTAAACGTAATGTATAAGTTCATACTTAAACCACGGGGCTGCAAATGACACGACTATAGGCTTAATAACTAAACACTAGGCTCCTGACTTAAGATTTCAGCATTACATCTGACTTGAGCTAGACGTAAATCCGTTGATTCTTAAGCTTAAAATACCGATAAAACATAAGGCACAAAAAGGATTTGCAACCATGAGTCAACAAAACGAAACTACAGCCCATAGTCTCCTATGGAAGAATATATTTCATCGAAGAATTAGTAGCGAGCAAAAATCAACGCTAGAGGTATTACAAAAAATACCGCTATTTGAAAGTTTAGTTCCCTATCAGTTAAAATTACTCACAAAAGTACTACACACCCGCAGGTATGAGCCTAATGAATGTATTTTTGAGCAAGGCCAACCAGGCGCCGCAATTTTTATAATTCAAGAAGGTGAGGTTTCAATTGAAATCATAAATGAGCAAGAAAAAAAAGTTCAACTTGCACTCCTTGAAGATGGTACCTTTTTTGGAGAACTGGCCTTGCTGGACAACTCCCCTCGATCAGCCTCCGCTAGAGCAACAAAACCTACAAAAGTTCTTGCCTTGTTTAGGAAGGGACTTGATAAATTGATTTCATCAGAGCCTGAGATTTCCTCGAAAATATACCAATCGCTTTCAATACTTATTGCTGAACGCCTAAAAGCCACAAATAAGTTGGTTTAATGGAAACCTCTAGAGCCCGTAGAAGAAAAATACTTTACGCTCTAACTGGCATTCTATCTGCTTTTATATTTTTATTTCTATTTTGGAAATTAAGCCCTCTCCTACTACCTACAATTATTGGAGTTCTTCTTGCTTATCTTTTTAAGCCACTTATTAATTCATTTAAATTTTTTAAAATACCCGAAGGACTAAGCGTTGTGCTCCTACTTTCCTTATTTTGCTATGGCCTTTTTAATGCTTATATTTTTATAAAATCTCAAATCCCAGATGAAAATCAAAAAATTGAACTTATGGTGCGCGTACAATATAAATTTAACGAAAAATACAACTCCCTTATGGGTCTTGATAATGACAAGGCTCATGGTAATTTTATTCACTCCTTACTTAAAAATGAAATCACCCCTTTTATTGATACAGTAAATAAATGGCTCGAACTCAACAAGCAACAGCAAAGCCTCTTTATATCTAACTATAATAACACAACCCCTGCTGAGATAAAGAGAAAGTACTTTAGCTACTTCTTACACAATCAAAAGTTATCCAGCAAATCCTCGCTCATTGAGGACTCAGCGGATACGGTGGCCAGCAGCGTCGTCACTTCTATTGATCACAACACCTCTTTACTCGGTAAAATAGTTAACACCCTCTCCACCTGGCTTGTGCTGCCATTTGTATTTATTTTTTTATTATTTGATAAAGGCAAAACTCCTAAATACCTAATACAAAAAATACCCAATAAATATTTTGAACTTTCTTTAACCGTTATTGATGAGGTTGACATCGCCCTTGGCAATTATTTACGTGGAACTCTATTACAATGTGCCCTTGTGGGCCTAAGTTTGACATTGGGACTTTTTATTATTGGCTTAAACTTTAAAGTGGCCATATTAATTGGTTTATTTGCCGGAGTTTCAAATGCCATTCCTTTTTTAGGTCCAGTTATCGGTTTAGTTTTCGGAATGAGTTATGCTCTTATTATTGAAAACATCGACTCTGTACTCCCTTTTATAACAGATCAAAATTTAGTTTTTGCAGTTCTTGTCATTGTTCTTTTTGTTCAGTTCTTAGATAACTCTATATACCAACCCTTTGTGCTCGGTAGTGTTGTCAACTTACATCCACTTGTTATTGTCCTTGGTGTAATGGGCGGGTCTCTCATTTTAGGCGTAGCGGGTATGCTTTTAGCCATACCCACTATTGTAATATTTAAAGTTATTTTTGGAACATTATTTAGAGAACTTAAATCATATAAAATTATTTAACTGAGGCTGTTATTATGAACGTATTTACAAAATTAAAATTGTTAAAATGGTGTTTTATTTTCGTGCTCTTTTTTAATATTTTTTTTATGATCTCAGGAGTTGGATTTATAGTGTTTTACCACAAAGCTAACAACGACACCTTAAGTAGTACAAATGAACTACAAAAGGTTACGGGGACGATTTACAGCCTTATTAGTGACATTACTAAAGTTGAAAACAAAGAGTCTATCAAAAAAATGGGCCTTTGGAATAAGCTCGTAAAACTTGAAAGGTCAAAGTTAAAACCCCAGAGCTTTAATTGGTCTGAGCAAATTCTGAGAGAAGGCCTTATAAATTTCCAATCAAGTGCTAATTTAACTTTACTAAAAAAGGATCTGTCAAAATGGATTGTTAATAATTCAAATAAAATTAGTAAAAATCAAGAGTCATTAAATAGTCTCAAGGGGTTACTTATATTCAGCCTTATATTTAGTTTTACTTTTGGAATACTTTTACCACTATTAATATTTTCAAAAATTTTGAGACTGGCTTTTAAGGCCCAAAGTGAATTCATGGAAACTGTTAAAAACTTAACGGCTCAATGGAAAAGCACTATTAACAACAATAATACCGAAGCCTTTAAAAGTGTTGAATTTTGGGCAAAAACAACACTCACCTTTTTAAAGTCTCTATCTAGATTTAACTCAAATCCAGCACTTTTGCTTGTCCATGACACCTGTTTAGTTATTTTAGATGAGCTTGATAACAAAAGCATTGATATTAAGAGTAAAACTCAAGATACGTTTGGAAAGCTATGATTCGGATTTTCACACTTTTATTTATACTCCTCGCTGCACCAAGGGCGCACTGTGTTGAGGATGTTTTGTTTTACCCGCAAAAGGCGTGGGAAGTTGGGCTTACTATGGGTAAATTTTTACCTAAAGGGGTTTCTAGCGGGGTTAAGGAAATGCTCACATTTACGGGCATCCATGCGAGCTTTCCGACTAAACTCACTCACTTTGAATTTATGTACATTAGTGGGCGAGGTGGTGATGTAGATTATATGAATGCCTCTATAGGGATGCGTATAGATTTTGAGGCTTATGATGTCGTGAATGGGTTTATGACCCTAGGGATGGATTATCACAGATACAAAAGAGCCCCCACTCAAGTTTTTACTTTTGACTATACAGCTAAATCAGGGATCCATGGAGGGTTTGGCTTTACCAGTCAAATCTCTGGCCCTTTATTTATACGCTCAGATATTAAACTTAACATAGGGCCTGGTAAATCACTTTATATCGGCGTTGGGCTCACCTATCATTTTTGGGATGACAGTGATGAAAATACCACTTCTAATTAATGCCCATTTCTTTTCTTAAAAGAATATGTTTATCGTTCATTTTTTCAAATATTTGTTTTTTTAGAGTTTTGATATCCTCTTGAGAAAGCCCCTTTGTTGAATGAGGAGGCAGTATCTCTACAATGATTCGTCCGCCCAAGCGACCTGGGTTAACAAATGGGCTGTTTTTTTTCATTACTTGACGAGCACCTGCTATAACTGTGGGATAGATGTCTCCTCCAGCCCCCACAGCAAATAAAAAGGGGCCTGATCGAAAGGGCTGTATTGAGTCGTTATCAACCCTCATGCCTTCAGGAGCTAAAGCAAAGTACTCACCGTCTTTCATACGAGACTCGGCCTCTTTATATATTTGTAGAACCTTAAATCTTTTTTTTCTATAAATGGGGAGTGCCCCCAGAAGCTTCATCCCTCGACTCAAAAAGGGCACCCTAAACAATTCAGCCTTGGCTCCAAAATTTAACTGCGGAAAGCTGGCGACTAAGGCGACAATATCAAAATTACTAGCATGATTAAATAATAGTAAGCCCCCCTGATTGCCTTTTAAATGCTCTAAACCTCTTGCTTCATGACGAACAGAGCACATAAACAATAAAGAACGGCCCCACACAACACTGATGAATTTATGAAAAAATGTTTTGTCGTTCATAAATAGCGCCATCACTACAAGCACAAATGAAATGATCATTGTGTATATAATAAAAATAGCGCCTAAAAAAAGTCCCCAAAGTAGGTATATTGGCTTTAATAGCAAACTAAAGTCTCCTTTTATAAAAGGACTCCATACTAAAACCTCTCCATAAGACATGATATATGTTTTACTCAATATTACGCGTCACGTTAAAATGTGAACTTCTTTTTGTGCTTTTTGAAAACTTCATTAAAATAAACACTGAACTAAAAAATTCTAATAAAAGAAGGTCATCAATGAAACATCTACTAATTGTCATATCGTTATTAACTCTTATTGTCTCTTGTTCCTCTAAAAACAAAAAGAAGTCAGCCACTCTGCCAGGGACAAAAGCACAACAAAAAGCCCCTAAGAAAATGTTGAGTCCCAAAAGCCCAAATAAACTAACCACCCATTGGAGCTACGAAGGTCTCTTTGGCCCTGAACTCTGGGGTAACCTAAGCCCCGAATACGCGGCCTGTAAAAATGGCAAGTCTCAATCTCCAATTAATTTAATATGGAGAAAACCTAATGAAAAACGAACACTTCAATTTAAATACATGGATGAGCCCTTAACCACCTCAGACACGGGGCATTCAGTTAAAGTTCACTTTGCCTCTCAGCAGTTAGCTAGCATCTCTAGCTCCATATACTCCTTACAACAGCTCCACTTTCACTCACCCAGTGAGCACACAATCAGCGGCAAGCACTACCCTGCTGAGATTCACTTTGTTCATAAAAACTCCTCAGGGGCCATTGCTGTGATTGCCGTGATGATCTCTCAAGGAAACTCAAATCCCCATTTAGATACTATTTTAAAAAGTATCCCCTCTCAAAAAAACAAGATTAACTCCACAAAATTGAAATTAAACCCTGGCCAACTGTTGCCCCCTATTATGACCCATTACTCATACAAGGGCTCATTAACAACACCTCCTTGCACAGAGGGCGTACTATGGAGCATTTTAAATACCCCTATCACCGCCTCAGCCCAGCAAATAAAAAAGCTAAAGTCTTTTTATAAAACCAACAATCGCCCCGTTCAACGACTCCATGGCAGGACCAGCACTAACTATTAATTTATTATATATTTTATTTTTAAAAAAAAGAGGGCTCATTGGCCCTCTTTTTTTTGTATACAGAGTCTTGTTTCACAGATAAGTTCATTTAAAAAGGAGTCCCTCAAGTATGAAACATATAATTTGTGGCACAAACAGGCCCGCCTCAAAGAGCGCTGAAGTCTCAAGGGCTATCCAAGCACTTTACTCTAAGCATGACACTGAAACCCCTGAGATTATAAACTTAGAGACTCTTAATTTACAAAACTTAGACAATGAATATTATGGTGATAAAAAAAAGCCCCAAGATATTGCCCAAGCCATAGAAAAAATTGACCTCTCAGATGGGCTTATAGTTGTTGTACCTGAGTACAATGGCTCCTTCCCCGGAGCATTAAAGACTTTCATAGACCATTGGAGCTACCCTAAAAGTTTTGAGTACCGCCCTGTATGCTTTATAGGCTTAGGGGGGCGATTTGGTGGGTTAAGGCCTGTTGAACACCTTCAGGGTGTATTTGGCTACAGAAACGCTTTTATGTACCCTGAACGGGTTTTTATAACAAACGTTTGGGATATTGTTAAAAATAATGAAATAAAAGATGAAGCCCTTTATGCACTATTAGAAAAACAAACCAAAGGGTTTATAAAGTTTGTTAAAGCGCTGAACTCAGAAAACCTTCATGCGAACTCACTGACTGAGCCCAGTTAAATCATTTTTTAATCTCTAGATGCCACTCTCAGTGCAGCAGGGCTACGAGTAAAACAATAATATAAAAATATAATTAGATTTTAAACTGATCCCTGCTTGCTCGTTTAAAAAAAAAGCCTCTTTCGCGCAAAGGGCGAACGAGGCTTTTTTTCGTAACGGCTAAAGGTAATGTAGAAAGAGAAGAAGGCTTAAAAAGACTTTCTTCTCTTAATAGTACCTAGTACCTATAGTGTTCAGGTTTAAATGGGCCTGTTTGATTTAGTCCCAAATAAGCCGACTGTTTGTCTGATAAAACAGAGAGCTTCACGCCTATTTTTTCTAAGTGCAAAGCCGCCACCTTTTCATCTAGTTCTTTTGGTAAACGGTAGACATCTAGTTTTTCGTACTTACTTTGACCTTTATTCATCCATAGTTCCATTTGAGCGAGCACTTGGTTACTAAACGAATTACTCATCACAAACGAAGGGTGGCCTGTAGCACAACCTAGGTTCACTAAACGGCCTTTTGCTAACACAATGATTTCACGACCATCTGAAAACTTATGAACATCAACCTGTGGCTTTACTTCATCCATTTCAGAATTTTTGTTCAACCAATCCATATCAATTTCATTATCAAAGTGACCAATGTTGCAAACAATAGCGCCTGATTTCATTTTTTTAAAATGAGTGGGCATAATTACCTCACAGCACCCGGTGGCCGTCACAAAAATATCGGCACGAGAGCAAGCCTCATCCATAGTTACAACTTCATAACCCTCCATAGCAGCCTGAAGGGCGCATATAGGGTCTATTTCAGTAATCAAGACTCGGGCTCCGTAATTACCTAAAGACTGAGCGCTTCCTTTACCCACGTCACCGTAGCCAGCAACAACGGCAACTTTACCGGCCAACATAACATCAGTGGCCCGCTTAATACCATCGGCAAGAGACTCCCGACACCCATAGAGGTTATCAAATTTTGACTTTGTCACCGAGTCATTAATATTAATGGCTGGTTTTTTTAATTTTCCGGCCTCTGCTAGTTTAATAAGGTTATGCACTCCAGTTGTTGTTTCTTCTGAAATACCTACTATTTGTCTCATTTCGCCGGCAAAACGGTCCTCATGCATCATGTTTGTGAGGTCGCCTCCATCATCAAGGATCAGGTCATAACCTTCATCCCCCCAGCCCGTAATAGTTTGCTCTATACACCATACGAACTCTTCTTCGGTGAGCCCTTTCCAGGCAAACACTGGAGTACCAGCAGCCGCTACAGCACAAGCCGCATGGTCTTGAGTTGAAAATATATTACAAGAAGACCATCTTACAAAAGCCCCAAGAGCTTGA
Source organism: Pseudobdellovibrionaceae bacterium (assembly GCA_030591685.1). GTDB lineage: Bacteria > Bdellovibrionota > Bdellovibrionia > Bdellovibrionales > UBA1609 > JAUVAX01. The sequence continues at coordinate 45,397 of JAUVAX010000010.1, read as the reverse complement.
AGGGTCTCAATAAGTACCGCTGTTTGAATGGTCATATGTAAGCAACCCGCAATTCGTGCACCCTTTAAAGGCTGGGTGTCTCCGAATTCTTTTCTTAAAGCCATAAGGCCTGGCATTTCAACTTCGGCAATGTTCATCTCTTTACGACCCCAAGTCGCGAGTTCTTTAAACCTCTCGGGGTTATCCATGGCTTCTTTACAAACTGTGTAATCAACTTCTTTTGTGCCTGCTTTAAAAGGCCCATGTGTGGGGATATCATTTATAGCCATAGTGCTCACCGTATTCTCCTTAGAGTAGAATTTATTTAAAATATATTACATGGAACCAAGGCTATAATGAAGCTCTTTTATTCACTTTTTATGCCTTGCGCTTTATAAAACAACGACTCCTTAAAAAAGTCACTTTACGCCCATAGGCAAAGTTCTCTAATCCACAAGGGTTAAAACCTCAAAAGACTCGTCTGTTATTAATATTGTATGCTCAAACTGTGCCGACAGGGCGTTATCACCTGTTTCATAGTACTTTACGTTAGAATTAGGTATGGCAAACTCCTTTATAGGGGCCGGGCTCTCATTGACCATGGGCTCAACGGTTAAGCACGTCCAGGGCTTTATAAGCTCGCCCTTTCCCTTTTTACCAAACGAGGGCACAAAAGGGTCTCCATGAAAGGTTCTTCCAATGCCATGGCCACCAATTTCTTTGACCACGTAGTACCCTTTTTTAGTCACAATCTTATTTATAGCAAAACCAATATCACCGGTGGTCCCTTTAGGCATAATGGCCTCTATCCCCTTTTCCATGGCCTGCTGAGCGCAGCTAATTAAATCTAAGGTTTCTTTTTTAGTCGTGCCTACAGTAAACATCCCCGATGTATCACCGTGAAACCCATTGAGAATGCTTGTGACATCAATATTCAACATGTCCCCATCTTTTAAAATATACTCACTCGGCACCCCATGACAAATACACTCATTCACTGATGTGCACACACTCTTAGGAAACCCATTATAACCCAATGTGGCCGGTACGGCCCCATTGGTTAAAGTGTAATCATGTACTATTTTGTCCAGTTCATTTGTAGAGACTCCGCTTTTCACAAACTGGCCAACGTGTTTTAAGGTCTCCCCAGCCAAGCGTCCGGCCTTCTCCATCAGTTTTACTTCATCCATTGTCATAGGCTTCATAAAAATAGTCTCCAATGCTAAACATCAAAACTTTTTTGAGGGGCTAAGGTCAAGCAAAACCCTCACTGTGCTCACTTTTAATAGGGATTGGGGCTGATCACTAATGCCGCTCAAACGTACATTCTTAAAAAAATACCACTTATATAGCCTTAAGGTTCCTCAAAAAAGGCCTATAAAACAAAAAAAGCCCACCCCATAAAGGGTAGGCTTTTAAATATAACTTCTAAAAAACTTATTTTAAATGTTTGCTAATAAGTTTTGTCATTTCAAACATAGAAACACAGTTTTTACCAAATACTGGCTTTAGCTTAGTATCAGCAAGGATGTTTCTTCTGTTTTTAGGATCTTGAAGATCATGTCTTTTAATGTACTGCCATAATTTTTTTACCACTTGGGTTCTTGGAAGTGGTGATGTCCCTACAACAGCTGCAAGTGCAGAACTAGGAGTTAAAGGACGCATGAAAGCGGCATTTGGCTTTCTTTTCGTCTTCTTCTTAGCGGCTTTCTTTTTAGTCGCTTTTTTAGCTACTTTTTTCTTAGTGGCTTTCTTTTTAGTCGCTTTTTTAGCTACTTTTTTCTTAGTGGCCTTCTTTTTAGTCGCTTTTTTGGCGGCTTTTTTCTTAGTAGCCTTCTTTTTAGTGGCTTTTTTCTTAGCCGCTTTTTTCTTAGTGGCTTTCTTAGCTACTTTTTTCTTAGTGGCTTTTTTCTTAACTGCCTTTTTCTTCGTTGCTTTTTTCTTAGCTTTTTTCTTAGCCATGTTTTAATCCCCCATAATTATGGTTGTTGAGTTGTCTTCCATCCTAGGAAGTTTGTGCTAGTGAGGCAATCATAGCTAAAGGTTTTTTTTTATCCAAATAAAAAATACATTTTTTTTTATTTTTTTATTTGTTCGCCGATTAACTGGCCTTATTGTGTGAATCACATAGGGGGGGGCAAGAGTGCCTCGTCCACCTCTAATTTTAAAACGTTGTAAGCTTCATTCATTTTATGAAACTGTAAGGCAAACTCTTGTTTTTTTAACTCACTATTTTCACCATTTAAATCTGGATGTAGTTTTTTAGCCATCCTCCGAAACTCTTGTTTTATAAGGGTTTTAGTCAGTTCTTGGTCGACGAACTCGGCCCCAAAACTTCTTAGTAGCACGCAACATTGTTGTGCTTTTATTGAGAGTTTAGAGAAGTGAATTTTTGGCTCTTCGGGCTCTTTTTTAACATCCACATGGGGGTGCTGTTGCGGGGGGGGGAGCCACTGTAAAATCTCTTAAATTTTGCCTTTTATAATTCTTTGCGCTCTGCTTCATATATTCATTAATTTGTGATGTTTGACTGAGTTTGACTCGAGAGAGACCATAAAAAACTTGGGTCATAAATGGCATTTCATCAAAATAGACCTCTGATAATGACGAGGCATCAACATGGTTTTGATCTATTTTTTTTTGTAATATCTCGCTAAATGTTCTCTCTGTCTTAGGCATAATTACCTATCGGCAACTGCAAAGAGAAGTCTTACTAGTAACCCCTATAGCCTTAAGTGACAGAGAGTGTTTATAGTCCTTAATAGGACCTTCCCGACTAAAGCCCTCGACACTGACTTAAGCTCTAATCACTACTGTAGAGACCTATATTTAATAGGCTTAGGTTCAGAGGCCTGATCACCTAGTCTGGCCCTTTTAGCCTCTTTATACTCGGTGTAGTTACCCACGTGCCACTCCACCTGGCTATCGCCCTCAAAGGCTAATATATGTGTGCACACACGGTCTAAAAACCATCTGTCATGACTTATGATCACAGCACTGCCACCAAAATCTAAGAGCGCTTCTTCTAAAGCCCTCATAGTGTTTACGTCTAAATCATTAGTCGGCTCATCAAGAAGCAATAAATTAGCCTGCTCCTTAAGCATTTTTGCTAAATGAACACGCCCCCTCTCTCCGCCTGAAAGAGTGCCCACCTTTTTTTGCTGCTCTCCACCTGTAAAGTTAAACCTTGAAACATAGTTTCTAGAGTTCACCTCTTTACCACCAAGCTCAATGACATCATTATTGCCTGAGATCTCTTCCCATACAGACTTATCAGCAGCCAGTTCGCGGCTCTGATCAATGTAAGCCAACTTAACCGTTTGACCAATGTTAAACGATCCTCCATCTGGGCTCTCTTGCTCCGTGATTAAACGAAATAGCGTTGTTTTACCAGCCCCATTGGGGCCAATAACACCAACTATACTGCCCGGAGGCATCGTGAAATTTAAATTTTCAAACAAAAGCTTGTCACCATATGATTTAGAAACATTTTTAGCCTCAATAACAGACCCACCAAGCCTTGGGCCTGGAGGTATATAAATCTGCATCTCTTTTAATTTCTCAGGAGACGGCTCCTTGAGTAAGCTCTCATAGGCGCTAATCCTAGCTTTAGCCTTTGTCTGACGCCCTTTGGCCCCTTGACGTATCCAGTCCAACTCACTTTGCAAAGATTTAGATCGCCTCTCTTGGCCCTTTTGCTCACTCAGCAGCCTTTTATTTTTTTGCTCTAACCAGCTTGAGTAGTTGCCCTTAAAAGGGATCCCCTCGCCTCGATCAAGCTCTAAAATCCAGCCGGCAACATTGTCTAAAAAATATCGATCATGAGTGACCGCAATGACTGTGCCGGGGAACTTCTCTAAAAAGCGCTCTAACCAACCTACACTTTCCGCATCAAGGTGGTTTGTCGGCTCATCGAGCAACAAAATATCAGGGTTAGATAATAGCAGCTTACATAAAGCCACTCTTCGTTTTTCACCCCCAGAGAGGTTAACAACAGAACTCTCGCCGGGCGGGCACCTCAGAGCATCCATAGCTCTTTCTACTTTTTGGTCAACCTCCCAACCATCAACCGATTCAATTTTTGTTTGTATGTCCCCTTGTATATTTATGAGCTCTTCCATTTTTTCAGGGGTAATATCTTCGTCACATAATCGCTCACTTAAGGCATTAAACTCTTTTAACCATTCGGTCACTTCACCCAAGCCCTCTAAAACATTTTCTTTTACTGTTTTAGAGTTATCTAATTCAGGTTCTTGCTTTAAATAACCCACTTTAAAGTCTCTGGCTGGGAAGGCCTCTCCTAAAAACTCTTGATCCTCTCCCGCCATTATTTTAAGCAATGTTGACTTGCCGGACCCGTTGAGACCTAAAACACCAATTTTAGCCCCATAAAAATATGATAAATAAATATTTTTTAAAACATAGTTATTAGGGGGGTAAACTTTACCCACGCCCTTCATAGTATATATAATCTCTTCGCTCATTACTTTCTCCTAGGGAGTGACACTCATAACTTACTACTAAAAAAAAGGCAAAAAATTAATTATTTAAACACTTGCTTTTAAGTCCCAGCTCCATTTAGAATATTTTGCATGAGTCGAGAGAAAAAAAGTTCTATTCAAAATATTAAAAATATTTGTTCAGACCTAGGCCAACTTTTTGAACAAATGGAGGCCGAGGCAGAAACCCTGCAGCAAGAGTTTGATAAAAAAGTTCAAGACAAATGCACCGCTAACGAGTCCACGTTTAGTAAACTCAAGCAACAGCTTGCCGACTTATCATAAGATAAATAATAATTTACCAGCCTTGGCAATTAGGGGTGCTAAAATCTTTATTCTCTAAGGCCTGCCACTGCTGTGGGGTATATAGTTTTTGTGACAGGGCATGGACAGGCCCCTTAGGACCTAAAAAAGTCTCTAAACAGCAATTAACAGCCCTTTGTTTTTGAATCAAGGTTTGGCCCTCAAAAGCCGTAGACACCAAAATAACTAAAAAATGTGTTTCAGACCCCTTAGGCACATGATGTTTAAAGCTTTCATTTAAAACCTCCATGTGTAATGGGGCAAACTCAAGTTTTAAACAATTAATGATCGCATTTTCAACTACATCGCTCATGTTAAGGGCCTCATTTTTTTTACTGCATATAATTAAAGCTCGGGCTAGAGACCCCACGAGTAAAACCACTATAAATCAGGTTTTCTGAAAACCTTCTCACCTGCCTTGAAGCCTTTGAGCGAGAACGTAACCCCAGTTTCACCTCACCATACCCGATGGCTAAACAATTTGTTTTATCAGCAATTAACACATCTAACTCCCCTTTAGGGGCGTGAGAGCGATCTCCGTAGTACTCTACAGACCCTGTCACAAAAAGGTTGGAGTTTAAAGCATCTAAGTTACTCTGGATTGTTGTAAGCGCTAAAATCTCAAGAACCTCACCCTCTGATTGAAAGTGAAACCCTCGATAATTGTGTTGGTCCTGTATGATTTTAAAATCTCTTTTGAGTTCAAAATTGCGATTTACTTTATCCATAAACTTTTTTGTGTAAATGTCTCCATTTTTAAACGAGCGAAACAAAAAAGCCGCATTCTCGCGACTCATTGGGTATTCAAAGGTAAAACCACGTTCAACGGCCCCCCTTATAGATATCGTAAATACCTCAAGCATGTTTACATTAAAAAACTCAGGCTTAGTTAGTTTACAGTGAGGGGGGACATACTGATCATTTCTCAAATTTTTAAAAACAATCGCAAAACTAGTTTGCGAAAATAAAACAAAAAATAGCGCTAGACTAATAAACCTCACAACCACACCCCCCCAGATGAATATTTTAATTAAACTATAAATTTAAAACAGGTAAAATATAATGAACATTAATAACTATAGCAAGAAAACAACCGTACTTACGAGAACTTGCACTAAAAATTGGGTTGAGCGTCATATTACTTACAGTAATGAGCTGAGTACTTTAAACCCCAACACCACAAGTAAGCCACCAAGCATCCATTTTCGCCGATGTGCTGACAATTTATGCTGCCATTTTCGAGCAAAATACGACGAAACAAAAGCGCCAACACTCAACATAGAGGCTTCTTTTAAATGAATCTTCCCTAATAAAAGCTCATCGTAACTAAAGCCTCCTTGCGCATAAGCGATCACACCGGACAAGCAAGTAAAAACCATAATTGCATTTGAAGTGGGTGCGAGCTTCGCATTGTCTATAACTTTGAGGTTTAATAGCACCGCCCCTAAAATCATCCCCGACCCAATGCCCGTCAACCCACTCAGAGCTCCTGCCAAGCCTGCTGCTAATATTAAAAAAGTAAATCTTGAGGTGGTTAATGGGCTCCGAGGCTCATTTTTTTTAGGCTGCGTTCTTAAAAGCGTCCATAAAGCTAAAGCAAAGTAGAGCACAACTAAAATGATTTTTAAATCTGTAGGGTTTAAAGTGAGCCCTAAACGAGCCAATAAAAAAGAGAACACTCCCGTAATAGGGCCCATCACCAAAGCAATATTCCAATTGACTAATCTCGCCTTGAAAAAATGAAAGGTATTATTTGAAACAACAATAAGTATTGTAAATAAAGAGGTTCCAATAATTTCATGGTGCCCCATCCCTGACACCATCGGCAAAAGTGGGACTATTAAAATCCCTCCACCTAAGCCTAAAAAACCAGAGATTAAACCAATGGCTAAGCCAAGTAATAAAACATATAAATTAATATCCAAAAATAAGTGCCTTTAGTTGCCTCTATTGTGAACAAGTTCACGAGTGGCGTCTTCAAAAACAACCTGAACCTTTAAAGCCGTAGACTCTGTAACAAAGCCGAGGCCAAATTTACTGTGGTCAATAGCTGCTTTTTCATCAAATTTAGATTTCATACTATAGGGCACAGTGCCTTCGGTACCTATATCAGTTAATAGTGCGGCAAACGAATTTTTTTTAACTCTTTTTGTTGCGGTTTTCTTTTTGGCTCCTGTCGCCTTTTTACGCGCTTTTTTTAAGGTGAAAGTTTTTTTACCCGAACAAATTTCGCACTCAAGCTTTGCTGAATTTTTTGACTTATGCGCAAGCACTCGGTGATATCGGTTCTCATCACACTTCTTACACGGTAAATATATATTTTTTGCTACAGCTGGCAGTTGATCAATATTTTCGTCAGTTTGTTCAGCACTCATGTTATGTTTCCTTCTTGTTTTTTCTTATAAACGGTCAGCGGTTTATTCAAGGGCTGGCTTCTAATTTCAGAGGCTCTTAAATAAAATGGTCCGAATTTTTTTTCAAGTTTTTCTTGAAAAGCAATTTGAGACCTTTCACTTGTAGGATCTATTGAAAACCCGGCGGGGTCAAACCTATTTGCAAACTCTTCACTACTGCTTTTCGTAAAAAACCGGGACCACTGCTTAGTGTTCACCTGCAATCGATACGTTAACGTACTTGCGTATGTGTGACCCGGGGTATAAGCCGTCACAACTTCGATTTCCCCGTAATGCGAGTGCAGCCGAAGAGCCGGGCTCCCCCACTGCGTCATCCCACAACACACCTGAATATTTGCATAGGCTAATCCAAAAGCCTTTGACAAAAAACCTAGCCCATACAGGCGGTCATCTTCAGGTATTAATGAGTTTATAGAGCTTAAATTATGGGCCACCCACTCCCCTTGAACCATCGTTGGGATCACTATAAACATCGAGACAGGGGTCCAATCACCAATTAAATTTTCATACCCTATAAGTTGAACAATAGACTGCGGTAACATTTTTGTTCGAATAGCAAACCCCGAAATAAACCCCGGCATCACGGCGCAATCAAAAAAAACCCAACGAGGCATTGGCATATCTGAATTTTGAAAGGCTCGTGACTCCATATTTAACAAAGCATTAGAAAAGTAAACATCCCCCATCCTTAAAGGATCCATAAACAACGGCTCTTTGGAGAACTCGTTTAAGTCAAAATACTGCCCTGGTTTTTTTAATCGACTGTCTTTTCTAATTAAAAGAAAGGGGCGAACGTCCTCACTTTTAAGCCAGCTTAATTTAGGGGTAAGACTCTCTAGGTTAGCCATTAATATCCTTTAAAGGTTCTGGCTTAAGTATCCCACAACTTCCTCTGAAGTGTCTACAACATGATAATAATCAGACAATGGACCGGAAATCATATGTTGATCTTTAAACAGGTCTAACATTTCAAAAAATGGGTCCCAAAAGTTTAAATAATTTACAAATAAAATAGGCTTACTGTGGGTATTAATTTGCTTGTAACAAATCATTTCAATGGCCTCGTCGAGGGTGCCAATCCCCCCGGGGAAAACTATAAAGGCATCTGATTGATCTAACATATGCTGTTTTCGCTCACTCATATCAGCGACCGTCTTTAGCTCTGATAATCCGTTATGGGTTACCGATTTTTCAAATATATTAGGCATAATGCCTTGAACAAGACCCCCTGTTTTTAAGGCCTCATCAGCTAACCGGCCCATTAACCCGCAGTTGGCACCACCATAAATAATTTTATATTTATTCTCAGCAAGAACTCGGCCCAGCTTTCCTACTTCTTCAAAAAAAAACGGGCTCAACTGATCACTTGAGCTGCAAAATACACAAACACTTTTCATTTTTTAGACTTAATGTTAGGGCTCGTCATGTTCTCTGGCTTAACAAAATCATCAAATTCATCGGCCGTTAAAAACCCTAAATTTACAGCCTCTTCTTTTAACGTGGTCCCGTTTTCGTAGGCATTTTTGGCAATTTTTGCCGCTTTATCATAGCCAATATGTGGATTAAGTGCGGTCACAAGCATTAAAGAGTTTTCTAAATGCTTTTTAATATTACTTTTATTTGCCTGAATCCCAACAATACAGTGATCTGTAAAAGAGTTACAGGCATCCGAAATCAAGCGAATAGAGTTTAATACATTAAAAACAATCATGGGTTTAAAAACATTTAACTCAAAGTGACCACTGCTCCCGCCTACGGCAACAGCCATATCATTGCCTATCACTTGAGCACACACCATTGTTATGGCCTCACATTGCGTGGGGTTGACCTTACCTGGCATTATTGAGCTCCCGGGCTCATTTGCGGGTAAAATTAATTCTCCAAGGCCACATCTTGGGCCACTGCCTAAAAAACGAATATCATTAGCAATCTTCATTAAACTACAGGCCAATACTTTTAAGGTTCCACTGACCTCAACCAAGGCATCATGGGCCGCAAGGGCTTCAAATTTGTTTTCAGCACTCATAAAAGGTAGTCCTGTTTCGGCCGCTATCATTTGAGTCGAAAGTGTTGCAAACTCAGTATGAGTATTTAGCCCCGTGCCTACGGCAGTGCCCCCTAAAGCTAGTGGGTACACGTACTCTAAGGATTTTTCAACGCGGCGAAGGCCATGGGTGACCTGCGTGACATACCCTGAAAACTCCTGACCCACAGTTAGAGGGGTCGCATCCATAGCGTGAGTTCGGCCAATTTTTACAATGCTTTTAAATTCATTTTGCTTATCCTTAAGGGCTGCCTCTATTTTTTTAAGACTCGGGATCAATTTATGAGTGACCTGCTCCCCCACTGCGATATGCATAGCCGTTGGAAAGGTATCATTTGAGGACTGCGCCTTATTGACATCATCATTGGGGTGAATGCTTTTATCTCCAATCACCCCCCCTTGCATATCAATAGCTCTATTTGCAATCACCTCATTAGAGTTCATATTGGTTTGAGTCCCGCTGCCCGTCTGCCAAACAACTAAGGGGAAATGCTCATCTAACTGACCCTGTATCACCTCATCCGCCGCTTTAACTATAAATTCAGATTTTTTAGAGTCCAAAAGGCCAAGTTGCTTATTTGTCATCGCTGCGCATTTTTTAAGCACACCAAGGGCTCGAATCATTTCTCTCGGAAACCGATCTCCACCTATTTTAAAGTTCTCAAGGGATCTTTGCGTTTGAGCCCCCCAATACTTACCCGCAGGCACTTGAACTTCACCCATTGAATCTTTTTCTATTCGATACTGCATACTATTGACCTCGATTAGAGTTGATTTTTATAAATACCCCACATTAAGAGAATTATTAAGTTCATTACTCTGTTTACGAGCTGCATCTTAGTAAATACCTATGATCTCCCTTAAAGCCTTTAAAAAAACTATAAAAATGACGTTCTTTATTGCGAAGCAGTAATTATTTATTTATGTATCTTCTATACGGCCCTTAAAGGAGTTATTTTACATGAGCAAAAAATATTGGCTAATGAAGTCTGAGCCCGAGGCCTTTTCTATTGATGACTTAAAAAAGCTCAATACAACCCTCTGGGATGGCATTAGAAACTACCAAGCTCGCAATTTTATGATGAAAAACATGAAAGTAGGCGACCATGTGCTGTTTTATCACTCTAATGCGAAACCTCCAGGGGTAGCCGGGCTGGCTATAGTGAGTCAGCTCGCTCAACCAGATCCAACACAGTTTATTAAAACTTCAAAATATTATGACCCTAAATCCACAACTGAAAATCCTAGGTGGAACTGTGTTGAGGTTAAGTATAAAAAAAAATTCAAACATTTACTGCCCCTTGAAACCCTAAAGGCTGACAAAAAGCTCAGTGATATGGTATTAATTAAACCGGGCGTGCGACTCTCTATACAGCCAGTCACCTTGGCTCAATATACATACATATGTAAACTCGCTGAAAAAGATTTAGTAAAAAAATGAAAATCCTCTTAGCCCCTATGGAAGGCGTTGTTGACCCAGTTATCAGAGAGCTTTTTTCAAAAATTGGCGGCTTTGATCAAATGTGCACCGAATTTATTAGGGTCACCGACAAACTCAATCCTCCCAAGGTTTTTTACAAATACTGCCCTGAACTCAAAAACAATGGGCTTACTAAATATGGCACCCCTGTATACGTGCAGCTCCTGGGTGGCCAACCGGGCCCCTTAAGTGAAAATGCAAGTCTTGCCGTTCAATTGGGCGCACCGGGCATTGATCTGAACTTTGGCTGCCCGGCAAAAACTGTCAATCGACACGATGGCGGGGCCGCAATTTTAAAACAACCATCAAGACTTTTTGATATTATCACTCAAGTAAAAAAGGCTACAAGCAATGCCGTCCCCGTGACGGCCAAAATACGTCTAGGGTTTGACGACAAATCATTAGTTCATGAAATTGCTCATTGTTTAAAAGAGGCCGCACCCACATCTGTCACTGTCCACGCCCGCACAAAGGCTGAGGGGTACGCCCCCCCCGCTCATTGGCATTATATTGCTAAAATAAAATCCATCATTTCACCTCTGCCCATAGTTGCAAACGGAGATATTTGGGATACTAGCGACTACCACAAATGTGTCAAAGAAAGCCTCTGCACAGATGTAGCCCTGGGCCGGGGGGCCTACGCGAACCCCTTTTTAGCTCAAGCTATCAAAGCCAACTTAACATTAAGCCCCGCCGCCTCGTGGGGCGAATTTAGGACTAATATTATACCAAAATTTATTGATCTCAGCGAAGAACTCGTCAACCCGTCCTATGCCCTTCGACGAACAAAGCAGTGGGTTAAATTTTTATCCCGAAACTATAAACTGGCCCATGCCGACTTTGAAACTATTAAAACCATTAAAGACCTAAAAGACCTCAACAATCACTTTAAAAAATAACGATACCTATGATCGTTTGTATTGAGTAAAACATAAGGTCATCTGAACTAAACCTTTGTTTTTCTAAATATAACGGTGTTTTTTTCTGGGAATTCTAATGTTAAATTTAAATGATCGGCTAAGTACTCAAAGGTTTCTTTTTGAAAAAAACAAACATGTGTTGGGTCTCTATGGTACCACCAATCAGGGAACATCTCTAAACCTGAGAGCACGCCTGTTCTTATCACAAGCATCCCGCCATCCAACATTAACTCAGCTAGTTTTTTAAACTCTATTAAAGGCTCATAAAAATGCTCACAGGTCTCAATACAAAATATAAGTGAATACTTGGCTTTAAAGATAGAGGCTTGCGGGGAGTAGATGGGGTCATAATGCGCCCCATATACACCCTCCTTTTTACAAAAAACCTCTAACGGTCGCCCCGCCCCGCACCCATAATCTAAAACTTTAATTTCATTTTTTTTATAATGGGCCAAAGTAGCTCTTAAGCCCAGGTTCCAGGTGGGATTTAAATAATTTAAGTACCTTGTGTCTGCGGGGTCATTATTATGGGTCTCATAACGTGCCTTTTCCTCTAAAAGGGTAAGTCTTGAGTTTGTATCTTGAAAAACAAGGTGGCAGTTTTTACAATTGTAATACCTCAACACCTTTTGACTTAAAAATGGGGGGTCATTTTTAACGAAAAAACTCTCACAAAATTCATCAGCACACAGAGGGCAGCTTAAGTTCATAGCTTGTGTATTATTTAGGCAGGAGGGGCCTTTGTAAATATTTATTCTTGCGTTAATAAATAATTTATTTATGTAATTATAGACATTTATGTGGCATTTTTTGATACTTATAAAAATCATAAAGGAGCCACTAACTTGAGTGCGAACAAACACCAACTGAGCTGGGTCATTGCGGCAGGTATTGTCGGTGCCGACATTGGAACTTCTGTTTTTTATGGCACAGGCATTCTGTACCCCATCGTTGGGTACTTGGCCCCTGTATTTGTTCTGACAACATGCTTAATGATGTGGTTGTTTAAAATGACCTACGAAGAGGGCTTAGCGCTGAGCCCCTTTAACGGCGGCGCTTACTCTATGATCTTAAGAAGCTTTGGTCGTCGCGCAGCTGTTATGGCAGGAGCTCTTACTTTTGTGTCCTATCTGGCCACAGCGGCGGTGAGCTCTTTATCCGGCGCCTACTACCTGGGGTCGCTATTTGAAGGGGCCTCCTCGACGACATTTATTGTTTTTGGCTCTTTTATACCCATTATTTTATTTGGACTTTTAAACACCAAAGGCATTAGAGAGCCTGCTAAAATTGTAACTGTTATTGCTGCCATACATTTTGCTTTTTTAATTATTATCGCCATATGGGGTTTTTTATACCTACTTATTAATTTTGGTGACCTTGATTTTTCAAAGTTGAATAATATTAAACCCAACGGTGAGCTTACTCTCGCCATGTTGATGTACGGATTTGCTGCTGCCTTTTTAGGTATTACTGGGTTTGAGTCGGCCGCGCAAATCGTTGAAGAACTGGAAACCCCAACCCTACACACCGTAAAAAAACTTTATAAGACTGTTGTTATTTTAGTCTCTATTACGGCTCCGGCTATTTCTTTCTTATGTTTAATACTACTCCCTCAATCTACTGTGGAGGCGCATACTGAAACTCTCCTCTCGGAGCTCTCTTACCTACTTGGAGGCACCTCTTTACGCACACTTATTGTTATTGATGCCACCCTTACTTTATTTGCGGCCACAAACACGGCTTTTGTGGGCTTTATTGGACTGGCCACCACAATGGCCAAACAGGGGAACTTACCGCAGACTCTGCTCTATAGGCTTGCACATAAGTTCCCTAGTTTACAGGGGTACCCGTTTATCGCCATCCCTTTTATGTTTATTGCGATGACCATGTCAGCACTTGTTGCCGGAGAAGTCGAAATCGCAGCCAAAGTTTATGAAATTGCCTTTTTAGGAGTTATGGTGAGTTTTTGTGTCGGGGTGGTGCTTATGCGAAACCGCCCCATGCGGCGAGACCTCCCCTCGGAGTTTTTAACTAAAAAAGTATTTAAGATTAAGAACTTTGTTATCCCGGTTGTTCCATTAATTTCTGGTATTGTTTTAGGATTCAGCACACTTGTGATTTTAAGTCATGCAAAAGACGAAGTCTTATTAATGTTAATCACCTTACTCTCAGGCACAATTTTATTAATGGCTTACTTTAGGTGGGGTGTTTTAGAGAGCCGCCTTGAGAGTCGTAATGATTTAAGGCTTGGCATTGGTAAGTACTCCTCCAGCTCTGAGTTACCTAATGATTTACCTAAGTATGTCTTAGCTGCCGGTGGTAATGGGGCTCGAAGGCTTATTAATTCAAGCTTAAAGTATATTTTAAAAAATTCAAAAGAGCCCTTTGAACTTATTGTCTTTCATGCCGAAGAGAACAAAGACCCTAAAGGGTTTTTCTACGAGTTGCTTCAGCGAGTGGTCTCACAGCAGATTGCGCCTACGTACAGTCAGGATTTTATTTTAACTGTTAAAATTTTACCCGGAAGTCTCTCTGAAGGTTTACAAACACTAAAGAAATCTATTGATTACCAACATATTTTATTCGGGACAGGGCGAAATGCCACTGCAGCAAAAGAGCGAGCTCTCGAAATTGAAGACGAACTTGAGGTTAACGTTATAACGGTCCCCGTTTAAAAAGGAGCCCTCACATGGGTAAAGTTAAAATTTACATTTGGACCCATTGCCCTTTTTGCATTAGCGCTCTGGATCTATTAAAGCAAAAAAATATTTTAGCTGAAACTATTATTCTCGACAATAAACCAAAAGAGCTTCAAGAGTTAAAAAGCACAACAAAACATTACACCGTGCCACAAATATTTATCGGTAGTAAATTTATCGGCGGGTACACTGAACTTGCACAACTGAATAGTAGTGGCGAGCTTGATGCTCTAATTAACAACGAGCAAGGTTAAAAAATGGCCGTACAAAAAATAACTAAAATTGGTTTTTTAGGTGGTGGTCAACTGGCTCGCATGCTCGCCTTGAAATGCCATCAAATGGGGATTATCCCCTATGTACTCAGCCCCTCAAGTCATGACCCCGCAGCCCAAGTGGTACAACATTGGCACAAAGGGGATCTCTATAAACGCTCAGACCTTCTAAAGTTTTTAAAACTTGTCGACATAGCTACTTTTGAAAGTGAGTTTTTAAATTCTAATATTTTAAAAGAAGCACAAAAAAAATCAAAAACAACAATACTGCCATCAGTGAGGGTAATGAGCCTTATCCAAGACCGAAAAACACAAAAAGAATTACTTTTAAAAAACAAACTCCCTTCGGCCTCTTACCTTTCTGTTTCAAACTTCGCGCAGGCCCTTGATGCTTTTAAAAATTTTAATTCCCAAATGGTTATCAAACAACGACATTTTGGGTACGATGGCTACGGAACCTTTATTATTAAAAGCAAAATTGACTTAAATAAACTTAAGAACACCCTCAATAATAACCCTTATGGGTTTATTGCAGAAGCCTTTATCCCTTTTAAAAGAGAGTTGGCCCTTTCTGTCTGTAGAAACAAAAGGGGTGAGTTTGCTTTTTTACCTCTTGTTCAGTCCCACCAAGAAAACGCAAAGTGCCTTTGGGTGAAGGGCCCAGTGGCTACTGACAAGCTGACCTCTTTGAAGTTAAAAATTAAAAAATTTATGAACAACATTAATTATCAGGGGCTTTTAGCCTTTGAACTCTTTGAAACTAAAGCCGGGCTTTTAATCAACGAGCTGGCTCCGCGGGTGCATAACTCGGCTCACTATAGCATGAATGCGCTGAGTGAAGACCAGTTTGAGTTGCATATTAAAGCTATTTTAAATCAACCCCTCACTCGTCCAAAAATTTTAAGCTCTGGTTTTGCTATGTATAATTTGATTTCAGTGGCCCCTAAAAGAATACACCTCCCGCTCCTTAAAAATGTAAACCTTCATTGGTATGGAAAGTCAGAGCATAAACCTGGACGTAAGATGGGGCACTTAAGCACGACGGACTCTTCTGCCGACAAAGCCTTAAACCGCCTTAAAAAGGCTCGGGGAGATTTTAAAATATGAATCATAAGGTCGCAATAATTATGGGGAGCACCTCAGATAAAACAGTTATGGCCGATGCCTCGAAGGCTCTCGAAGAGTTTGGCGTAAGCTATGATTTACACGTCGTTTCAGCACACAGGACCCCAGAGGAAATGATGGACTTTGCCCTTAAGGCCAAAGCTAATGGATACTCTGTAATTATAGCCGGTGCTGGGGGCGCGGCTCACCTACCAGGCATGGTGGCCTCATTAACAACCCTTCCTGTTATCGGAGTTCCGGTAAATGTGACTTCTTTAGAGGGTGTTGATGCCCTCCTTTCTATTGTACAAATGCCTAAGGGTGTCCCTGTTGCGACTATGGCCGTTGACAACTCATATAACGCTGGACTTTTAGCGATAAGAATACTCGCACTTGTAGATTCTCAATTAGAAACCCAGCTTTTAAAATTTCGCGAGAAACAAAAACAAAAAGTACATCTTATGAACAAAGACCTTAAAGGTTAAGCGCTCTTATTGGCAGTTCACCCGCTTCGTCGGCTGACCCTAACTTTTTAATATTTAAGTCGAGTCACTTAAGTGCAGTAAAAAGCTTTACGCTTAAAGCATCCCTTTAAAATGAGCTTAAAAATACTTTTTCTGGCTCTCTTTTATATCCGCTCTAGTACGCGCTACCATTGACCTTTGTAAGGAGTCATCTCAATAAAATATTATGTTACGCGTGATGATTCGTTTTAAAAAAAATGTTTTTATACCGATATATAGTATACAAAAAGAGGAGTCATTTTTTATGGGTATCCCACCAAAAGACCGCATTGTAGTCGCTGAAGATTCCGCCCCTAATAGAAATATTTTAGTTCACTTACTTATAAGGCTTGGGTTTGAGGTCAACTCATTTAAAGACGGCCAAGAGGCTTGGGATTTTATGCAATCAAAGGATCAAAAAAACCTAGTCGCAGTTATCTCAGACATTATGATGCCTAGAATGGATGGTCTTCAGCTACTAAAGCTTGTTAGAAGTACTGAGCCGTTTAAAAAACTACCCTTTTTATGCATTTCCGCTGTAGCCGAAAGAGAATACATACTTGAGGCAAAAGAACTCAACGTGACCGGTTATCTTTTAAAGCCCGTAACTTTTGATAATGTTTCAAATAAATTAAAAGAAATTTTCCCGAGAAAACTAAATAACAAAATACTTAAAAATTGAGATTAAACTATGAGTGATGCAAAAATAATATCCATGGAGCAAATTACAGAAAAGCTAGATGAGCTCCCCACGTTGCCCTCAATTATTTATGAATTAAGTCAGGTCATTAATAACCCCATGAGCTCTACCTCAGAAGTAGAAGTACTTATGTCTAATGATTTAAGCTTAACAACTAAAGTACTTAAACTCGCAAACTCCGCCTATTATGCCATACCTGGCGGAGTGAGTTCCCTTGATCGAGCGATTAGTAATTTGGGGTTTGATACTGTTAACCAGCTTGTACTATCTACCTCTATTTTAGACACACTCAGCGTATCCGGAAGCAGCTCATTTAACGTCAAAGTATTTTGGAAACACAGTATTGGAGTCGGGATTGCCGCCGAGACAATAGCGAACTTTACTCACCACCCCCTGCCGTCTGATATGTTTACAAGCGGCCTTGTACACGACATGGGGAAGGTCGCCCACTACACAATTGACCCTGAGGGCGTCGATAAAATATCAAGCAATGCAAGAGAGAAAAACATAACCTATCTCGCCTCCGAAAAGGAGCTCAACACGCCAATGCATACAACTATTGGTAACTTGTTAGCCATTAACTGGCAACTGCCCCCTCACTTACAAGCGGCCATTAAGTATCATCATCAATATGACCCAAAATTAAGATCTGGGCTCAGTGCTGAGCTCAATCAAACCGTAGACATCGTTACTCTTGCTAATACCTTTATCCATGCCTTAGACTTTGGAAACTCTGGTTATAAAAAAGTTCTCAATGCCCCTAAAAAAATTTTTGAAAGGCTCACTATAGACCCTGACTCTGGCTTTACAGCGCTAGCGTTAAAAATAAATCATGCTCTCATACGCGGCGAAGGTTTCATTCGCCTTATTGCAGGTAAAGACGATGAGCAATAAAAACCTCAAAATGTTTGAAGTCATGGTCAACGATGCCATCATGGGCTTTATAAGTTTCAATACTGCGGACTACTACTGTAATTATGCCAATAAACTGTCCCTACAACTTCTTGGCATTAGCATGAACGCAGATGATACCTCTCCCATTGAAGACCTATCCCAATTGAGCATCAATGATTTGTTCCCTAAAATAAATTTAAAAAAAGCAAAAGAAAAGGGCTTTACGCCCCTTAATTTTAATTTGCTCTTGCATGAGGGGTTTTATCAAAGCATTTTAGTTCAAAAAAAAAATGGAACACAGTTTGTCGCCAATGTAGGCGTCAGAAAAGTCCTGTTAAAAAACGAAGAGCACCTTTTAATAATGCTTCAAGATACGACCATACAAAATAAATTGCAAAAAGATGTTATTGCAAAGCAAATTGAAATCAAATCAGCCTACGAAGAGCTCGTTAATCAAAATGAAAAGTTAAAGCAACTGGACATAGCGAAAGATCGCTTTGTAGCCCTAACAACACACGAATTAAGAACTCCAGCTGCGGCCATGTTCGCCACTGCTGATTTATTAAAAAATAAACTCTATGATACCGATGAAGAACTTACAAAGTTTATTAACATACTGCATGAACAAGGGCATCATCTATTAGAACTCATAAATGATATTCTGGATTTATCTAAAATTCAGGCTCGTAAAATGGAGTATTTTATTGAACATCTATCACTCACCACACTTTTAAAAGGTGAAATAGAAACCTCAAAAAGTTTTGCAAAGCAAAACCAAGTAACTGTTAATTTTAAAATTCCTAGTAATGAGCTCCTCTCATACTTTGATGGGCTTCGGTTAAGACAAGTATTAAGAAACCTCCTTAGTAATGCCATAAAATATAATCGTGAAAAAGGCTCTGTTACTATTTGGGCAGAAAGCCGCCCTAGTTGGATTCGTGTTTTTATTCAAGATACAGGCCATGGAATAAACGATAGCGAAAAATTAAAAATATTTAATGAATTTGAAACCTTAAACAAAGTATCTCAACACCATAACGGCACTGGTCTGGGCCTACCTATAAGTAAAAGTATCATTGAATCTATGGGAGGCATTATAGGCCTAAAAAGTAAACCAGGATTTGGCTCTACTTTTTGGATAGATGTACCTACAACTCAAATTTTACCTGAAAAAATGTATAGATCTAGAACGGACGATTTATTAGACCTTGTCGAATCATAAAAGTCGATCCCCCATTTTTTTACGTTGAAGCTTTAAGTCCTCAACATCTTGAGGGGGCAAAGATGTTAGCCCCCCTAAAAGCTTAGCTTTAAAGAGGATCTCACTCACATGCTCAACCCTCTCCATGCCCATAAAGGCTTCTTGTAAACTCTCACCCCAAGTAATGGCCCCGTGACGAGCGAGCAACAATGCTCTATTTTTTGGTAAATAGGGTTTTAGTACTAGACCCATTTTTTGACTCCCTGGGGGCGCATAGGGAACTATAGGGACCTCTCCTAGCGCCAAAATCACCTCACTTAAGCACTCTCTTGGTAAATACTCTAACTCTGGGTGGGCCACCGTCCATGCAACCCCTGTTGGGGGGTGAGCGTGCACAACCGATTTAGCTTTAGGGCAGTCTTTATAAATTTGTAAGTGCATGAGCATTTCACTTGAAGGAGCTCCTAAAATAACCTGCCCCTCCAAGTTAATAATGGCCATTTGATCAGGTTGCATTAATGCTTTTTGAACCCCACTGGGCGTGATTATAATTTTATCATTATTTATTTTATAACTCACATTACCGTCAGCAGCGGCTAATAGGTTTCTAGCATGTAGCCGTTTACATACACTCACTATTTCTTCAGCTAAAAGTAATTCATTGTTATTCAACATATAAAGTACATTTACTTAAAAATAACACTAAACACAAGCAGTAGAGTTTTAATAGAGTAAAAAAGGTATTCTTTCCTGAGTCCACCTGGCTTCATCAGGGTGTAAATACCCCTCTAAGTCTTCAGGGGTCGCCTCGCTATCATCGACCCAGTTGGCAAAATATTCACTCCCCGAGAGCAAATCTATCGGGCGACGGTCTTTTTCGTACTCATAGTGAAACTGACTCCATAAAGTGGCCCCTTGGGGGCTTATTTTTTTATAAGCCTTAAAAATCAAACCCATCAACCTATAGGGGTTAAATTTATGGTCCTCAAAAATAATATCATCAGTATGTATTTGAAGCCCTGAGCACAATTGTGAAGTATGTTTATTAAAGGTCGGTGTAAAATAACAAGGCCTCAGTTTACAGCCCTCAACCCATTCGGGCTTTAAGGCGTACAATTGTTTAACAAGTGCCTCCGCGGGGAATTCGGGGGCCCCTAGGAGCTCAAAGGGCAGAGTTGTGCCACGCCCCTCAGACCAATGAGTGCCCTCTAATAATACGGTCCCATTATATACACGGCACGTTTTTAGGCTCGGTATTTGAGGGCTCGGGTTCACCCAAGGCACAGGGCTCTCACTTATTTTTTGAGGGTCATACCCTTGCATTTTTATTACATTAATTTCAACATCTAATTTTTGTGTCTCTTTATACCATAAAGCCAATTCTGCTAGCGTGAGCCCATGCCGCATGGGTAGCTCTACCTCACCCACAAAACTCTTCCACTCGGGTCGCAAATAACTACCCTCAACTTTGCGACCAACAGGGTTAGGGCGATCTAAAATCCATATGGGCTTATTCGACTGAGCACAAGCCTCGATCATATATATTAAAGAGGCTACATATGTATAAATACGGCAACCAACATCTTGTAAATCAAAAAGCAAAACATCAAAAGACTCCATCATTTTGGCGGTGGGGCGCCGATGCTCTCCGTATAAACTATAAATTGGTATATTGTACTTAGGGTCAATGAAGTCTTCTGATTCATCCATGTTATATTGCTTATCACCCGTGATCCCATGTTGTGGGCCAAATGCACATACTAAATTGATCGGCTCACAGGCCCATAATAAATCTATACTATGCTTAAGCTGAGCATTAACAGAGGCTGGATGAGCCAGAAGAGCCACTCTTTTGCCTATTAATTCATCAATATGACTCTTTGAATTTAAAAAAACATCGATACCTAAGTTCATAAGCCCCTCATTTTAAACAGTTACCAAATATTACCATAAAACTTACCGCTATCATGAACAAAAAACGTGCATCAATAATCTAATGGTATTAAGCTTTTAGAGTACATTCTAGTATAAAAATAAATATATATAAATAATTTAATTATTTATACGAAGTTCGGGGGGACATCATGCGCATAGGGTTTTTATTTTTAATAGCACTTTTCTTAACGACTCAAAATATCTACGCTAATAATGCCAACTATCGTTTTGTCGGGGGTAAGTCTCTTTCTGAAGATGCCACTTTTGGAGACTACATAGGAAACCAGCTCTATCAAGAGTTTGAAGATAAAAACAGAATTTTTAAAGAAACCGACATAAAATTTAATTTTGATTTCTCCTCAAGCATTGACTTAGAAACCAAGTGGTTTCGACGAGTTCATAACAAACATGAATCTAAAAGTTCAACATACACCCCTAGAGATCACTCGAAACTCATAGTCATTAACAGCCTATATGCGAAAATAAGGGCCTCAAAGACTTTTGGGCCTATTAACCTCGGCTCAGGCGCTGAGTACGGAGTACTATTTTCGGTCGGTAAACTTGTAACTCCTGATGACTCAAATGAAGGGTCTCCTTATGCGAACAATCGAAACCCCTCAATAGTAAATGCAACACTTGCTAAGTCTGACATCAACCAACTAATGACTCCTGGAAAATGCACTATATGCATTAATAAACAAAGTTTTATCTCTAGAACTTTTGCTGTTTTAGGTGATATCTGGAAGGCTGGCGTTGGTCAGGCTGAAAACGTATTATCATGGATAGTAAAGCCCTTCATAGACAATGAAAAGTTTAAAGAGTACAACAAAAACCCTCTTGAAGCCTTAAAATTACTCAATATTTATGGCCTCCCCTTAGATGTAAATGTATTTAGCGCCAACGATGAACGTTTACAAATTGGAGACATCGTCAAGCACACCTCCTTTTTTACTTTTCGCCCCGTTACCGTTGGCAGTGAGTTTTTGTGGATCAAATCAAATGGTGGTCTGTTTGCTCGCTTTATCGAAGAGATTTCACTTGTTAAAAAAGCCAACAACAAAGTGATCTTACAGGCTAAGTTTATCACCTCTCTTGGAGGCCGCATTCAATGGGCTAAGCTCAGACCTTCGCTAAGTATTGGGCCCGGTTACACTATTTTAGATTGGGAGTATGAGGATTATGAAAATAAACAAAATAAATATCTTTTCGAATTCGACATTTCACAACCCGAAGCCAGAGAGAGGCTTCAGTCTATTATAAATAACAACTACCTCGTTGATTTAATTAACTTTAAAAATCAAGACGACCTTGTGGACCTACCAAGGGGAGTCACGTTTATTAATAAAATTAAAACTAACGCCAAAAGACACGATAAATCGTACTACTTAAAGCTCCCTTTACTTACAAGAGTCAGAACCCAAAACTTAACTAATCACAGTAAAGAGACTTTTGAGTCTGAGTTTAACAGAAAACGTCAATACCGCTCTGAAAAGCTCATAGGCAATGAAAGAAACTTAAATAGATGGTGGAAACTCTGGGACAGAAAGGACATTCAACTCAGAAGCCATGTTAAAGTACAAACAGGTTCCGTATTAGACGTCTTTGCGACCCCCGTGCCCATTGATAACCGAGACTACGTACTCACCTTCACCTCATTACTTAAAAATAAATATGGAAATCATCAACTTTTTGAAGACCTTATTTCAATGGAAAAGCGAATATTAAATAATACTCCTAGTAAAAATACATACGACCAATTAAGGCAAGCCGCTGGAACTATTGTTAACAACACACCTGTTAACTGGGGGCTTACATTAACCTTTAACAAAGAGCATGTACAAAACATGATCAACCTGCCAGAGAGTGAAGTCTACAAAATCGCCGCCGAGGTGTTCTTAGGTGAGAAACATAAAGACGAGTGGAACAACAACAGAAGAGAGTGGAGTAAGAGCCACCCTAATAACAGAAAAAAAAGTGGCCCTAAGCGCCCTCATATCTCTAGAAAATTCAAGTGCCTTAAGGGCTGGGAGAATGCCTTTAAAAAACTCTCTGCAAACCCCCTTAAATCAGGGGACAGTTGTTACTCACTTTACAGATGGACCAGTAAGTTTGTCAGCTCTCTCAACGAGCTTAAGCATGAAACATCGACTCAAAAAAAGCTAAAAGGTCTTATCAGCAACTTTAATAATCTAATTATCATGCCGCCAGTTCAGTTATTAATGGCTAAATTAGCTGGCGGGTATAACCCCGAAAACACAGCCGAACCCGTTAAGTATCTAAGTGAATTTTTTGTTCAAAACATGGTCAATAAAATGACTCATATTAATGGGCCTCTTTACCATTACCCTGATGATTTTTCAAAAGATGTTGTCGATGACATTGAGAACGCTAGTAATTCAAGTGATCGATTGCGATCCATCAGTTTTTATGTCGACTTAAATAGCCACCACCTAACCCCGGACTACTATGTTGAAATTAAGTCCTTACAAAAATTTGAGCAAGCTCCTGACCACCCCATGACCCTTAAAATGGATTTCAGAAGGTTTGTGCCTGTGTTAAAGGATGAAATTATTTTTGAAAACTATTTTGAAAGACTACCTCAACCCACTAAGGTCAGCGGGATTGGCTGGGAGCACTATCGCTATTTCTTTAAACTCTCCCCTCCTGATTTTATGAGAAACAAACTCAACCAACTTATCAATGACAAAAAATATACTGTTCTTGCTACCGTTGTTAATGACGAGGGGTCTTGGGTTTCTGAACAAAATGAAATCTTGCTTAATACTGTTAAAAAAAGAGAGTTTACAGACAAGTAACCTAACGTCCGTTCATGGGCTTACTCTGACGTAAGCTCATTAACTTAATAGATATCCAAAATAAAAACCTGTGTTAAAAAATATATGAAGCAGCAAAGGGGAAAGAAAATTTGACGTTTTCACCAAACGCCACCCCCAAAATATCCCTAAAATAAATGTATAAAAGGTTTGAAAATAAATGAACGAATATAAGTCTTTGGGCAACAAGTAAATCACTTGGTAGTGAGCATATGAAAACACAAAAGCGGTTAATAAAATTACTATTTTTTTATTTTTAATGATTCTCATTAAAGGCACCCAAAGGGAAAACCTAAAGATCAACTCTTCTAAAAGAGGACCCAGTAAAATTAAAAGCATTATGTTTTTAATATGAGAAAAATCAAAAGGTATCATAAATAAATTTTTAACAGCTAAAAAATAAACACTCATTCCTGCAATTACAGACAGTATTAAATAAAAGCTATTAACAGTCTTCAGTTTAAATTTAAACCTTAAGTTTTGCCAATAAATGACCAAAGAAATCAGAACAAAAGATATGTCTACGATATAAGGATCAATGATTAAATCAGTCTCTAAAAGCTGATTTAATATAAAGTTAATAAAAAGATAACTGCCCACCCAAAAAACAGAAAACGGCACGCTCACGCTGAGCCTATTAATCGTCTTTAAGTATTTATTTATTAAACCATCTGACATCTGACAATTATCTGTAATTCATAGCACGAGTACAATAAAAAAGAGGGCCGTACTTTAGCCCTCTTCGTCGTTATAAAGCTGACATGAACCCAGCCACTTACTTGAGTTTTATTGACTTTTTTGATTCTGTTTTAGTTTAGCCTGCTTTAAGTCATTTTCACAAATACGGACTTTTGTCTCGTACTCATTAAGTCTCTTAGTTAATTTGACCTTATATTTTTTAAAACGCTCAATGCGCTCACTGAGAAACTCTTCTGTCACACCAACCAGGTCACCTTTTTTATCAATCCCGTATTTAAACTTTTTATCCTCATTTACAACCGAAGCCGGTGGCTCTATGGGTTTCATTTTACCTGAACCACCATAAATAATAGAGTTCACCTCGGTGCGACAGTCTCTGTACGCTCCGTAAAGCCCCTTAGTTCCGTAAACTCGGTTACCGTAGACCTCATACTCCATACCAAAAGCAGTGTTCTCAAGGTCTCTCAGGCTTTCAACGAGCATCACTTTTTTTTGTACTTTAAAAGTATCATCTCTTATGCCCACCTTATCACCACCAGAGATTTCTTGTTCTTTTTCCAGTTGCATCTCTTTTAAGTCGTGCACTTTGCTTTTTTTCTTATGAGAGGCTGAACAACCTATAAAACCAAGAGCTAAAACAAGTGTTAAAATTTTTAACATAAATCCTCCAAAATCGGGTTTAACTGTAGCGCCATTGTCTCTAAATCGAGATATAAAAGACAATTGTTTTTTTATAATTTTTGTTCAGTTCACTTTAAATAAGAGCCCAAGGTTCAGTTTTAAAACAAAGCCCCTCGCCTGTGCCTATATTTTAGACTGCTCTGCTATTTCCTTTACAAATACAGCAAGGTTCAGATGACTCACCACTGAAATATTATGTTTCTTTAGCAGCGCTGCAGCAACACCCATACCCTCTTTTTTAACTCTCTTAGGCCAGCACTCCCCCTTATAGACCCATTGAGCTCCGCATGAGGGGCTCCCCTCCATAAGCACAGCATGTGTGACCTTGTTTTGCTTGCAAAAAGAAAGTGTATTTTGCGCTGCTTTTATTAGGGCTGTCGACACTTCAACACCTGAGTGGGTAATGACCTGCGAGCCCCCCTCTAAGACATCAAACCCATCACCGAAATGAATATTCATAGGCTCCCGAGGTGTAGGGAACTCACTTTGCTCAGGGCAAAAATTGCTAATGCTGCACAGACCCTTAGACTCCAGGGTAATAAGGGTTTTAATTGGATCAAAATAATTATTCTCAGCCTTATAGTTACAATCAAGACCCAAAAGACAAGAGCTTACAAAAATATTATACATGTTAAATATCTCTCATTTTTTCGCCCCTCATTAAACTTAAAAGGTAAATTTCTGTGACCTCTTTGTTAAAATTACCAATTAATAGGTTTACATTTTTTCAAAGCCTTCGATTTAGCCAATTACCTTCATAAAAAAATCAGAATCATGTTATATTTCACCCATAATATTAAATCTCATTAAACTAATGTTCTCAGCGAATTTCGATCCAAAAGGAAATAATTCAATAGAGAACACCATAATAGGAGAGCCCACCAATGAAAAATATATTATTAGTACTACTGACCCTCACTTGTGGCCTTGTTCACGCAGAGAGTAAAACTGTTATGGAGTTTGGCACGGTCAACCACTGCCTTTCGGAATCTGACACACAGGGGGCACAGCCGTTAAACGGAGCGTACAGAGCCAACGTTATAAAAATTCAAAAACTAAATGATTCAGTTAGTTTTACTATTCAACTTAACTTTGTAAAATGTACACTCTCTCAATCAGGGTATCGATTTACACCCCATTTGCCTTTTACCGCTTTTTATTTCACCACAGATAACCCGCGTGACATTAAACACATGCAGGCAACACCTTTAGATGTTTCATTAAAGGCTTACAAGCCTGGGGTAAATAAACTACTTTTTGATATCCCTCTTGCAAACTATCGTACTCAGTATATTCAAGTGACCTTATTAAAGTCTGAACTTCTTGATGAAGACCAACTCGAACAGCTTAAAAATAATGAGCCTGTCGTTGGTAGCTTTTACTTTTTCGTTCAAAAAACTTTAGAGTATAAAGTTCGAACTCAAACCAACGATAAACCTAAAAAAATGACCGTCAACGCTGGTGGATTTAATTTTTACGTGGCTTTATAAGTAAAGCTCAGATTTTTCTATATTTTTTATGCTCTCACTTTGGGTTGTTCCGAGCGAGAGCTTTGAATATTTTGTGGTTTAAAGCTTCACTTAAGCCTAAGCCACGTCCTTAAAGGTCTCTAACTCAATCACCTCAACTTGATCCCATGAAACACACTCACTTACTTGAGTGAGTGTGCCAAAGTTAAAAAGCTTCAAAAGCTCACCTAGTTTGTAAAAAGTAGAACTAATATTAACATTGTTTTTAAATGTCCTTATCACTGGCAACTTAATTTTAGGCTGTTCATGGTCAAAATCTCTTGGGTGCAAATAGGTAATCACAGGCTTATCTTGTGCTTCATAATCTAGAAACTTAAACTTATGAAACCTTAAAGGGAACAGCCTAAAGTACCCTCCCCCGCTAAAAGCCACTGCTTTGCTAAAAAAATTAAAAGTAGAAATAGGAAACTCTTTTATGTCCCCCGATTTTGTAGAAATAATAAATGGCCATTTTGGAGCCCCAGGTATCCCCCCATGAGCGTGAGTGGCCGGAAACACAGAGGAGTCATAAACAATACCCGCAGAGGCGAGCTCCTCAAAAGCCCAAAAGCACTCCTTTGTGATTGAAAACCCTGGTGCGCGGTAGCTTTTTACATGGACCCCTGAGGCCTTATAAATAGCCTCTATGGCGACTAAAAGATCTTTTTTAAACTCAAGCTGAGTCATTTTATGTACTAACCTGTGGTGATTTGAATGACACCCTAACTCATGCCCTCGATTTACAATGTCTTTAAGTAAAAAGGGGTATTTTGTTGCCACCCAGCCTAGGCAAAAAAATGTGGCCTTAACCTGATGAGTGTCAAAAAAATCTAATAGTTTATGAGTCATCAATTCGACTCTTGAGGGCATGGACTGCCATTGCTCTGGTCGAGCCGTTTGCTCGACCTCAATAAGGTGAAACCAATCCTCTAAATCAATGCTTAAAAGATGCACCTTATTCAGCCTTTTCAACAATAACGAGGTAGTCTCGATTTAATTTTTTTATTATGTACCTCTCAACTCCAACTGTTTTCATGAGTTTATGTATGTCATTTTCTGTGTAAAACCACAGGGGACATTTTCTTAATTTATATCTCAGTGACCTCTGTGGTGTGAGCCAGTGGTATTTTACAGGCAAACTAAACAGCACGGCTTTACTTGTACAGTCTATCATTTTTTTAATAAACGAAGAGGGGTCCTCAATATACTCAAGCACTCCTACACACAAACTCGCCTCAAAGTTTTGATCAAAATTTAAATCAAAAAAGTTACCCACTTTGAAGTTACACTTTTCACTTAAGTTATTATCGTTTGCATTTTTTTTTGCCACCTCAATCATTGACGTTGAAATATCTACGCCCGTTATGTTCATATCTAAGCCCTTTGCCAGTAACACATCATGAACCCCTGGCCCGCAGCCCACGTCTATCAATGACTTAATATTGTGAGCCTTAAAGTAATTATAAGCCTCTTCAAATCGACTAAACATGCTCGCCCTTAAAAATCGATCTCGTGAGCGATTAAAAACTGACTTTTCATGCTCTTGGTAAATACTATTAAAGTCTTTTGCGTACCCATCAAAAAATTGCTTCACCTGTTGTTGTTTAACTGCTGATGGCATGACTCTCCCCTTTACCTGGTGACATTAAAAGTTGATCAATTAAGTTTGCTTGTACTTTAGTGTACTGTATTTCATTAAAATTTTTGAGCACTGTGGACCGTCCCTCTTCGCCAATACGTTTGCGATTGCAATGATCAGAAAAAATCTCATCTAAAAGTTCTGTCAACAGAGTTACGTTATGTGGCGTAAATAACAACCCATTACTGTTGACTCTTATTATCTCTCTAGCGCCTCTTATATTAGTAGCAATCACTGGCAACTGCATACACATAGCCTCTAGTAGTGCCCTGGGTACACCTTCACGGTACGAGGGCAGAACAAAAACATCACTTGCCCCTAAGTACTCTTCGACATTATCAATAAGGCCAGTTATTTTAACTTTATCCTCAAGCCCTAGGCTTTTAATAAGATCAGTATAACTATCATGCTCTGGTTCTATATCGTTTTTAAGGTTTCCGCCTATAAAAAGAAGCTCAACATCCTTGCCCTCTTGAAAGTCATTAAAAGCATGTATTAAGTCTCTAAAGCCTTTACCCTTTACCAGGCGACCGACAGTGACCACTCTAAATTTTTCAGTTAACGATAGTTTTTTACAAAGCTGTGATTTATTTGATTTTGGTGAGAACTTTTCAACGTTAATACCGTTGCCGATGGTTGTTATTTTGCTCTCATCAATCCAACCATGCTTCACCATCTTTAATGTGTCCTCGTGGCTTTGACTTAAAGTGTGTGTTGTAATTTTTGAAAGCAGGCCTTCAAAAAGTTCAGTTAATTGATTTATTATAAAGGGCTGATCATCATGAAAATAAAATCCGTGCGCTGTGTATAAGTTCACTGGCACTTTAGCACGCCATGCTGCTAGCCTTGCCACTATGCTAGCGTTTCTGTTGTGGCTGTTTATGCAATCAAAATTATTTTCTTTTAAAAATTCAGTCATCTTTTGAGTACTTCGTATAAAAGAACTCACTGAAGCTTTTTGCGGAAAATCAAAATTATGCACCTTAATGCCAAGAGTTTTAAATTCACTGGGAGTATTTGTGCCACTACAAAGGCACTCCACTTCATAGCCACGATGATGCAACTCTAAAATAAGAGGCCTTAAAAATTTAGATAAATAAAAGTCAGTATTACATACTTGTAAAATACGAGGCATAGTGTTTATAAATCGGCTTTTGAGTCAAACTTCTAAACTAAAAACTCATGATATATTAAGTATTTACATAAGCTTTTTACATTGCCACTAAATCCCTCAGTTTGACCTTAGTGTTTTGGCATAACAGACCCACACATTAGAAGGGTCTAGCCCTTTCTAATCCTTTTCAAGACCTTAGTCGTTCTCTCTGTGGCCCCCCCTAAATTATTAAACCTTCTTATTGATCCGCTGTACTAGAGAGGCTCAAGGCCAGCCCTTTTGTTACAGGGCCCTCTCATCAAAGCCCCCTTATTTGTGGGTTCGCCCCCTAAGTTATTTTAAAAAAGCCCTAATACTGCTAAATAATCGCTGTTCATTACCCTAGCCAGTTGGATATAAACCTGCTAGAAACTTAAGTCTTATGAATACACATAAAAACAAGCTCGGCCTTATTATTTGGCTCTCCATTGTATGTTTTTTAGTCTACGCCATGGTTTTCGTCGGCGGCATGACAAGGCTCACCGACTCTGGCCTCTCAATGGTCGAATGGCGCCCATTAATGGGCGTACTGCCACCCCTTAATGAAGGCGACTGGATGAGTGTTTTTAATAAATATAAACTCTATCCAGAGTATAAAATAATCAACACCAACATGAGCCTTAGTGAGTTTAAGTATATTTTTTACTGGGAGTACTTTCACCGGTTGCTCGGTCGACTTGTAGGGCTCGTATTTTTAATCCCAATGCTTATTATGCAATTTAAAGGGACTCTTAAAGCCCATGGGTTAACTAAAAAACTTTGGGTTGGTTTTTCTCTCGGTGCTCTACAGGGGCTTATGGGTTGGTACATGGTTAAAAGTGGGCTTATTAATAACCCCGATGTGAGCCACTACCGGTTAGCTGCTCACTTTATGTTAGCCTTAGTTATATTTAGTTACCTGTTCTGGATTATTTTAGACCTACTTGACCTTAAAAAACAGCCTCACAAATTTTGGTTTAAATTTACCCTTATTATACTGGCTCTTGTTACCTTACAACTCACCTACGGTGCTTTTACCGCCGGGTTAAAAGCGGGTTTTGGTTATAACACCTTTCCTTTAATGGGTGACCAGTGGGTCCCAAATGGCTTAGGGATGTTTAACAGTTTTTGGATAAATATTTTTGAAAACAAAATCACAGTGCAGTTTATACATCGCACCCTGGGCTGGTCTTTGTTTTTTACCTCAGCCTTTTTATATTACAAAGCAACAACAGGGGCGTTTAACTCTCGCCAAACAAAGACCTCATATATATTGTTTGTTTGTATTTTATTGCAGTTTTCTTTAGGTGTACTTACTTTAATTTACTTTGTCCCATTAACACTCGCTATTGCACACCAAACAGGGGCCGTCGTTGTATTAATGGCCAGCTTGTACTCAGCACATAGCTTTAAATAAAAAACCCCAGCAAAATTTATTTACTGGGGTCAAAAGCATCAACTTAAAAAAATATTACAAATCAAACGGTACGCTTATGTTTAAAAGGGCCGTATTGTCTTTTTCAGAGCCTTTAGTCATCATTATGTACTCTAGCCCCACTTCGATAAAGGGGATCAAGCCTAAGCCTGCACCAAGGGTTATTGAAGAGCCTTTAATGGTTCTTTGCACACCTGATATTGTACCCTTAATGTCGTCTTGAAAGTTATAACCAGCCCAGGCTCTCACTAGTGGTAAATCTACACCAAAAATAAGACCCATCATAGTTCGATCTAACGACCCATTAAGGTCAGCCTTAAGAGAGCCGACCCTGTAATCAAGGGCCGTAAAAAACATACCCATAATGTCAGTACCAACGCGCCCACCAAAATAGGTGCCAGTGTGCTTGTCATCTAAAAATGTGCCAGGGACAATGGTTTCAAAGTGCAAAGTACCTGGGCCAATGCCAAATATGGGCTCAAGCAGCAGGGCTTGAGATTTTTCAGTCGCTGCAAACACCCCTAGGGCTAATATAAAACTTAATAGTAACTTCATAGGCTCATCCCCTTTTGTTATTTTTATAATCTAGTAAAGCATCACTTGAAAAAGTAACAAACGCAAGCATTATTGACCTATGAAAGATCAAGTCTACGAATTTTATTTAGTCATCCCCTTAGGCTTAGAGGGGGTTGCCTTATCTGAGCTTCAGTCCTGGGTTCAACTGGACAGTAAGGCTATTACAAGATCCAAAGGGGGGATTTCTCTTTTAGCCCCCCTTGAAGTGGGCCTAAGTTTAAACTTAGTACTTAAAGTCCCCACAAGAATATTACTAAGACTAAAAAAATTTAAATGCACAGACTTTGAAAAGCTCTACCAAAAACTTAAAAAAATCCCATGGGGGGATTACGCCACTAAAGGCGAGGTGCAGTGGAAGATCTCAAGTAAAACCTCTCGATTGTTTCATAAAAGACGTCTTCTTGAGGTGTGCAATAAAGCTTATACCAAATACCGCATAGGGCAACCCCCTAGGACTACGCAAGGTTCTGAGCCTCAGGCTTTTCATGTGCAGTTTTATGATGACATCTGCACACTGAGCGTTGACACCTCTGGTGAGCACTTATTTAAAAGGGGCTATAAGACCTTTTCAACAAAAGCCCCCTTGAGAGAAAACTTAGCCGCAGGCCTTTTATTGTTTTCAATCAATGAACTGCCTTTAAGCCCAAGTGATTTAACCCTTATTGACCCTCTTGTAGGCAGTGGGACTTTTTTAACCGAAGCCGCTGGGCTGTATAAGCCTACGAACGCTTTTAGAACCTTTAGCTTTATGCACTTTCGTTTGCTTGAAAAGTTACAACTTAAAGTCCTCCCTCCCACAGTTAATAAAACAACCTTTAAAAACTTTTTTGGATTCGATAACTCTGAAGAGGCCATCAAGGCCTGTACTGAGAACATCAAAAATTTTGGGGGGTCAGATATTCAAATAAGTCATCGAGACCTTCTAAGCCCCCCCTCTGATACTCAGGGTCTCGCTCCGTCAATTGTTATAACAAACCCCCCTTATGGGGAGAGGCTTAGTAAAATACCCTCAAACCTACTTATGACCTCTATTGCCGAACAGTACCACCCTCAAGCCATAGGCCTTCTTTTGCCCTCTAATACACAAGTCAAACCGCCGAGTGAATACAAAAAAAAATCGGAGCTCAAAATAAAAAATGGCTCCATTGATGTGACTTTTCATTTATTTGTTGAAAAGTCCTCATTTTAATTTAAAGGTATTAGCCCTATGGACACTGAAAACACCCCCCCTTGGGGCCCGCAAGGCCTCCCTCTACAGGAGCCGTTTGATATCGACGGCCGTACTCTTACGGCCACGCAGGTTATCGAGGCCCTGAGCACTTACCTCTCCCCAGAGAGGCAACGCATAATAAACCGCACCCTCAAGCACCGCACCTACAATTTTGCCACCATTACTGAGAATATTTATGATTTTGGTAACATTAGTGCCGCTATGAGGTCAGCTGAAGCTTTTGGGTTTTATCACTTTCATATTATTCAACAAGAAAACTCAAAATTTAAAACAGCAAACCGTGTAACAACTGGTGCCGAAAAATGGTTAGATATAAAAAAATACTCCCGCCCAGAGCCTTGCATTCAATCCTTAAAAAACTCTGGCTACCAAATATTTGCTACCGACTTACAGGCCGCTGTCACAATTAGTGATATTGATTTTTCAAAACCCACGGCCCTTGTTTTTGGCAACGAAAAAGACGGGGTCTCAAATGAGGTTCGTGACCTTTGCGATGCTAGTGTTATTTTACCAATGCATGGGTTTACCCAAAGTTTTAATATTTCAGTCGCGGCGTCTTTAAGTTATCAACATGTTTTTAATGATCGTAAAAATAGACTTGGGTTGAGTGGTGATCTCACCGAAAAAGAAGAGCACTTTTTAAGGGCTCATTATTTTTTATTGGCTACTAATAACGCTCGAAAAATCCTAAAAAATATTAAGTTCTCTAAATAAATTTATTTCTCAGCACAGTTAGGGCGCGCTGGTTTTTCTCGACTTGTTGTCGCATTTTTTTGAGTTCAAATAAAACATCGTTGTTTATTCGCCCCTTAACCCACTTGCTTTTAATTTTTTTTATTTTTTCTTTCAAGTTTCTATTGATATTTTTTAATCGAGAAAAATGTTGCCCTTTACCATAAGAACTTAAAAAATCATCCTCTAAGTCTTTAGGGCACACAGAG
Organism: Pseudobdellovibrionaceae bacterium; assembly: GCA_030591685.1. GTDB lineage: Bacteria > Bdellovibrionota > Bdellovibrionia > Bdellovibrionales > UBA1609 > JAUVAX01. The sequence goes on along the minus strand of JAUVAX010000010.1, from coordinate 11,774 downwards.
TTGTAGGGCACGTTAACCCTACCTAGTTCAAACCCATTTTCAGGGTCGCAGTACCGCGAGAGGCCCGCATTGCGACCATTTACGTAAAGAACTTGAGCTTGTTTTTCATCCCCATTACTGCACTGGTTAAATAGGGTTTGCAAATTATGAGCTTTTTTACCTTGAGCCGCCACCGTGCGAGCCACCTCATACCAGTCTTGGCTGACACAAGCGAGCTTATCAGGCGTTGAACAGGCCCCTAAAACTAAACACAACAAACTAAATAATAATTTCATAAAACTAAATATCCATTTTTTTTTACATAAAGCTACAAAAAACATTTGCTACTTGGCCTGAAAAGGCAAAACAAACGACCTTAATGGTTAAAATCATAAACTAAAAAAGCAAAGAAACCATCTTTATAAATTTATTTCTTGCGTTTAATAAAAGCAAGTTGTTAATGGTAAATTATAAAAACTAAATTTACTTTTACGGAGAGATGATGGGCCAAGACAAGCTCTACGGCGAAATCGCCATTGAAAATAATAAACTTGAACGCTTTGAAAACCGAACCCAAGTCCGACGGTATGAAATTTACTTTGAGTGCCCCGAGTTCACCTGTGTGTGCCCCCGAAGCGGCTTTCCTGACTTTGCGACCATTAAGATCAAATACATCCCCGAAAAATGGTGCGTCGAGTTAAAATCTTTAAAACTCTATATTAATGGCTTTAGAGATAAACGCGTCTTTCACGAAGACGTCACTAACAATATTATGGACGACTTCATTAAGCTACTCGACCCCCTAGAAATAGAGGTGATCGGTGATTTTAGCGTACGCGGCAACATTAAAACTATTATTAAGGCTCAGCACCAAAAAGAGTCCTAATTATTTTCGTTGCTTGTTTTGCTCATTTCATTTAAAAACTCATGAACTCAAAGAGTATTTGCACCCGTGGCTCAACTGGATAGAGTATCGGACTTCGAATCCGAGGGTTGAAGGTTCGAATCCTTCCGGGTGCACCATTAACTTTACACCTCTACAACTGGATTTCCTCACTTCACTGCTTTATGCAGTGGAGCCTGAAGAACCTAGAAATACGCAACCTTCCTACTAACTCCCTGTTTTTTTGGCTCTTCAAACCCCTGCAAGGTCTAGTCGGGGTTTTTCTTTTAAGGATTTCTCGGTTAGAATTTAGATTTATAACTCCCTTAAAAATGAGGCTACAAATGAAGATCCGTATTAAATTTTTAATTGAACCTCACCTTCAGTTTCAGATGGTGGCCTTTTCGGCGGCTTTATCACTTATCTTTTTAACTATTTTTGGATTTGCACAAAAGCTTCAGTTAAATAATTTATTTGAAACTTTACATAAAGGGGGCCAACAACTCCCCCCTGCCCTTGCTCCACAGTATTTTGAAATACTACAAAATCAGGAAATTATTTTAATTAAAACTTTTTATTTATTAGCGGCGATTATAGTTATTTTTTCGTGTATTTTAGGTATTATATTTTCTCATAAATTTGCAGGCCCGCTTTACCGAATCAGAATGCACTTTAAAACATGTGCTGAAAAAAACGAGCTCACCCCCATAAAGTTCAGAAAAGGGGACTTAGTCGAGGGCGTTGCACGCTCTATTAATGATTATGTCGAAAGCACGAAAAAGTAAAAATCTACTCCCACTCTATGGTGCCGGGTGGTTTGCTAGTAATATCATAAACCACACGGTTTACCCCTCGAACCTCATTAGTTATTTTGTTAGACACAGATTTTAAAAACTCATAAGGAAAGTCAAACCAGTCAGCTGTCATGCCGTCTTTACTTGTGACCGCTCTTAGGGCAACGACTTTATCGTAGGTTCTTTGATCCCCCTGTACGCCGACTGTTTGAACGGGCAATAGAACACAAAATGCCTGCCAAATAGAGTCGTATAAATTGTGCTTAACGAGCTCATTGATAAAAACACTGTCGACCTCTCTGAGAGTGTTTAAGTCCTCTTCATTCACCTCGCCAATACACCGAATGGCTAAGCCGGGGCCGGGGAAGGGGTGCCTCCAGAGGGCATTATGGGGTATACCTAAGGCCTTGCCAAGCTCTCGCACCTCGTCTTTAAATAGGTTCTTTAGCGGCTCAACTAAGCTTAAATTTAGGTCCTTTGGCAGGCCACCAACATTATGGTGTGATTTTATGGTAGAGCTCTTACCATAAACGCTCACACTCTCTATTCGGTCCGGATAAAGTGTACCCTGGGCTAGCCATTTTATTTTTTCACCACCTGTGGTGGTTATTTTATCTATAGATTCTTTAAAAACTTCAATAAAAACTCGCCCAATGGTTTTACGCTTTTGTTCAGGGTCTGTCAGCCCCTTAAGCTCAGTCATAAACTTTTGACGAGCATCAACCCCATCAACATTTAGACCTAATTGACTATAAAGTTTTATGACTCTTTCAAACTCATCTTTTCTCAATAATCCATTGTCGACAAACACACAGTGCACTCTTTCATGGCCTAATGCTTGAGTGAGCAGGGTGCCTACAACGGTCGAGTCCACTCCGCCACTCAGGGCACAGAGTACACTTTCACCCTCGGCCACAGAGTTTTGTATTTCAGCTATGAGCTCATCTTTGATGCTCTTCATAGACCATGAGGGCTTTACACCACAGAGCCCAAAAGCGAAAGCCTTTATAAGGTCCCCCCCGTTTTCGGTGTGCGAAACCTCTGGGTGAAACTGGTAACACCATACGTTTTTTGACTTCATAACGGCAGGGTGATTGTTTTCTGAATGGGCTAAAATTTCAAACCCCTCAGGGGGGGCTTTAACTACATCCCCATGACTCATCCATACGGTTTGGGTTTTACTAATGTGCTCCACTAAGGGGGCTTCCCACTGTATAACGCTCTCGCCGTACTCTCTTTTACCGGAGCTCTCAACAAGGCCACCAAACTCTTTAATAATTAACTGCATCCCGTAACAAACCCCTAAAAGAGGGGCTATTTGAGAGAGCGGCTTCACCTCTCTGAGCGGTGCCCCCTTATCGTAAACTGAAAACGGCCCCCCGCTAAGTATAATACCCTTGGGGTTAAACTGTTTTATTTTCTCTAGGGGGTAATTAAAAGGGTGAATTTCACAGTACACATGAAACTCTCGCAAACGTCTTGCGATGAGTTGGGTAAACTGTGAGCCAAAGTCTAAAATTAATATTTTATTTTCCACTTTTACTCTCTATCCTTTACAGCCGGTAATTGGGCGCCTCTTTAGTAATTGTCACATCATGCACATGAGACTCTGTGAGCCCTTGATGGGTGATTTGCACGAACTCTGCCTTTTCTTGAAGTTCCTCAATATCAACGGCCCCTAAGTACCCCATCCCTGATTTAACTCCACCAGTGAGCTGGTGTATAATACCAGAGCTTGACCCTTTGTAGGGTACTTTACCCTCAATCCCCTCGGGGACGAGTTTGCTATTATCCGCAACATCATACTGCCCGTAACGGTCTTTAGAGCCTTGCTCCATAGCACCTAGGCTCCCCATGCCACGATAAACTTTATAAGTACGACCTTGATATAAAACCGTTTCACCAGGGCTTTCATCACACCCTGCTAATACAGAGCCTATCATTACAGTATTGGCCCCTAATGCTAAAGCCTTAGTTATATCCCCTGAGTATTTAATGCCACCGTCGGCGATAATTGTTTTACCTAATTTTTGGGCGACCTTTGAGCACTCCATCACAGCCGAAATCTGGGGCATCCCTACGCCGGCAACAATCCGTGTGGTGCATATGCTACCAGGCCCAACACCGACTTTGACCACATCGGCCCCTGCTTTCATTAAATCTTGTGTGGCCTCACCTGTAACAACGTTACCGGCAACAATGATGACATCAGGGTGATGTGAGTGGATATATTTAATTTGTTCAATAACATTTTTAGAGTGCCCGTGAGCGGTATCAATTGTTAATACATCCACCCCTGAGGATATGAGCGCATCAGCCCTCTCGCGACTCTGTTGATCAATACCTATAGCGGCCCCAACAAGTAGCCGCCCCTTAGCGTCTTTAGTGGCCTGAGGGAAGGCCTTTGCCTTTTCAATGTCTTTAATTGTAATCAAGCCCTTTAATGCCCCCGCTGAATCAACAACAGGGAGCTTTTCAATGCGATGTTTTTGTAAAATTATTTTAGCCTGCTCTAAGTCAGTACCTATAGGGGCCGTCACAAGGCCCTCTTTAGTCATTATATTAGAAATCGGCTGAGTCAGATTGGTTTCAAACCTTAAATCTCTATTTGTTAATATGCCTACAAGTTTATTTTCAATAACAATTGGCACACCACTAATTCTGTATTTTGACATTAACTCTAAAGCATCACTGACCTTATTGTCAGGGTGTAGGGTAATGGGCTCTGTAATCATGCCGCTTTCGTATTTTTTGACTCTCTCCACCTGAAAAGCATGTGACTTAATAGACATGTTTTTATGAATAATACCTAAGCCGCCCATTTGGGCCATAATTTGAGCCACCTTATGCTCCGTCACCGTGTCCATCGCTGCCGATACAATGGGAGCATTTAAAAACAAATCTCTCGCAAAAAAACTTCGACAACTCACCTGAGAAGGTATGACCTCTGAGTACTTGGGGATTAATAAAATATCATCATAGGTTAATGCTTTTCTAAACTCAGTCATTCGAGGCCTCTTTTTTTAAAAAAAGTTAAAGGTTTTTATACCAACTCTGGTAAAACACATAATTATCTGCTGATTGTACAAGAAAGCTGATTTCATCTTTAGTGAGCTTTCTTTTTACTTTAGCGGGGCTACCGATAATAAGTGAGTAAGGCTCAAACTTTGCCCCACCCAGCACAACGGCCCCTGCCCCAACAATGCAGTCATGAGGTATATGGGCATTGTCCATAACAATAGCGCCCATACCAATGAGGCAGTTGTTTTCAATTGTACAGCCATGCAGTACAGCCCTATGCCCCACAGTGACATTGTCACCAATAACAGCGGCGGCTTTTTTATAAGTCCCATGTATACAAACTTGGTCTTGAATATTAGTCTTTTTGCCAATTTTAATGGGCATCACGTCACCCCTTAAAACAACTTGGTACCAAACTGACGAGTTTTCACCAATGCTCACATCCCCAATAATATCAGCACTACTGGCTATGAAAACATTTTGTTCGATGGTTGGTTTTTTATCGCCTGAAATTTCAATAATCATTTTTTATACCTTAATTTAAGTACGGCACTGTTGTTGGGGTGTTTGGCCCTGAAAACTGATCCATCGATTGAGTTTTGTTCTCTAGCTCAGAGGTCATTAGTTGACTTTTTTTAATGGTCGCAATGTTTGAATAAAACTTAACATTTGATTGCAAACAAAAACTCATGACCATCTCGGCCTTAAACTCGAGAGTTTTTAAAGTATCTAAACCCTCAAAATACAAATCTACAATTTGACGATGGCCGACGACATCTTTAAATAAACATTTTTTTAAAGTAATATCTAATTTTTTAAAAACCTCTAAGGCAATGACGTGAGGCGTATTTAATGTGGGCTGAAAGCACCCCTCCGCTAAAAGGTTAGCATCCATCATCCCCACATTTACGGGCAAGACAAAAGACTCTGATTTATCTTTAAAAATCATAATAGGGCGCAGTTCATTAAGGCCTAGGGCTAAGTTATACGGGAAGAGCTCTATCCACTCGTCACTACTGCTTGTTTTAATTTTTAGTTTATCACTCATGGGCACCCACTAACTCACCACGAAGAGTGGCCGGAAAGGCCGTATGGATTTTAACGTCTACTGTTTGCCCCACTAAATTATTTGTGGTTTTAAAATGAACAACTTTATTGTGTTGAGATCGCCCAAAGGACCTCTCGCCATTACTTTGCTCAACCAATACCCTTAGAGTTTGACCTAAGTACTTTTTAGCTAACTGAGCCGCTATAGCTTTATGTATTTTAAAAAGTCGTGTGAGCCTCTCAGATTTTATCTCTTCGGGGACTTGATCGGTATATCGTGCTGCTTTTGTAAAAGGGCGAGGGGAGTATTTATAAGCATAGAGGGTTTCAAAGGGGACCTCTTCAAGTAAAGTGAGTGTTTGTTCAAAGTCCTCGTCTGTCTCTCCGGGGAACCCAACAATGATATCAGTCGAAAGGGCAACCCCTGGGATGGTGTCTAAAATCATTTTTACTTTTTTTAGATACCCCTCTCTTGTATAAACACGGTTCATACGCTCAAGTACACTGGTGCTACCCGATTGAACAGGTAAATGAATATACTCACAGATTTTTTCTCGATACTCTTGGCTTATATCAATAAGCTCTTGATTAAAATCTTTAGGGTGGCTTGTAGTATAACGGATGCGTTCAATGTCAGTTTCAAGGGCGATGCCCTTTAACAGTTGAGCAAAGTTAACCCCGCAATCTGAGGTGTAAGAGTTTACGTTTTGCCCTAAAAAATAAACTTCTTTTACTCCGCGACTGATTAACTTATTAACATCTTCAACGATTTGTTTATAAGGTCGTGATCGCTCTCGCCCCCTGGTAAAGGGGACCACACAAAAGGTACAAAAATTATCACACCCCTTAGTGATGTTAATAAAAGTTGAAACCCCAGGGTTTCTTATTAAGGTTTCTATTTGGTAGGGCTGTTGGTGTTTAAATTTAGCATCTACCGATTTTTTGTTTTCAGACTTTATTTTAGCAATAATTTGAGGGAGCTCGTCTATTGAGTCCGTCCCTATTACAAAATCAACCAAAGGGACGTCTTTAAGGAGCTTTTTCTTTTCTTGTTGAGCGACACAGCCAGCCACTCCAATTTTTAAACTGGGGTTTTTTTCTTTTAGTTTTCTGTACCGCCCCACCTCGGAGTGCACCTTATGAACCGGTTTTTCACGCACACTACAGGAGTTAATAATTATTAACGAGGCCTGGTCAGCAGATGTTACGGGCACATAGTTAGACATTTCAAGAAGGGTATACATCCGCTCACTGTCATTAACATTCATCTGACAGCCGTAAGTTGAAATATACACACCACTTTTTTCTACTATTTTAGGTGCCATTTGGTCAGTTGACGGCATAAACTCCTCAAAATTAATCTTAAATTTTTAATTTGTGAAAACACTTATAATCCAGCGTTCCATAAAGGTCAACTTTTGCTAGCTATAAAAGCCCAAATTGTACAAATAATCATGGAATTACGGGTGGTTACTGGGCTTGTTTCAAGCGCCCCCTGAGGGCCGAATTATGGTCCAAAAGCTCTCTGTATTAGCTGACAGGCCCCTAAAAGCTAATGCCAGGGTCACTTGACGTCATTTCAAACAGTTGCAACAATACGCGCTTATTTTTTAACTATTTGGAGACCCCCATGAAGCCACGCTTAAAGGAATCAAAAAAATGGACCTCAGTGCCCGAAGAACTCTGTGAGCAAGTCTTAGAGGTCTTGAAAGAGAACTTTGTTCAAAAATCAAAAATTGGTAAATTTTTTATTGAGGGCCAAATCTACTCCAGCGAAGTTTTAATCCGCATTGGGTACTTAGAAAACGGCCGCTTGGTGCAGACAAACGCTGAAGTCTCTATTGAGTACGACTATAAAACTGAAAAGGTACAAAATATTTTAAATCTAGCCTTTGACTGTGCGGGTTCTATGATAGAGAACTTTTTTTCGAAAAAAAAAGAAGAGCCCCCACGGCAATGGATGCCCTTTAAAGTAGATAAAAAGCAAGTCCATGTACAGTTCAGCACTGTTAACTCTGCTTTAGAGGCAGATGCCGATAAACTACTCGGCGAAGGCGGTTCGGGCTCATTAGTACAGGGCGAGGACCTTGATGAAGAAATAGCCGCTGCTAAAAGTATGATCGGCATCAGCGAAGATGATGACGAAACAAAACACTAATTATTTAAATATATTTACAGTCTGTGCCCTAATTATTAAAAAAATTAGGGCCCTATTGATCCGCTCAAGTTATTTTGCCGTAGGTACTCAGGTCTAAACCCCTGAGGTGTCAGCAATTAACTCTCGCTCGCGGCGAGAGTTAAATACTAATGCTTCAAGCAATTAATACTCGTCATCTTTAGAATTCTCTTTGCCAGAGTTTGAGGCCACGCCCTGCATCTCATCATTATATCTCTGAGCCTCTTCTTCGTACTCTTCGGTGTTGACCTCTTGGGTCTCATCGAGGTTCAGCTCATGAACAACACTTAAAAAGTCTTTCTCCGAAGCCAGATCCTTTCTGAGTACGTCTAAGTACTTATCAGGGTACCTGGAGATCATCTCTTCGATATAATTTTCAAGCTTACCTTCTGACAGGATTTTTTTACGCATTTGAATGCGCTTCCAATATACTAAATAATGATAACGGCAATAGGTCTCAACCATCGCGGCTTGGTCACAGTCGTGCACGCGGCAATACCTGCGCCCCTCGGCGTCTGTTAAAACAACCTCAACGTCGTCTGAAGAGGCTGATAAATCAGTTAGCTCCTCTAAACTCATATCCGCAGAGCTGGCCTTAGTTGGCTTTGAAGTGTCTGATTTTGTTTTTTTAGTTTTTAACGGAGTTGCTTTTTTAGCCACCTTTTTAGGGGCTTGTTTTTTTGTAGCTTTTTTTGCGATCTTTTTTATAGCTGCTTTTTTAACGACCTTCTTTTTAGTCACCTTTTTAGCTGCTTTTTTAACGACCTTCTTTTTGGTCACTTTTTTAGCTACTTTTTTAGCGACCTTCTTTTTGGTCACCTTTTTCGCAGCCTTTTTAACGACCTTTTTTTTAGTCACCTTTTTCGCAGCCTTTTTAGCCGTTTTTTTGGTGAGCTTTTTTTTCACTGCTTTTTTAGCGACCTTTTTTTTAGTCACTTTTTTAGCCGTGCTCTTCTTTTTCATTGTTTTTTTCTTTGCTTTTTTCTTTGCCATGGCAACAAATTGAGCTATTTCTTAGCGTTCGTCAACCTCATAAATCAAAATCAAACTATCTCACACTAATAGATCCCGATTGAGTGCGCACATAAATTCGGCCCTTTTGTGGCCCTCGCAAATGACCATTTATAACCTTAACACTGGTGTGGCGTGTCATCTTCATGTACTTAGGCATAAGTAGGTCTCCTTCATTGCTGCCCACACTCACAAATGCCCCCGAAGACAGGGCACGCACTCTCACCTTGCCCTCTTTAGCTCGCACTCTGAAGTCGGCCTCGCCAATGAGCTCAGCTAATATGTCACCGCTGCCAGATTTACCTCGAATGCGGCCCTTGAATTTTTTAAGATGTATAGTCGCCCTTTTGTTTTTAAAATCGATCTTACCTATAGAGTCCTCTATTTTTACTCGCCCCGACTGCAGCTCTAAATGAATCGCTCCATCTGTATTTTTAATTATATTTTGCCCTGAAAAATTATACACCTTTACGGGGCCCACAATGGACTGCAAATTAACATCTGCTGAGTACGTCTCAATTTCAACACCACCTTTGTGGTTAGAGACCCAAATTTTGCCATCTTGATTAGATATTTTTATATCTGAATTATTATTATGCGCCTTAACCTTTGCTGAAACCGTTTGAAACTCAACAGGGCTTGTCCAGCCCGTTATCGAGACCACCCCTTCTCGCCAAAACAATTGAAGTTTTTTAGAGGGGCCCGTAATAGTGATTTGGTAACTGGGCCAAACGTTTTTATGCAGCTGATCCTTCCATTCAAGTTTAGAGAGGTTGTTTACAACATTTAAACTGAACACTCCGTCTTTGATATTTTTTTGAAGGCTCCACTCATTAAACCCCACTTCAGAGGCTGTGGCTGTGTCTGATTTTTTTTTGTATTTAACTTGTATAAACTCGGCACCCTCTTTGGCCACTAAGATCACACCACCTTTAAGACCCGTAATATTAATTTCTTTAACTGTCGCGGCCTTTACCTTTATAATTTCTGCACGAGAAACAATCGAAAAAAGAACGAGCATTACTACTGTGATCATGTAAAATTTCATTTTTAATCTCCAAACTTAAGCTTAAAAGAAAAGCATTGCATATGTATGGTCTTAATGGGAGAGGGCATAGGAGTTATCGCGTTGCGTTGCCTCATTAAGCCTCTTCTCTTGATTTCGCTCATTAACTTTTTAGCCTTTTTAAAAGTTTAATTGAGCCCGAGCAATTACTCACAAAAAGGCTTTTAGTACAAAATAATATTTTTTTTAAAGCACGACATTTAGGCATTATAACTCTAAAAACGACCAATTAAAAATGACGTGCATTGGTAATAACTCTAGGCCTCACAATAAATAGGTTTAAGGGCTTACTTTGTAAACTTTCAAGGGCGTAAAAATGTATCTCAATACTTCGACAACAATAGACCCTTATAATAATTTCATGTATAGGTTTGAGTAATAATTTTTAGGTACACCAATAGTAAATATTAAGGAGAGGTTATGAGTCAGCGAGTTTTTATAGTCAGCGCAAAAAGAACTCCTATAGGGAGCTTTCTAGGGGGTCTTTCAACCCTCCCCGCCCCTCAACTGGGGGCTCAGGTTATAAAATCACTCCTTACTGAAACCGGGTTGCCCGCTGACAATGTAGATGAATGCATTATGGGCAACGTACTCACTGCCGGTGTTGGTCAAGCCCCTGCTCGCCAGGCGGCCCTCGCAGCCGGGCTGCCAACAAGCGTACCGTGCATGACGATTAATAAAGTGTGTGGTTCGGGGCTTAAGGCCGTTATGCTAGCCAGTGACTCTATCAAGTTAGGTAAAGCACAAGTGGTTATTGCTGGCGGTCAAGAAAACATGAGCGCGTCCCCTCACTTACTTATGGGCTCTCGAACAGGGTACAGGCTAGGGCCGATTAACTCTCTTGATAGCATGGTTCACGATGGGCTTTGGGACCCTTATAATAACTTTCATATGGGCAGTGCCGCTGAAGCATGCGTAAGTGAATATAAATTTACCCGCGAAGAGCAAGACGAGTTTGCGGCTAACAGCTACAGCCAAGCTCAAAAATCGATCGCTGATGGGGTTTTTAAAAACGAAATCACCCCTGTTGAAATCTCAACAAGAAAATCAACCACAACGATCACAGAGGACGAAGAGCCGTTTAAAGTTAAATTTGAAAAAATCAGCTCTCTTAGGCCCGCTTTTGACAAGCAAGGCAGTATTACGGCGGCCAATGCCAGCACCTTAAACGACGGGGCGGCGGCTTTAATGGTGGTCAGCGAAGAGGCTTTAAAAAAACATAACCTCACCCCGCTTGTAGAGATTATTTCAGACGCTACTTTTGCCCAAGACCCTAAGTGGTTTACTACGGCCCCTGTGAGCGCTATGAAAAAAGCTTTAAGCTCAGCTCAATTGAATGTTTCTGACATTGACCTCTGGGAGATCAATGAGGCCTTTAGCGCTGTTACAATGGCGGCCATTAAAGATTTAGAAATCCCTAAAGACAAGGTGAATGTTTTTGGCGGCTCAGTCGCGATAGGTCACCCTATTGGGGCCAGCGGGGCTCGGATTTTAACAACACTTGTACATGCCTTAGAAACACAAAATAAAAAATATGGCTGTGCAAGCCTTTGTATCGGCGGCGGCGAGGCTGTAGCTGTTGTTGTAAAAAGGGGGGCTTTATGAGCAAAGTTTTTACTAACGCTGACGAGGCCCTAAAGGGCATTAAAGATAACATGACTATTTTAGTGGGTGGTTTTGGCCTTTGTGGCATACCTGAGACCCTTATATCAGCCTTAAAAAAAACGGGTAAATCAGGGTTTACTTGTATTTCTAACAATGCCGGGGTTGATGATTTTGGGTTGGGTTTATTGCTAC
>JAUVAX010000054.1 GCA_030591685.1 Pseudobdellovibrionaceae bacterium | reverse complement strand
ATTCTCTTTTTTTTTTAATAATTATAATTTGCCATAAAGTTCTACAATTAGATACGTATCTATTCGAGGCACACGGCCTTGGGGCAGAGTGCTTTACCCTTCATTTCTGCGGGCCCTTACGGCGGGGGGGGGGCTAGTTTCGTGAGCACTGTCTCAATAAGGGGCATCTCTATGCCGAGTAGGTTGTAAGTAAAACCAAGGATGGCTTTATATGAAACTTGTGATGTCGTTTATCTTATTTTTTGTTTTTGTGTACTCAACTATATCAAATGCCTCTGAAGTGTTTGAATTTTACAACGGAGTCCGGGCGCTTGGAATGGGAGGGGTGCAGGTCGCTGTTGTTAACGATGAGACGGCCCTTGTGGCAAACCCAGCGGCCTTAGGGCGACTCAGAGATTACTTTGTTACCGTGGCTGACCCTGAAATTGAATATGGATCTGACACAAATACACTTATAGGGCTTGATATTATGGCCGGAGTGGCCCCTCAAAGAGCACTCAATGCTTTAAATGCAAAGCCGACTTTACGTTTAAGTGAGAGAGTTCAGGTGTTCCCCTCGTTAGTATTACCAAATTTTGGCGTTGGTCTGTTAGGTAAGTACCGCATGACTGGTGACATTAGTGGGACCAACTTTAATGCCGATTATGTTAATGATTTTGCCGCCATAGTGGGTTTTAATTTTCGACTCCTTGATGGCCGCGTGAAGTTAGGGTTTAACACGAAGGTGATTAATAGATCTGAAGTCAAAGGAGTATTCCCCACAAGCTCTACAAATCTTTCTGTGGTTAATAATGGTAAAGAGGGTTTAGGCTTGGGCGTAGATATAGGGTTAATATTCACAGCACCCTGGAAGACCCTACCAACCTTAGCCATAGTGGCCCGCGATTTTGGGGACACTAAGTTTTCAAATGGTGGGGTTTTTAACACAACCTCATTGCGCCCTGATACGATTAATCAGTCTTATGACATTGGAGTCGCCATATCTCCAATACTAGGTAAGAGGACTCGCTCCACTTTTTCTTTTGAAATTAAAGATGCTCTTAATATAAGTGCCTACGACGATGCTGCTAAGCTCTATCACTTTGGGGGAGAGTTTAACTTTTTTGACGCTATATTTTTAAGGTTCGGGGCCAACCAAAGGTACTGGACCGCCGGCTTAGAGTTTGCGGTGAAAAATTATCAATTACAAATAGCCTCTTACGGTGAGGAAATTGGTACTGATGTGGCTCCTGTAGAGGATCGTAGGTATGTGTTAAAATTTGCCTATCGATTTTAGCCCCGTCATTTGTTTGGCTGACCTTAGTGGCTCATATTTAGGTAAAATAAGAGTATGAGGAGAGGTTTTCATGAGATACATCGAGCCTAATTATTATAAAAAACAAATGACAAGTTTTGCTCTAAAATCAGTTTTTTTAGTCACAATACTTATTTACTTCACAAGCTGTACAAATGGTTTTACAGAGTTAAGTAGTAAAGACAGAGAAGCCGGACTTATTAAAGATATAGAAATAGCTTTAAGTAAGCTTAAAGACCCCGCAAGTGCATTAATTAAATTCAATGCTCTCCCTGCGCATATTAAAATTAAACGGGATCACCAGATACTAAGGGCCTCCATATACGCATCTCTTTGTGGGCAAGATTTTTTAAATGTGACCTCTGACCTAGCCGGAGCAGGAACGTTAATGGTAAACCTAATGGCTGGGTTTCCGGGGGCAACAACAGTTGAAGCCGACAATTGCACCTTAGCCAGAGATGTAATCAGTGCCGTTGACCCTGTGGCCGCGAATAGAACTTTAGATGAAAACCTTATGATGGCGTATGTGTCTTGGTCAACAATGGGCTCAATTTCCAGTGCTCATGGGGATCTTGATGATAACGGTATTGTAGACGGCGGGTTTGACCCTTGCTTAGCAGGGACCTTGCCCGACTCTTATGCTGTAGATTTGGGCGTGAGTATTAATCATATGATTGACAGTGTAACGGCCGTCGCCGCTCAAACAGGAGTGGGCGGAGATCAACTCACACTACTCGATGCTCTTTGTACAGCATTAGGAACAGGTGCCGGACACTTTTGTGGAGTCACCGACCCAGCCGTACTCGCTGCTGATGCGGCAGCTATTAAAGAACTTCGAAGTGTTGTAAAATCAGACGGTGGCATTGGGCTGGCTGTTTGTCCGGCTTGTTTTTGCCCTTAGGGAATTAATAGATGAAAAAGTATATTTTTATTACTATTCATTTTTTACTTTGCTCTCCGGCTCTGGGGGTAAGCTTGTTTGATAGCACAACAAGTGTACGAGCCATGGGTATGGGGGGGGCTTACACTGCAGTGGTGAGTGATAGTTATAGTTTATTTTATAACCCTGCAGGCTTAGCAAAAAATACAGGTGTTCATTGGCGCATCGGTGACCTGCGAGTGGGGGCCAGTAATGAAAAGGCTTTAAGTTCTCTCACTGGTGGGGGGGCTGATTTATCAGCAATCCTGCAGCCCCTTTATGGCGAACCTATATGGACAGGGGCGGGTTTGAATTTTGCGCTGACCTTTCCGTACTTTGGTATGATCGTGTATGATAATTTAAACCTCGATCTCAACTTAGAAAACCCAGCTTATATTGACTTAGAAATCGAGGTGGCCAATGATTTGGGCGTTGGCATTGGCTTTGCCTTCCCGGTAATACCAAAATTTTTATATACAGGTGTAAATATTAAACGAATAGGTCGCACCGGTGGAAAGTTAAATTTAAGAGGGGGTACCCTGGGGGACCCTGATTATGATATTGGAGCGGCTTTAAATAATGTGGGAGTTGGGTATAGTTTAGACTTAGGGTTTAATTTCACCTTTCCAGCCCCACTTGTTACGCCGACCTTTTCTTTTGTCTGGAAGGACGTCGGCTTAACGACGTTTGACAATGTAAACCTCCCCAGAGATGATGAAAACATGATTTTCGGTGCAGCCGCCGAAATAGAACTGCCATTATTTACCATTACGCCTTCTTTTGAGCTCAGGCACCTCACTAATTCTGATATGCAACTGGCCAATAAAATACATATGGGCATTGAGTTTGGTCTACCAATGTTAGATATACGAGGGGGGCTAAACCAAGGCTATTATACACTTGGCTTAGGTATGAGCTTGGGGCCGCTAGATATAGAGTTAGCGACTTATGGAGTAGAGCTAGGTGACTACCCCGGTCAACTTGAAGATCGACGGTATGTATTATCGTTCTCAGCAGAAGTGGGTATAGATGGCGTCGGTGGAATCATCAATGAACTAACAGGCCAGGGTGGAGAAGGGGGCGTTGGTGGTGCTCGAAGGCGGAGACTCAAGCAACGTCGATAGGTGTTAACCCTTGAAGTTCACTTGAGGGTTCTTACGAATTCATTTAAGCTGCCCTATGCTTAATATAATTAATATTTCTTCTACCATTGATAGAAAAAACATATTTAAAGATTTTAACCCCGAGTCTGAAACATGGCTTGTCTCTGATTTAAAATCTAAATTTGAAATACAAAAAATACTTTTAAACGACCGAATTGTTTTACCTGAGGCCTGTGTGTTTCGAGCCAGTGAGTTGTGGCGAAAGTTTTTAACTCAAATAAGGCCTGATATCCGAGTCACATCCTCTGATTTAGTAAGAGTCACACTTCAGGATTTTTTAAATAACACAACTTTTGATTGGGCCAATACCCCGGGGGCCAGTAAAACTTTACTGAACTATTTAAATCAATTACTCCCCATAATAATACACCCTGAAGGGGATGAGATATTAGCTCAGTGGTTTAAGAGTAATCCAGACTCACTTATACGTTGGGGCCATTGGTACGAGCTTTGTAAAAAAGCATGGGCACATTTAAAAAAGCTAAATATGACTTTACCTCAGTGGGTTTCGATACTTTTGCTCTCAGAAGATTTAACCCGCGTCAGTGGAGTTAAAGATATAACTATTGATCTAGGCGCAGAGCTTAACCTATTAGAAGCAGAGTTGATTCAAAACCTATCCACAGCGGGCTTTAATATTCGGGTACTTATGCCAAAGACCCCGTGGACGGGTCAGTATAAAATTTCATTGAGTGCCTATGCCTCTCTGCTCTCTGAGACGTCTGAGTCTGTAAGAACATACGATCATTTAAAAAATAAACCTAAAATTAAATGGGCTGAGTTTTCTACTGAGATTGCCGAGGTCAAAAATGCTGTTGCGAGCATAAGAGAGCATCTAGATAACGGCATCGCGCCTGACAAACTAGCCATAGTTGCCCCAGATATTGAAAAGTACTGGCCCAGCTTAAGCACTGCTCTTGAGTGCGAGGGTGTTTTGGTTAATAAGCCCAAGGTGGCTCCCTTAAGCCATTTTGCTGAAATAGTATCATGGGTGTCGCGAATTAAAGTTTTTGCAAACAAAGTTAAAACTTCAGACTTAGAAATGGACTTATATAATACAAATGAGCCGGTGATTCAGTATGCGGACTTTAAAAGATTTTTTAATAATATATTTGAGCCCTCTGATTTAAACCGTGATAAGCGGGTTAATAAAAATTATAAAAATAAAATCAACACTCAATTGGCCCTTAACTGTGATGAGTTCGTGGGGGTTATACTTAAGCTTTGGCACTCTAATGGGCCAGTAGATCGAATGGAGCAAGTTCTACATAAAATCTACCAAGAGACACCTTCTGATTTATATTTAAAATTTGATAACTGGATGAGCTATTTAGAGGGGGTCATTAGTAAGTCAGAGGTTTTAATTAAAGAGGCCCACACGGGCGGAGTTCACTGCGAAAACCTGGCTTCAGCCGACTGGCTTGGGGCTGAGTACGTGTATATTATTGGCGCGTGCGAGGGTAACTTATCAAGCACTGTTGATGTCGCCCTCTCATCAAGAGAGGTTCTGTTGCTTTCACAACAAGCCGGGTTTAATTTGCCCCACCCTGAGCAAAAGGGTAACGAATTTGATTTACAGTGGCTAATTCAAGAAGAGTCGGCCGGTTTACATGTCAGTTATTCGGCCAGTAACTTTTTAGGTCAGGTGCAAGCGCCTTCAAAAATTTGGCTTGTGGGGCTGCTTCTAAATGATGGCGACTCACATGTGGTGAGTTTGCCTAAAAAAACAAGAATCGATGAGCTTCAAGAAGTATCGCTGAGTACTTTAAAGAAAAACTACTTATGGAGCGATGATTTTTTTAATATGTATACGCAATTTTTAAATCAAGATTTAGGTGAGTTCACAGATACCCCCTTAGATGACAAGATTAGACTTTCGGTCTCTCAGGTTGAAAACTATATTAAATGCCCCTATATTTTTACAGCACAAAAAGTTTTAGGATTAAGTGATTTGCCAGAGTTAGATTTAGATATAGACCGTATGAGTCGTGGCAAGCTTATGCATGCTCTGTTTGAGGAACTCACTGTAGAGCCTATAAAGTGGGATCATTCAGATCAAGAGCTTATAGAAATTATAGATCGCTGCAGGGCTAAAGAGAGTATTCACCTTGGTGACGAAGCTGTTTGGCCCCTTGTAAGGGCTCAGCATGTACAATTGGCAAAAAGATTTTTAGCCTTTGAGTCTTCTTGGAGAGATAAGTACAAACAAACCACAACGATCGCTCGTGAACTTGAGATCAACGGCCAATGGAGCTGTAAAGAGAAAGACTTTTCAGCCGAAGGAGATTTTGATTTTAAAGGCTTTATTGACCGTGTTGATAAAGATGACAATGGAAACTATGCAGTGATTGATTATAAATCTTCAGCCGGCCAGGCTAAAAACTATAAATCATGGGTTTCTAATAACACTTTACAGTTAGGGCTATACGCTTATGCTGTTGAGCAGGGGTTAACGGAGCTAACTAAGGGCTCTGTTGTGGCCGCTCAATATTTTGTGTCTCGTACAATGGACCGTACAAAGGGATTTCAACAGACAGATGCCGATCAGGCCCTTGTCCCTCCTGATGCAGATCACTTTAGGCGCATTGATGCGGAAGCAAAAAACCAATTATATTTAGATATTAAAGAGGTCTTTAACAAAGTCGCCTGTCAAATTAAAAGCGGAAACTTTAACCCCGTCCCTGAAGATATAAAAACTTGCCCAACTTGTCAGTGGATAAAAATTTGCAGGGCTCCTCATTTAAATAGGTGAATTATGAAAGATGACATTATTGTTCGTGCCGGAGCCGGGGCTGGTAAAACAACTCGATTAACAAGTCAGGTGTTTTCTAAGGCCTTAGAGTTTCATAAAGCACACCAAAAATACCCGCAGATGGTTGTGACTACTTTTACAAGAAAGGCCACTCAAGAGTTACGAGAGCGACTTATTTTAAAGGCCTGTGCGGATAAAGACTATGAGCTTATTGACTATGTGTCCTCCCCCCAGCTTTTTATCACGACGATTCATGGTGTTTTGAGTTTGTTTTTAAAAAAATATGGCCATCTTGTAGGCTTAGATAATTCGTTTACTTTAATATCTCCAGTTCAAGCTAAAAAAGAGCAAAAACTTATTTTACGAAAACTAGTCAACAATGACTCTAGACATTATGAACTTATAGAGGCCTTTGGGTACGAGGTTCTTTTAAGCATGTGCCAAAAGTACTATGAGGCAAAGCTCATTAACCCTCAATTGAAACCATTTACTAAAGACGATTTTAAAGCTCAAAGAGCCTGTGAGTTAAAGGCATGGGCAGAACAGTTGATTAATTACTCTAATGATATCTCTGACCAAACTGAGAATGAAAAATGGAATAAATATGCACGTGGTTTAGTACTTATTGCTAAAGAGTTAAAGATTTCATCAGACGGGGTTACAGGTAAAATTTTACAGTCCTTTGAGCAATTGGGCCCAAAGCCAAGAGCAAATAAAAAAGCCCCCATAATAGACCCATTTTTAGAGGGCGTAGTGCAACAGGCCATTAAAGACTTAAAAGCATTACTCAACTTAGGCCTATGGGATGAGTCCTCATGGGAAGACTCGGTAAAAACATTTAACACCTTTGACTCTTTAGCTTCAGAGTTTTCAGATCAGCTTATAAGCAGTAAAAAACAAACCGGTGCGTTTGAAATGGCAGACTTAGAGTTGTTTTCGATTATGGCTTTAAGAGAAAACTCAGGTTTAGCTCAAGCCTTCTCTGCTGAGTATGATTATTGGCTTGTTGACGAGTACCAAGACACGAGCCCTGTACAGGTGGAGCTACTTAAAAGCCTTATAGGTAAGAGCAATAGCTTTACGGTAGGGGACCCTCAACAATCAATTTATCTATTTAGAGGGGCCGATTATGAAGTGTTCTCAAAAAAACAAAAAACTTTAGAAAAGCTGGGTGCTCAAGTAGAGTTTAAGACCAAAAACTATCGCTCCAGGCCGGAGTTGTTAGAGTTTTTTAATTATTATTTCTCAAGGCTTAATAATTTTCAAAATATGGAGCCTAAGACTAACGAATATAAAAACTCTCAAGTGGTGGCAAAGGTGGCTCTTGTTAACTTGGCAGAGGATCCTGACCAAGAGTACAAAGCCATAGCCCAACACATTATAGATTTAAAATCTCAAGGGGTAAAAAGTGAAGAGATTTGTATACTCGGGCGAACAAACAGAGGGCTTACTAATATAGCCTTGTTTTTACAAACTCTCGGCGTGCCAACTCAGGTTCACTCATCAGGTGGGTTTTCAAAACGAAGAGAGGTCATTGATTTTTTAATGACCCTGAAGTTTTTAATTAACCCCCACGACAATGAAAACCTGATTGGTTTATTTAAAAGCCCTTGGTTTTCTTTAGAGTTAAAAGAGTTAGTTAAAAATTTAGATTTTAAGTCTAAAAGTTCATATTGGTCTCAAATTTTAAATTTAAATTATATCTCTATTCAATCGCTGAATAAAATGATTCAGCTAAAGTACGAATTAGGAGTTATAGAATCAGTTAAAAAAACACTTTTGAGTTATGGTTTTTTAGATATTTCAACTCAGTACGACCCCACCGGGCGTAGAGAGTCAAATATTTGGAAACTTATCCAGCAGCTCACCGAAGAGTCCAGACGCCCGGGGTTTAATTTATTAGACTACATTAATAACTCATTAGAATATATCTCAGAGGAGGGGGGTGAGGACAGCGATGCCGTTGCGGCCCTTGAACCTAACCGCACCCACTTAATGACCATCCACTCTTCAAAGGGGCTAGAATTTGATTATGTAATGATCCCTAGTTTACATAAGCGACCGAGCCTCTCTCATAGGGGGGTGTTGCAAGTCGACAACCGTTTAGGTCAATTTTGCTTTCCCATACCCTTTGGTGAAGAGGCTCAGTTAAGGCCAAGCCTTATGGATAAGAGAATTATTAATCAAAATAAAAAAAGTGAGCTTTTAGAGTCAGACAGAGTGCTTTATGTGGCCTTAACAAGAGCTAAAAAGGGCTTGCTACTCACTTGGGATATAAAAGTACAAGCCAGCTCACCGGCAGCACGGGTTGACCTGCCTGTTGATCAAAGCAAATACACAACGGATAAATTCACCTATGTTGTCGATCGAGGCCCTTGGAAGCCCGAGTCTTTAAGCCATAAAAAGGCCACTGAAGTAAAATTAAGAACACCATTTATGGACATAAAAACAAGTCATCAATCTGGGTTGAAATACTCGGTCACCTCAGTCTTAGAGAGCCCCAAGCACGTAGTAAAAACAAAACAAAACCTGCCCTCATTATTAAAGAAAATTCAAAGCGGAACCTTAATGCACAAGTGTATGGAGGCGTTAAAGCATGATTTTAATTTTAACTTTGATTCGGTGGCTCAATCGTGGTTCGGCAATGAGAAGACGAATGTCTTAAAGGCTATTGAGTATGTTAAAGAACTAAAAACTCCCCCAATAGAGAGTTTACTAAAAAATGGTTTTGTTGAGTGGGGCTTTCAGCAGAAGACTTCAAAAGGAGTTATGGAGGGGCAGATCGATTTATGGGGTGTTGATGCCGGAAACGTATGGGTGGTTGATTACAAGTCAGGATCAAAAGATCATAGTGAAAAGGCCATTGAGCAACTGAAAGTGTACGCCAAAGCTCTAAAGGCTCATGGCCAAGCAGGCCCCTTTAAATTGGCCGTAGTTTACCCGCTCATAGAAAAAATTATCATTGAAGACTTCTGAATTTTTATTTACTTCTAGAGGGGCTTGTTACCTAAGTGCCGGGAAGGTAAAAACAGAACTCCCCGCAGAGCTAGACATAATAAGCTTAGCCGAATGGTTTTCTGATAAATTTGTTGGGGTTCTGAATTTTACTAAATACCCTTTGCTCCACCGACTGTGGTGAGGGAACAGGGCTCGGGTTTGTTGTTTGATTGAGGGGTATTTAATGATTTGGGCCTTCACTCGTCGACCATTGACGTCTAAATAGAGCTTCCAAAGGGAGTCTCCTCTATCTAGCCTTGTGAGTCCTTTTTGTGGCGAAAAGTAGCTAACAAAAAAATGGGTCTCTGTGGACATTTTTTGGTAAGTTTTTTCTCTTTCTTTTTGAGCCTCTAGAGATCCATATTGTTTAAAAAATCGAACCCTATCAATCACTGCCGAGTAGACCTTTGTGTTCAATATTGTGACCTTAATATTATAAAGGTTGTTAAACCCATCATAGTGTTCTGCTCGGCGAGTGTGGTTGGATAAAAGCTCAGAGTATTGTGAGTCTGTAAGCCGGGGCTTTTCGATTTCTGGATTTAAATCAGGGGTAGAGCAGGCGGTTAAAATTAATGTTGCAATTACTATTAGAGTTTTCATCACTGATCCTTAAGCCAAAGTGTTTATAAAACTTAAAAAGTCTTTCATGACTTGTTCACGTTCTTTGTCGTTCAATATTTCATGCAAGCTTTTTTCATAAACATACATTTGCTTTTTAGGGGTTTGATTTAAAGATTTAAAATACTTTTCAGCGGCTGGTGTGGATACAACGGGGTCCAGCCCTGAGAGTTGCATAAGGACAGGTAATTTAATTTCGTCAACAAACTGGGTGACTTGAATAAATCCGGCCTTCATCCCTAAATAAACCCCTGGTGATATGCGTTGATGGCGTAAAGAGTCTCGATTAAAGGATTCAATAACTTTTACGTCACTGGTGAGGTCCGTAAATTTAATTTCATTACCTAACGTAATTCTAGGAAGAAGGTTTGCCGCGTAGTGAGCTATTTTATCTTTAATAACAGGGACCTCAACGTTTAACCCCAATCCGGGTGCACTCAGGGCCAAGGCTGACAAATGGGAGCTGCCATAGCCAATAGTGGCTTTAATGCAGATGAGCCCCCCCATAGAGTGGCCAAACAAAATAAAAGGGCCACTTTGTGGGTGAGTTTTTTTAATAAAGTCGATAAAAATGATGACGTCTTTTTCATAATCATCAAAGTTTTTAGCATAGCCTCTTTGGCCCTCACTTTTTCCGTGACCTCTTAGGTCTAAAGCGTAAGAATTCCAATCATTTTCATTTAAAAAAGTAGCAAAAGGGTTGTAACACTCAGAGTGCTCCCCTTGCCCATGGACAATGATCACACTGCCTTTAGGGTTTTTAACTTCCCAGCCCTGGTAAAATAACTCTAAGTTTTTATGGCCTTTAAGTTCGCCTTCAAATCGTTCGTACATAAGTTAATTATCTTCGCAATACTGGTTTTAGGTCAAGTGTTGTGATTGTATGCATTGATAGGATATTTTAACATAATAGTATCAGGGATTGAAAGGATGGTTTTATGCTTAAATTTGTTATTCGGTTGAGCTTTTTGTTATTTGTTTTGCCTATAAGTCAGGCCGCTGCTCAAGATGGGGGTGCCGAGAGTAAAGGGGCCATGGACTGGGGATTCCATGTCGGACGCATGCTGCCAAACCAACTAGATGGCGCCACAGAGATTGTGCCCTCATGGGGGCTTTATGGCTCGTACATGATGGATAGATTTAAGTTTGAAACAGGTGTGATCAATGCCACGGGTGCCGGGGTGGACTACCTAGACCTTCACTTTACCTTGAATATGAATATGCCCGTCGAGGATTTATACGGCATCGTGTTCATTGGGGTAGATGTGATTAAGTATTCAGGGGTGAGCGTTGCAGAGTCGGTCACTGGAGGGGCTCATATAGGCGGAGGCATACTCATGCCCATGGCCGAAGGCATTTGGTTTCGTACAGATATGAAGTTCAATATTAACCCCGGGGTTGTGATGTTTATTAACGTGGGGATGACCTTTGATATAGGGAGCTCTAGTAAATAGTTAAAATCCGTACCCTATAAAATCTTGCGGACTGATAATTGTATTTTTACCTGGTGACTCTTCGCCCTTCAGCTCGGGGTAGTCTAAGTTGTAATGTATGCCTCTTGATTCAGCCCTTAAGAGGGCGCATTGTACAGTAAGGTCAGCCACAAGGGCTATGTTTCTAAGCTCTACGAGGTCTGGGTGTGTTTTAGTATTTGAGTAATATTCGGCAATTTCTCGTTTGATGTTTTGAAGGCGTGTTGAGGCTCTTTTAAGCCTTCGGTTAGAGCGGACAATCCCCACATAATTCCACATAAGGTGGCGAACCTCTTCCCACATGTGCCCAATAACGATCAGTTCATCAGGGTCTTGTTTGTTTTTATGGGGCCAGCTCGGGATCTTTAAAACATCAAAGGGGGATGTCTTTGAAATAAGGGGTTTTATATGCTCAGCAGCCCTGTGAGAGAGAACAAGACACTCGAGTAAAGAGTTACTCGCCAGTCGATTGGCCCCGTGCAGGCCTGTGCAAGCCGTCTCACCAACAGCATAAAGGTTTTTGAGGTCTGTTTCTCCGTGGTCATTAGTAAGAACCCCCCCGCAAAGGTAGTGAGCGGCGGGGACAAC
Source organism: Pseudobdellovibrionaceae bacterium (assembly GCA_030591685.1). Lineage (GTDB taxonomy): Bacteria > Bdellovibrionota > Bdellovibrionia > Bdellovibrionales > UBA1609 > JAUVAX01. The sequence continues at coordinate 2,844 of JAUVAX010000054.1, read as the reverse complement.
AGGTATGGGCTCTTTTGTAATATTAATCCCCAGCTCTAAACATTTAGAATGAATCGTGGGAAACCGAGTTTCTAAAAAATGAGGATTTAGATGTGTCATATCTAAAAATACACAATCAGCTCCAGTTTTTTTCATCTCAGCATCAATGCCTCTTGCAACAATGTCACGAGGGGCGAGGTTTTTTAGTTTATGATAAGTGCTCATAAAAGCACGCCCCTCATGATTGACCAGTTCGCCGCCTTCACCTCTGAGGGCTTCAGAAATTAAAAAATTTCTGGCATTAGGGTGGTAAAGGCATGTGGGGTGAAACTGCATAAACTCTAAATTAGCGACTCGTGCACCGGCTCTAAAGGCCATGGCAAGGCCGTCTCCAGTGGCGCCCTCCCAGTTTGAGGTGTAAAGGTAAGTTTTCCCAGCTCCTCCGGTGGCTAAAATGGTCGCTTTTGCGACAACAGGGAAGGTATCCATGGAGTTTTTATTGAGTAAATAGGCACCGAGGCATTGGTTTGAGGAGGTTTTAAACTCAGATAAATTTTGTAAAGTGATGAGCTCTACGGCTAAGTGGTCTTCAATAAGCTCAATGTTGGGGTGTTTCATTGCCGTTTCAAGAAGAACTTGGTGAATGCCTTCGCCGGTGTGATCTGAAATGTGTAAAATTCGGCGGTCGGAGTGCCCTCCCTCTTGAGTGAGTGAGTAGTCAGCGCTGCCGGGTTGAGAGTCAAATTTAACCCCATAATCAATTAAATCTTGGATCCTTGCGGGGCCCTCCTCGACAATACTTTGTACGACTGAAGGGCTGCAGAGGCCAGCCCCCGCAGTGAGCGTGTCTTTAAGGTGATTTTCAAAACTATCTGAAGAGGCCGTGACAGACGCTATCCCGCCTTGGGCTAAGCGTGAATTAGCCTTTTGAAATTTTGATTTAGCCACGAGTAACACTTTGCCGTACTCACAGGCCTTAAGAGCAAAATTAAGGCCTGCCACGCCGGTGCCTAAGATTAAAAAGTCCACATCTGTCTGCATGGCTGTAGTAAGTATATTTTTTTTTTGTCAGGCTCCATGCGCAGCGCGTCGGCCTTGTGGGGTCTAATGGGCTTTCAACCACTGATTTCTTGCTCTACGGAGCTATTTTTAACTACAATAAAAGAGGTCGTGTAATTAATGACCTCAAGGAAGGGCTTTCATGTATAAATTTAAATACATATCACTGGTTTTTGCTGTAGTAATTTCTTGTTTTTTAATTTTACAAACTCAAGGTAAAAAACTTTGGAGTACGGCCTCGACAGAAATGGCCAGAAGTAAAGTTGAGTTTATTTCAGGGCAGTTAAAGAACCTTATGCATCAAGAGCTCAAGGACCAGGGTTTAAAAGTACAAAATGTTGTAGATAAAGAGTCTGAGGTACAACTTCTTGGTTCTACAAGCCTGGGTCACTCTCAGGCTTTTAAGGACTCTGGGTTATTAGGTATTATTGTTTTAAAAAAGAAAAATAAGTCTTACCGGTTTTCATGGCAGTCTCTAAGCCCAGGGGTGTCGTCGACATGGTCGGATCATTTTTTAACAAACACGTGGAAGTTGGCTTTAACTCAGTATTTAAGAGCTAAAACACCAACATGGAGTTGGGCAAAAAGCCCTAAGGGGCAAGTTATTTGGACTTATGCCATCCCTGCACAGTTGAGTCGAACTACAGAAGCGAGTCAGTTAATAATAGCCATTTACCCGAAAATGGCTATTTCAAATTTTAAAGAGTACGTAAATAGAGCGGGCGTGGAGTTTGCGATTTTAAACGAAGGTTTTTATGCATTAAACCATAAAAACCCAGAGTACCTTGGTGGGCTACTCAAAAACCATCCTATATTTAAAAATATAAAACTCTCAAAAGTGACTCAACCCTTATTAAAATCTTTTTCACTTAAAAAATCTGAAAGCTCAGTAGGCATCATCCAGCCACTTAACGGCAGTAATTTAAAACTCCTTGTTACGGCACCTTTAACGTTAGACTCTCAGGCGCTTAAGGGGCTTATTTCAGGCTCAGTGTTGCACTATCTTATAGTTTTCATGTTAGCGATTACAGTTGTATTATTAATTCCAAGTAAATTTAAAGATCAGTACTTTGAAATTATTGATGCTTTAAAAAGCCTGACCAATGGACATTTTAAATTAACTGAGAAAATGGCAAAGCTCATACCCGATCTTGTGGTTAGTTTACAGAGACTCGAGTCGATGACGGCAGGCAAGTCACCCTCATCAACGGTCATAGATCAAGAAGAGCTATTGCCAACTAAGAGCCCAGAGACTGAGAGTAAAGAGCCCCCTGCGGAGGCCACAGAACAGGAAATTCAAAACTTACAACAAGAAATATTAACCTCAGACCCTGTGTTGTCTGAAAACCAGGCCATTGAGCACAAAACGACCATAGCGCACCCTAAAGGCGATGCTGCGCTTTTTAATATATCAGAGGCGAAAACTTCAGGGGCTCACATCCAAAAAGTCATTGAGGACAGTTTTTCTAAAGAGCGCTCACTGTTGCTGTTAATCACTGAAATTGTAAGTAATTATAGCCCAAACGCCTCTGAAAACATAACTATTGAAATTATAAACACCTATGACCTTATCAAAAGTGGTTACACGGCCGAAGATTTCAGAGTCCCATTAAAGGCCATTATAGAAAACGCCCTTGATGCTATTGGTTCTGATGGCGCTTCTCATATAAAAATTTATGATAAAATATCAGGCGCCACCTATCGACTCATTGTTGAGGACACCGGTGGTGGGATCACTCAGAATACCGTGAGCCGGGTTTTTGACCCCTTCTTTACAACAAAAGAAAGTGAAGAGCGTCCGGGTTT
>JAUVAX010000063.1 GCA_030591685.1 Pseudobdellovibrionaceae bacterium | reverse complement strand
CATCGGATCCCTCATCAGAACCTTCATCGGATCCCTCATCAGAACCTTCATCGGATCCCTCATCAGAACCTTCATCGGATCCCTCATCAGAACCTTCATCGGATCCCTCATCAGAACCCTCATCAGATCCCACATCAGAATCAGCATCTTGACCATCATTAAAAGGATCGTCACCAATATCTTGAGCGACGAGCTTGGCATTACCTAGTTCTTCGAACTGGACTTCACTGCAGTTTTGAAATGCGAGCAGTAGAAATAATGGCATTGTTATATAGAAGATGATTTGTTTCATATTTACCCCTTAATATACGTTCCAACTACAATAATAACATACAAAGTTTATGCCATGTGAGCACACAGCTCTCTTAACCTGAAGCCCTTAAACTGTATAACCTTAAAACTCTGTTTATAACTTCTACGCATTGTATTGAGAACATCATAAAGTGAGCTTTTTCACTCTCAAAATGAAACACTGGTTGGGGTGTTCACAGCACATTCAGGTTAAAATCACGAGCCTAATACTTGAAGCTCTTAGTTTAATAGTGAATAGATTTGAAGTGTTAATGCACACTGTGTAAAATCTAACGTTCAGTGGCTTCACTTCAAGACACAAGTTGTACTTCGTTACTTAGCTGGTTGTTATCTTTGACGGGATTCTCGCTCGCACTTTAAAACGAGCTCATGAAGGCGCCCTAATGAGACACCACTCATACCAATAAACTCTAAGCCACAAAAAATGACTGATTTTGTGCCTAAATCAGAGGGGTCTAACCGTTGGATCACACCCTCAAATTGAATAGGTGCGTAACCAGGGGCTAACAACTCACCTGAGAGTTTTTCACCTGACCTTAACGGCGCTGTGCTGCTCGGTAACTCAAGCTGACACCCCCCTAAGGACAAGTTTATAACGGGAACTGACAGCAAGACAGGATGCCCATTTGCAAATTTAATAATTGAACTGACCTTTGTGGGCCCACTGATTGTCACTCTGAAATTATCTCGTCTTTGAATTAAGTAGGCCGTAAAGCCCTCTGAAACTTTAAGTACCGGAGCCTCAAATGAGAACACTTGACCTCTTATTATATACTGGTCGCCCTTTATTGTAGTTGTAAAGGATACTTCGTCTCCCACATTTATGCCAGAAAGTGATACCCAGCACTGGATATCACCATTTTTGAGATCTTGAAATTTTTTAACTACAGCGCTCCCAAGGTTCGCTGTGTTTAATTGAGTTTCAGGACTCAAGGACACTATTGAACCTACTAATTCTAAGGTTTTCTCTGTGGTGAGTTGGGATAAAAATTCAATTTGCTTAGACATGAGTGTATTATAATGAAATTTTTAATATATTACTACAATTCTAGCTAAATTCCATAGACCTAAGAATAGACAAATGATAAGTTTATCTTTCAGTTTAGAGTTAAGGATGCCTCATGAAAAGCTACGACCTTATAGTTATCGGTGCCGGAAGCGGCGGAATCGCTATGGCCAGAAGAGCAGCCGAATTCGGAGCCCAGGTTTTAATTATTGAAATGAAAAAATTAGGTGGCACTTGTGTCAATGTAGGTTGTGTACCCAAAAAAGTAATGTGGAATGCTTGTGAAATCGAAAACGCCCTGCAACAGGCAACTCATTATGGGTTTTCAGCTCAAAGTTCAGCCATTAACTGGCCACAACTTGTTGAACGAAGAAATTCCTATATAAGTAAACTAAATAATATTTATGAGCGAAATTTAAATAAATCTAATGTTGATACGGTTTATGGTGAGGCCCAGTTTGTAAGCTCAAATACAGTGAGTGTGAATTCAAAGCAGTATGTCTGTGAAAAGATCGTCATTGCTACCGGCGGGCGCCCTTTTGTCCCCCCAATCGAAGGGGCACACCTTGGTGAAACTTCTGATGATTTTTTTAAGTGGAGTCATGCTCCAAAGTCGGTGGCTATTATTGGGGGAGGATATATTGGGGTTGAAATAGCAGGCGTGCTCAAATCACTTGGGGTTCAAGAGGTCACGATCATCTGCAGGGCTCAAAGAATTCTTAGGGCCTTTGACGAGGACATTGTAAAGACTCTCTCGGCTGAGATGTCCCAACAGGGTATTCAGATTTTAGAAGAGACCGAAACAAAAAAAATCACAAAAAGTAATCTGGGGTTAACAATTGAGTTTGAAAACATAAAAAACTTACAAGTTGAAAAGTTAATTTGGACTACCGGGCGAAGGCCTAACCTAGAGAACTTAAATTTACAAAGCACCAAAGTACAGTTCACACAGTCAGGGCACGTAAAGTCTGATAAATTTCAAAATACAGATGACCCACATGTTTTTGCTCTCGGTGATATCATTGGTCAATTTCAACTCACACCAGTAGCTATTGCTGCGGGTCGAAAATTAGCCCACAGGCTCTTTAATAATGAACCTGAGGCACACATAAAGTATGAACTCATACCAAGTGTTGTTTTCTCCCACCCCCCTATAGGGACCATTGGACTCACTGAACAAGAGGCTATAAAAAAATATGGGGCCGAACATATAAAAACCTATAAATCTGAATTTACAAATATGTACTATGCACTCAGCCAAAAAAAACCAAAGACCTTTATGAAACTTATTTGCTCCAAAAAAGAGCAACGAATAGTGGGCTTACATATTATTGGCAAAGCCTGCGACGAAATATTGCAGGGGTTTGCAGTTGCCATAAAAATGGGGGCTTGTAAATCTGATTTTGATAACACAATGGCTATTCACCCCACCGCTGCTGAAGAACTCGTAACTTTAAGATAGTGGCTAAGGTAATGACGATCAAAAAGATATTAATTATTCGATTTTCAAGTTTTGGGGACCTACTGCACGGAATGCCCGTTGTCTCTCAATTAAAAAATGAAAACACGGACTTACATTGGCTCGTTAGGAGTGATTTTTGTGACCTTATTCACTCACACCCTAAAGTGGACAAGGTCATCCCCTTTATGCGCGAAAAAGGAATGCTCGGCCTCATCCGTTTAGCCCTTAAGTTAAGGCAGCAAAATTATACACATATTTATGATGCCCATAATAACTTAAGGTCGCATATTGTTTGTTTTATTATGGCCTCAATAGCATTTAATCTCTTTAGGCTTGGCCGGCGACCTTTTTTAATCCGCAGAAGCAAGCAACGATTTAAAAGATTTCTCTTATTTAAGCTTAGAATTAATCGTTTTCAACACCCCTATATCAGTACTGACTCCTTTATTTTGCCTATAAAAAAATGGATAAAAAGCCCCTCTTCTTCATCAACTGTAGAGAGGTTAAATTTACCTGAACCTCGTGTTTATTTTAACAAGTACATCTGCCTCGCCCCCTCGGCAGCCTGGGAGCTCAAAAAGTGGCCTCTTGAGTACTACAAAGCACTTATTACTCAACTTATAAGTTATAATTTTGTAGTTCTTGGCGGGCCAGATGATGATTTTTGCCAATCCCTTGAAGACCTTGCCCCCACAAGAGTTAAAAACCTTGCTGGCACACTCTCATGGCTTGAGAGTGGAGCCATGATACAGCGAAGTGAACTTTTAATTAGCGGAGATACTGGCCTTATGCACTTTGCTGATTTTATATCTACACCAAATATCGCCCTCATCGGACCCAGTGCTTTTGGCTTTCCAAAAAACCCTACCTCCGTAGCCCTTTATGAGCGCTTAAGCTGCCAACCCTGTTCTAAAGATGGCCGTGGGAAGTGCAAAAACAAACTGTACAAAAAGTGTTTGGTCGATATTTTGCCCGATCGCGTAGCTAAAATCACAAAGGACATCTTAGAAAAATGAAAACTTCTCCTTTTTATTTTATTTATCACCTAATAGCTCTACCTATTTTATTTTTTTTGGCTGTTATGGCCTCTGTTTTTAATAATAAAATTCGAAAAGGCTTAAGCATGAGGCGACAAATTTTACCATGCCCTCTGGCTCCGGCCGACAACCCCCTATGGTTTCACTGCAGTTCGGGTGAGTTTGAATATGCCAAGCCCGTCATTAGAGAGATGAAAATACAAGACCCAAAAGTAAAAATTTTAGTCACTTATTTTTCTCCTACATATAAAAGTAATATAGAGTCATGTGAGTTTGTTGATTATAGCTGCCCTTTACCTCTAGACTTTCCATCAGCAGTAAAAGGTTTTATCAAAAGTATAAACCCTAAAGCTCTGCTTATTGCTCGTACTGATTTATGGCCTGAAGTGTTACAGCAATGTAAAAAACATAATGTGCCTACTGTTTTATTTTCAAGAACTCAAAAGGGTACTAACTTTTTGTCAAAACAATTTTCGTTTTCTTATAAATGGATTTTTAATTTACTTTCTGAAATTTACACAGTCAGCGAAGAGGATTCGTTAAACTTGAGGGCTGTAGGAGTGCAAACTAAAGTCACTAACATTGGAGACACTCGATTTGATCAAGTGATCTACCGAACCCAACAAACTAACCCTAATTTTAAAAATTCCCTTAAACCAAGTAACAACCGCCCCACCTTTATTGCCGGCAGCACATGGCCTGAAGATGAAAAGGTGATTGCTGCTTGTTTGTGTCAACTCGTTAAGGATAATAAAATAAATTTAATCATAGCCCCTCACGAACCTACAAAAGAGCATTTAAAAAACTTGGGCCTAGCACTCACCTTACCTGTACAACTGTACTCTGAAACAAATTATTTTAAAGACAATCAAGTCCTTGTTGTTGACTGCGTTGGTGTCTTGGCTGATTTATATAAAATTTCTGATGTTGCCTTTATTGGAGGCTCTTTTAAGGGCAGTACACATAGCGTCATGGAGGCTCTCGCTGCAGGCTGCCCCACCTTTGTAGGCCCTCATCATAAAAATAATAGAGAGGCTATGATGTTTAAATCGACCCCGCTTGTTAACTCTACAAGCTTCTCTGTGATTGAAGTGTCTAATACAGAGGGGCTGAGATTAAAACTTGAAGAGCTCCTGTTGGGCTCATTAAGTGACTTACGTGTTGCTATTAAGCAACAGGTTAAAGGCCACACTGGGTCCACCCATAAGCTTATTAACTCCTTAAAGAATCATAATATTATTTAAGAAGATGAGTTTATTAATAAACCTTAGGATTATTTTCAAAACCCTCAGAGCACCAATTATGAAATAATTACTAAGTAAAAATTTCCTTTTGTGAATTATAAACAGGGGTGCTAATTTTTTTATGCAACCAGAGGCAGCGCAGAGGGGATACGTTGAGGGGTCGTTTACTAAAGCATTTTGTTTTAAGTGGGTTTACTTTTTTAACCCCCTTTATGGTGTGCGCTACAGCCATTTTAAGCACCTCATGCTCGAAACCACCTTTGCCTTCGCCAAATAGCCAAAAAAACGAGCCCATTAAATCAAATACCGCTAAGGTTAATGCCCCACTCACGCTTAACTACTCTCAACGCCCTCTTAATATTAATATATCTTTTGAAGACATCGAAATCATCCCCTCAGGGGCTAAGGTTCAGTATCTAATAACTTTTAATGTTTTAGATTTTTTTAATGCCCCTGATCCTCTAAAAAATCAAACCTGGAAGGTTTCAAGCCAATTTATAAATTTTTATCAATCTAAAAAAAATAATTTTCATGAAAAGCACCCCCTTCAGTCTTCTGAATTTCATAGTGCCAACTATATAAAGGCTGTTCATACCTCTGTTATTTCTGCGGTAGCTCAAGAGGGGCGTTTATTAATTCACCTACGTATTGAATCAAAATCAAATCCTGGCTTAAGTTTTTCTGGTGTTTTTGATCTAGGACGCTCTAATAGTATTCAAAAAAGTATCAGCCCAAAGTTAGTTTTAGAAACTATAAATTTAAAGCAAACCCCTTATGTATCTACAAGAGAGAACCTTCTATTATCTATGAGCTCGTTATCAAACGATGTGTCAAATGGCTCTTATACACGACCATTAAACCAGTATGTTTTTAACAATATTAGCTTTAAGTATAAAGGGCTAGATCGGTCTCTTGAACGCACCCACTCTAGAACCGTCAGAATAGGGATTACAGCTTGCATAAAAGACCCTCTTTTTTTAAAACCTGTGACTCTTCGTAAGCTGAATATTGATACCTATAAAAAAATCGAACAACCTGATGATTACTTTTCAAACAATTATAAAAATTTATTACTTAAATCTTTTACCACTAAGCCCACTGACCTAGCAAATGGGTGCTTTGGGTTTTCAGACTCTATTTCTTTTGACTGGTACGACAAAGAGCGAGTCTATATTAAACCCTATACGGTAACAGACAAAACTACGGGCACTCAGAGCGTTATTGCAGCCGTTGTTGACCCATGGAATACGGGTTGGATATTTGCTCAAGATATTCGTAAGGTTGAAAAGTCTGAAATTTATGATATCCCTGAGCACTTCCCTGAAACTCTCATTAAATCAATTAACATGGATGCCGTTGGAGTTCGATACTTTGTCGACAATCAACTTAAACTTCATTTAATAAAAAAATATAATGTTTTAATATCTCCGTTAATTACACGATTTGATAGCTTATCATCAGGGAGCTTTGGTTCAAGCCCCATCAAAGGTGGGTTTTACTTGCTCAACATAGCATTAGCTAAAAAGACGGACCAAAGTATCATAAAACAAAATGACTTTATAAACGCTTGGCAGACAGTAGTTGCCGTTAAAAATGGTAGTATTTTAACTCAAATTGAACTCAGCGTTGATGACCTTAGGCTCATGGGGACTCGTAACCGACTCATCGTTCAAATTAAGCCCATTAATGAAGACCAAATTATATTTATGCCTAAACAGGCGCATTTATCTAAAATTAACCGAGAGATTCATCAAGTTAAAACAATGGCACAAACGAGTCTATTAAAAAGAGACTCCTCATTAATTAGCAATACCTTTCAGGGGCCATTTATACCCTTAAACCTTCATCAATCCCCATCTTTAATACAAACCAAAATGGACGCCCATAAGTATATTTATAAAAGCAGAAAGTGGCTCGATAAAAAGTCAGCTCAAATCAATAATTTTGCTCCTCACTTATTTGATAAGCACTTTCGACTTAAATCGATTGATTTAACTAAAGATAAAGACAAAAAATGGTTACTCAGCTCACCGCGAATTATTGATAACGACTTACAGTATTTGTTGCCCTCGCTTATTAGCACCCCCAACTATGAGCCTGAATTAGAGTTAAAGTTACAGTATAAACTCTGCCACTTGTGGGCGGATCGTTTAATACCAGAGCAAATTAAAAAATTTCAACTGCGGCTCTCTAAAGAGGATGACTCTAATGTAAAACCACTATCTAAACCTCAAATACAAAGAGCCTCTCGAGCGTTCAAAAGAAACTGTATTAATTTTACCCGAAAGCATCTCCCATTTTTTCAATTAGATAAAAAAATATTTGTTAAATCTATTGACCCTAAAGCTCAAAATTACATGGGAGGGGTTTCTTTTAACTATGGCATTGGGAGTAGTTTTCATCTGAATAAATCGAGATACTTTGACAGCAGTAATTCTGAGTCCAATAGCTTAAGTTTCACAGCTGGGGTAAGTGATGATGTTATACCCTTTGTGGATTTAAAAATGTCGCTCGCCCAACAAAAAACAGCATCCAGCTCTAACGGTTATGGTATGGGACACTCTTCAAGCTTAAGTTATAATTTTGGAGCTTATTTGGTAATACAAAACTCAACCATTCGATTAAAAATTAATACTTACAAAAACTGCCTTATCGTCACCCCCAAACTTACGGCAATAAGGGCTCTACTCAATACCTCTATTGATGAACTCATTAATTTAAAACAGCTCATCAACAACCCTCGCCTGGACCCTACAATGAATGAACTCGAGCTAACCCCTGAGCTCCGAGAGCAAAAAATTAGAAAGAAGTTGAGGTATTTTGTAAGTAACCAACATCAACTGGATTTATTTGAATCCGGCTTACGCATTTGCTCTGAACTTACCCATAATAAACCTATCGAAATCGCCGAGAGTTACTATTATGTTACGCAACATTTCTTGGCTGGAGATATGCATGACCCCGCAAGCTTAAAAAACAGGCCTTGGCTAATGAGTATACGCTCAAACAGAGATTTTAAGGTTTTTATACAAGCTGTCCAAAACCATAACAAACTCACCCAGGTGGGTGATCTTAACCATTTGCCTGTTCAGACCTTAATGGAGGCTTACACAGAATACAATTCAGCTCTCCCCTCATGGCCCGGAGTCATTACTTTAGAAAAAGTAATGCCCTTGCAACAAAAAAAATGTGAGACGCAAAAGAGCTTTCAGAGCTATTTATACGACACTCTCACAAGCTTTTTTAAAGGCCCCTTTCAGTGGAAAAACAACTCCTCTGCAGGGCTTGGTGGCATCAATTTTTGGGAAACCTATTTTTGCCCCCATAAAAATGACTACTAATTAACCCCTATGAGCACTAAAATAAATCTAAGATTTCTTCATAAAACTGACGCTGGTGTTGCTTAATTTATAATCTTTTTATTCAAAGCACCTTTTATTGATTTATGACTCACCCGCGGATCTAACTTTTAAACACACATTTTAAAAACCCCAACTTTATTTTAAATAAATTGTAACCTACTAATTTTGTTATATATTATTGTTTCAATATCTTTCAAGGGGGCCATACTATGGCAGAACGCGCACATTGGGGAAGTCGACTAGCATTTGTGCTCGCTGCGACGGGGTCAGCCATCGGATTAGGGAACCTATGGAAGTTTCCATATATTGCCGGTGTTAATGGGGGCGGAGCCTTTGTCCTTATCTACCTTTTATGTATTTTCACCGTGGGTGTCCCCATTTTAATTGCTGAGCTCTATGTGGGGCAAAAATCGCAAAAAAATAACGTAGAGGCCTTTACAACCCTGCATCCCAAAAATAAAGCCTGGTCAGGCATCGGTTGGCTTGGCATGGTGACGGCCTTTCTTATTTTATCTTTTTACAGTGTTGTTGGAGGGTGGATTTTAGATTTTGAATTAAAATCTTTAATCGGCCAAATTTCAACTAATAATAGTCAAGAAAGCATTAAAGCCATGCTTAGTGGGCTTTTTGCGGACCCTCTTAGGCAGATTGTGGCTCATTTTATATTTATGAGTTTTGTGGTGGGGATCGTTTTAGGAGGTGTTAAAAAAGGGCTCGAGAGGTGGAATAAAATTTTAATGCCGGCTCTTTTTGGGCTACTGATTTGTCTGTTTATTTACGTTATGTTTTTGCCTGGATTTAGTAAGGCTCTCACCTTTTTGTTTTCTCCAGACTTTAGTAAACTCACAAGAGAGGGTTTATTAGAGGCTGTTGGGCATTCGTTCTTTACTCTGAGTTTAGGGATGGGAGTTATTATTGTTTACGGCTCTTACTTACGAGAAAAAGAAAATCTAGTTAAAATTTCTTTGCTAGTTGCCTTTTTAGATACTTTCATAGCCCTTGTTGCGGGGATTGTTATTTTCTCTATTGTTTTTTCTTATGATCTTGAGCCTTCAGCGGGCCCAGGGCTTATTTTTAGCACACTGCCTGTGTTGTTTTCACAAATGGCCGGTGGTGCATTTATCTCTTCTGCGTTTTTTTTGCTG
>JAUVAX010000040.1 GCA_030591685.1 Pseudobdellovibrionaceae bacterium | reverse complement strand
GGCATTCCTCAATTATTTTAACCATTTGCTCGGTTGTGAATCTTGACTTCATTTGATCTCCTTGTCATGAGCTTTTAACTCATTGTGTAAGAAATATCAAACTCTCCAGCTTTTGGGGATACGGTCAGCTGGAGTACTATCAAGAGGCCCCTTCTTATCAAAACCGGCTAAAAAATCTAAGTTTGGAAAAGTACCATTCCAACCATTCTCTGAGACCTCGTGTGCTGTGGCGGTATAACACCCGTCAAGATATATTGACCTCACCGCGTCTCTCATTTCCGGGGGGATTGCTTCTGTGATGTCTCCCCTAGTTAATTGGCCACTCTTGCCTCCGAAAGTACCCCCGCCGTCGTGACCTGATATTATAATTGTGGTAAACTTTTTTTGTTTGCAGCCGATTGTTGAATAAATTTTTTAAAACTCTCTTTATCTCCCATAGTCTTTGAGCCTGGCGCCGGAAAAAAAGAAATATTTTCACCACGCCCCTGTGAGGCTTCAATCGCCGCCTTTCTACCATTTATTGTGTCGTTCATATCAATATAAAGAATTTCAGCATGAGAAATCATACAGCTGAATGCTATTAACAGCGGGCCAATAACTTTAATTAAACGATTTTCTTTAACCACCCTGTAGTTCTCGCTTTAAAATCCTTAATTTTTGATTTGAAATATTAGAATATTTTTTTTCTAAATATTTCAATTTTCTAGTAGTGGCCATGATACATAGTGTATCAAGATCTAATTGACTCCATGTTTTTGTTTCCTTCCCTAGTTGCGCCTTTTTCATGGCGCTCCTTACTCTAAAGGCACTAGGTAACGTTGTAAGTTTGGGGCCATAGATGTACTTTAAACCCTTTACGTTATAGCCTGCTTTTTTAAAGACATTTGTGTTCATATAAGGGTTTACTTGTTCAATATAAAAATACGCTGACATTGGATTATTTAACGAAGTTGATGACACCTCATAGGAGTGCAAAATCATGCCCAAAATTACATAGCGATACATTAACATATAATATCAGCGATAATATTTTAATGAAAGCACTACTCAGCGAAGACCAGCTGTATTCGCTCTTGTCATAACTCATTCAGCGATCACCGACGTTCATCCTGTTATTGGCGCTAGATTTGTCAGAATAAGTTTAATGGGCAGCACCTTAATGTGTCTTCAAGCGAGAGCGAGCAGCCCCTTAGGATCAAGGGGACTGATAACAATGACAAGAGGGGCAGAGACTCTAAATCGCAACATTCATATCTAGTACTGAGGGCGGGTATTAAATGATTTAAGGTACTTAAGTGCCTGGCGACTTACATTATTTTTTTTTACTCAGCCCCCATGTGATTATACTATTTTAATCTCCCTAAAAAAAATCAGCGCTGGGATAACCAGAGTTTTCTTGCGTATGTATAATTTGCGACAGCAAATACCATAACAATTACAAGCGGTACAAGAGGGCTTATAAATAACATTAGGCTACTAAAAAAAGCAAAGTACATTATTATGAACTCACTGGAAAAAAGCACTGCCAACATTGCCCCTTTTATAGTTCTCTGCCTCGAAGTAAGTATGGAATTCCCGATTAGACTCATCAAAATATTCAAAAGATTGATTATCAATACTACCCCAAAAAAAAGTGTTAACGCATATATGAGGATTAGCACATATCTAGGGAAATAAACTACAGGGGTTTTAACGATAAAGTAAAAATATATGGTTGCCAAATAGTAACTAATAAAGGGCACCCAGTAAATCATGCAACGATAGTGAATAATTAAAAACATACTTTTTCTTTTAACGGGCAGAGCTAGCATATAATTTCGTGACATTATATTCTGAATCCTCAATGTGGAACCAAAAAAGCTGTTCTGAGGCCTAATTCCAAAATAAAAGTAAACGAGTCCAATGTAATGCCAAAAAACATTAAGATCGTGTACTGCAGAAGTCATTGGCCACGTAATCAGAGCTAAAAGAATCCAGGAGATTTTATAAGTGCGAAAATCTCTTGCAATAAAATGAGCAATCATTTTTCCTCCAGTATGTCAGCCACTATTTGAGAAAATTCACTCTTACTTTTGCCACCTAAAAAATCAGTTAAAGTCTCAAACGTTTGTAATTCTCCATGCTTAATAAGCATTATATGCGAAGCATAAATTTCTAGATGCTCTAAAATATTCGTAGCAAAAACTACGGTACATTGAGTATCCCTGTTCATATCTACTAAAATTTTTAATAACTGTCTTCGCCCTACGATGTCGATCACCGCTGTAATTTCATCAACAATGACCAGCTTTGGCTGAGTCGCGAGGGCACTTACAATTTGTACCCGCCTAACTTCACCTGCAGACATATTTGCTATTTTGCTGGAGCAATTAACTCGAAACAGATCCAAAAATTTTGCTTCTAGTTCTTTTGAGTAATTTCTGTAAAAAAACCTATTAAATTCTAAAAATTCGTTTGCTGACCAGTCCCCCTCGATATCTATCTTTTCTGAGAGGTAAGCAATGTCTTGCCTTAGCTCCCAGAGATCATCGTGAGGGGTTTGACCTTCTAGTTTAAGCTGACCGCTAGTAAGTTTTCGAAAACCCATTAGTAAATCAA
Source organism: Pseudobdellovibrionaceae bacterium (assembly GCA_030591685.1). Classification (GTDB taxonomy): domain Bacteria; phylum Bdellovibrionota; class Bdellovibrionia; order Bdellovibrionales; family UBA1609; genus JAUVAX01. The sequence goes on along the minus strand of JAUVAX010000040.1, from coordinate 17,173 downwards.
GAAACGTGGTTTTACCGGCACCATTTTCTCCCAATACAGCGACGAGCTGCCCAGGAGCGATGTCAATACTCAAATCATTTAAAATATTAGGGTTACCCTTAACACCATATGATAGGTTTGTAGCCTGTACACTGAATCCCATAAAAAGTCCCCTTTTAAGAAGCTTGATTAAAAGTAAAGCTTGAGTCAATTTATTACTAAAAGGGGCTAGCTCCGGCACTACATTTATGTTATATTTTTACATAAAACTACCTTGTGATTTGACCCTTAACGACACCCGTGAACTGTCGTTATTATAAAATTCATAAACCCTGACGTCAGTTTACAGGAGGACCCTGAAGGCAGACCAGAGCAACTAGATGGACAAATTTGTGAACGTAACTGATGGCACAGATGATCTAAATCGTAACACTCAGACATTACACTAAAGGTAAGCTTTTAATAACCTCAGGTGTTCAAGTGCCTGGCATTGAAAATAATTTTACCCCGTCTATCGACCTCTCACAGTTTGGGCGGGGCTGGTGCTTATCAAGTGATTCTGACAGTAAATATGCTTCCTTACTAGCTCTGGGTCACTCCCTACACCTTAGTTCCCCTTCTTCTAAGGTTTAAATAAGTATACATCTATTAAAATTTCGTACATAACAGGGTATGAATTAGAAGGACTATTGTATGAGCTTATCCTATGAAGAGATCGATTTTAAACCCACTGCCATTGGTGACCTCCTACTACGCAGGCGTAGGATGGTACAGTTTGGTGACCTTGATATCTATGAGGTTAAATTAGGCGAGGAGTTCTTAATGACCAGTCTTTTTCACGAAGCCGAAGACAAGCTAGCCCACCTGGGGTTGGCCGAGTTAAACAAAGATAAGCTTGATGTCGTCGTGGGGGGATTGGGACTAGGCTACACGGCCGTAGCGGCCCTTGAAGACAGTCGAATATCGTCATTAGTTGTTATTGAATTTTTAGATGAAGTGATTCAGTGGCATAAAAAAGGCTTAGTACCAATGGGAGAAAAACTAACTAGGGATAGCCGCTGTGAGCTCGTACATAGCGATTTTTTTAACCTTAAAAAGTCTTTAAAAAAGCACGATGCGATATTGTTAGATATCGACCACACTCCTGACTTTGTTTTAAACCCCGCTAATAAGCAACTCTATACACATGAGGGGCTATCTGAACTGGCCGAGCACTTAAACCCTGGTGGTGTCTTTGCTATGTGGGCTGACGGAAAGCCACAAAACTCATTTACAGACCTGCTCGGCAAAGTATTTGATACCTCTAAGTCTCATACTATTGAATTTGACAACCCTGTAAAAGGCGGCACTTCTTTTGGCACTATATACATAGCCCAATCAAAAAAAACTACACATTTGAATAAGTAACAGTAGCACCTATTGTTTGAGTCAAAATAAGGGGCAAATCGTCACACTAGTTTACAATATTAGCCCATGAAAATTGATGTTTTTCATAAGCGATTATTTATGCAATAATACATTTCAACAAAAAACAGCCACTACCTTTTTTAAAGTCGAGGTTATTATTAATAGACGAGTTTTACTAACAAAAATTGCATTGTTTGCCGCTGGTGGCCTCGCCCTCTCACTCAAAGGGCTTGATTTTTTATGGCCTAAATCATTTGCCTTTAAAAGATATATTCGCCCGCCGGGCACTGAAAACGATGACCATTTTTTAAAGAACTGTACACGCTGCCGAGCTTGTGTAAATGTTTGCGAAGCTGGGTGCATTAAGTTTTTTACGTTTTTAGAGAGCCCTCGCCTTGCCGGCACCCCTTATTTAGATTCACGTCAAAAAGCATGCAACCTATGTATGAACTGCACTCAAGTTTGCCCGACAGGCGCTTTAAAACCCATTGAAAAAGACCTTGAAGAAATTAAAAAAAATGTCCGTATGGGCACAGCTTATGTATCCGAAACCAATTGCTTATCTTTTAATGGTCGTATTTGTGGTGTTTGCAGAGATGCATGCCCTGTTAAGGGCACCGCACTCAAGCTTGGCATTAAGGCGCGCCCTATTGTGGACCCTGATTACTGCATCGGTTGCGGTCGCTGCGAGGAGAGATGCCCTCAAAACCCATCCGCAATAGTCATCCGCAGAAAAGAGGAGGACTTAATTTATGGATAGCCCTTCAGCCCCCCAAAAAAAAGCCCTCATATCTACGCCACATAAATTTATTATATTTTTCAGACAAGCATTACAAATATTTATTATTACCTTATTAATTTTAAGCCCACTACTTCAAATCGTACGCACCTTTAGGCAGGACCCTTACCCATATTTAGAGTCCCCTGTTACACAAAACAAAACCGCTCAAAAATTTTTATTAAAATATGACCATAGCATTAGAGACGCCCTAGACCCTGTGTACTCTGATATCTCTGGAGGGCCATATGCCATAAATATATTTGGTGTGCATTTTTTAGAACCCTTAACTATGACTGTTAATTTTTTATCAAGAATTTTTGAGCCACAGACATGGGGCTTAGTTTTCATGGTAACTTCGGTACTCGTGTTGTTTTTAGCCCTAATATTTGGCCGTGTATATTGTGGGTATATATGCCCTATGTCACTGATTGCCTCTTTAAATCAAAAATTACAAAGAAAATTATTTAAGCGAACAGTCAGCTACAAAACTAAATCTAATTTGTATTATATTACCTTTATCTCAATTTTTATAATTATGTTCCCCTTAGCCCTTCAATACTTACTGCCGCCGGCCCTTATGCAGCATGCTATTAGTGATTATATACTTTTTGGCGGGTTGAGTTTATGGGCTGTCATTTTATTTTTAGTTTTAGTTTTCGAATTAATTTTACCTGGGTTTTACTGCCAAAAGCTCTGCCCGACGGGTTTGTTTTTATCTTTTATTGGCTTATTTTCGCCAGTTCGTTTGCATTTTAAAAAGAACGTCAAATGTGATAAACACTGTATGCTTTGCCTGGACAACTGCTGGCTAGGGTTAAAACCAAAGACAGTTTTAAATGATCCGTCATGTGACCTATGTCACCGGTGTGTATCGGTATGCCCGGTTAACAGATTAACAACTGGGCTAAAAACAAATAATGAAAAAAATAAAATTGTAAAAAAAACCTCTGTAATTTTATTGTTTTTAATATTTCTACAACCCTTAAATTTAAAAGCCGGCCAATGGGACCTGGATGATTATTTTGAAACCATGGTCACGAGTACTTTATTAGCCGGTGAGATCAACTACAAAAACAGGCCTGAGCAAAAACTAAATTACTCGTTTGTTTCAAGCTTAGCGAGCCGCCGAGCCGGAGGAAAGGTTGATTTTTATGTACACATTGTTACAAAGGACAATGTGATTTTTTTTAACGGCCCCGTTACCATCACTATCCATCAAGGTGGCGAGCTACTCACCAGCGAGAGCCTTGAAAACGTAAACTCACCTATTTCAATAACCAAGGCCAGTGTGTACAATGCAAGCTTTCAATATAAACACAATAAGTCCTATTTAATAAACTTCAAAGCCCCCGAATTGGGTATTAACGAAAACATTTTATTTCGTTACCCGAAGGCAAGGTTTTAACTATTTAAAAGGTAAATATTACCTAAAAACAGAGCGGTTTTGTGCTTTTTTAAATTTACCTTTTAAACTAAGAGTGGTAGTCTTATCACAAATCACTTACACCTTTTAAATTAATTTAACGAGTTTATATTTATGTTAAGTCATTCTTTTTATATTGATGGTGTTACCTGCTCTGGTTGCCTGAGAAAGATCTATTCACTAAAGCCCAATTACCCAAAAATTGAACTTTCTGTTGATATGAGCCGCAATACACTTTTGCTCTTAGCCCCCAAAACAGAATCGACAAATAGCATACAAAAAGACATTGAGTCCTTAGGGTTTAAACTACACCCCATAGAGGATAAAAATGATGCTCTTAAAATAAATATCAAAGAAAATCGCAGTTTTTTAATCAAAATCGCTGTGGCAGCACTTTTTGCCGGTAATATAATGCTCTTCTCAGTTTCTATATATTCAGGGGCTGAGGGTGACTTAGGTAAATACTTTGAGTGGTTAACTTTTATACTTTTTTTGCCTATTTTATTTTACTCTGCGACCCCGTTTTATATTAATACTCTAGATAGTTTTAAAAGAAAGAGGCTCTCTATTGATGTCCCCATAACTGTGTCTATAATTTTGGGTGCAGGGCTAAGCGTTTATAATTTATTTTATAGCTTTGGTAAAACGTACTTTGACTCGTTAGCTATTTTAGTTTTTTTATTGCTATCATCTCGTTATTTTTTAAAAAAAATGCAGCAAAAATATCTTGGAATTTCATATTTAAAGAGCTTTTTGCCGTCTTTGGCGCGCAAAATGAGTAGCTCCGGTGATGAGTGCGAGATGCTGAGTGCCGAGTCCATAAAAGTTAATGATATTATGTTAGTAAAAAAGGGTGAGCTTATACCCCTTGATGGGCAGCTTGTTAGCAAAAAGGCGAGCCTCAATAACTCCGTGATCACTGGAGAAGCTCGACCCGTAGAAATAACACAAAATCAAAATTGTTATTCGGGCACAATGCTTTTGTCTGAGCGTGCTGTTATAAAAGTGACCTCTACATCTAGTAACTCAAGAATCAGTTTATTGTTTGAAAAATTAGATGCTGAAATAAAAAAACCCTCTCAACTCACCTCTTTTACCGATCGAGCCTCTAGTCTTTTTGTGATCATATTATTTATAATTGGGTTTATATTTTGTTGCTTTTATCTTTTTGTAGACCCTGAAGAGGCCATACATCGATTTTTAGCCCTTATTATCCTGGCATGCCCTTGTGCGATAGCATTGGCCACACCGTTGTCTCAAAGCTTATCTTTGATTAAAGCTAGCAAAAAGGGGTTGCTAATAAAAAACGCAGAGGTCTTTGAGCGATTTGTTAAAATAAAAAATATAGTTTTTGATAAAACAGGCACCCTTACCGTCGGCGAGTTCAAGCTCATTAAATGGGAAAGGGGCTCGCCAAGCCTGCATGACCTACAGGTCATCTACGAGTTGGAGAGAAACTCCAGTCATCCTCTTGCAAATGCTTTTAAAAATTACTATTGGGACCACCTCGGGAAGAGCAAAGCCCCCTGCCTTGAGACAAAAAGTCACAAAGAGGTTTCTGGCGTTGGCGTGAGCTGCCAAATAGAAATGGACAATTTTGAATTAAAATCTTATAAATTAAATAAGACCGATTATACGGCCGTCGGACTTTATAAGAACAACTCTTTATTGAATGTGGCCTACCTGGGTGATGAGTTGCGCGAAGACAGTTTTAAAACCATAAAGATGTTTTTAAAAAACAAGTTTAGTATCTTTATTTTATCTGGCGATAACGAAGGCGCTGTTAAATCCGTGGGTTTAAAATTAGGCTTAAGTAATAAAAATTTATTTTTTAATAAAAACCCAGAGCAAAAACACACTTGGGTCCAAAGTCATCCTCTCACTTTAATGGTCGGCGACGGAGTCAACGACTCATTAGCTCTGGCTTCGAGTCACCTAAGTATAGCGGCCTCTGGGAGCATGGAGTCCACCCTTAAAGCCAGTGATGTTTACCTCAGCCAACCCGGACTTTATCAAATATATGAGCTTTATGAGTTATCTAAAGAAACACTTAAGGTTATAAGGCGTAATTTAGGTTTTTCATTAGTGTACAATTTATTAGGGGCCACGTTCGCCTTAATGGGCTACATTTCGCCTTTATTGGCGGCTATATTAATGCCTTTGAGCTCATTATTTGTTTTAAGCTCTAGCCTGTGGGGCACATCATTTTTAAGGGGCTTTAATAGAGCGTCTAAAACCTCTACCCCTAAAGGGCCCGAGTTTAATTTAACACCTAAGTATTTAGAGGCCTCTCACTAATGAATATTTTGATGCTTATGATACCTTTAACATTAATTTTAGCTGGAGTGTTTTTATACCTATTTATTAAAGCCACAAAACAAGGGCAATTTGACGACCTAGTTACCCCGGCTTATGAAATTTTAATAGATGAGTCAGAAGATACCCCTGAAAATTTAACCCCCCAAAGTACTACAATGGAGAAAGCAAATGGAAACTAAACAAACCTATAACGACAAAATCGTTAAAGCATTTTTGTTAGCCACAATTGGGTGGGCATTTGTAGCACTACTTTTAGGAGTAATAATAGCTTACCAAATGGCTTACTGGCAGGCTAATTTCGATTTAGAGTGGTTAACCTTTGGTCGCCTACGGCCCTTACATACAAATGCGGCTATCTTTGCCTTTGCTGGTAATATTGTTTTTGCGGGGATTTATCATTCCACTCAGCGACTATTAAAGGCACGACTGTTCTCAGATGTGTTAAGTAAGGTTCATTTTTGGGGCTGGCAGCTTATGATTCTTTTAGCTGCTGTAACCCTGCCCTTAGGGTTTTCAACAGGCAAAGAGTATGCAGAGCTCGAGTGGCCCCTTGACATATTAATCGCTGTTGTGTGGGTTGTATTTGCGATCAACTTTTTTGGAACCATTGCCATAAGGAGAGTTAAGCACCTTTATGTAGCTATTTGGTTTTATATAGCTACAGTATTAACTGTCGCGATTTTACATATTGTAAACTCTATAGCGCTGCCGGTTAGTTTATTAAAAAGCTACCCTGTGTATGCAGGCATTCAAGATGCTTTAGTACAGTGGTGGTATGGGCATAATGCGGTTGCCTTCTTTTTAACAACTCCGTTTTTAGGTTTAATGTATTATTACCTCCCAAAATCAGTGGGTCGGCCTATTTATAGTTATCGACTTTCTATTATACATTTTTGGGCTTTAGTATTTATTTACATCTGGGCTGGCCCACATCATCTTTTATACACAGCTTTGCCAAACTGGCTACAAACACTTGGGATGGTGTTCAGTTTAATGCTCTGGGCGCCAAGCTGGGGCGGTATGATCAATGGCCTACTCACCTTACGTGGTGCATGGGACAAGCTAAGGACAAGCCCTATTGTTAAATTCTACGTAGCTGCGCTTACCTTTTACGGGATGACTACCTTTGAAGGCCCGTTACTTTCAATTAAATCTGTAAGTGCCTTGGGGCACTATACAGACTGGATCGTTGCCCATGTGCATGCCGGCACCCTTGGTTGGAATGGGTTTATGGCTTTTGGGGTCATATATTACTTAGTACCTAAAATTTGGAAAACTAAACTTTATAGCGACAAGTTAGCCACATTACATTTTTGGACCGGCATTTTTGGTATTTTAATTTACTATATCTCTATGTGGGCCGCAGGCATTACCCAGGGCCTTATGTGGAGAGCTGTCGATGGTAATGGCCAACTGGTCTACCCTGATTTTGTTGAAACCGTCACCAAGATAGTCCCCCTATACCAAGTCAGAGCTTTTGCAGGGCTTATATACCTTATTGGGTTTTTATTTTTAGTCTACAATATTTATAAAACCATTAAGTCGGCACCCTCTGACCAGCCAGAAGAGGTGTTTTCAGCCCCTGTCATTAAAAACAAAAAGGGTATAGAGTTTATCCCTAAGAGCCATCGTCACTTTGAGGGGCTGGCAACTTCATTTACCATACTCGTTTTAATATCAGTACTCGTAGGGTCGATCATTGAAATTATGCCCGTATTATCTTTAGACAGTTACGTGTCCGAAGGCAAAAAGGTGAAAACATTTACCCCTCTAGAGTTAGCCGGAAGGGACATCTACATTAAAGAGGGCTGTTATGTTTGCCACTCCCAAATGATCAGAAAGCTGGCTACGGATGTGCAAAGGTTTGGCCCTGCATCTACAATTGAAGAGAGCATGTATAACCGACCCTTTCAGTGGGGATCAAAAAGAACAGGCCCTGATTTAGCTAGGATTGGTAAAAAATATCCTGATGCTTGGCACTACAAGCACATGATTAACCCTAGATCCGTTGTTCAACAGTCGTTAATGCCCAACTACCCATGGCTTGCTGATAAAAAAACAGACCTCTATATTTTAAGAAAAAAGCTCAGTGTTATGAAAAACCTTGGCGTCCCCTACACCAAAGAGGAAGTAGCTAATGCTGATATATTGGCTGAAAAACAAGCTCGGCAAATAGCTGAGAGATTAATAATCTCTGGGGGAGTTAATGCTTCAGTTGAAGACCTAACACGCAAAGAGATAGTAGCTTTAATTGCCTATTTACAGGCTCTTGGGCAAAAGGCCATTAACCCAGAGGGTGAATTATGAATACACAAATGTTAGTACAAGTTCATGAGTTAACTTATATACCGTTTGCATTATTTATTTTTGCGACAGTATTTTTTTTAATAGTCTACAGGGTTTACCGAAAATCACAAAAAAAACATTATGAACAAATGGCAAATTCGGTCATTAATGGGGATACATAAAAATGAGTGATGATAAAAAAAACGATGAGGTTTTACTTTTAGATCATGACTATGACGGAATTAAAGAGTACGACAACCCCCTCCCCCGCTGGTGGTTGTTTACCTTTTATATAACAATTGTTTTCGCACCAATATATGTTTATTATTACCACTTTGGCCCGGGCTTAAGTTTATCAGAGGAGCTCGATCAAAATTTAGTTAAAATTGAAGCTCAAGAAAACCTCACACAAGAGCAAACAAAGAAACTAAGTGAGGCGGACCTTTTAGCTTTAATCAATGACAAGCAAGTTATTAACGAGGGCCGTGCCCTTTATAATAAAAACTGCTTAGCTTGCCATGGGGCCTTTGGCGAAGGGTTAATTGGTCCAAATTTAACAGATAACTACTGGGTCCATGGGGACGGTAGTTTAAAATCTGTGTTATTAGTTATTTCTACAGGAGTTATTGACAAGGGGATGCCTGAGTGGGGCAAGATACTTAGTCCTAAGGATCTCCAAAACACGACAGTCTTTGTAAGAAGCCTATTAGGTACAAACCCAAAAAATGCAAAAACTCATGAAGGGACCTTAATTGAGTAAAGAGGTCATAACAAAGCGCCTTTCAACAACGGATGCAAAAGGCGCTCGAGTATTTGTTTATGCAGCAAGGGCTAAGGGTTACTTTAATTCATTAAAAAATAAGATTCATTTTTTTTTAATATTATTATTCTTAGCCTTACCTTGGATAAAAATTGGTGGCGAGCAGAGTTTGTTGCTCGACATACCAAACCGACGATTTAATTTTTTTGGCCTTATTTTGTGGGCCCATGACGCCCCCTTGTTTTTCTTTGTATTAGCTATTGTAGTTTTTGCCTTAGCATTAGCTACAACACTTTGGGGTCGAGTGTGGTGTGGCTGGGCTTGCCCACAAACAGTATTTATTGATGGTATATTTCGACGAATTGATGAGCTCATTGAAGGCAGTTACCTAAAACGAATAAAATCAGATCGTGGACCTTGGGATGCCCAACGAGTTATTAAAAAATTAATTAAATTTACGCTCTATTTTTTAGTGACTCTTATTGTGACCCACAGTTTTTTAGCTTACTTTGTCGGGACTGATAACTTGATGGATATGATACTTTCATCACCTACAAATAATTGGTTTAGTTTTAGTTTTATTGTCCTTACTACATCCGCCTTGATGTTTAATTTTTTGTGGTTTAGAGAGCAGTTTTGCATCATCATGTGCCCTTACGGCAGGTTTCAATCGATCTTAATGGATGAGCATTCACTAGCCCCTTTTTATGACGAGAAACGTGGTGAACCCCGTAAAGGACTAAATAAAGACAAAAAGGACCACGCTGACTGTGTAAACTGTTATAAGTGCGTAACTGTGTGCCCTACGGGGATAGACATCAGAAATGGCCTTCAAATGGAGTGTGTCGCTTGCACCGCTTGCATGGATGCCTGTGACTCTATCATGTCAAAACTTAATAAACCAAAAGGTCTTATACGCTACAATTCTGAGGCCGGGTTAGAGAACAGAAAGTGGTATCGCCCCAGGGTTATTGTTTATGGAGTCTCTTTACTGATTGCTCTACTTAGTCTTACCTTTTTTTTACAAGACCGCAACCCGTACAGTCTCTCTGTACTTAGGCAAAAGGGGGCTCCATTTAAAGAACTTAAAAATGAAACGCTTAACTATACAAACTTTTTTAAATTATATATAAAAAACCAAAGTAAAAAAACGGTAACAGTACATATTTCTTTAGACCAAAAATATACCACTCAAAACATTCAACTAATTACCCCACTTAATCCTGTTGTAATTACCGCGGAAGATCTTTTTAGAGCCCCTATATTTATTAAATTTTCAAAAGATTATAAATTTATTAACAACCCCCAATTAGCCCTTAAATTTAAAATTAAATCCAACAATCAATATCATATTGAAACGGTTAGGTTTTCTCTTTTGAGTCCTATAAATTAAAATCTTTACGCCTAAATAAAAAGTAGTTTTTTTGCTAAACTTATTTAGGGTTTAAAATTATAGATAAAACAGAGTTTATTTATTTATTTAGCCTTACTAAATAGTTTATTTTAAAGATCTGTGAATTTTATTTTAACAAGAGATTAAAGAGACAGCACGCCAAACACACATAACCTATTGACTATACCAGAGAAACTACCGCACCTATTAGCACAGCCCTGTCTTGAGATTGTTTGTGAGAACATTATAATATCTAACTCATCTTTAACTTCACAAAGTGAATTCAAGCCAGCTCTAAATAGCTCATTAGGGGCTGTGGCATTGCAGCTGCACTACAACGTGCCTGAATCAGAAAAGGTTTCACTATTTTTACATTCTTCTTTGCACTGCAACCGGGCAAATAACTCGTTAAAAAAAACTGAAGGTTAACAAAGGCTTTTTAAAATATCCGTGTCCGTCACTATGCCTTTAATTTTGTTAGAGGCATCTAAAACAGGGATTGAACTAATTTTTTCATTAATCATAACTTGAATGACTTCAGAGACAGAAGTCTCCTCAGAGGCAATAATCACACGCTTAGTCATTATGTCTTTAACAAAAAAGCTAGTGATCTGATGCCCTATTCGGGCCAAATCCCTATCTGAAAGTATGCCTATTAACTCACCTTCGGCGCTAACAACTGGTAAATGATGAACACCCAATTCAGACATCAGCTTCCAGGCTACTAAAAGGTCCTCTTCAGGGGTTACTGTGCTCAAATTTGTAGTCATAATTTTTGAAATACCTTGAGTCATGTGATCAGGGCTTAAGTCCGTAGGCTTCTTTTGAGAGTCCCTTGAAGGGGTATAGGTTTCAATTTTTTTGTTGCTGATTTCACGTAAGCTCATAAATCCCTCACTGGTACTTATTGGTTAGCATTGAATGCAAGTATCATATCGGAACCAAACCCTTGTTACCTTAAATTAATATACTTTACTAAAAAATCCTAAATATGAGTCGTTAAGCCCCAACCTTTATAAATATAGCTACCCTTGAGTACCATTAATAAAAAAAGCTCAAATCGCAATTGAGATTTGAGCCTTTTAAATCATTACATAATTTTTATTCAAAGATTATTGCTTAACAGCTTTCGCAAAAAATGTTCCGCTACCCCCTTGGGCTGCGGCTTCGCACATGGCAGTAGCTGTTGTACCACTCGGGGTGATTTCAGCTCTACCGTTGCCGCTATATTCGATTAAGGCTCCGTATGCCACAGAGTTTGTCGAGTCAAACACCACATCAAAGGGTGCTGTTGTACCGATAAATTTAATAGCCAACTCTTCTCGCTGGTGACATACAAGCTCATAAAAATTACCACCATTAGAGCAGGCCGTATTATCAGGAGGAGTCCCCCCATTAGTACACTCATAATGTCTTTCATCATTATACCCTTGTCTCACTCCAGCCCCGCCGGGGAAAAACTCTAAAGGCTCAAACATAAACCTTAATGAAGGGCCTATGCCTATGCTGTCCGCACTTTGTATCACCGCTGAGTTATCATCAGTGTTAGCCCAAGCATTCGGGTAAGCAAAATTCCCATCATCTGACTCTAGTCGTGACATTATAAGTGCATTAGCACTGAAGTAAGGCTGTGCCCCGTCTCCAGCGGCTTCACTTATAATACAACCACCTTGATCACAAAACGGTTGAATCCAAATTCTTGGTGCGACGGCTCCAACGTCGTCGCGAGATACAGCCTCTATAACCTGATTCATACAATGAATATTCTCGGCTAAAGCGCCCGTGCCTACGGCCATATGTGAAACCGAATCATTAGGCCCCCAAGAACATAAAAAACCAGCACCATCAGCATTTGCAACTACTGAAACAATCCAAGCCATAAATTGAGCATGTGTTGCCGTGTTAAACGTAATTGCAGCAGGCATAGTGAAAGTCACATTCGCTGCGTTTCCATCAACAACAGTAATTGTGCCGCTTGTATTATCGGTCCAGTTCACTGCGGTCTCAGGTAGGCCCGTAGCATCCCAAGTGAGCTTGCCACCTAAATCAGTAACTCCTTCGCCACCGCTCCCTTTTAAAGAGACATAGCTCCCCGGGCTACCACTAGTTGCCCAAATACTGAGAGCATTAATCGTAGACCCTGAAGGTATTGAGTGCGATGAATCAATCACGATTTCACTATTAGCGGTCGCTGTATAAACATAAAGCCCCACACCAAACTCAATATTACCGGCTATCGCGGCCGCAGCACCATTAGGGTCATTTAAACAATCATCCTGGTTGTTGTAACCGGCTCCTGCATACGAGTCCTCACCCAAAAAGCACTTGCAAAGCCCTGATGAGAACGAATCCCCTCCGGCATTAGATGTGCACGACAATGACCACTCTCCATTTATATTTGCCGAGGTAAAAGCAGATACGGCGTCTGTATTTGTCGTATCGTTTACTGTACCCGAGGTCACAGCGGCCGTGATTGTACCAGAGCTATCTATAGACACACTCAATGCAACATCACCACTTGAAACTAAAGTATCAGTTGAACCACTTAGGTTAGCTGCTGGTATTTCAATGGACCCAACTGTTGCAGCCGCCGTTGTTACTGCGTCTGTATACCTGCGTATAAAACAACCCACCGGTTGACCGATCGGCATCCCTGCAACAGTAAAACCACCGCCACCGGCGCCACAATTTACATTTCCTTCAGCCGCAACTGGAGGCGTTGAAAAACTCACACAATACACCCCATAGTAAAACCCATCACTACATTGAGTTCTTGCTAGTGTAGAAACCTCTCCCAGCAAACTCACAATAGGGTCCCACTTTTCAGCACTCAAGCTGCTTAACAAACTCGCGCTAGGGTCAAGAGTCCCTGAAATTGAATAGGTCGTCGCAGCACCACCACCACTTCCGCCGCAACCCATAAATCCAGCGGCAGCGGTTATCGCTAATACAATAGGTAACTTTTTTATAAAACTACTCATTAATACTTCTCCTTTAATTTTTAATATCTCTTCACTAATTCAAGAGCCTCCACTTTATCGACAATGAAAAGCAAAATAAAAGACCAGGATTACTAAAAAATTGTGACACTTTACCCCCCCCTAAAAAGCCCTACAGCTACGAACAATACGCCATCACATATTTTGCATTATCATTAGTTATAAATTATATGACTTAAGCCCAGCGAAATTTACGTTCGATTAAACAACTGTTAACAACTCGCTGCGCCTGGTCAACTGTCGTTGTTCAATGGATGCACTCAAAACTCTTTTAACTATATATATTTATGCTGATAATTAATCGCTCATCAACTTTAAAAAATACATTAAACACATGTATTGCTCTATAACTCAACATAGCGTTATTTTCTTGAAAAAAAATAAATGTATAATTTAACAGTTCTAAAACCATTTATAGACAGAACTTTAAAAAGCTTATAGCCTTTTGTCCTTAACCCCTCAAAGGAGAGCATATGTCTAAACCATCTTGGTCTATTAAAGGAACTCATTTTGCAAACTGTAACTGTGATTTTGGTTGCCCCTGTCAGTTTAACGCCTTACCTACAGACGGTACCTGTAAAGCTATTGTCGCATGGGATATAGAGCAGGGGTACTATAACGACATCAGCCTAGATGGGCTTAAAGTGGCCACCCTTTACTCGTGGGAGAACCCAATACATGAGGGCCAGGGTCAAATGCAAGTCATCATAGAAGACAAAGCCACTGAAGAGCAACGTAAAGCCCTTGTTGATTTAATGAACGGTGAGTGCACCGAGCCTGGTAAAATTATGATACAAATTTATAGATCTATGTGTGAAAAAGTACATGACCCTATATTTGCCCCTATTGAAATGAGCATTAATCTTGAGGCGCGCACTGCTCATATAAAAGTAGACGGTGTTATCGAAACAACTTTAGAGCCTATCAAAAACCCCGTCACAGGCGCTGAGCACAGAGCACGATTTGACTTACCAAACGGTAAAGAGTTTAACTCAGCAGAGGTCGCCAGCGGCACAACAAAGGGCGAGGGCGCATTTACGCTTGAGTTTAGCTCTTCTCATGCTCATTTATCATCAGACTCGATGACCTCAGAAGGGCCCAGTCATTAATTATGCTATTAGCCCTAAGTAAACTTAATTTAATTGTGAGCAAGCGGTTTTTTATTATCGCTTGCTTTATGTTTGTTATTATTATGTCTTGGGCATATTTACTCACTGGCGCTGGCATGAGTATGGGCTCAATGACCATGCATGAATTTATGACACAAGCTCAGTGGGGCCCTCACTACGCCCTTATTATGTTTATCATGTGGTGGGTGATGATGGTGGCTATGATGCTACCAAGCGCTCTGCCCATGGTATTGATTTTTAATACGTTAAATAAAAAAATGGGCACAGGGCATACCTTGACCGTTTTTACTTTTGCTACAGCTTACTTACTCGTCTGGGGTGGGTTTTCTGTTTTAGCCACCGCGGCCCAGTGGGCTCTTGTTCAGTATGATTTATTAGCCACCATGAGCCCAGTAGGTCATAAGCTGTTTAGCTCTATAATATTAGTCTCAGGCGGGGTGTTTCAACTCACCCCATTTAAAGAGGCTTGCTTAGAGAAGTGCCGGTCCCCATTAATGTTTTTATCTGAAAATTGGGCCAAGGGCATAAAAGGCTCATTCACTATGGGTCTTAAACATGGCCTTTTTTGTTTAGGCTGCTGTTGGTTTTTAATGAGTTTACTGTTTTATGGCGGTGTTATGAACCTACTTTGGATCATAGGACTTACCGTTTTTGTTTTATTAGAAAAGCTCATCCCCCCAGGATTTTATTTTTCAAAAATTACTGGGGTCCTATTAATAGGCTGGGGAGCGATTATCTTAATTTTTTAAAAAAATAAAACCCTTGATCTCAAATATTTTTATAAACTTATATGCCCATGATAGTTGATTAAATAACAGGGGCTAATCATTCTCTAGATAAATAAATTTAAGTGAACTGTTGCCCCTAAGGTGTGTCCCCTCATGAACCCAAGTGTAGTGCCCTTCTTTACATTTTAAAAAAGCGTAGTTCCCAAAAGGAAAGGTCTCACCATAATCTTGACCTGATGACTCACTTATAACTGACTCAGAGATATCTGGGCAGCCCGTCTTTTTAATCTCTCCATTATGTTCAACCAGGCAAAGCCCCTCTGATAAATAAAAAATCTCCCTTAAGCTGTCACCCTTGGAGATATCTACCGATGAGTCACCCCATTTAGCCTTGCCCATATACACGGGCTGTATACTAGAATAAGCTTCCCCGCGACCCTTTTTAGACGGCACAATATACTTACCCTTTTTAAGGGTACAGGCTTTATCTGATTTTTTACTTTTTTTAATTGAGCTCCAAGTAGATCCAGGCAATAAAGTCATCTCATTTTTAACCCTATAGCCCATCACATGCCCATACTCACCGGGCCACAAATTCATTTTTGCTAAACCATTTTTAGCTCTAAAAGAGGCCAGTCGCTCCATAACCATTTTGTTATATTCAAGTATGGATTCACTTTCACACCCTCCCCAAAAATCACCATATTTTACTTCATACGGAAAGCGCCTATCAGACATCCCGTCGCTACCCGACTTGTGCTTAAAAACAGTTAACACTTTACCGTCTGAAAGCTTCATCACTATGTTTGCCTTAATTTTGTGAACTGATTTAACTTTATACTGCTTGTTCTCAACAAACCCTGACACTACGACTGTTTTATTTATAGTCGATGCAAATACATGTATAAACGGCTTAGTAAAGGTACAACTAAAATACTCAGCCTTAACAGAGTATGATAAAAACACCACTGCGATAAATGTAAAAATATGCGTTTTTTTCATAAAAACACCACTTCAGAGTAAAAGAGTCATAACAGTATAAATAACATATATTTTATCGTTCTGCCGAGTAGTTCATCTGAATCTATAATATTGAAAAATCTACAAGGGTTTACCTTCATATAGGATGGTTTTATTCCGCTTATAAAGCGCCCCTTCCTCCTTGTCTCTAACCTCTTAAGTCAGTCGTCATAACCAAAAGTCATAAACTTCATATTTTTATTTGATATTGCTCAGTTATATAAAAATAAGCATTTAAACACTTTTAAATAACCTCTTTTAATGACAGACTTTATATGTCTAAATATTAAAAGAGGGGACAATAATGATTAAATTTTTAAGTCTATTTATAGTATTTATCTCGTGCAATCACGTTTTTGCAGCAGATAATTGGGACGACCTTATAGGTTGTTACAAAACAGTGGCCTACAATGGCGTGCCTGTTGACGTAAAACACCCCTACAATAGTACGACCATAAAAAAGGGCACAGCTTTGTTTACAAGAAACATGGATTACAGCCAAATGCCCGGTCTTGAGATGATGTTTTTTAAAGCCCCCGGCGAGGACGTCGCCTACATGGGCTATGCCATTGCTTTAGACGGTGTAGGCAAATACTACACCGAAAACAATTCAAGATTTTTTTACTATAAAGGCCAAGTCCGGTATGCTTTTCAACCAGAAACACATGGGACTTTATTGCATGAAATTGAAATCAAAAATTTACCAAATGGCGATTTATGGGTTCACAATTACTTAATCATAATTGAAACAGGCGATTTTAACACTAATGAAACCTATATACTTAGACCCGTTTTATGTGAGTAGTTTAAACAGCGCCTGGCACTCATTCTTTAGTCCCCTTATCTTATCAGTAGACTATCGTGACATTCAAATTTAGATTTATTATTACATGAACGGCGTTGAGCATCGCTATGTATTTTTTGAAAATTAAAGATTTCACCCTGACT
>JAUVAX010000006.1 GCA_030591685.1 Pseudobdellovibrionaceae bacterium | reverse complement strand
CCCACTTTTTAGTTTCTCTTTTTTAATTTGCTTTCATAATTTTCCGTAAACGACTCTGTCGCTTTTAAATCTTCGGATTGACCCGGGTTATCTGGGATTTCTTTATCTAACTCATCGAGCTGAGCGAGTACTTGCTCTCTTGCTATTTGTGCTTTTGATTTATTCTTTGCTACCTGTGTATTCATCTTCCTCCTCATAGAACCACTTCCGGTAAAAAGTGGACCTGATTTAACGCCTCTCGGCTTACTCTTACATATATAAGAAATAAAGTTATAGTCGCTTTTAGACCTCCATGTAAAGGGGTTAAACCATGATTATTACTAAATAATGGCGCAAAGCAATATTCTAAATGCCTTAGGCACCACAAGGCCCTTTCGCTTTTAGCAAAACCCCTTGATAAAATTTGCGAACTATTGTCAAGTCACCGACAGAACGGCTTTTTTTTTATAGAAGTTTAAGCCTAAAAGAGGAGTTTTTTTTGAAAAAAGTAGGTCTTATTGGCTGGAGAGGCATGGTGGGCTCCGTATTACTCCAGCGAATGCATGAAGAGGATGACTTTTCTAAAATTGAACCCTATTTTTTTTCCACCTCACAGGCCGGGCTTGAAGCCCCTCATTGGTCAAAAAACACAGAACTCTTAGGGGCTTACGATACGGAGGCCCTCTTAGGTATGGACATTATTATTTCGTGTCAAGGGGGGGGCTACACAGAGAAAATACACCCTCAACTGCGAAACCTTAAATGGAAGGGGCACTGGATTGATGCGGCCTCAACCCTCCGCATGAGCCCGGACGCCATTATCACCCTAGACCCTATAAATAATGAACAAATACTCAAGGGCCTTCACTCAGGGGTTAAAGACTTCATTGGCTCTAACTGCACTGTGAGTTTAATGCTGCTAGCCCTCGGTGGATTATTCAAAGAAGACCTTGTTGAGTGGATGACAAGCCAGACCTACCAGGCCGCCAGTGGCGCGGGCGCGAAAAACATGCAAGAGCTCCTCCACCAAATGAAATATATCACTCAACAAGTCAGCGAGGACCTTAGCCGTAAATCCTCCATATTAACCATTGATCAAAAGGTCACTGAGTCCCTCAAACACGCTGACTACCCCGATGAACTTTTTGGCACAAGCTTGGCGGCTAATCTCATCCCATGGATTGATAAGGCCGTTGAAAAAGGGCAAACAAAAGAAGAACAAAAAGGGTTTAACGAGACTAATAAAATTTTAGGTCGAACCCAAAGCCCCATCCCCGTTGACGGGACCTGTGTTCGTGTCTCCTCAATGAGATGTCATAGCCAGGCTTTTACGATAAAATTAAAAAAATCAGTTTCACTGAGTACAATTGAAAATATTATTGCGGATCATAACCCTTGGGTTGAACTCATCGAAAATAATAAAGAACAAACACTAAAGCACCTCACTCCCAAAAACGTGACAGGCACTCTAAAAATACCCATAGGGAGAGTTCGAAAGTTAAACATCGGGGACACCTACCTCAACGCCTTTAGCGTTGGCGATCAGTTGCTCTGGGGGGCCGCCGAGCCCTTAAGAAGAACACTAAATATATTGATAAAAAATACTTAAAATTACGACTCGAATTGAGTTTAAAAAAAGATGGTTAAAACAGCCCTAAATACCCAAAGTATGACGAACTAACTCTTCAACCTTATCGACCACCTGTTGCTGGTTGAGCTCACTTGTATCAATAACATGAGCCCCTTCTGGTACCTGCAGCGGGGCTGCTTTTCGGCTACTATCTTGTTCGTCTCTGAGCTTTTGGGTCTCTATGGTTTTTTGTAATGAAACGCCTTGTTCTTCAGAGCGCCGCTGAGCCCTTGAACTAGAGTGAGCGGTTAAATAAATTTTAACTTTGGCCTGAGGGAACACAACCGTCCCACAGTCTCGACCCTCAGCCACTAAACCAGGCCCACGATGAGCCATATCACGCTGAGCTTTTAAAAGATGCTTTCTTACTTCGGGGTAATGACTAATTTTAGAGGCAATGTCACCAACATGCTCCAGTGAAATATGGTCAGTTACATCCTTAGCCTTATAAAAAAACTGAGTTCTTTCAGGGGTCATCACCACCTTCCAGTCTTTTTCATTAATAAGGTCTACTAAACCTGACTCATTACTTAAATCAGCTGACTTTTCACCCGCCACATAACCAATGCCTCTGTAAAAAGCCCCTGTTGAGAGCCACTGCCAACCTAAACGCTGAGCCAAATCACGACTCACTGATGATTTACCTGATGCTGCTGGCCCGTCAATTGTAACCACTGGTGTCTCCAATACTAACCCCTATTTTAAACTCCAAGTACTTTAATAACTCTCAAGTCATTGGGCAATAAATATCGCACATTAAAATAATATTAAAAAATTATTTACTTAATATCTCCTCAAGAGCGTCTAATGCTGTTTTGTTTTCACTCTCAAGGCCAACGCTCATTCTAAGGTGGGTGTTAAAGCCATAAGCGTTCACCGGCCTTAATATAACACCCCTTTTTAACAACTCCTCGTAAACCACATTTGAATCAGTCTTTACATCGATCAACACAAAGTTCGCCTGCGATTTCCAGTAATGTACATTAAGGCTATTAAGCCTGTCGTATATATAGTCTAGCCCCTGCCAGTTGACTTTACAGGCCTTACTTATGTAATCCACATCACTAATTACGGCAATAGCGGCGGCCTGAGCTAAAGAATTTACGTTAAATGGGTTTCGCACTCGGTCAACAAAGTCTAATACCTCTGGCCTGCCGATGAGGGTCCCTAGCCTTAATC
The DNA here is from genome assembly GCA_030591685.1 of Pseudobdellovibrionaceae bacterium. GTDB lineage: Bacteria > Bdellovibrionota > Bdellovibrionia > Bdellovibrionales > UBA1609 > JAUVAX01. Next base: position 83,747 of record JAUVAX010000006.1, on the reverse strand, counting down.
CGGCCAAACCAAAAACTTTACTCAACGTCCTTAGAATAACTACGTTTTTATACTTTTTAAAAATTTCAACTGAATCCGGGTAATCTTTGGCTCTTACAAATTCATTATAAGCCTCGTCAAAAACAACTAAACAGTTTTCATCATTGCCCACGACAGACATTAGCTCTTCGACTTCATTTGTATTTAAGTAGGTGCCTGTCGGGTTATTGGGGTTTGCTATAAAAACTAAATTGGGTTGATGTTTTTTGTATAGCTCAATAAGGGCTTTAACATCAAATTTTAAATCAGGCGTTAACTCTGACTCTATCACGTTGACTCGTGCGGCCTTTGCACAAACCTTATAAGCTATAAATGCGCCCTTTGATGTGAGTATACTTTCATTAGGTTCGCAAAAAATACGAATTAATAAATCTATAAGTTCGTTTGAACCATTGCCAAACGTAAGGCACTCCCCTTTAACATTGTAATACTCCGACATAGCTTTTTTTAAGTTAAAACAAGAGGGGTCCGGGTAGTAGTGAATACTTTGAGCCTCCTCTTGCAGGGCGGCCAAGACCTTTTTGCTCACCCCTATAGGGGATTCATTACTGGCGAGCTTGATGACGCTTTTTAAATTGTACTCTCTTTTAGTCTCGTCTAAAGACTTCCCTGGTTTGTAGGGGACTAAGCTCATCACGCTCTTTGAAATTTTCATAATACACCATTTTTAAGTCAGTAAATTTAAAAAAATAAAGCTAAAACTTATTTAATCTCAAAATGAAACTATACCAAATATTGGCCTAAATCAATGACTTATAATTTGCCTATTTACATTAAGTGAGCCCTAACTTAAACCGATAAAATCCTTAGTATGATTGTACCAAAAAGTGACATTCGATCGAATACCGTCAATAGCCCCTTTAAAATACTTGAGTCTTCAAGGGGGTCGCTATTTGTAGTGGTTATTGTTTTTAGTCTCGTTCTTATGTCGACAGGTTACTACATGCTTGCCCGGTATCTTGAGTACAATAAGTCAGCTGTTAATATTAAAAAATATTTAACACAAGAAATAATCCTCGACAGTTTACTTAACTACACAATTCTCGGGGTAAATGCGCAGTGGTGTTTTAGTGACGCCTGGGCTAATGACTCTGCCAGCTGTGATTTAAGTCATAAAAAAAATACTTACAGACTGCTTATTACTGATGACTCCATACTGGCCACAGAAATACTCATACAAAACTCAACCGCCGCAGAACCCCCTCCGGTCCATGAATCTATAGGCGGCCAACCAACGCTCAGGATTAATGAGATTATACTTAATGTCCCCTTAAATGTAATGACCTCAAACCACCCTTTACGTAGGATACTAGCCCCTATAAGTGATAACTACGAAAGTATTGATTTTGAAATCAAGCGTATAGATAGCGAAGACTACCCCAGTATTGGCAGCGCCACACATTTGGGTATCTCTATTTTACTCAATAAAAAATCAGGCAAAGACGTGCCCAACTATCAAATAAAATCAAACCTTGTTGTATACCCAAGAGAGCTTAATAATTTTGCCTTTGTCGTCGCTAATGACTTACGATTAGACGGCGTTAGCAGGAGTACCCCTAAGGGCGACGCCGTCGTAGAGAAGTTTGGCAGCCTTACTTCGCCAATACAGAGTGGCTTATTTTTTTATAGCCCCGTATTTATTAATAATGATTTACATTTACCCGATACAGGCCAGTTTAATCGAGTGGTCTTTGCCGATAAAGTTATACTTGGCTCTGGTGGGATTAAACAAAATGGCGAGTATTTAAACTCTAATGCATCAGGTGCTCCGTCTAAAAAATACCTCTCAGACCTTAAAGAAATAGGGGGCTTTTTAGGGGGAGTCACCTATGACGAAACCGGTGATTTAGGTCTTGAATATTTATCTGGCAATAAAACAGATGGGTTTGTCATAACCTCTGATCTCAAAAAAGACAGAAAACTATGCCTTTCGCAATTAGCCGCGAGCTTTGATTTAATGGCCACAAAAAAATCAGTTCTACTTCAAAAAAGAGTCGACTCCGGCACCTCTCTAAACACCCATTGGTTCACACAAAGGCTATCACTCACCCATAAAAATGAATTTGTACCTCAAGTAAACGATAGCGGGACAATAATCGGGCATAACCTAGTCGGTAATATCGCTGGTGATTTCTTTGTCCCCCCAGCACTAAACTCCCCCCCCCCTGTTGAGGGTGTCATAATAGAGGTCATAGCAACCATTACTACCACCAATAAGGAGCTAATAGTCACAGGCCAGCTCAGCCGTGACTCAATACTCACTCTTCAACCAAAGGTTTTAGATGTTACTCCATTAACCACTAAAATAGGTGAGCTTGAAAATCAAATTATAGAGCTGGAGGGTCGTAAAACTGCTTGCGTAGCTACTGAGACAGTGACAGTTGATGAATGTAAAAGCGCTATTGATTTGATAATTGCCCCTGTAAGTCTTGAGTTAAATAAAAGAAAAGAATATTTAATTGAGGTTAATGGAGACGAGACTGCCGAAAATACAAGCCCAGAAAACCCACCAACAATTACCGTATCAGTCATTCCCTTTAGAATTGGAAGCAGTATTCAAGACGGTACTATAAATTTTAAAATAGAGGGCCAAAATTTAAAACATCTAGGAGCTGAACTTAATGCTGATCTAGAAAGTGTTAATACGGGTAATACTGAAATACAAATTGAAGTCAGGGCTTTTGAAGTTGGTACTATCAACACTGCTGACATCCGAAATTACAATGACAACAACGGTAACGGTAACAATGGCAACGGCAACAACGATGATGATGACGATGATAAAAAATATACGGGCGACAATGATTTTGACAGAACTGGAAAATACGTAGGAGGAACCGGAGGTATCATAGGGATCAATGATGGAAAGTTTACTAACCTGTCCACCGGTAGTGATTATATTGTTGTTTCTAAGGCGCCAGATTATTATAATAGTTACCTTAATAATGATGATGATGATGACGAAGATAATGATAATGATCATAAAAATGACGACAACAAAGACTACAAAAAACACAAACAGAAATGCAATGGTTTTGATGAGGACGATGATAACATTTATGCTTTTGATAGCCTGAGTGCTACTCACGACTTTTCAAAAAGAACAATGGACTCATGGAGCTTTGTCAAAGCGTGCAATGGTAAAGACATCACACTTGGCACTGCCCCTGCTGGAGTTGCATCCGTGGTCGGGGCTGCAAATGCTAATATAAATGGTATTACAAATGGAGTCGGGCTAGGGGGCGGTCAGCCCGACGAAAATGCCTTTGTTTTTAATGATGATTCCTTTCAAGTGTGCTCCTTAGCTAAAAGCTGTACTATTAAATCAACGACAAATTTTGTGAGTGGTTTTTATGCCTGTGAAGAGTTCATCATTGAGGGCGGCCGCACAGCCCCCCTTAGAATTATTGGGACCATTATTGCCGGCAAGGCCACTATTAAAAGCAATGCTCTGGCAAATGGTATTTATTGGAGCTCTATTAATAACTCAGCCTCTGTTTACGAACTTAGAGAAAAGGGGATTCTTAAATCTAAAATATTAGGTAAAAGCTGTGACAGCCTTGACCCCATTTGGGACCCAAATATTGAGCTTAGTGATAAGTTTAGCAATTACTTTTGTAATACAATATCACTCAGGGGCTTGGCACAACCGCTTCAATGGACCACCATTGACCCTGACTGTGGACTGATTGTTGGACCTCTCGATGCGAGTGGCAACCCAACCACACCAGACAATGTTGCCTGTAAAAGGTTACCCCGTAAATTTACAATTAAAGAGCTTGGTCGGCAGTCAGGAGTTGCCTATTGAAAAATCAATCAGGAGCCACCTTAACTGAAGTCATGATTGCGTCTACCTTGTTAGCGGTACTTATTTTTATAGCCATGACTAGCTTTCAAAATGTATCTGGTTTTTACAAAAAAACATCAGAGAAACATGCTCTCAATATGTTTGCCCTAAACTTAATAGATGAAATCAAGGGTAACTTTAAATTGTATATCGTGAACTACGAGTCTGTGGATGGCGGCGTTAACCAAAGCTCGGCACTTGATTATAATAATTTACCCTTTCGATTAGGAGCACAGGGTAAACTATTACTCAAAGAAGAATGCACACGCTGCGAAATAGCCGTGGGTTATATAATACAACCTATCACACTTGTCAGAGGTCTATTTCAGGTCACCTTACGAGTGGCAAAGCGTGACATAAACACACAGGGCCTTAATGCTTACAAAAATTATGTTGATCATATTTTTGCGGTGAGTACAGAATGAAAAAAAATAAATCGTCTATTTTTTCAAACCCTGGGTTCACCCTCACAGAAGTCCTTTTAGGAGTTGGCATTAGCGCTATGGTGCTTATGTTTGCAACAACAGTTTTTAGAAACTATGTAAAAGTAAATAAAAACCTTGAGCGACTTTTAAACATAGGTCAAGAGGAGATTAGTGCTCAACGGTATTTTCAAAGAGATTTAAAAAGCGCTTATTACTCGTTCATTGTTTTAAGAAAAAATGACACCCAAAGTAATAATTTTTGGGACTACTTTAGTGACTATCCGGCTCAACTCACTGGTTCTCGTATAACGAGAGAGTTTTTGCTCACACCTAATGGCGAGGACTTTCCCATGCTCGTGGGCTGTAACAAGCTCCCCAATGCCATAAAATTTACCCCAGCATCAGCTTATAATACTACTGCAGGAGGTATAACTTTTAACTCCTTAAACAAGGATGGCCAGCTACAAAGGGTCAGTGATGCTGTACATCTAAATAGCCCAGAAATTTGGATACCTAATCAATTACTATTATTATTTTCACCGGCAAACCTAAGGCCTATAACTAACGGCACAGTAGATTTCACACAAGCCCCCCACTGGCCTTATTTTTTAGGGGCGGTCAGTGGCTCTTCAGGACTGAGGCTCAACCCGGTGACTTTACCAGGCCATAATAAAGGGGATGTACTCTCTGTCCCTAGTCAGGATTTTGCAACAGAGGGCGATTTTATGAAGGCCCTACCCGTAGTTGGTGGCGGGGATGTTTTATTTTATGTCAAATGTGTTAACTTGATTAGTTATAAAATATTAAGAGACAACACATTGGTTCGTATCAACTGGGCAACCACTGGCACCCCATCTTATAGAGCATTTACTGCTGGCGACAGCGAAGAGACTTACTTAGAAGACCTGCCTTATAAAGTCATTGTAAAAAATGTTAAACAAGTGAAATTTAAAAGAGAATCTATTTCAAGAACCACCATTGATTTAGATATTGAACAAAAAAAAATAAATACAAATTAACTTCTAAAAGGAGATCATCATGAGTACTAAGTCTATAGCTTCATTTTTAGTTACTTTACTCGCTTTTAATATCACGGCCTTTTCTGAATCTACATATGTAAGCCCAGATGTCTCTACCTCTAGCTCTTCAAGTTTAAATTCGTCAGGGATTGTACTTGGAGACACTCTAAATGTTGGCAGTGAGTTAGTCACGATTCATTTATATAATACATGCTTTAAAACAAACTTAAGATCTGTAGCAAACCCACTAGAGAAGGATTCTAAATTACTCATGTATTTCTCATCTGGCAACAATGAGTATCGATTAACATACCCGACTAGCTCAGCAATAGTAGACCCCTATTCTACAACTCCCATTTTAAATGAAAATGTAGATTATGTCGTAACATTTGAATCTAAAAGTAACAATGTTTGGTCCAGTAGTACCACTGGTGAGGCTAAGGGGGTAGGCAATCTCGTTGAAGTGAAGTTCACTTCAATATCTATACCTACAGGGGCCACCGGTGCGTCAGATCCATTATTTACAAACATTAAATTTATGCAAATAAAACCAACTGGTTATGAGAGCGATGGTGTAACACCTGAGTATAAAAATGATACTGATAGACCTGTTAAGGCTAACATTCAAATTGCACAAACAGAGTCAGACAACAGTATTGAAATACTTGCTGACTTTCCAGGGGCTGAAGGCTTTTGCGGTGGTTTCTACTCACCCTTAATGGTGTTCTTTAACAACAAAAGACCTAGTTTTAAAAACATATCTAGCTTTCCACTAAACCCGGTAGGGTTTGATACTATTTGGCCCGAAAGCCACCATCCAGGGTATTTATTGGTACTCGACAAAAATAATGATCATAAAATCACTTCAAGAGATGAGCTTTTTTCTGAAAACAAAAACTTTAAAAATGGTTTTGACAGTCTAAAGGTATGGGATAAAAACAAAGATGGGCTCATTAACTCAAAAGACCCTGTTTACTCTAAACTACAATTATGGAAAGACAAAAATGGAAACGGTAAATCTGAACCCTCAGAGCTATTAAGCCTTAAAGATAAAAATATTCTTAATATTTACCTTAATTATAGTAATAAAAAGTTAGACTACATATCTAACAGGGCCCAAGCTCGAGAACGTACTGTTTTTACTTTTATAAAAAACAGTAAAGTAATACCTGGTGAGATTATTGACTACTGGTTCAAGCCGATACATAAAACCCAGACAAAGTTATCAAAAAAATAATTCCTGCTCAGTGGAAGGCTTATAAGTCTTTCAAGGGAGCCCGCTTCGGCCCCCGTCACGTAGAACTGAGCATGATTTTAAATATTACCTTAATGCTCTTAAAAAAGATTTGAACTTTGTATGCGTTTAAATGCCTAGAGGGCTAAAGAGATTACGCTAAAAAAAGTTTAAACAATCCTTGCACCTGATTTTTGGATGGCTTTTTTTATGGAGTTTAAGTGTTCAGTACTTGTGGTTTCTAATAAAAACTCAACAGAGGTTTCTTTAAGCCGTAAATTTGAAGACAGCCTGTCGTGGTGAATTTGTAAAATATTAGCCCCATGCTCAGCAACAATATGAGTCACCTGCAGCAAGTGACCTGGGCGATCAGGTAATATGACGTTTAATCGTGCTAGTCGACCGTTTTTTATCAGTCCTCGCTCTATGATACTTGAGAGAACATTTAAATCAATATTACCCCCAGTTAAAAGCAGTACGTTTTTTTCACCTAAAACCCATGATGCTTTTTTTATTCCAGCAAGGGTTGTCGCCGCAGCCCCCTCAACAAGGGCTTTAGCGCGTTCTAATAAAAATACAATAGCCTCTGCGACCTCTTCATCATTAACACAAACTATATCGTCCACAAGGTTTTTTATATAGGTTTCATACATAAAGGCGTCTGGCTTTTTGACCGCAATACCATCAGCAATAGTTGATTGGTTGATAAATTTATATTTTTCATTCCCCTTATAAAGCCCCATCATTGCAGCGGCGTTTTCAGCAACAACACCGTATATTTTGCACTGAGGGTTTAAGGCTTTAATTGCCGTCGCAACACCACTAATAAGCCCCCCTCCGCCAATGGGTATAACCACTGAATCTACTGTTTTTAAATCCTCTAAGATCTCAAGGCCTATAGTCCCCTGCCCAGCTATAATTGAAGGGTCATTATAGGGGTGTATAAATACATAACCGTTTTTTTCTTCAAGGCATTTTGCGTATTCGTAGCTTTGATCATAGTAATCACCCTGCAGGTGTACCTGCGCCCCGTACCCTTCAGTGGCTTGTCGTTTAACTAGAGAGCTATATTTGGGCATCACCACATGAGCCTTCACATTTACCTGTGAGGCCGAATAAGCAACCCCCTGAGCGTGATTACCAGCAGAGCTCGCCACGACACCTCGCAACTTCTCTTCGTCAGTTAATGAGGTCATCTTATTTAAAGCCCCTCGAACTTTAAAACTGCCCGTTGTCTGGTTGTTTTCAAATTTTAAATATATTGGGGACCCTACCCATTTTGTACAGTTTTGTGAATACTCTAAAAGAGTATGCTTTACATGGGGCTGAATATTAGTTTTTGCTTTTTTTATATCTTCAAGGGTAATGACTTTTGAGCTCATCAGTTAAAAGGTCTCCCAATATGCTGTTAACCCATGTAGGGGGCGAATTTCAAAATCAGCATAATGGGGTCTTAACTGCAAGTCACTTAAAACAGGTGTCAATCGATCATCAAAATAATAGTACCTTGCAACGGGCTTGTGACACCCTTTACAGGACTCCACGCGGCCCTCACTGACCTCATTAACAAACCCACAAACATGACATCGACAAATGTGACTACTCTTCATTACGAATACCCTTCATGTTTCGACCGTAACCCCAGCCTCAATAAAAAAAGATACTCTTAAGCCTGTTATAAGAATAGCAAACACACCTCGACAGAGCAAGAGGAAGATCCCGTAACTACCTAAATTTATTATTGTTTTGTGTCTATTGACTTGACGCAACATACTGTAAATGCAAGTAACAAGAGGGTAATTTAAAGACCCATTAAAAGTGTTGCCAGTAAGTTGTCCCAAAATAAGACGCCACTTTTTTCACTCTAATGAGGCACATTAAAAAGAGGAGTTATCATATATTCCGGCAAGACCCTGTGGGCTTAATGAAGCCCCCCCCACTAAAAACCCATCGATGTCTTTAGGGTCCGATAATTCTTTAGCATTTTCAGGCTTAACACTCCCACCATAAAGTATTGAAGTGATCTCTCCTAAATCAGGCTTCAACTGATTGAGCGCCTGTCTTAGAGTTTTATGCGCCTCTACGGCTTGCTCTACACTCGCCACTTGGCCTGTCCCGATGGCCCACACAGGCTCGTAAGCAACGATTATTTTTTGACTCAAGTCCGCCCTCTGCAGTGAGGCTTTGAGTTGTTTTATTATAATTTTTTGAGTCTCGCCCGCTTGCCGCTCAGGCCAAGTTTCACCCACACAGATCACAGGAGTTAAAGCAAACTGTTGAGCTACTTTAACCTTCTGACTCACCCACTCATCGGATTCATTAAAAATTTGTCTTCTCTCACTATGGCCAATTAAAACATGAGTAGCCCCAAACTCTGAAAGTGCCTTGGCAGAAGTTTCACCAGTAAAGGCCCCCTCTTCTTCAAAATAAATATTTTGAGCCCCCCAACCTATATTATTTTGGGGCAAATATTTTTGAGCCACATGTAAATTTATATCTGAAATAAAAAATAAATAGTTTTCAAACCTCTCTGTGCCCTTTAAAAACTCTTCAAAAAAAACTTCGGCCTCGTGAGGACCTTTGTTCATCTTCCAGTTGGCCGCAATTATAAATGCTCGACTCATTATTGCTTCCCCATATGCTCTCGGTACGCGCCTTTAAGAGCCAACAGCCCTGGCAAAGGCAGGCCTTGTAAAAACTCTAAACTTGCACCACCACCTGTTGATATATGAGTGAATTGATCGCCCACCCCAGAGATCCTTGCTGCCGAAGCCGAATCCCCACCGCCAACAATACTCACACAGTCTGTTTCGGCAATGGCTTTTGCAATAGAGTATGTGCCATTACTAAATAATTTATCTTCAAAAACACCCATGGGCCCATTCCAAAAAATAGTTTTTGCCCCTTTAATAGCCTCTTTATAAAGGGCTACGGTTTGGGGTCCAATATCTAGACCCATATACCCTTCATCAATAGATGTGACAGTCACCACATCTTCTTCTAAAGCCGATATAGACCTTGCCGCAATATGATCGATAGGGAGGAGTATTTTTTTATCTCTCGTTTTTAAACGCTTTAAGAGCTGTTTTGAAAAGTTAATCTGCTCTTTTTCAACCAAAGAGTTTCCGACACAGTGGCCCTGACTGGCTAAAAAAGTATAGGCCATGGCCCCGCCTATAATAAACCCATCCACGTGATCAATTAGGTTTTCTATGACAGGTATTTTATCACTGACTTTTGCCCCACCAATGATCGCCCAGTAAGGTTTTTCAGCTCCTTCCACAATTGACTCAAGCATTTTGACTTCTTTTCTCATTAAGTAACCAATGCCCTTTGTGGATATAGCTTTAGGCAACCCTACGATGCTGGCATGCGCCCTATGGCTGGCTCCAAAAGCATCGTTAATGTAAACATCAGTATAACGAGAGATGGCTTGAACAAGCGCCTCTGAATTATTTACTTCACTCGGTTCAAACCTTAAATTTTCTAATAAAATAATTTGATGAGGTCGCAATGTTTTTAGCAATGCTACGGGGGCTTCGCTTGTGGGCTCCTCGATAAGTAAAACCTCTAAATCTGTTAACTCTTGAAGCCGCTTTGCGACCGTCTCTAATGAGTATTTTGGCTTGTCATCTTTAGTTTTAGGTCGCCCAAAATGAGACCCTAAAACCACCTTGCCCCCCTGGTCCAACACATAATTAATCGTTGGCAATGCCCCCTGAATGCGCGAGTCATCTGTAATGACCCCGTCAACCACGGGCACATTAAAATCAACTCTTATAAAAACAGTCTTTCCCTTTAAAGGGATATCTTCGATAAAAACAATGTCTTTTAAACTTTTTAACATACTACTTAAAGCCCTTTGTCTGCCACATACTTGGCTAAGTCGATCATTCTATAAGAAAATCCCATTTCGTTATCGTACCAAGAAAACACTTTTGCCATGTTCTCACCTATAACCATTGTACTCTCAACATCAACAATAGAAGAGTGAGGATTACCTATAAAATCAACACTCACGAGCGGATCGTCTTCACAGGCGAGAATACCTTTTAAAGATCCACTAGCAGCACCTTTTAAGGCCTCATTAATGGCGTCCTTTGATACGGGCTTTAAACTATTAAAAACAAAATCAACAACACTCACGTTAGGGGTCGGGACTCTAACGGCCAACCCGTCAATTTTGTTTTTCAAATTAGGCAACACTTGACCAACAGCTTTCGCTGCCCCAGTTGTCGTGGGGATCATAGACACAGCACATGCACGAGACCTTCGCAGGTCACTATGGCCGGCATCAAGAATTTTTTGATCGTTTGTATAGGAGTGAATCGTGGTCATTAACCCCTTTTCAATACCAAAGGCCTCATCTAAAATTTTGGCCACAGGAGCTAAACAGTTTGTTGTGCAGGAGGCGTTGCTTAAAATCTGGTGCCCTTTAGGATCATAGAGCTCATGGTTGATGCCGTACACAACAGTGAGGTCGGCCCCTGGGGCAGGAGCTGAAACAATTACTTTTTTTGCTCCCCCAGCAAAGTGCTTTTCTAGGTCTTCTTTTTTCTTAAAAACCCCGGTACACTCTAAAACAATATCTACTCCCCACTGAGACCATGGGATATTTTCTGGATTTCTTTCATGGCTCACTGGTATTTTTTTACCGTTAACAATCAAACCGGCCTCTTCATAAGAGACCTCCCCTTTAAAGGGGCCATGAGTACTATCATACTTTAAGAGGTGAGCTGTTTGCTTATTGTCAGAAATATTATTAATACCAACTATATCTACGTTTTCAAAACCAGCCCGAAATAATATACGACCAATTCGACCAAAACCATTAATACCGACTCTCACTTGGCTCACTAAAAACCCCTTTTTTATATTTAGCTTTTATAGCCCCAGTGTATCTAACAAATATCACAAGAATTCACCTGCTGACGCGACGAGACATTGTTTGTTCTCACCTCCCTTAAGAGTCACAATGTCAGTGACCTAACATGGGAGCCAAGAATGTCCACAAATGACCCCTTTATTGCCGCCGCTCAAGACGTTACAAAACTATCAAAGCGCCCGGGCAATGACACCCTATTAAAACTCTATGCTCTTTATAAACAAGGTGAGTCCGGCGATATCACGGGCTCCCGCCCAGGGCTACTAGACATTAAAGGCCGAAAAAAATTTGACTCCTGGGCCTCTCAAAAGGGCTTAAGTCGTGACGAGGCAAAAAATCAATATGTTACACTGGTTAATGAACTTAAAAAAAATAATTTATAAGCTCGACCTCTTAATGAGTTCACGTCTAAAAAAGTGACATAAACTCATTAACCCTAAGTATTTATATTTTTTACACCAGGACTATGGTTTATATTTTGAGCTTTTTATTCACCCTTCTTTAATTTTTTAAACCTTTTTTGCTAGCCCCACTGTCTAACTAATAGAAACAAGGACGTTTCAGGAGAGCCCCGTGGTTGAGCGAAAATACCTTTTATCACTTTTATTGATCACTGTTTTTATTGCTACCTCGGTGGCCCTTATTTCTCAAGCACAGCCGCTATCGCAGCACAATCAAACAAATAAATCGATCATCCAGTAAAATTTAAGTGGGAGGCCTTCGCAGCCCTCTTAGGTTCGTCATTACCTTAGTAAAAAAACTTAATCCTCTTTAATGCCTTCACACACGTTTAAGTCGATAGGTGTATAGCGAATTTCTTTAATGTGATGGCTTGCCCTTAGTTTTACAAATTTTAAGACCAGGAGAGCTTAGTAAAAAGTTTTTTAGCATTTGCCTTTGTAACTTTGGAGAGCTCTTCTAATGAAACCCCTTTTAGCTGAGCCACACACTCGGCTGTATGAATAACTTTTGAAGGGTCATTAGGTTTTCCCCTGTGTGGCATAGGGGTTAAAAAGGGACTGTCGGTCTCTATGTGCAAGCGATCAAGAGGGGTTGCCTTCACCACCTCCCTTAATTCGGCTGCACTTTTAAAGGTGACTATTCCGCTAAATGATATATTCAAACCTAAATCAAGCACCTGTTCTGCAAGCCAACGTGTCCCTGTAAAACAATGTATAATGCCCCTTATTTGGCCTTTAAACTCTTTTAATATTTCAACTGTATCTTCTTCGGCATCACGGGTGTGAATTTGCACAGGCATCCGTACATCTAAGGACATCTGAAGCATTTTTCGAAAGACTTCTTTTTGCACTTCTCTTGGTGAGTGCTCATAGTAATAATCAAGCCCTATCTCGCCCACTCCAATCACGGAGTCTTCGCTCAACCATTTAATGAGGTCCTGTCGGGCCTTATCATCAAAAGAAGAGGCATCATGAGGGTGTATCCCTAAGCAACAATGAACACTTGGGTAATAAGCCTTTGCTAAGCTCAGCGCAATAGGGTTATCCTCTGGGTTCGTGCCTATTGTTACGATGCGCTCAACACCATTTTGTAACGCCAGTTGAATGATTTCACCCGCTGGTTGATCCAACATATTTAAGTGGGCGTGCAGGTCTAACCAACTATAATTGTTTGCGTCCATAACACTCCCTGTAAATACTTAATGAAAATTGCTCAAAGCTAAGCAGTCGATCGGCATTCGCCTTTATATCCATTTCGAGTTGTAATAATTTTTCGCTCATTTGAAATAAAGCACTGTAGTCTAATTGAGCCATACCCTTTATCACATCTACATGATCACCGGGCTGAGAATTTTTCACCTTCAAATGCATCACCGCTCGAAGTTGTTGCTGCCAAAACTGTATAATTAAATCACAAGTTGTACGGTCTTTAATCTCAGACTCAAGAGGGCTTAAACTCTGAAGGGCTGAGCCCTTTGTCACAAGGTCGCTCCAAAAACAACAGGCCTTGTTCCTGAGTTCATCCATATCTGAGTTCATAAGCTGCCTAGCCCTGTCAACGCGGCCCTGAGAGGCCTCTAAAACCCACCCCTTAGCTCCGGTAATTTGCGCAACCTCTTTACTTTTAAGAGGTGAAAAACGAAGCACCTGTGACCTTGAACGCAAAGTTGGCAACAAACTCGATAAAGTGTCTGCGATTAAAATATAATGGGTCCCCTCGGGGGGTTCTTCTATAGATTTTAAAAGAACATTACTCGCCTGAGAGTTTAATAAGTGAGCCTGATCTATTATAATGACTCGATGCTTTGACTGAGTTCTTAAAGATAAAAACTGTAACACCTCACGAGCTTGATCCATTTTTATACTAGCCCCCTTGGGCTCAACAATAAACAGAGCTTCATTTTGCTCGTTAGATACGCGCAAACAGGCCCCGCACTCACCACAAGCCTTCAGTGTGTTTTCGCAAAGTAATTTTTGAGCAAAGCTTAGCGCCATTGCTTTTTTACCAATGCCACTGACCCCGGTAAAAATTAAACTCTGCGGTACGCGTCCTGAGTTTAATATTTGGTCTAAACGATCTCTCTGGAGCCTATGCCCCACAAGTGCCTCTATTAATCGAGCCAAGATCGCAGCCTTAGTTGAGTGAGTAAATTATTAAATATTTCCTCTGGTGTAAAGCGAGCCTCTAAGACAATCCAATGTGAAGGAGACTCTTTAGCCTGCATCAAGTAATGGTCACGGACCCTGTTGTGAAAGTCTTGCTCTTCAACCTCAAAACGATCAGGCTGCTGGCCACTTTCATGAGTTCGTGTTTGTCGACGCTTTTCGGCCCCCTCAACAGTTAAATCTAGAAGAACATTAAAGTCTGGCTGGCACCCATTGACGGCGTAATTATTTAAATACGTAATTGAATCTTCATCTAAGCCACGGCCTCCAGCCTGAAAAGCTAAGGAGCTCGCCGTAAATCGATCTGAGAGCACCCAGACACCTTCACTTAGCTGAGGTTTAATCACCTTCTCAACATGCTGGCTCCTTGCGGCTTCATAAAGTAGTATTTCAGCTCTAGGGTTAGGGGCCTCACCATCGCGGCGGATAATAAGCTCGCGTATTTCTTCAGCTAAAGGGGTCCCCCCCGGCTCACGAGTGAGGTAAACCGAAGTCCCTTTACTTTGTAAGTAAGCCTGTAGCTTCGCTATTAGGGTTGATTTACCACAACCATCAATGCCCTCAAATGCAAGAAATGCCATAAAATCTTGTAGCCTGATTCTTTTGAAATTTCAAAGAATTTAAAGACTCAAGCCTTCTCATCAATTAAACCAAAACACGCCCATAGACGCAGGTCGTCGAGTCTAAATGACTTGGCAAAATCCATCCCTCCACCCTATACTGCCCCCATTTTTGGAGGACACCATGTTAACAACTATAGCCGTTTTACATATTATTTTTATTGTCGCACTCATTGGCCTTGTGCTTTTACAAGACTCTAAAGGCGGCGCCCTTGGAGCTTTTGGAGCGGGGGGCGGATCTAGCTCTGTGTTTGGGTCCGGCGGTGGAGCCAACTTTCTTGTTAAAGCCACAAGAACCGTTGCTATTTTATTTGCAACGACCTCATTAACTTTGGCCTATATGACCAGTGGGTCTTCTAAAAGCCTCACAGATGATTTTATTCCTCAAGCCAAAACTGAGCAAACTAAAAGCACAACAGGCAGCACTCCTGTTGAAAAAAAACCAGCTGACACCCCGGCTAAAAGTAAATAGCCTATAATCATGAAGGCCGTAAAACTCATTATAATAATAGCTCTGTTGATCTCTGCAGGGCTTGTTTATTTTTTTGAAGACTCACTAAAGGCTCATCTAGAAAACTACATCCCAGAACCCTCTCCTTTAGTAAACTTACATAGCTCACCAAAACCTCAAAAAAAACAAATCACACAAATCGAACTTAATGCCGTAACCCCTAAAAACCAAAGTATGGACGCTGTCTTAGCCAAACAGGCGGCTGAGTTTCAGCGTTGCCGTTTAAACCGAGTCGTTGATATTGGAGAAATAAAGGGTTTAGTTTTACTAGGAGTCACCGTCTTTCCCAATGGGAGGGTCACTGATGTAAGCCTCTTGCAGTCTAATATTTCAGACAAGCAGCTGATTCAATGCCTAACAAGCTCTATTTATAAAGCTGTATTTCAGCCCTTTGAAGGAGAAGCCATTCAAAGAGCTTATCCTATTGAGTTTGAATAAATATTACCTTTAATTGTTTATTAGCGATAATCACGAACGTAATCTATGTGCTCCGGTACCCATGGCTCAAAGGTCCCCTCAAGCTCATAAACACGACCCTCCACCCGTTGAGCGACTTCTTTTGGCATTATTGATAGCTCAAAATCATTTTGAATAATTCCGCGTGCCTTTAAGGCTGGTGTGATTTCATCGATAGTGGATTGAGCCAACACTTGACGCTTAACTAAGCCATCTAAGCTTTTTTCTAATTCATCCACAGTGTAGTCAAAATTGGTGATTAGATCCTGTGCCACTGCAATAACCTGCTCGACTCCCACACGTTTATCTTGAAATAAATCTAAAGCGGTTTGAAACGTGTTTGACGTGGGGACCACTCGACGACCAAACTTTAAGTAATACTCAGAGTCTGTGTCATCAGCTAAATTTATATATATTTTCTCTACAGGGTCATGAATGGGGAGTTTGTTTTGCAACTCGATAATGGTTTCAACCTGAGCCCCTGTTACAAAAAAATGCTTTAAAGTACTCACTATGGATTTTTGGTCCAACCGTCTTGCACAGATATCTGAGTATAAAGAGTAAATAACAGCATCGGACTCACTGTCATCCCCCCACATGATTTCTCTGATATCCTCACCTAAACGCAGTCGCATTTGTAAAAGAGCCTGTAACTTAAAGCCCACTTGCTTAGTCAGTCGCCATAGTCGTTTAGGCCTTAAGTTTTGAATATTATCTTTACAGTAAACTCCAAACGGATTTACTCCATCTAACTGAAGCTTTTCATGAATATTACTTTCAAGCTGAGGGGGCGAGGCCGTAATAAAATAAATCGCCAGTGGAGTGTTGGGCTGACTGGCCTCCCATTGAGATTTTAATGCCCTTATTAAGGCTCCTGTTCCTGGAATGTTTTTTTTCTGAAAGGGTTTCTCAAATACTGTGCGAATAAGCCCTGTCAGGCTCTCAAAGCGAGTGTCTAAATACGTTTTATCTAAGTCCCAAAGGTAAACCTCTTTCGCATTTTTCTCCTGCTCGCTTGTCGCATATGAAAAAAACACAACATCGGCATTTTTTTGCGCCCTCAGTTTCCAATCACTCATATTAACCTCAAATACTGAACGTAAAAATTATTACACCTAAGACCCACAGTAACCATACATATCCATCTGATTTATTTGTTTTTACAGCACTATTTGTATTTTTAGTTATTTTTGGCACTTTGTTAATATAATAATTCGAAGAGGGGTCAAAAACAGCCCCAAAGGTATCAATTGTTAAAAAGGTGCGGTTAATATCTGTAATTACAGCCTCGCCAATGGGCACTATTCGAGTTCCATGCGTATAAACAGGGGTCGCACCCGTTTGCAGGACTTTTACTAATTTAACAATTTCGCCTTTTTTAAAATTGTGGTTAAGCCCTACTCTCACCTCACCCTTTCTTCCATTAATGGACATTATATGACCCCCATAAGGTCTCGACTGCAAAAAATCATAACTTAACCGAGATGTGGCCTCTTTAATCTGAGGGCCCAACGAAAAAAGTGGATTTACTTTAATTGTATGCTTCCACAGCTCCAGGCCTGAGGCTCCATCATAAACAATAGATTTAACCTTTGAATTTTCATAATAAAAAATAATTAAGGCATCGGCCCCTAGAAACCTTGCTAGTATAATAGCATCAGCACTTGAGAGCTCTGAACGGGGCTGAAAGACCTTCTTTTTTTTCATAAAATTAAAGGTCGCCACTAAATATTTTTGATTTTTGGTGAAAATAGCTCTCGACTTCCACCAGGACTTTTCGGCATAAACCTTTTGTTCAGCCGGCGCGTTTACAGGGAAAACAACAAGATTGCGAATGGGCCTTTGTTCATTGGCCCAAAGACTAAAAGTCATTAAAAGAAATGTCACCCCTACAATGAATACTCTCATAAAACCACACTTCCCTTCACTGCATGATTTTTTTAAAATCTAAAAAAGACCAATCAATATCTACAATAGGAAACGCCACCCATGCTTCATTTTTTGGAAAGCCCTTCGGTCGTTTTTCACACTGTTTGACGTACTTTAAAACTGCCGTAAAAGCACATAAAAAGGCTTCAAAGGCATTGCTCTCACCCACCATAAGTTTAATGTCATGTGAGTATAAAAAAGCTACATTTTTGTCCGAGAGTTTTTCTAATATTGATTTTCTAATAGCTACCCCCTCAACAGAATGCTTATGGAGTCTAAGGTAAGATTTTTGAATCCCCAGTGATCTGCCAATTCTCCACAGACTCAATCGAGGGTAAACCTCCATAGCACTAAGCTTTAATCTCCTCTTAATATAATGGGCTCGAGCCACCAAAGGCGCTAAATTAGCGCCTAAGGCATGTGAGGGGTGAAACCTCTCTTCAAGCTCCGTTGAAATATGGTATTCAGCTGGCCGCTCTGTATAGGGCGTGAAAAATCTTTTAGGCCGTTTTGATTTATTGCGCTCTAAATACTTGTCCCTGAGCCATTTTATTTCATCCTCATCGCATACTTCAAACCCCGGACAACTTAAACAACAACGAATACATTTTGGCATTTTTAAAGGCACGTCAAACGATAGGCTCTCAATGTCATCTGACTTTTTAATAATAAGTTCATGAAGCTTTTGATCGGCACTTTTATTATCTGTTGATTTTATTTTTGCGTACAATTCACTTAAAAAAATTTTTCCTTGCTCTGGATAATACTCAATGACAGCCATGGCTGTTTTGTCGGTCTTTCCTCCGGAAATAGCCACGCCATAAAATCTCTTCACCTGAAAAGATTTTTTTGAACTCACGTTAGGAGCTTTGTTTTTAACACTTGAAATCCGTTTTTTTCGCACTCTTTAATCACCTTTTCTTTAAGCTCTGGGGCACTCCAAACCAAAACACAACCCCCACCGCCAGCACCACATATTTTAACAGCATCTGCACCGGCGTGTAAAACGACATTCCTTAATCGCTCAATTTCCTCACAGGTAAAGCCTTCGGAAAGCTCAACCCTCGCCTTAAACTCTTGATTAAAAAGCTCTGGGAGCTTCTCTAGCTGGCCTTCCTCACAAACTGACATCACAGACTGGGCCACATCACGTATTCGGCCAAGCGCCGCCAAGGTTTGTGAATCGCCCTCTATTACAGCTTTATAAACCTGCCAGTTATTAATTCCAGAGTGATGAGCCTTACCCGTATCCACTAAAATAAGCCTTTTCTCTAAGTATTCAAGATCAAAGGGGATCTTACGCAAACAAGGCCCCTCAGGGGTAAAATTAATCACATTTAACCCTGGGCTCAGGGGGGGGAAGTAGTCCTGACAGCCCGTCGGTGTTCTTAAAATTTGAGCCTCAAGGTTTTTAGCTAAAGCTACACTCTCCAAAAGAGTTCTATTGAACCCCATCCATTCATCAAAAGCCCTTATTGTAGAAATCATTAACGAAGAACTCCCACCAAGCCCCCCCCCAACTGGGCTTTCTGAATTAGTTTCTAGGTAAAAACCACTCTCAGGGCCATAGAACTCTAAAATAGGTCTGATAAAATTTAAATTCGCAGAGTTATCACCTAATAACTCGTCCAGGCTGTTATATGTTTTTTCATGGTTTAAATTAACAATGTTCACCTCAATTTTTTGTGTATCCATCGGCCGCAAAATAACTTTAGTTTCAATGTTTATTGATAAATTGACGGTGACACATTTAGAAACCATAAGGTAAATCGGCCATAAATCTAAAGTGCCCCCAGCAAGATCTATTCTTGTTGGTGATTTTTTTATAATATCCATACTGATCCCTTTTGTACTGCTATTTTAACAAACCCTCTTTAAAAAGCTCAATATCATTTTTGCCTAAACCAAAAAAAACTCTAGGGTTAAGTGTGTGCGCCCTTATTATATCACTTCTCCCTACAGGGGGAGGCTTTTTAAACACAATGGGCCCGCCCCATTCAATGCCCCAAATCATCTTATCAAATTGATCATATAGTTTTATAAAGTTCTTATTACTAAGCTTAGAGTTCTCTAAAAGAACCCGGGCTCTTAGTTTTGAAATTTTAGTAAGCCATGCTAAAACTTCAACCGAACTCAAGGTTTTTTTAGTCGCTTTAACAACCCAAGCCTTTTTATTGAGTTTTATAGAGGTTAACTGATTATTTACCTGTAACTCTATTTTAAACACACCCTCTGGTTTAAATTTAAAAAAACTTTCTTTATCTTTAAAGTCATTCAAGTTCCACTTTAAATTTTTAAAACTTTTTTCAGAAATACGAAACAAAACATCACGACCCTTTACTACGCCCCAAGTACCTGACTGGGTTTTATAAATATCTAACCTCCAGTCACTATCACTCTCCAGACGGGCACCCTCCAGATGGCCACCCTCCAGACGGCCACTTAAACTAATATTGGGGCGTAAGTTTTTAACATCTATGGCTTTTAGATGGTCACTTAACAGTAACTCAGTGCCTGAAAGGTGAAGAAGCCCATTCAGGTAAAGCTTAACCGCCTTTTGGTCTAACAAAACAGAAGGGGTCCTTTTTAAGGACCATTTACTGTTTTTTAATTTCAAATCAAACTTTACGTCATCATATTGTAAATTTAGAGTTTTGAACTGAGAGTTTTTAAGCATAACAAAGTTAGAGATAAATTTTTTCGGCACAAGATTTAATAAGTAATCGCAGTTTCTATTTGCGTTATGAACCTTTGACGTTAACAAATTATATACATAGCTATGGCCCTCAAAGGTTTTAAAACCACCAAAGCTCCACTTTTGGGAGCGAGGTGAGTTTTCGGTAGCAATAGTTAAAGTACCTGTATAATCATTTAGGCTAAACCCCTTTGGGGATGAGTTCATAGGCTTTACATCAATAGACTTTAGGTCATTTAACAGAACCTCAATACTATTATGGTCTCCCATGTAAGACTGCCCTCTATAAATAACGCTCCAGTTATTTTTACTTCTTAAAAGTTTGAATTCTATATTATTTAATTCGAAAAAAAGCTGTTTTGCTTTACCCTTATCAGGGTTTAGTAATTTTAACGAGCCGGCACGTACTGATTTTTTATTACTCTCGTTGGAAATATCCCACCAGACTAAAGCTAAGCCCAAAACAACTAATGAAAAAAATCCCCGTGCAGAATTTGTCCTCATTAATTCCCTCTGTTAGAAAACCACAACATAAAGGCCGCCATAAAAAGTAGTAGGGGGATTATGATAGCTCCGAAAACAACACCCAGTGACCGAGACCTGGTTAATACAATAGTTGACGACTCTGGTATTTTTGGACGAATAGCAATTAAGTCATTTTGCTCAGTTAAGTAAGCAATAGTATTCACAATCAAATCTCTATTTGAAAGGGCAAATACAAACTGATTCGTTAAAAAATCACTATCACCAAACACAGCAATAGAATAGGCCGCGGGTTCAACTTTAGACCGCACGGCTACGGCAAGAGGGTATGAGTTTTGGTCGGCCGCGTTACTAGTCGGTTTAACATCATTAATAATAACACTCCCTGTCCCCGAAAACACAAAACTATCAGACTCTAACGACTTTGAAGAATCCAAAACTTGGACTTCACTCACAAGATTAAATATGGTTGTGCGATCACCAAATTTTTTAGTAATTCTACTTTTCTTTGAATATAGGGTGGCAATAACAACAGCCTGACCAACACTCGAATTAGGATCGAGCACATAATTGTCTTTAAAGTCGATATTATATTTTTTTAAAAAATTTGGTAAATCAGTTCTTTGGCCCGGATCAAGTGCTACAAGTAATCGCCCCCCTTTATTTAAATAGGATTCTATTTTATTAAATTCCTTACTTGAAAACTGAAATTTCGCACCAACAATAGCAAGGGCTTTGGCATCTTTGGGGACCGCGATCGTTTTGTTTAAGCTCAGCTCTTCAACCTCAAAAGAATAATCTTCGAGAGTTTTTTTAAGTCGACTCAACCCTGATTCATTACTGTCCTCACTTTTAATATCACCCTCACCGTGGTCTCGTAAAAAATATATTTTATGATTCTTGCTTCGGGTTGATTTTATTATTACTTGAGTGAATTGCTCCTCCTTTTGAGGATGATCCACTTTAAAAGTTTTACCTCCATAATCCACGTAGATGTACAAACCTCTGTTCTCATAATCTTGTTTTGAAATATATCTTTTTGCCCTTAATGGCTCATCAAGAGCGTTTATAAATTGAACAGTAATATTATTAGAGGCATTTTTATAAAGATCTAGAAGCTCTCGGGCACGCCTCCTTAGCACAGCATCCGGCTCTCCTCGATGAAAAACTAATACCTTAAATTCCTCAGTCAGAGACTTTGCCGCCTCGGAGGACTGTTCGGCCAGTGTGTAAAGTTTCTCTGAAGACAAGTCAAAATTTACATTTGTTCGAATACCCAAATAATTTACAATACCAAATGTGAATGCACCTAAAACAATCAAGGTGCCCATATTTAAACTGTTTTTAGTGGTTTTCAAAGTTAAAAATTCAATATAATATTTATAATTAATAATAAGACCTAGTATAAACAAAACTACAAATGAAATAAGTGGGACGAATAAAAAATTTATCCAACCACCAATTATGTATCTGGCACCAAAGGCGACCAACAAACATAATAATGAAATACCAAGACTTATGTGACCTAACCTACTCACAGCTTACCTCCACCTTGTAAACTCAATGACTCGTTGAGTGGAAAAAATAAAAAATACAATTACTGAAATAAAAAATATTATTGATGACGACGAAGCCACTCCTTTTAAAAATTGCCAGTAGTGAGTCACTAGCTCAAGTTGCTTTAAATAAGATGAAAGCCCGTCGCCTTTAACCAAGTTTGATAAGCCACTTGTTAAAAAGATACTCAAATTCATAACTATTGCTAAAACAGCACTAATGACAGCTGATCGAGCCAGAGACGAGCAAAAGATACCTATACCTACGTAGACAGACCCTATAAAAACTAAGCCTAAATAAGCGCTTAAAAGCGGCCCCATTTGCACATCCACAACCAAACTTAAGCCTAAGGGATAAAGAAATGAAATAAATATTAATCCAAGTGCGCCTACAAACCCAGCCAAATATTTGCCTACAGCAATTTGGGTAGAACTAATGGGGACCGTTAATAAGAGGTCGTAAGTCCCTTGACGTTTCTCTTCTGAGAGAAGCTTCATAGTTAAAACAGGGACAATAAACATCAAAAGAATATTTACCCAAGTCAGGTGACTTAAAATGACCTCCATGTGTAGGTTTCCTGAGGGACGGCCGCTGATTTGCTGAGAAAGCATTGATTTCTCAACAAAGGCAAAGAATGTTCGCAAAAAAGCACCACTCCAAATAGCAGCACAAAGCCCGCTTAAGACAAAAAACACGGGGCTTAGCAAAAGAGCTCTGATATCTCTTTTATAAATTAGTAATATAGCCCTCATAAATAACCCCTTAGTTATTTTCGTTGGTCAGTTGTATGAAGATGTCCTCGAGACTTATTTCATTTTTTTTAAGCCCTACAAGACCACACTTACTACTAACAAGAGTCTCTGAGACTCTTTCTATTATATCTTCGCTCATATCGTGTAAGGATATCTCATATTTATTACCATGCAGAGCAACCCCTGTGACTCCCTCTACGGACTTTAACAAACCTGTTACAGACTCTGAGGGGCGCACGACCTGCACACTAAGGGTACCGGCGGCCTTAGCAGCCTTTGTGATTTCATCAATACTACCCTGCGTGACTATTTTGCCTTTATTAATAATAATGACCTCATCGCAAATGGCTTTGACCTCAGAGAGAATATGGGTTGAAAGAATAACCGTATGGCTTGTCTTTAGTGACTTTATAAGCTCTCTTATTTCACGAACCTGATTAGGGTCTAATCCAACAGTGGGCTCATCTAGAATTAAAATTTCAGGATCTGAAACTATAGCCTGAGCGATGCCAACTCGTTGCTGATAACCTTTGGATAAATATTCAATTCGTCGCTCCTGGACGTCTTGAAGGTTCGTTTTCTTTATGGCGGCGTCTACTTTCTCAGAAAGTTCAGCTTTAGGCACACCCCTCAACCCTGCAACAAAAGTAATATAGCTTCTCACTGTCATATCCAAATAAACAGGGGGTCTTTCAGGCAAATAGCCGATTACTTTTTTGATCTCAAGGGGGCACTCAAACACATCAAGCCCCTTAATCAGAGCCTGCCCTGAGGTGGGAGTCATAAACCCTGTGATAATTTTCATTGTGGTTGTCTTTCCAGCGCCATTAGGCCCAAGAAATCCTACTATTTTACCTTTTTTAATTTTAAAACTCATGTCATCAATGGCTGCATGCCCAGAGTAACTTTTTGATAGTTGTTTCACTTCGATCATAAAATTCTCTTTTTTCTTGCTCAGCATTACCTTTACATTAAGCATAAATAGTTTGCGAGCTGACTCTCGTTTAAATATTAATCTTGTGTTAATAGTCTCGTTTAATTTAAAAAAAATAAAGCTCTAATGCATTTGACCACAAAAAATCATTTCATACCTCTATGGTTCCCTCACTACGCCTGCTCACCATGAGTACAAATGAACGCTCTCCTGCTTATAATGCACACGACCCAAGCGATCTCCCTTTATAGGCCTTACGTGTCGACACTGCGCCATCAAAACGGCGAACTTTTCACCCCCCTGAGGCGCTTTCTTTCGCGTTTGCTGATATAAGCTTCTGGCGACAAGCTCTATTTCCCCAGATGTTAAGGAGTATGCTTTATTCACCTCAATAAACCCATGAGCACTGGGCTCATCCTGCAAATGCACCCATAAATGCCAAGGCCTTGCCTTGCGCAAAAGCTTCATATTGTCGGCGGCACTTTTCCCTATTGTAAAGGTCACATGGTCATTAATTTTTTTTCTTCGACCCTTTGCTCCCGAGGCCTCTAGGAGTCTCTTTTTGTCCACCGACCGAGTTTCAACCTCCACAGGCCGACTCTCTGCTGTTTTTAACTCCAGCTTTAACTGAGAGATCCGATCAGCCGTCCCTACTCTTTTTATTTTTTGTTTTTTAGATTTTTCAAAGCAATTAGTTATGTTCCAGCTTAAAGGTTTCTGAGCATCAATAAGCCACTCATAGTTTTTTGGAACGCTAAGGGTTTGGTTTTCTTTAAGCCAAGCCCCCAAATCTAACCACTTTTTATATAAATTTTGATCATAGTTATCTTGTGCCTTCTTTATGGCTACTCGTACTTTAGCCATTTTTTTTTCATTTGTTTTAATCAACTTTTCTTTATATCCACTCCCCTTTGACTCTCTTAAGGCGAGCCACGATGTCTTAATCTCGTCTAGAGATCGAACGTTAAATTTTTGATTCTCACTCCTCTGTATGGCGCTTGCAGGGATTAGTTTAAATGCACTTAATGACTTATTAGAGGCACTAAAGGTTAGGTTTTTCCCAGAGGGGTAGAGGCGAGCTTCAACCCGACAGTCTTCAGAAAACTCAAGCACAACAACACGTCCCTGATCTTTAACCCTGCTGACTCCAGTAAGGATTTGCCCCTTCAAGTTAGACTGAAAAAAAAGACCAATGGGTTTTTTCTCCCCCTTAAGCCTCGCTGGTGGATCCAAAATAGGCAAAAAGGCTGGTCCTGATGACCCTAGGTCTACCCATAGCCACTTCTTACAACCTTGTTTTTGAAAGACAAATAAATAGTCTCGGCCTGAGACAATAAAATCTACCCATTCAAACCCAACGTAGGAGCCTAATTCACTACCAAGAATTTGGTCTAACTCTAGTTCGTTTATATTAAGCATTTCTCTCTCCTACCCCGCCTTAGTACCACCAGACTTAAAGATAAAATAGACCCTTATTATAAACAAAAGCTAAATTATTACCAATAAATCACCGAAATATTTTTATGAGCGTAAAAACAGATGACCATCTATACCGTATATTCGAAATCCACTTACTTAATGAATTCATCGAGGAAGAGAGCGAGGACACCTTTGTTGTCAGCGTTGTTGACCAGTACATTGACTCATTAAAAAAAACAGCCTCTCTCCCCTTAGCATTTATTGATGATATCCGTGAGGACACAGCAAATGAGGTCTATAATATGCTTTTAAAAAAGGTCTATGGGCATTTTAGCTTACAACACTACCGGAATAGCTTAAATAGTGAGCACGAAAAGTGATTTCCCCCTCAAATATTTTTTGCCTTTTTATTCAAAGTTAGATAAATAAGTTAAATGCAAGATTCAATGGTTTCAAGACGAGACTTTATTAAATTTATGGCTCAGGCCGGCGTTGTTTCTGCGGGCCTCTCAAGTGCCACAGCCTGCCAGCTGAACCCCAAAAGTACTCTACTGCCCTTTCAGCCCCTCCCCCCGACAGCCTACGACAACTTAAGTTTAGCCAAGGGCTTTAGATGGTCTATTTTGCTCAAAGAGCTAGACCCCATCAACAGTACTCAGGTGTTTGGTAGTAATAATGATTACACTCAGTTTATACCTCTCGCCAATAAACCAGACGAGGGAATCCTCTGGGTGAACCATGAAAGCACATTAACACTTTTTACAAGCGGCTATGACCACAAAAGCAAAGGCCAAAAGCGAACAATTGAACAAGTCGATAAAGAGCAAAATATGGTGGGTGGCAGCTTAGTTCATATTAAAAAATCCAACAACAAGTGGGCCCTTGTAAAAAACTCACCGTACAACCGCCGCCTTACAGGAAAAACAAAAATAAATTTTGCAAATAATAAAACCATTTTGGGGCATAAATATGCCGTGGGCACTATTGCCAACTGTGCCGGCGGAAAGACACCATGGAACACAATACTTACGAGCGAAGAAAATTATCAAAATTATTATGGCGACATTGAACTTTTAGGCAAAAACCGAAGTTTTGCCTCTGCCCCTAAAAGCCGAGACTACCAGTGGTGGCGGTTTTATAAATACCCACCCGAGCATTATGGCTGGGTTGTTGAGGTCAACCCTCTTACGGGGGTTGCAAAAAAACACACCTCTATGGGGCGATTTTCTCATGAGTGTGCCACCACCATAAAGGCCTCTGACGGCAGGTGCGTTGTGTATTCAGCTGACGATAAATCAGACCAATGTCTCTACAAATTTATCTCTGATCGTCCCAATTCGCTTAATAATGGTGAACTCTTTGTTGCCGACACTATCAATGGCCGGTGGATTAGCCTTGATAGAAGCAAAAGCCCTTTACTTAAAAAACACTTCACCTCACAAACGCAAATTAATACATATACTCGAAAGGCCGCACACCTCGTCGGCGGGACCCCTCTTGATCGACCAGAAGATATTGCCATTCACCCCACTACTGGAAATGTATTTGCAACACTCACCGGAAACCCAAAAAGAAAAAATTTTTACGGATCTATTTTGAAAATTGAGCCCACAGGTGGTCATCACACCTCACAAAGCTTTAAAGCCTCTGAGTTTTTATCTGGCGGAGAACGAACGGGGTTTTCAAATCCCGACAATATAGCTTTTGATAAAAAAGGGAACCTTTGGCTTTGTAGTGATATTTCAACCAGAAAATTATTAAGAGGCTCATACAAGCCTTTTTTAAACAACAGTCTTTTTTATATCCCCCTATCAGGGCCAAATTCTGGACATGTTTATAGGGTTGCAGCAGGGCCCACTGATAGTGAATTAACAGGAGTTAGTTTTTCACCTGACTTTAAGACTATATTTTTATCTATTCAACACCCTGGCGAAAACTCTAGAGCCCATAAAAAACCAACTAGTAATTTTCCACACATGGGCCACCCGCATCCCCTTTCGTGCGTTGTCACGATTACAGGTCCGACACTTGATCGCCTTATGTCATAACTTAAAATTATACATCTAACTTACGGGCAATAATAAGCAGGAGCTTGTGAGATATTCATTTTTGCTAGTTGAAACTGCAAAGATCTATTAAATTGATCTTTTCTTGAGGATTCTTTTAAATTATTTTTTAAATGACATGATTTTCTTACCGTCGATTCAAATTGACCGGCAGAGAGCTTTAGTTGATAGAGCTTATCAAACACGTGTCGAGAGGTCGTAGGGTCTTCGTTTAAAGTTATATTCGAAGTGATTTCACCTACAAAATCTGCATTATTTCTAGCGTTTCGTATATCTGAATGCGCAAGAGTTACATATATTTGAGCCTTAACAGGACCCATAAGGGCTTTGGTACTTTTAAGGATCTCTCTCATATCAATTGAAGCCTCTTTATTTTCAAGAATAATTTCAGTGGCCCTTAAGGGTATTGTACTATGTTGAATTTTTAACGCCGACGACACGAGTTCATAATTAATGCCCCGAGAGGCACTGACGTCCTCTTTTGCTGCCTTCTGCAGTAACTGCAGGGATCGATCCACATAAAAATGATATATAGTGTTGCTTGGGTCCTGATATTCAACACCACCCTCTCTCAGGTCTGGTTGTTGGTTACAAAGGGTCCCATCTGAAAGGCACACCGAAAGTGCCTTTAAGGTCTCTTCAGCTAACGATACGTATTTACCCACTGAGCTTTTATCTATCAGCTCATTAATGTTTTTAGAATAAAATATTTTTTTCTGTTCCCCTGTAGGCGTAAAAACTTTATCCCGCATGGAGTCTGAGTCAATTATGTTTTTGGCTACCTTTACTGGATCCTCTTTATTTGTAGTTTTTAATAAAAGTTTTTCATCAATTTTATTAATGGCCTCGCTGGGGGAGTTCTCAATGTTGTGAGCCGAATTAAGCGGCGAACTTATTGTGCCTTTAAAGAAATATTTTTTACTCACTAAAAACAGCAGGGCTAATAATGAAGCAATGATTATTTTTTTTAACATCAGCCTTCTTCCCCAACAGGGCTGTTTATCTTATTTTTATCAAAATAATGAACATTAAACTGATTAGCCCTTACCCAACCGCGAACAAAACCATTGGGCTTTACAGACATCCACTTCTTCCCGCGGCGATTAGTGGTTTCAGCTAAGATCGGGACTCCAACAGGCTTTTTGTCCGAGTAAAATAACATGTCAATAACTGTTGCTTTAGAATCCGGATACTTTCTGATTTTAATATTTTTAACTTTTAGTGTCGCATAACCAATAGGGGCCTTATTCACCTTTTCAAGAACACTTGAATTTACAAAAAACTGATCGACCTGGCACAAAGGGTCTACATTGGAGTCATCTTGAAAGGTCTCAAAATTTACTCTATGAATCCAATAAGGGGCCCCATCAATGCTGACCTCGTACCAATTGCCATCTTGTTGAAGTAACGGTAAACGAGGGTAATCTTTTGCCATTTTCGCATCAAATACAAGACCCGACAATTTACCGGCCTTAGTAAGCCTTATATTAGCATTAATTTTAGATTTGCTCTTTTTCTTTTTAACATAAACAGGAGCATCCTTAAAATAATATTCAGCATACTTGGGCATTTTAATCAAAGCCCATTTCATTTGATCTTTGTCTTCAAATTCAGAAATAACATGAGTTTTAAAGTAACCTCTCTTAATCGGGTTTTTTATAAATCCGCACTTATTAGTGGACCCGTCATGCCCTCTAAGCTGTGGGATCTTGTACACTTCTATTTTATCCTGATTAAATAAATAGTTTACATTATAGTCTGAATAATTTAACTCTGCCTTTGTTCCAAACGCCTTTAATGGTGCATTTACAATTAGCTTTACGTACTCACTTTTTTCCTCTTCAATTTTTTTGGTATAAATGGTCCTGAAATTGTAAACAATCTCTGTTAAGGCCGCATACTCAACTGAATTTTTAGGTAGAAATTTATGCCAAGGGCTTTTGTCAAATTTAACTATAGAGTCCAAGCTTCGTTTAAACTCAATATCATTATTATGATTTCGAGCTTTTACGTTTGAAAACCGACATACATTTTTAGGCTGGCCAGCCCCCTGATTATAAAAGCCCGCCCATGAAGCCCTAATTAGGTTATAGTATATGGCGGACCTTGTCCCTGAGTACGGGACCTCTTCATTGCTCTTATTTAATGTATAAAAGGGGTTAATTTTAAATTCACAAGCCTTGGAGTATCGATTTACATAATTTAACTTGTTTCTCAGGTATATAAAACCCCTAGCCCCTTTTTGATCCCATAAGTATTGCACTCCATTATCGATGGTTTCATACAGACTAAGTGCTGTGTCAGGGCGCAAAAAATCAGAGGCATGTGATTTAATGTTTATTTGCATAATCCCAAAGTCCATTAAATTAGTAGACGTCAAAACTTGATGCATTAATGTGTCTTTAGGTAGTTGCTCACAACTTGGGAAGTAAACCTCAACAGGGTCTTTATACGCTTCGCGGATAATATCACCGGTGGCTCTTAAAGTATTCCTTAAAAAAAGAGTGTTTCTGCCCGTCGCTTTTTTATAAGTCACAGAGTCATAATAAACACTCAAGTTGTTTGTGTTCGAATAACACTTGTTACTATTAGATACTCTAAAGTGTTGAAGACGGCTTTCATGAAGGGGTACTGCTAATGCCGCCACTAAAAAGGAGTAATAAGTGAAGTTATCATTAGCCCCCGGTGTATACTCTCCTTGAGCATATTTGTGAGCCGAATTGATTATAGCTCTAAATATACTTTGAAAATATACGCTCTGGTTAGACAGGGTCTCACGCAAGGGCTTGCCGTCATCAAAGTACAAACCAGGGCCAGCAACAACCACCTCTGGAGCAATTGTAAAATAATTTGAGGACCTAAAGTTCCTTGGAAATGGAGGGCTTGAATTATACTTCATTCTTTTTCTATACATATTTCGAGGTGGAGGCAATAGCCCCTTAAGTTCCCCTACATAGAGACCGTGTGCTGAATGATTAAGGTCATTAGGCTGAGCGGCCATTACGAGGTTACTACCATCGTCCGCCTGAACAGCTAATGGGTTATAAATAAATGTCACCATTAAGAGAATTATAAATATATTATGAATGTGCATAGCTAAACTTGACCTCCGTACTTTAAGTGATGTGCAAAGGTTTAGCCATAAAAATACATGGCCTGAAAGCAGGGCCGCCTCCAAAATTCTCAATGTTTTTAAACACTAAGCCCTGTCGGATCAGGGCCTCGCGTGCCCTTAAATAGGGTGAAAATTACAAAATACAGCCTTAATTGTCACCTGATTATTAAGATAGAGAGGCTATTATAAAATCTACAGCTACAAGTGCCTGCCTCACAGGCACTTGTAGCTGTAGATTTGCCATCACGGCACAACAAGGAGGCGCACAAGCATGGAGGACAGGGCTCCCTAAGCCCCTTATTAGGATTAATTATCAAAAGAGATAACCTCATAGAACCTTCAGTTTTAAGTCAAAAAATGGTACAATACCAAGAACTAGTTTTAGAGGACCCTACAATGCCAGACACACAAGTGAATATTATAAAACTTCTCACTAAATCAATCATTGAAGTTATTAGCGAAACCAACGGGATAGCCCTCACTGATACACTTGAGCTTTTATCTAGCTCTGAGGGCATTAAAAACAGCAAGCACCTTGAGCGTTCTGTTACTGAGTTTAGACGTCTTGTTTCGGAGTTTCAAATTGATGAGGTCAATATTGAGACCCTCCTGAATCACCCCGTCTCCCAAGCTTTTTTTAATTTCTTTAAACACTTTCCTATTCCCTACAACGAAGAGCATATTCACCTGACAGGGAGCCTGTCGGCCTCGTTCATCTACCCTCGGCTTAAAGTATTATTAGAAGGTCCTAATAAAAAAATCTATGAAGAGCGGATCATGAAGGTCTACGGTAAAGAGGCCTTACCCATAACAAGCGTAGAGGATGTTGATAACCTTATACGACTCAAGGAGGACGAGCATTTTGAAACCTACCTTAGGATTCTCTATCTATCTAAACTCATTTTAAACTCTAGAAAGGCCCACGAGGATGCCGCTTACCATATGGCCAAAGAGCTCTACACCAAATATAATGTGGGGCAAATTCGACTTAAATTTACACTCTCAAGAGTTACCGCAATGGAAAGTGAAAAAATACCTGGCATTGAGGATGTCACAGAAGAAGACGTTGTCTACGGCCTTTATGATGGGTTTATGAAATTTAAATCAGAACTTCCACAGTTTGACTTTAAGTTGTCACCTTGTTTTAGAAAAGAATTAAATTTTTATGATAATTTAAATTTTAAAACTAAAGGCGAACACTTCAACAATCAGGTAGATAAAATATTAGAAATCATTGAAAAACGGCCTGATATATATATAAAAATGAATGAAGTCGACACGGTTGGAAACGAAAAAGAACTTTTCAGAAAGCGACATTTTGAAGAGCTTAAGTTTGGCCTTCGAAGATTACAATATAAGGGCTTTAAAATCAGAAGTCACCACGGCGAGACCTGGAAAAACCTTAGAAAAGGGGTGCAATCTGTCGATAACGCCATGAATATTTGGCATATTGATACGCTAGAGCACGGAATTAGCCTAGGGATAAACCCTAATTATTATTTTCATCGTCTCTATCAAAGAATTATTATTTTAAATAAAAATAAGAAAAATATTAAAAAGGGTTCCCTTGATTATAATGAGCTCTTAGACATGGAGTGGTTAGACCTAAAAGTTAAAGATAAATTGATTTCTGGTGAGCCACTCACTGAGAGTGAAACAACAAGTTTCTTAAAAACAAAATTTCATACAGCTCGAGAGGTTGAGCAATATCAGCATGATGTTTTAAATCGACTTATTCACAAAAAAGTAACTTTAATTTCACTGCCGTCCTCAAATATGAAACTCACTGAATGCTTCCCAGACTATAAAGATCATCCGTTTTCATGGTGGGAAAAAAAGGGGGTTGAATTAGGCGTTGGGACTGACAACTACATCACCTTAAGCACAAACTTTATTCAAGAACTTCTCATTTTACTTTATTCAGAACCTGTGAATTTAAAAATAACTAAATTACTTATAGTGGCAACAAAAGAAAGTCGCCGTCCATTTATTAGTGATTGTCTCTGGAAAATGCACAAAAAATTTTCGTGAATTATCTATTCTTCTACGCCTCTTCAAGGTCCTCATCTGTAGCCGAGCCCAAGCTAAACTTCTCCACTCGGTACCTCATTGACCTAAAGCTTATATTTAAAAGCTTAGCGGCCCGCTTTTTCACTCCATTTGCAGTGTGAATAGCTTTAATAAGTAGCTCTTTTTCTATTTGACCCATTATTTTATCTATATCCACACCCTCTTCAGTGATTTCAATTTCATGACTTGATGCCATTTTTCGGCCGTTAGGAGTGCTTACAAATGGAGGCAATGACTCAGGTAATATGTTAGCACCCCCCTCAAGGGCTACTGTTCTCTCAATGATATTCTCCAGTTCTCGCACATTGCCCTTATAATCATATTTCATTAAAATATCCATGGCCTCTTTAGTGATTGCAGCGATCCCCTTACTCATCCTGTCGTTATGCTTTTTTAAAAAATGATTAGCCAATATGGGGATGTCGCTTCTTCTATCGCGCAAAGGTGGGGCCTCAATTTTAATGACGTTCAGCCTATAAAACAAATCCTCTCTGAACTCTCCAGTCTTAACCATATCTTCAAGCACTCTATTTGTAGCGGCTATAATTCTCACATCTACGGCTCTGTCCTCTGTCCCTCCGACAGGCCTTATCATTCGTTCTTGAATCACCCTTAATAACTTAACCTGAATATTTAACGGGAGTTCGCCAACCTCATCTAAAAATAAAATCCCACCAGAGGCCACCTCAAACAATCCCGTTTTGTCACTCACAGCTCCTGTAAATGAACCCTTTTTATGACCAAACATTTCAGATTCCATTAAGTTTTCAGGTATGGCTCCACAGTTAACTGTCACAAAAGGTTTGTCCTTTAATTGCCCATTGTAGTGAATGGCTTTAGCCACCATCTCCTTACCCGTTCCGCTCTCTCCTGTTATTAAAATATTTGTTGGTGCCTGAGAAACCCTCTTTATAAGGTCAAAAACTCTGTGCATAACATCTGAGTTCCCAATAAAGTTTTGAAAGCTATATTCTCTCTGCAACTCCTTTTTAAGAGTTCTGTTCTCAACCTCTAACCCCTTAGATTTTAGGGCGTTTATAATATTAATTCTTACTTCATCAATTTTAAAGGGCTTTGTGATATAGTCATAAGCACCTAATTTCATCGCCTCAACGGCTGACTCGGTGGTACCAAATGCCGTGATAATCATAAATACTAAGTCTGGATGTATTGATTTTACTTCTTTTAAAAGCTCTACTCCATTCATATTGGGCATTTGCAAATCTGAGATCACCATATCAAAGGACTTTTTCTTAATTATTTCTAAAGCCCTTTGACCGTCTTCAGCAACAGTTATTTCATAGCCCTCTTTTTTTAACATGATATCTAAAAATTCTCTGATAGACTCTTCATCATCAACAACTAGAATACGCGACTTCATCTTGTCTCCTCACAACTACTACTCCTTATTTTCTTATGAAACTTCTAAATTTTCAACAATGTTTAATAAATACAGGCTTCAGAACAGGCAAGGACCCTTGTTTGGTTAGATCGTTTCTTAGGCCTGTAATTTCAGTGACAGGACCTCACCACTTCCTTTTGGAAATTCTATTGTAAAGCGGGTTCCCTTGCCTTTTTCACTCTCTACAAACACCCGAGCACCATGGTTTTCGATGATTTTATGTGTGACAGCAAGACCTAAACCTGTGCCTTTGGCTTTAGTGGTATGAAATGGCTCGAATATTCTATTCACTTGATTTTTATCCATACCTATACCTGAGTCTTGGATCTCTATAATCGCTCTTTGGTCACTGTCATAATTTTTAATCCGCAATTTTGGATGCTCTACACTCTCCATTGCCTGAAAGGAGTTTATTATTATGTTTAACAAGGCTTGTTTGAGCTTATTATAATTTCCTGATATTACTTGGTGGCCTTTTAGTGTTAAGTCGATTTCAACATCTTTTCTCAATTTTTTGTCCATAGAAACTATCTCCAGTACTTCCTTCAACAGCTCTTTAATATTAACAGGGTCATCTGAGATTTTTTCTGGACGAACAAAATCCAAAAACTCATTTATTAGGTCATTTAAACGATCAATTTCCTTTATTATTATGTTCATTAATTTTTCATTTTCTTCAGGTGTTAGTGAGCTACTGGACTTAATGAGTTGAACACTTCCACTAATACTCGCCAGAGGATTCCTGATTTCATGAGCAATACCTGCAGCAAGTAAACCGACGGCCGCCATTTTCTCTTGTTGTCTTAATGCTAACTCCATTCGCTTCACCTCTGTTTGGTCCTGGAACATGACAACAAAGCCAATAAATTGACCTTCCTCATCCTTTAAAGCCGACGTAAGTGTATGGATTATTAATTTTTCATTTTTATAATTTACATAATCTTCTTCGAATTGTGATGGAATATTTGAAGGTTCAAACTTTTGACCCTTCAGTTTTTCAAGCAAACCCGGGAATACAGCCTTTAAGTTTTGACCCATAATAGTCTGATCAGCCAGTATCGATGCCGCCGCAGAATTTATATGTGTAATGTTCATATCATTATCTAAAGTTAAAAACCCTGTCCCGACACTCTCTACAATTAGCTGATTAAAATCTCTTAAGGCCGTTAACTCTCTGCCTCTACTTTTTAATTCACCACCAATAAAGTCAATTTGATCACTTAGAAATCCACTTAAAATAGCGACGGCAAAAAAGGCCAAGTTATTAAACCCAAGGGCGAAAAACAGAGCTTCCCCCTCAATTCTTGGACCCATCATAAGAAGTAAGCTAAATAAAAACGACGTCCAGAGGGCCATTAACAGTGCCCCCTTGTGCCCCGCAAAAAGACCACACTGAATTATATAAACTAAGTATAAAAACAAAAATATAGATTTATTAACCCCCGTATAATAAATAAGGGAGGTAACCAGAATCGCATCAAAAGCAAACAATGCTGAATTAATAATCCAGTTACCGGAGAACCGATCAAACTTTAAAAGTAAAAAAGTATTAATCAAAAATCCAAAACTTAATATTAAATAAATAGGAACCCAAACATCTGGGTTTAAAAACTCTGGCTGAGTGGCTTGAAAAGCTAAGATTACTAATAAAATAGCACAGATTGAAAGAATACGAATAGTTTGAATCATTAAAATTCGTTCTGTCTGAGTAGCTAGCCCGACATTGGTGTTTTCTTCCTTTTTTTCAATATAGTCTGATGATTTCATTTTTACATCACGGCATCGGCCATTTGAAAGATTGGTAAATACATTGCAACGACTAAAATGGCTATAATCCCTCCAATAACGACCATCAGTATGGGCTCCATTAAACTCGTCAATGCTGACGCGGCAACATCAACCTCATCCTCATAAAAATCAGCAATTTTCTCAAGCATAGTATCTAAGTTTCCCGTTTGCTCTCCAATACTAATCATTTGAGTAACCATGACCGGTATATACTTTTCTTTTTTTAATGGCTCCACTAAAGCTCTGCCTCTTTCGATTGCAGCTTTAGAGCGTCTAATAGCTTTTGCAATAACATCATTACCTACAGTTGATGCTGCTATTTCTAGCGATTCAGAAATTTTCACACCAGCCCTTAACATTGTTGCTAAGGTTCTTGAAAATGATGCTATCGCTCCTTTTTGAATCAATGAACCCAAAACGGGCACCATAATTAAGTACTGATCAATAAGCTCTTTACCAGCTGTGGTGCGATAATATCCCTTTATTGAAAACACCGACCCAGTAATGCTTATGACTATTAAATACCAATACTGTGTTGTAAAATCGCTGGCATCAATAACTTTTTGTGTTAACCATGGTAACTCGGCTCCATTTTGGCTAAACATATCAACAAAACTAGGGATAACAAAAATCATAATTACAGCAACTACAATAAATGCGACGACAATAATAGCAAGAGGGTAGACCATCGCTCCTTTAATTTTTCCATTTAGCTTAATCGTTTTTTCTATATGATCCGCGAGACGAACGAGTACAGCCTCTAAAACCCCACCCTCTTCGCCCGCACGGACAAGGTTAATGTAAAGATTATCAAAGGCTTTTGGGTGCAATGCCAAGGCTTCGTAGAGTCTCCGCCCTTTGTTTAACTGCAAAGCCATATCATTTAATACAGCCACCATGCCTGGGCTTTTTGACCCTTGTGCCATGGCCTCAATACCCTGAAGTATAGGAACTCCCGAAGCTACAAGTACTGAAAACTGCCTTGTGAATATTTGCAATTCTTTGAGCTTAACCGTATGGTGTGATCCGCTCTGTTTATTTTTAACTAAAACCGTATTGCTACTACCTTTTTGTTTTAATTTTATGGGGATGAGGTACTGGGCCCTCAACTTCACTCGAGCCTCTGTTTCATTTTCAGCATTGACTTCGCCTGAAATAGATTTACCATCCATTGATTTTGCATTAAATAAATAAAGAGCCACGACTACACACCCATTTTGCTTAGTATTAGATCTAATTCCTCAGGATCCGGAGAGGCATTAAATGCAGAGCTAATTTTTATTTTTCTTTTTAACGTTAAATGAGCCAATGATTGATTTAACGTTATCATTCCGGATTTATCCTGACCCACCTGCATCATCCCGTATATTTGATGCAACTTATCCTCTCTAATTAAATTTCTAATAGCTGAATTCACTTGCATAAATTCACAGGCAGCAATCAGTTCGCCATCAACTGTTGGTACTAACCTTTGCGAGAGTACCCCACTTAAAACATGACTGAGAACATTTCGCTCACGATCCTGCTGATCTGCTGGAAACATCCCTACCATTCGACTGATGGACTGTAGGGCTGAGTTTGTATGCAAAGTTGCAAATACAAGGTGACCTGTTTCTGCAATTCTTAAGGCGGATTGAACGGTAAGTGCATCCCTCAACTCGCCAAGCAAACACACATCAGGGTCCTGCCTTAATATATGCCTTAGTGCGGCCTCAAAACTATTTGTATCTGTACCGATTTCTCGTTGGTTAATAATACAATTCTTATGCATATGAACGTATTCAATCGGGTCCTCAAGGGTTACAATGTGCCCCCTGCGCTCTTTATTGACTTTATCTAATAAGGCGGCAAGAGTGGTTGTTTTCCCACAACCTGTGGGACCCGTTACTAGAATTAGACCAAAGGGGATCTTCGTTAACTCTATAACTCCCTTTGGTATCCCTAGAGTATTAATGTCCGGCACGTCCATTTGAATTTTTCTAAAAACTCCAGAAACAACACCCTTTTGATATGATAAATTAACTCTAAATCGAGCCATACGCTTTACGCTAAAGCTAAAATCTATTTCCTTATCTTCTTCAAACCTACTCTTCTGTATATCAGTGAGTATTGAATAGCAGATTCTCCTTGTGTCCTCACCCGATAGTTCTGTAGACTTGACTCGCACCATTCTTCCCTTTACACGCAATGCCGGTGCTGAGCCAGCAACAATATGTAAATCAGAGGCATCTTGTTTTACAGTTGCTTTAAGAAGTTGGTGTAGTGTTATCATAACTCATCACCCACAGATGAGCCAATAACCTGCTCAACAGTAGTTAAACCATTTTTTAATTTTTCAAGTGCACTCATCCTCAAAGAAACCATTCCTGAGTTTACAGCCATTCTTTTTATTTCAAGAGGGCTTGCGCTTTTAAAGATGGCATCCTTAACTTGAGCTGTTAACTTTAAAACTTCGTGAATAGCTATTCGGCCCGACAGCCCCGTATTATTACAAACCCCGCATCCCTGCCCACGTTTTAAAGTTGAAAATTCTGGCAACCGATCCTCAGGAACCCCTATCTCCAAAAGAGTCTCCGTTGGAACAGTAATATCTACCAAACAACGAGTGCAGTTTTTTCTCATAAGTCTCTGGGCTATAACTAAAGACGTCGCTTCGGCCACCATAAACTTAGGAATACCCATGTCAACAAGTCTTGAAACTGTTGATGCGGCATCATTTGTATGTAATGTACTCACTACTAAATGCCCCGTTGAGGCGGCCTTGTATGCCACATTTGCCGTTTCAAGATCTCGAATTTCACCCACCATAACAATGTCTGGATCTTGACGTAAAAAAGACCGTAGCACTTCAGGAAAACCCATACCTATATCAGCGCGCACTTGAACTTGATTTATTCCATCTAAATTAAATTCGACCGGATCCTCTGCTGTCGAAATATTAACGTCCGGCTCATTGAGTTCACTTAAACAAGAGTAAATTGTGGTCGTTTTACCACTCCCTGTAGGGCCTGTAATTAAAACCATCCCTTGTGGTTGATGAATTTTTTCTAATAAAACCTTCAGTTGATCGACCTCAAAACCTAATTTTGTCATGTCCACTTCTAATGTACTTTTATCTAAAATTCTAAGCACCACTTTCTCACCAAATAAAGTGGGGCAAACACTGACACGAAAATCTATATCAGAACGATCCTGCATTCGTACTTTCAAACGACCATCTTGAGGTCGTCGTCGTTCTGCAATATCAAGCTTGGACATTATCTTTATGCGACTTATGATCGCATTTGCAGCTCCAGCAGGGGGTTGAGTTTTTTGATGTAGTTTTCCATCTATCCTAAAGCGTACACGGAATCTTTTTTCATAGGGTTCAATGTGTATATCAGAAGCCCCTAACTTAATCGCGTCAGCAAGCATCGCAGAGACAAATTTTACTATGGGGCCATCCTCGGCATTGCTATTGGGCCCCAGTAATTCAACAGCACCCTTATCTCCATCGTCGAGATATTCACTCTCCTCCTCCATCTCGGACATTATATTTACAATGTCTTTTGAGGAAGATATGTTGTAATACTTTTCAATAGCTCTTTGAATTTCTAGTTCTGAAGCCACTACGGGTTCAATTTTACACCGTGTTAATAAAGCTAAATCATCTTTGACATAAATATTTGTAGGGTCAGCGAAGGCAACGACCAAGGTATTGTCAGCCTTAGTCACTGGGATAACAGTATGCTTTTTGCATATTTGAGAGGACAACATATCTAAAGCCCCCCTCTCACACTCAAAAGAGCTTAAATCTATTGTTGGGAGGTTAAATTGATTTCCTAAAAACTCAGCAAGGTCACTTTCATTAACAAAACCTAGATTAACGAGTGCGCTTGTTAGCTTGCCCCCGTTTTGCCGTTGACTTTTTTTTGCCTGCTCTAGTTGATCAATATTAATTAAGCTTTCTCTTACTAGTAATTCACCAATGGCTTTTTTTACTGCCATAATCACTCCCGAATTGTAACCGTATTCACTATTCAGAGTACCTTAGGTGACATTTTTTGTAACTGGACCTTTGGAGGGATTTCAAATGATGTACACCTATTTTAGTTAAGACAACGCCGATTCAGAATTCTCAGCTTTAAGCTTAAATTTATTGTAAAATTCATTCACATACTTTTCAGCATCAAGTTTTATACCAAAAACGGATTGAGCCCATAGAATATCAGCCAGTGCTAGTATCTGATACCCCTGAATAACAACAGCTCCTACTGTTTTTGCTTCCTTTGTTAGTCTTGACTCAACAGGGAACAGGTTTAAATCTATGACAAGCCCCTCTTTTTGTAAAAAATTAAAATAATTAAGTTCATTTATAAGTTCATTATTGCTGTCTATAGGGGTGGAATTAACAAGGACACCGTGTATCCCCGGGAGAGTCACTAAACGACTTTGAGGCACAAAATTAATATTTACCCCAAAGTACTTTCTTTTTAATGCGTCTACAAATTTTGTCCCCTGTTCGTCGAAAATTGAAGAAATATTGACTTCAGAAAACCCAACTTTAATAAAACCACTGGCAAAGACTCTGGCTCGTGCCCCCGTCCCAACAATTAGCGCTGAACTCTCTAGATCTATAGAACTTCCATATTTAGATATAGTTTTCAAAAAAGCTTTTTGCAAAAAATTTCTAAACCACCAGCCTCCTTTTTCGTAAACAAAGGCATCTGCGGCCCCTAAATCTACGATCTCAGACGGCATAGATTCAAACTCTTGCACCACAAGAATACCAAGGTCAGAGTGTATCCGAATTTGATCGACTTGACTTTTTAATTCAAGCAAACGATCTTTAAATTCATATGAAGAAGTTAACACATGTTGAACTTCATTTTTAAAACCTAAATTATTTAAATAAGAGCTCAGAAAATCAAAACGATCTCGCTCACCGTGAGATTCATTGATTAATACTTCAGCCCATTTCAACATGCTCTCTAAAGTACCTCTCAGAACACGCTTTGTCTTTTAATAATTGCTCTGTTAACTGCTTTGGTCCAGAAAATTTAATCTCTTCACGGATTTTTTTAAAAAAGGTTATTTTTACTGTTTTCCCATAAAGGTTTATGTTTTCATTAAGAATGTGAGTTTCTACTTTTAAATATTTATACTCCCGAACACTATTAAAAGTCGGGTTAAAACCTACATTGGTCATAGACGAAAAACTTTTGCCATCAACTAACAATGTGGTTATGTAAACTCCAGAGCTCAAGGACAACGGTATTTTTAACTTCAAATTAGCCGTAGGAAACCCTATTTGTCGACCCCGCTCAGCCCCTTTTTCTACAACGCCTGTCAGTGAGTAATCTCTTCCTAGCAACTGAGATACCTCACTTAATTTTGCATGAGCCAGTAATTTTTTTATTCTAGAACTAGAAACCTCACTCCCAAGCAGCTGCCTCTTTTTAACAACTAATAAGTCATATGAATACTTGCTCTCCTGGTCGCGTAAAAAAGCAATGCCTCCCTCTCGATTTTTGCCAAAAACAAAATCCTCGCCTACAACTATGTTTTTAGGCAAAAAGGGGTTAATTATGTAGGCACTTAAAAAGTTATCAGGGCTCATTAAAGCAATTTCTTGAGTAAAGGGGAGTAAAAAGACAAAACCAGCCCCTAATGCCTCCAACTCCTGAATCATATCAAGCCGAGTTTGAAGGTACGTAAATTTGGCATCAGGGCAAAGTAACTGCTTAGGATGAGGGTGAAAGGTGATAACCCCCCACGATTTCGAGCTGCCAGAGTCAGCTAAGTGCTTAATTTGACCTAGTAAAAAATGATGCCCCAGGTGTACTCCATCAAAGTTACCTATTGTAATTGATGAACCCTTCAGTTCATCAATCGACTCTAATTTAGTATAAATCCTCATAAGTAATTGTAAATACCACCTTTTTAGGCAGAACCCACTTGAATTTCTCTTAAACCCTAGGTACTGTGCGTCACCAAAAGGAGCTCATCCCGGTGAGAAACAAAAATAAATTCACACAGCTATTTTCATTTACTTGGCTCAAGCGTGGCATTATATTAAGAGCTCTTATTTGCTGGGCCGTAGGGGTTACTACGTTTTATTTTACTCAGACAAACTCTTACGACCAAAGGTTAAAACTAAGAAATGTACAAGAAACAGACAGCAGAATTGTTATTGTGGATTTTGATGACCAACAATGGCTCAGTTTATTAAAATCAAATAATATCCCCACACCAAACACTTCATTTT
Source organism: Pseudobdellovibrionaceae bacterium (assembly GCA_030591685.1). Classification (GTDB taxonomy): domain Bacteria; phylum Bdellovibrionota; class Bdellovibrionia; order Bdellovibrionales; family UBA1609; genus JAUVAX01. Next base: position 41,627 of record JAUVAX010000006.1, on the reverse strand, counting down.
TCTTAAGTCGCTCCGACAGTTATTACTTTGTCCCCCAAATATTATCTACGGCACTGGAATCAATACTTAAAGATGAACCTATGATCATTGGGATAAATATTTTATTCTCAGATATAACGGAGATTAAATTAAAACCAAAAATTTTAAAAATATTTAATCATAAAAAAAATATATGGGCCGCAAATATTGATAGCATCAATACCCCTAGAATTCCTTTTTTTGTGGACCCCGTCAGTCAACAACAGGGCCTAATTACACATCAAGTGAGTGATGATGGCTTTACACGATTCTCCCCATACCACACCTACCCATTAGCTCATATAAGTGAACTCATTAGTGAGCCTTTACGATCACTTAAAACTACTCACAAAAACGCCAGCTTCTTTACTATCAACTATGCGGGCCCAGATATGACCTATAAAAGAGTCAGCATTGCCGATGTGTATAGTAACAAACTGCCTCATGGTTTTTTTAAAGGAAAAATTGTTCTTCTTGGGACTCATGACGTACGACATAATGTTCTTCTCACACCACTTGGTATGATGGACTCCGTTGAGGTTATTGCGAACACAATTGACAGTATTATTAATGGAAAAATAATTAATCACATTAAACCTTTCACCTACTTTGCATTTTTATTTCTGCTTCTTATATTTTGTATAATTATTACCATGAATTATCCACAGGAAATGGCCATCATTATATTACTCGGCACCAGTGTTGCAATTACAGCTATTTCTCTGTGGCTATTTGACAGCCATTTTTTTTGGACCCCAATAGCTTCCCCACTCGTTCAGATCGCATGTACTTTTATACTTTTTATTAGTTTCCAGCTCACTCTAGTAGAAAATCAAACTTGGAGACTTGAACAGGAAAAAAAGTATTTATTTGAGGTCAAGCAGCTTAAAGACAATTTTGTTAGCCTTATTAGTCATGACCTTAAAACGCCCATAGCAAAAATACAGGCCATTATTGACAGGGTTATTAACGAAAATGAGAGCTCACCCTTTCACCGCGACCTCATCCACTTAAGGCAAGAAAGCGTAGAACTTCATAGGTATATTCAATCCATTTTAAAAATATTAAAAGTTGAGTCACATGACTTTAAACTCAATAAAAGCTCAACTGACATAAATAAAATTATTAAGACTGTCATAAAGCAGCTCCAACCATTAGCTGACTCTAAATCTGTGACTCTAATTTCTGACTTGGAACCCTTATTTTTAATTGATGTAGATACTGTATTAATTCAAGAGGTCATTTTAAACCTTATCGAAAATGCAATTAAGTATATTTCTAAAGATGGTGTTGTGAAGATATTATCAAGTGAACTTGATGATCGAGTAATAGTTGTCGTTGAAGACAGCGGCGAAGGGATCTCGAAAGAAGAGCAAAGTAAAATTTTTGAAAAATTTCACCGTGGAAAAAAACATAGTTTTCAAACTAAAGGCTCTGGACTCGGACTTTATTTAGTTAAATATTTTATTGAGCTCCACGGTGGAGATGTTTTTTTAGAAAGTAATCTTGGCCAAGGAACGACTGTGGGGTTCACACTTCCCCTTCAGTCGCCTGAAAATGAACTACTCACTCAAAGCAAAGGATACACACATGCCGGAGAGCATTAACGTTTTAATTGTCGATGATGAAATAGAACTACGAAGGTCAGTATCTTCAATACTCGTTAGTTCAATGCCCCACTTTAATTTTTCTATTAAAGAGGCTGTAAATGGTCGTGAAGCACTTAGTTCAATCCATGCACAAAATTTTGATTTAGTCTTAATGGATGTCAGAATGCCCGAAATGGATGGGCTTCAGGCCCTGGAGCAAATAAAAACAGTAGACTCTCAAATTTTAGTTGTCATTATGACCGCCCACAGCAACCTAAAGGACGCTGTAAAAGCCATTAAGCTCGGCGCTTATGATTATTTAGAAAAACCAGTTCAACCTAATAAGTTATGTGAAATAGTGACTAAAGCAATCGAAGCAAAAGCACTAGTTTCTGAACTAGCCCTTGCTACCCCTATTTTTGATGACGACATAGAAAGCGACCTAGTTGGACATTCAAAAAAAATGACAGATGTCTATGATCTTATTAACAAGCTGACTCGAGTTGACACCACCGTACTCATTCGCGGAGAGAACGGAACCGGCAAAGAGCTTGTTGCTCAAGCTATACATTTTAACTCTCCACGAAAGCATGGAGATTTTATCACAATTAATTGCGCAGCTATCCCAGAAGAACTTATGGAGAGTGAAATTTTTGGTCATGAAAAAGGAGCTTTTACTGGCGCTGATAAAAGAAAGATCGGTAAATTCCAACAAGCCAACGATGGCACCATATTTTTAGATGAAATTGGAGAGCTTAAACCAGAGCTTCAAGTTAAGTTACTACGTGTCCTACAGGAAAAAACATTCTCCCCTGTGGGGAGCAGCCGCGAAGTGAAAACCAATGCCAGGGTCGTTGCAGCAACAAATAGAAACTTAGAAAAGATGATCGAAGAGTCCACATTTCGCGAGGATTTATTTTACCGATTAAATGTTATGCCCATATTTTTACCGCCTCTTAGAGAGAGAATTGATGATATTGAGGAATTTGCGGAAGTGTTTATTAAAAAATTCAACAAAAAACATAACAGAAATATGAAAACTATATCTCGTGAGGTCCTAGAGCGTTTTAACAATTATAACTGGCCTGGTAACATAAGGGAGCTCGAAAACACTATAGAGAGGTGCCTGATCATCACACCCGATTCAGTTAAGAGCATTCAAGTGGATTCATTGCCTGAAAACTTAATTAATTTAAAAAATCCAAGTGACAGTTCTATTTCATCGAGTTACCAAGGGCCTATGGATTTTGATAAATTCAAACTTGAAACTGAAAAGGAGTTTATCATACAAGCTCTGATTTCTAATGAGGGTCGAATCAACAAGACTGTTGCTCACGCTAATATACCTAAAAATACGCTACTTAGGAAAATTAAAAAGTATAATATTAATGTAAAAACACTAATTAAAAAGATATAGCCCTTAACGTATTATATCAGACTGTCGCAGACAGCTCTATAAACATCGTTAGAGTCAATTTTTACCATGCACTCATGCGTGCCAAGAGGACACACTTTTGCCCCATGAAGGCCACAGGGCCTGCACTTAAGGTCTCTTTGAATAATCTTCGACTGGTCACTCCAGGGTCTATACCCTAAACGAGGAGTTGTCGGTCCAAATATAGCAACAACAGGTATCGAGCTCAATGCCCCCAAATGCATAGCCCCACTGTCATTTGAAACAAGTGCTTGCCTGTGCCTTAATAAGTAGGCGGTTTCAACTAAGTTCAGTTTTCCTGCTAAATTAATACTCCCTGGAGCCCTCTCTTTAATGGTATTGCATAATTTAAACTCTTCAGGGCTACCTATGAGTAGTACCGAAAAACCATCAGAAATCATTTTTTTTGCTAGGCGCGAAAAACCCTTTTCAGTCCAACGTTTAGTGCTCCACACACTCCCTGGGGCAATGAAAATACATTTTTTATTTTCTAATTCATATTGAATCTCAATTTTTTTTACTCTTTTAATATGGTCAGAGGAGTTAAAGTCAGACTCCTCCATGTGCATTTCAGCCCACTTTGGGATTGAGTTTTTGGTTGAAAAATCAATATTACTTTTTAAATCAATATTTTTTATGTCACATGAGTTAATGAACTTAAAATACCTTGATTTAAAGTCTTCAGATAAAACTGTTAAAAGCATGTTTTGCCTTAAAACTTCTGGCAAGTGCATGGGGCGCTTGACTCGATAGTTAAAAATCCAAAAGTTCCACCACTTATAAAACCCAACCTTTATTTTTGCACTCAGTGACCATACTAAAAGTTGAGTTCTTAGTGATTCATGAGGACTTATAATAATATCAAAGGAGTTTTTTTTAATTGAATTTTTAATATGAGGCCAGTTTGATGAGCCCCCTTTTTTATATTCATAAACGACAGATGCTAAGTTAAATTGCTTAAAAACATCCCCTAACCCTGATCGACATAAAATATGAATATCAGATCTGGGGTACAGTTTTTTAATATTTTTAAGCAGAGGTATTGTTAGGAGCGCATCTCCAATGAAGGCTGTTTGGATGACGAGGATTTTTTTACCCATTGAATCCCCTCCTTAACGGCCATTAGAAACTCATCTTCAGATACCATTTCATAACACATTGGGGACTTATGACAAGACCTTTTCCAACAAGGCGAACAACCCACCTTAGCCATCACCTTAACTCCTCTGTCATATAAATCAATCTCATGGGAGCAGGTAGGGCCGAACCAGGCTACTACCCATTTTTTTAACGCTATGGCCATATGCATACCTAAGCTATCCCCACTTATAACAATATCACAAGCCGCCACGCTAACAAGACCATCACGCAAACCTGACCCTGTTGGAGAGGTCACTGTATTTGTCCCCTTAGCTATTTCATTATTTCTATCCGTATCATCTGGCCCGCCAAGCAGTACAATTCGACATCCAAAGTGAGTCTCTATATTTTTTATTAATGATTTCTGCCTCTGAATTGACAACTTCTTATATGCTATTGTAGGCGCACAGCCCGTGTTAATGCCAAGAATGATTTTTCCATCAGGCGCCCATAGTTTATTTCTAGCTGTAACCTGCTCTTTTTCAGCCTCTGAAAGCATAAGGACATAGGGTTCTCTTTTGAACTCCCCAAGCTCTAAGGCCTCAGTCATCAATTGGGTCTCTGATTTTTGATTAATAAAAAATTTTTCGTGATTACTTAAACCTAGTTTCCACAAATAATGTGCTGCCGGGGTTGCTGGTAAAATAGCTCCACTGCATGCATCGGCACTAAAACCATAGAGTTTATCAAATTGTGTTGAACTCAAAACTCCGCTGGCCTGCAGAGATTTATCTATACAAAATGCGACATCAAAATTAAGACACTTTAATGACAAAAGGTCCTCACTTGAACTTGTCAGGACCCGATCAATTAATGAGTTACCCTCTAAAAGCCTATGGCTGGGCGCTTTTGTTACCCAGGTAATATGGCACTTTGGAAACTTTCGCTTAATCGAGGGCAACAGGCTAGTGGCTCTTAATACCGCCCCCATAGCCTCAAGGTGTACAATTAGTACACGAGACAAGGGTGGGTCTAAAAATGGGCAGCGCTCACTACATAATTCATTTTTAGCGCATGGTTTAAACCCTGTAAAATGTCTACAGTTTATCGCTGGCATATTATTAAGTATACCAGGTTTAAATTTAAAAAAACCAAGGCTTAAGTCTAATTAGCATCTGCCCTAAAAGCTATAAAACTAATTAGGTACTGTAATCGAAACCAGCTCACCATAGAGTGAGCCTATTTTAATTTTAGATTGAATTTTAACCAAATTTTTACGGTCGTTATTAGTAAACCAAAAGTATATTTCTCCGCTCTGAGAAAATGTGCCGTCGATTTTATACTCTACTTTAATTTTTACTGTATCCATAGGGCCATATTTAGTATCAATTGTCTCTTGCTTTAATACTTTGGCCCAGATAACAACAATTTTACCCGCGTCGGCCACATTGAATTTAATAATCTTTCCTGGTTTTAGAGTAAAATTTCGCATGTAGAAAATAGCTGAAATTAAGTTTTGAGAAAAGGGTCTTAACTTCCATTCTTTTTTACGGCGAGTCTCCCCGTCATCATTAATTTTTTTCTCCCAAAACTTCCCACTAGACGTTCCCCAGTCATAGAAGCTTCGCACCTCTTTAATTTGCTTACTCTCCCTAATATGTACGGCATGAGAGAGAGGCCGTAGGGTCTTATAGTCAACATAAGTTTCAGCCATGTTATCGAGTTTATAAAAAAAAGAGAACATTTTACTCGATTTTATTTTAACTTTAAATTGATATGACTTGTTTCCATTAACCTCTACAAAGGGCTCTACAAGTAGAACAAGACGTCCCGCTGACATATTTAGATATGTTAAATCTAACTCAACTTTTTCACCCACAACAAAAGGGTCAACGATCGGCCTTCGGCCGTCAAACCCCTCTGAATCTTCAAATGCAGGTAGATGCTTTTTTAATTTCAAAGTTTTAGTTGTTAATTTCTTTTTTTTTGATTTCACTTTAGAAACTAAGATTTTCTTTTGCGGCACTTTAGTTTTTTTAACAACTGGTTTAAATTTATTTTTAGATTTTACCTCAGGATGAGGAGTCACTTTAACATCAAGGAGTTTTTCAAATTCATCATTTTTTTGCACTTTTTCAAGGCTCATATTTGTCTTAAAAAGGCTTGAACAGCCAAAGCTTAATATCACGAATAAAATTAATATAGGCTTACTTATGAACATCCTAAAATTTTCAGCTTTTACTCCAAAGATGTCAACACTCTGAACCTTTTAATACGAATTATAAACACACCCCTGATATTACCTTTCAAAAAAAACCACAGGCGTTTTGCTGCCCCTCATGCGGCTTAATGCGAAAACAATAACAGGGCCCTTATCCCTACTTAATTAATCTTTAAACTCTTTCCAGCGACGATGCACCCACATCCACTGATCTGGATACTGACGAATAATTTGCTCTATTTTATCCGTATAAACCTGCGTCATGTGTGCTGTCGTTGAGGGACGGTCCTCTTTAGTTTCAAAGGGAATAGGAGCTTCAAATTTAATAAGGTGATGGTTCCCATTTTCACGTATCGTATAAAGCGGTATAACCTCAGCCCCCGTTCTCATTGCCATAACAGCCAGCCCAAGTGCAGTGCCTGTTTCGTGACCAAAAAACTGAGTCCTTACACCAATGGGGGGCCCCATGAACTGATCCAACACAAAAATTACAATTTTATTTTTTTTCAGCGACCTAATGACTGAAAAACTACTATTTCTAGGAGGGATAAAGGTCATCCCCAGGCGACCCCGCAGTGAAAACCATAGCTCATTCAACCATTTAATTTTAAATTCTTTTGAAATCAAACATATCGGGTAATCAGCTAAAGCCAGTCCTGCGAGCGCAAAATCCCCATTACCTGTATGCAAAGAGAGCAAGCATACGCCTTTGCCTTTTTTTAAGGCCGCCTCTATATGCTCCTCACCTTCAAATCGAACCCAATTATTAATATTTTTTTTACTTAAAAACGGAAATTTAAAGTACTCTACAGCCCCTCGACCAAGATTTTGCATAGATTTCCAAGCTATTTTCTTTCTCTCTAAGGGGTCCATGTCAGGGTAAGCGAGCTTTAAGTTACTTAATACAACTTCCCGCCTTATTCTTAACAGGCTCCACCATAGGTAAGCTACGGCATCACCTAAAACTAAATGTATCCACTTTGGAAGTTTAAAAATTAAATAGGCAAACCGTTTAGCTGCCCATATTAATAAGGGTTTCATTAAATTTCTCCTTATCTCCAAACTGCTTATAGGCACTAAAATCAATTTTTAATTTAACTACCCCAAATAAATTCTTATCAATATCGAGTACCTCTAGCTTTACTCTGTCCTTTTCGGTAACTAAAATTTTTACGCTCAAATCTCTCGCCTTATTTTGTATCGAACTTACATCTTTAAAAGTATAATTGTAATGATCTCGATATGTAATGTGCTTAACGACTTCAATACTATTAACACTCAAGAGGCGCTCAAAGGCTAATGGTTTTGCAATGGCAGAGAGTAGCATAAATCGCTCTTTCGAGTTTATCTCCTCTCCTGTAAAGTTCTCAATACGGTCAATAATATAATTTCCCTCAAGGATATTTGAAGTGATTTTATTTTTATTAATCATCTCTTGAAACCATAGGTCCCATTGAGGTAAATCATTTTTTGGCAAAAGGTTACGTTTAGTTATAATTATAACCTGCGCGCGCCTAAGGGCTAAAAAAGGCTCCCTCATTCTTCCTAGGGGTAATGGTCTATAGTTCTTCGCCTCTTCAGTAGCGTCAAGTAACACAATATCTAAATCTCTTTTTAAAGACCTATGTTGAAAACAGTCATCTGCAAGGATTGTATCTACACCCTGGTTTTTTAGTTTCAAACAAGCTTCGATTCTTTTAGAGCACACGGCAACAGGGCTATTTGTTTTTTTAGCTATCAAAGTCGGCTCATCACCAAAATACTGCCCTGGGTTTTTTACCGACAAATCAACCAGTTGAGCCCCTTTGAACAACCCCTTATACCCACGGCTCACAATACCTATATTATGATTTCCCTTAAGTATGCTTGCCATTTCTATGATGACAGGGGTTTTGCCCGTACCCCCCACCGTGATATTTCCTACTGAAATAACTGGCACACCACAGTCTCTAAGGGGGCGCCAACCCATATCAAACAGTAAATTTCGAATTTTAATTATTATTGCATAAATATAGTGTAGACCCATTTAAATATACGCTTTTAAACTTTCAACCACTCTTTCAGTGGCTCCTTTACTTCCCAAAATACTGTGCGTTCTTTTAAGCTCCATAGATTTTATCTGATACTCAGCCTTATCATAAAGTAAAACCCTTAACGACTTGGATAAATTTTCTGGTGTAGCCTCTGATTGAAAGAACTCATCACATACTTTTTTACCTAATAAAATATTAATCATTCCAAAAAGCTTTATCTTTTGCCCTACTAAAAATTTAAAAATAAAAGCTGTGAGCCAATTTAATTTATACATAATAACCATGGGCTTGACCATAAGCCCAACCATGACCGTCGCTGTGCCTGAGGCTGTAAGCACCACATCAGCCATGTGTATCATTTCAAAGGGCTCTTGCTTAACAATTATATACCCCACGCTAATGTTGTAATTTTGCAAGAACATTTTAAATTGCTCAACAGTAAACGTAGGAGCCACAAAAATCATAACCTTTAAGCTTGGATCTTCTTTTTTTAAAATCGCAGCTGTTTTTATTTGGGTTTCGAGATTATATTCAATTTCTGATTTTCGACTTCCGGGCATTAAAGCTAATACTTTATCCGTTAACGAGAGTCCAAATTTTTGCCTTTGCTCACTTAGGTACTCATGAGTAAAAAAACGTTCATGTATTTCATCAAGTAATGGGTGGCCAACAAACTTTACGTCCATTTCATTTTTTTCATAAAATTCTTTTTCAAAGGGGAATAAAACAAGCATTTTATCCACATACTTTTTAATTATTTTTATACGCGAAGTTCTCCATGCCCAAACTTGCGGAGAAATATAATAAATAACTGGTATATTTAATTTTTTTAATTCTTTTGCTAATTTCAAATTAAACTCTGGGTAATCCAGTAATAAGGCGAACTTAGGCGGGTTTTGCTTTGCTCTCTCTACAATTTTATTTAATACCGCTTTTATGTCTTTATAATGGGTCATGACCTCTTTGATACCAACGACAGCCATATCTTCAGAGCAACCAAGCCTATCTAAGCCCTGGTTTTCCATTTCTTTTGAGCCCACTCCCCAAAAATGACAATCTATTTTTTGTAAACTAAACTCACTTAAAATACGTTGAGCGTACAAACTGCTCGATGCCTCAGCGGCAACAATTAAAATTTCACTTTTACTTGAAGGATTCAACGATAGTCTCCGCCAACTTAAGGGCCTTAAGTCCATCCTCTCCGGTAACAATACAAGGAATGTCTTTAATAATAGAATCAACAAAAGACTGCGTTTCAGCCAAAAGAGCATCACCTTTTTCTAAACTCCAATTTTCAACTTCTAGAGGGAGCTCTCCACTTTCGCTAAAGTCCCCTATTTTAGTTGTTAAGCTCACATCTCCTGAACCAAAATCAATGGATAAGTATTGGTCTTGCTGAAAAACCCTAAATTTTCTTTGAGCCGTCTTTGAAACTCTAGAAGATGTTATATTAGCAACGCAGCCATTTTCAAACTCTACCCTGGCATTTGCAATATCAACCTCAGGGGTAAGCACAGGTGTGCCTACTGAGTGGACGTGTTTGGGCTCACTGTTTACAAGGGACAATATAACATCTAAATCATGAATCATTAAATCTAAAACAACACTCACATCAACGCCGCGAGGCTTAAAGGGTGCTAACCGGTGGCACTCAATAAAAATAGGGTCTCTTAATTTTTTTTTCGCAGCCACTAAGGCTGGGTTAAAACGCTCTATATGACCTACCTGAAGTTTTAAATTATTTTTATAGGCCAATTCACAAAGCTCTTGGGCCTGAACTGTCGTTGAGGTGATTGGCTTCTCAACATTGACATGTATATTGTTTTTCAAAAAAAATTTAGCAATTTCATAATGAGCCGAGGTCGTCGCTGCAATAGTAACAGCATCCACCTTTCCTAATAAGTCCTTATAATTAGCAAAGCTTTCACAGCTTAACTCTAAAGCGCTTTTTTTAGCATTATCAGTATTAGAGTCACAAACAGCAACTAATACTGCATTATCAATGCTCTTATATTTTTGAGCGTGAAATCGGCCTAAATAACCCACTCCAACTACGGCAGCCCTCACCTTACTGTTCATATACTTACCTTGCTAAGCCTTTTTGAGAAGCTTCTATGAAATGCAATAACTCTTGTATGGAGTCTGAAGCCTTACACTCCTCTTTAATTCTACTGACTAATGCTGAAACAGTGCCCTCACCCTTAATCAGTATTCTTAATGCTTTATGAATATTTCTAATTTCATTTTGATCAAAACCATTTCTCTCGAGCCCTATTTTATTAGTAGCTCTCAGCTTTGCCCACCGACCCTCGGCCATCGTAAAGGGGGTGATATCTTTATTTAAAGACGAACTCGCTCCGATGTAACTAAACCGGCCAAACCTCATAAACTGAGTGATTGAACAATGACCCCCAATTGTTACATGGTCCTGCACTTCTACATGGCCCGCAAACTGAGTAGAATTAGCAACAATAATATTATTACCGAACAAACAATCATGCGCCACATGCACATATGCCATTAATAAATTATCATTGCCAATAACTGTCTGACCTAAGCCCGTCACCGTGCCTAAGTTAAGTGTGCAAAATTCTCTAAATATATTGTTGTTTCCGATAATTAATTTTGTAGGCTCACCCTTATACTTTAAATCTTGGGGGGTTCCCCCTATAACGGCACCTTGATAAAACTCATTTTTCTCACCAATACTAACAATACCAAATTCAGACCCAATGCATACGTGGCTGTGAAGAACTGTCCCTGCCCCTATACTGACATCCCCTGTAATTATACTAAAGGGCCCAACAGCGACTGATGGGTGCAGCTTTACATGAGGTCCAATTATAGCGGTTGAATGTACTGACATTAAATTTCCTTAAAAAAACATTAACTCCCAAGAGCCGCCAACACCTCGGCCTCAGAGACTAAATCACCCCCAACAAAAACCTTACAGCTTATGACGGCCAACTTACTTTTATACTTTATAACTACTGATTCAAAAATTAATACATCTCCGGGGACAACCGGCCTTCTAAATCGAGCCTTATTAATGCCAGCAATGAGTATGTCTCGACCCTTATTACTTTCATCATAACAGGCCAGCGCCGCTGTTTGAGCCATAGCCTCTACCTGCATAACCCCCGGCATAACTGGCCTATGAGGAAAGTGTCCCGGAAAGTACGGCTCATTAACTGTCACATTTTTAACAGCTTTAATTTTTCGCCCGACCATCTGTTTTTTATCGGCAGGCAATTCAAGATCAATGACTTTATCGATCATTAAAAATGGATATCTTTGAGGTAAAATCTCCATAACCTCATTGATATCCATGTTTTTCTTTAATTTAGTGTTGTCTGACATTTTTTAATTCTTATGGATTTTCTCAAACTCTTTAACCACTTTACTTGTTAAATCGATCGATTTAGAGGCCCACAGTAAACTTTGCGATTTTTCTAACACGACATCGTACTTCTCAGACTTCGCGATTTTTTCGATAGCCGCTTTGAGGCTTTTAAGTATGGGTTCTTGAAGGTCTCTTTCTTTTTTCTGCAGCTCTTTTTGCATTTTCATATAGAGCTCCTGAAGCTTCATACCCTCTCTTTGAATTTCAGCCATTTTTTTATTTTTTGCCTGGTCTGTAAGGACAAGGCTCTTTTTTTGAAAATGCTTTTGCATTTTTTCAACAGCAGTCCTATTTTTATCAAGAGACTTCTTTCTTTTGCCGACTTCAGCTTCTATTTTTTTCTTTGCCGCCTTGCCCGCTTTTGTTGAAAGGATCGCCCTTTGCACGTCAACATACCCAATTTTTTGTGAGGCCATCGACACTACACTAAAAAATAATACTGGTAAAAACACTAGCCTTTTTAATTTCATACTATCATCCCCTAAAAAATTGTTTAAATTATACATGTTTAAAATGGCGTGCCAATATGAAAGTTAAAAAACATTTCATCTGGGTGAAACCGCACATCTGGACTAACCGGGAAACCCCATTCAAAACGCAAGGGGCCAAGAGGTGAGATCCATCTGAAGCCAAAACCAAAATTACTTTTTAAGTCAGAGAAATCAATAGTATCCTGGGCCTCACCAATGTCATAAAATACCACCCCGTGAACCCGAGCCTCTTTAACAAGCGGAAACATAAACTCTAAGTTGTAGTAAAATTGCTGCTCCCCACCAAAGGGCCTTAAAGCTAATACTTCAGACTCTTCATTAGATTTTCCATCTGCCTGCGCTTGGTCAAAGGCTGCCTTCGACCGCTTTCTTTTACCCACAGTAGAGTAATAGTAGCCTCTTAATGTATTTGGCCCCCCGAGTAAAAAGCGTTGGTTAAAGGGCGGTTCTCCCGAGCCATTGGAGTTTACAAAGCCATATACCAGGTTGTTTCTCCAAATCACATCCCAAAATACGGTGTGGTAATATCTAAAGTTCGCTAAGCCTTTTGTATAAGAGATACCGCCAAAAAGCCCTGCATACTCAAGAGATAAACTGGAGAACATCCCCTCTGACGGTACAAATCGATCATTTCTCTTATCGTATTGGACGGAGGCTGTAATAGAGTTTGTTTGTCCATTAGCTGTTTCTACCGGAAAGATATCCTTGTCGCCTTCAATTAATGTTATTTTCGTATAATCAACTTTGTATCTTAAAAACCCATAGGTGTAGGCCGCAATGGGGTGGCCCACACGAAAGGCTCCGCCTGTTTTATCTTGCTTAAACTCGGAGCTCTCGTCAGAATTATGATAGGCATCAAATCCGACTGACCACTTAGTGTCCTTAAAGTAGGGCTCTGTAAAGTTCACTGAAAAATCTGTTTTATTACTATTAACGTTCAGGGCCGCTCCCAATTTCTGCCCCTTACCAAAGAGGTTTGTTTGGTTGATCTGACCCATAAACACAAAACCCTGCTGACTCCCGTACCCAGCACCGACTTGAAGGCTCCCTGTATTGCGCTCTTTTACAATAATATCAATATCCATTTGGTCCTGACGACCATCGGGAGTACTTGTACTAAAGGTTACCTTTTCAAAAAAACCTAACCTTTTAACGCCTTCCTCGGACTCTCTTTTTCGAGATTCATTATAAAGCTCACCTTCAAGTATCTTTAACTCACGGCGAACTACTTTATCTCGAGTTCGAGTATTACCAACCACTTTTATTTTGTTAATGTATACTTTTTGGCCTTTTTCAACCTCGTAGGTAATATACACCTTTTTTTCTTGGGGCCGAATGTCTGTTCTTGGTATTGGGTTGGCATAGGCATAACCTAAATCTCCGTACTTAGCCTGTATTTCACGTAAATCTAATTGTAATTTTTGGGACGAAAACATATCTCCCACATTGAGCTTCAACTTATCTCGAACCTCTTGTTCATCAAAAATGATGTCGCCGGCAAAGCTGATTCCGCCAATTTTATACTGCTCACCTTCGTCCACTCGAATGGTTATATAAATATCTTTTTTATCAGGGGTTACAAAAACCTGCGGGCGATCAATTTTTGCCTGAATGTAACCCTCATTAAAATACAAAAAATTAAGCATGCGCATGTCTTGATCAAAAATATCTTTTTTAAATGAGTCGCCCGAGGACATAAAGCTAAAAAACCCACCCTCTTGAGTCCTAATTGATGATTTTAATTTATCTGTGGGTATGTTGTGATTACCTAAAATTCTAATTTGCTTAACTCTTACTTGATCATTCTCATTAATGATAAATATAATCTTAGCGCCCGTTTTAACGTTTTCAATTTTATGCTCAATACGGGCTAAAAAATATCCCTTTTCTTCGTATAGTTTTTCTACCTTTTCAACACCCTCACTGATTCGTGATGTGTTTAATAATTCAAAGTTCTTTATGCCGATAGCCTCGGACAGCTCGGCATCTTTGATTTTACTATTGCCTACAAAATTCACGGCAACAATAGATGGCTTTTCGATCACTGTGTAAGTTAAAATAACTTTGCTTCCACTATTTTTTTTATCAACACTCACATCATAAAAGAAGCCCGTATCAAACAACGCCTGAATATCTTTACGAATTTGAGCTTTAGAGTAGATCAGGGTTTTAGCCGATTCAATCTTATCTAATATTGAAGGGATTTCTATTTTCTTATTACCGCGAATTTGAATTTTTAAAATTTTAGTTACAGCTGAGGGGCTTCGATCAAAAGCCTGAGCCGACCAACCTTGAACACTAAATAGGAAAATCCATGTCGTAAAAGTAAGCTTTTTAAACGTGTTTTTCATAGGCGTAAATTCTCAATATTTTAAGGCACTTAGTTTAAAATTTGAGAAACCCTAGCTTGAAACATTACAGATGTCAAAATGCCTCAAACTTACGACCACGTGTTTAATTAGCCCACTGACCGTCTACAAGTATTTTTTTTGTGTGGAACTTTTCAGCAAACTGAAGGTTATGCGTTACAACAACCAATGCTAACCCCATTTTGTCTTTAAGCTCAAAAAACAAGTCCTGGATGACCTGAGAGCTTTTTGAATCTAAGTTGCCCGTAGGTTCGTCACAAAAAAGTATTTTGGGATCATTAATTAAAGCCCTTGCAATGGCTACCCGTTGCTGCTCTCCCCCACTTAGTTGAGAAGGATAATGTCGCAAGCGGTCAACCAAATTCAGCTGGTCTAATAATATTAAAGCTTTTTCTCGGCTTTTTTTATCTAAAGTGCCTGATATTTTCGCAGGCATCATCACGTTCTCTAGTGCTGTGAATTCAGGCAGAAGGTGGTGGAATTGAAAAACAAACCCCATCTCTTGGTTTCTAAAGAGAGCTAGTTGATCGTCGGTTTTATCAAAAACGCTCTCTCCTTTATAATAAACCTCTCCTGATGAGGGCCTATCGAGAGCACCTAAAATGTGTAACAACGTGCTTTTACCTGTCCCAGAGGCCCCAACAATACAAACCGCTTCTTTTTCACTGACTTCGAAATCTACACCTTTTAAAATATTAAGCTCATTACCTCCCTGATTATAAATCTTCCAAAGACCATAAGCTTTAATTAAATTATTATTCATAACGAACCCCTTCAACAATATTAATGTTTGCGCCCTTGGCAGCTGGTATTAAGGCCGAGCATAGACAAATCAGTAATGACGCCATTATAACCCAAAAAAGATCGCCCACCCGTAAATCTAAATAAATAAAATCTAACTTATAGGCTTCTGCCGGAAGTATAGAAAAGTGTGTTTGTATCCACAAAAAACCTCCACAAAAAATAAGCCCCAGCACAATGCCAAACAAACTACCAAGAACTCCTATGTACAGCCCTTGCAAACAAAAAATATGTCGAACATCGCTCTTTTTTAAACCCATCGCTTGTAAAATACTAATGTCTTTCATTTTTTTAAGAACGCTTACATATATAGTGCTAGAAACGTTAAAGCAGGCTGCAATGACAATCACTAGCAAAACAAAAAATATCACCCGCTTTTCAAGTTTAACAGCATCAAACATGTTTCTCTCATGATCCATCCATGATTTCGCATAATAAGGGTCCCCTAAATCAGTATTAATTTTAAAGCTCACATCATCTGCTAAATTTTCATCATTTAAAAGTGTTCGCACTCCAGAAATTCTACCTGGCTTATTAAGAATACTTTGTGCCGACTGAAGGTCCATCATTATAAACCTTTGATTATAATCATATCGACCTAACTCTAAAACACCCGAAAGCTTAAGCTTTACAATCTTAGGTCTTACATCAGAGCTGTATATATCTTGACCCGTTGGTATAGCTACTTTAAATACATCATTAATTTTTAAATTAAATTTTTGACTGAGCCCCTTACCAACAAGAACTTTTATAATTTTATCCTCAAAACCAAAGTCTACTCGCCCCTGAATCACTCTTGATTCAAAATTCAATACATTTTGTACCGTTTCAGGGTCAACGCCCTCTATCAAAATACCATTGAGCTTGCCGTTATGAACCAAAAGACCTTCAAGCCATAAAAAAGGAGAGTACTCTTTTATAGAGCTCATAAATGGACTGAGGTCTTCTATTAAATTATCAATTTTTTTTTCGCTAGAACCTCGTTTAACCACCAAAACATGTCCGACCATATCAATAAGACTTGTCTTCAAAGTGGTTTCGTAACCACTTATAACCGCCATAGACACAAAGAGGCTCGCCACTCCAAGGCTTAAACCTAAAATCCCAAGGCTTGAGGTTAAACGGGAGCCTCCTCTCTCAAACAAGTATCTCCAAGCAATCCAAAATTTAAAAAAAAGTCGATTCACAAGTCACCCTGGGCTTTTGATTTTAAAAAGGCCTCAATAAATATATCTAACGAACCATCTAATACGTTGTCTGGGTTACTCGACTCGCAATGAGTTCGGTGGTCCTTGACCATTTGGTACGGGGCTAAAACATAAGACCTTATCTGACTCCCCCATTCATTGGCTCTCTTACCAGCCTCTGTTTGATCTTTTTCTTTTTGACGTTTTTCAGTTTCTAATTCATATAAAGCCGCTTTTAACATTTTCATACAAGCTTCACGGTTGGCCAGCTGGCTTCTCTGACTTTGACATTGCACAACAGCACCAGTTGGGGTGTGGGTTATTCTTACTGCTGAGTCTGTTTTATTCACATGCTGCCCCCCCTTGCCGCCAGACCTATAAGTATCAATACGTAAGTCTTCGTCTTTAACCTCAATTTCAATATCATCATCTATTTCAGGCCAAACATGAACTGCAGCGAAGCTTGTATGCCTTCTGGCATTAGAGTCAAAGGGGCTGATCCGCACAAGCCTATGAACTCCAGTTTCAGCTTTTAATAGCCCGTAGGCGTAGGTCCCTTGAATGTGTAAGGTTGCCGATTTAATCCCAGCCTCTTCGCCCTCAGTGAGCTCTAAAAGCTCTACTTTAAATTGCTGCTTTTCGCTATACCTGGTAAACATTCTCAGCAGCATTCCGGCCCAATCGCAGGCCTCAGTCCCTCCGGCACCTGAGTTTATGGTCATATATGAGCTGTTTTGATCGAGCTCTCCATTAAGAAGGCTTTGGGTCTCTAAAGAGGTGGCGTGAGCCGTAATAATATCCATTTCAAGCTTAAGTTCATTAAAACCCTCCTCATCACCCTCTTCTTGAGTCATTTCTAATAATAGCTGAGCGTCTTCAATTTTTTGATTTAATTGAGCCCAAGACCCAACCACTTTCTCTAAAGAGGCTTTTTCTTGATTGATGTTTTGCATCTCTTTATGGTTGTTCCAAACATCAGGGTTTTGACTAGAAAGGTCTAACTCTTGTAAACGCTTTTTCTTTTTTTCAACATCAAAGATACCCCCGAAGTTCAGAGCTCTTAACCTCAAGCTCTTTTAATGACACCCTAATATCTGCAATTTCAGTTTCGATTGACATACTTTCACCTTATGAAGAACAAGGTATCATAAAACGATATGAGCACGAGATCATTTACTTTCTTTCAAGCGCGGTGCAAAAATAGCTCAAAACCACGGTCCTGCAAATTAAACATCTCTTTGGCCGCAATATTTTGCTCTTCGTGGTCATAGCCCAAGAGGTGCAAAATCCCATGATAAATTAAATAAACACACTCTTGCTCAAAAGTTAATTTATGTTCTTTAGCCTGTTTTTTAACCACATCTGGGCAAATAACAAGTTCGCCAAAACTCAATGGGTCTACGGGCTCAAAACTAAGTATATCCGTCGCTTGTGGGCTTGAGCGAAATTGATCATTTAAACTTGCCGCTGGAGCCTCATCCATAAAAACTAAACTCAACTCAAGGGTAAATGGTTTTGAGAGTTTTATTTTCTGCGCTTGTAAAAAATCAACAAATAAATCAATCGCCTCTTTAAATACCCGTTCATTAATTTGATTTTGAGTTTGGTTCACAAAAAGTACGTTCATCATGAACCCAGTTTTGGGCTTAATCGTGTTACATTTTTTTTACCACTCTCTTTAGGCTCAGATTTGGCCTGGCCTGGATACTCTACCCTCTGATGGTATATGGCTAAAATAACGTGCTCAAAGGACTCTTCAATAATAGATAAATCCTGTAGTGTCAGGTCACAGTCACTGAGCTGAGCATCCATAAATTTATTTTGTATAATACTTTGAACAATATTTTGTAACCGTGCTGGGGTGGGGTCATCAAGCGACCTTGCTGCGGCCTCAATACTGTCAGCGAGCATCACCAAAGCCGCCTCCTTAAACTGTGGCTTGGGCCCAGGGTAGCGAAAGTCACTTTCTTCTACATATCCATGGTCGTCATCGTGCCCTTCTAGAGCCCTATTATAAAAATAAGAAATCAAGGTTGTGCCGTGATGCTGAAGTATGCCGTCAATAATTGGTCGTCCCAACTTATGTTTTAACCCTAGCTCTGCTCCGTCTTTTACATGCGCTATTAAAATTGTTTTACTCATATAGGGGGATATATGGTCATGGGGGTTAAAGCCCTTTCTTTGGTTTTCTATAAAGTATTGAGCATGGTCCATTTTTCCAATGTCATGGTAATAGGCCATGACCTTTCCTAAAAGTGCGTTCGCTCCTATTTCTTTAGCGGCGGCGTCCACCATAGAGCCCACGACAAGTGAGTGATGATAGGTCCCCGGAGCCTTTAACACCATCTCTTTCATTAACGGGTGACTCAAATTACTTAACTCTAATAGTTTAATATCGGTTGTGTAATTAAAAATACTCTCTACAACAGGGATTAACATCATCGTCACCATGGCGGAGAACAGTCCTCCAAAAAAACTGGCCGGAACATCCCAAGCTAGTTCTCTAAGCAAATCTTGAGATCCAATATTAGTTAACATAGTTATAAAAAATACTGTAAGCCCATTAACAAGGCCCACTCTTAAGCCGGCTCGATATATATCATTTCGTTTTTCACAACTGTGCACCCCACGAACGGCTGTAACACCCCCCACTAGACTCACTAAAAAAAACGAAAAATTCATTTCAGTCATTACGGTTAAAACAATAGAAATAAACACCGTAAATAACCACACCACCTCTCCTGAGGTGACCAACATACCCACAATCATAGCTGCTGCAGATACCGGTGCTGCATACAAAAACATACTCGGCGGCAAACCGTACTTAGTCACAAAAGCGGCCTCTGTCATAAATAAAAATATTTTTATTACTAGGACTGCTACCAATGCAATTACGCCCATAACAGCAAGGTCTCTTTGCTCAATTCGAACCCTGTTTAAGGTGAACCTTTTTGTATACGAAAAAAACACCAATATAAACGTTGCAAACATGAGTGCTGACATTAGGGCTATAAAGTCAGTCCTTCGATCTGATTTTCTTTTTTTAATTTCATGAAAAATCGTCACATGAACGGGCTGTATAATACTCCCCTGAGAAACAATTGTTTGGTTCTTTTTAATTGATATTTGCACTGGCAAAATAGCATCTCTAGCCCGGTGGTTTCTGTCTGAAGTCTCAACCTTGTTAAAGGTCACATTAGGAAATATCAAAATCTTTGAAAGTGCTTTTAAATTTTTTCGACCCACTCGACTGTAGGACTTCACTTTTTTAATATTTTTTAACGTAAATACGGACTCATCATTTATATTTGTTATTTTTGATAAGTCTGCCGGCACCTCTTTGGCTGAATACTTACGTCCATCAACAATTTTCAAAATTACAGTTTTGTTTTCAAAGTTTACGATATGGTGAGGGATATCTACGATTTTTTCACTAGTCCACTCTGTTAACGCATTTTTGATTATATTCTCGGTACGCACGCTAAATTGACCTTGTACCAGCCACTCAAACAATCGATTTGATATTTTACGCCCGTATATTTCTTCAAACTTAGGCTTGTTGATTAAAAAATCTTTTACCTGCTCCTCTTTTTTAGTTTCGTTCTTTGACCAACGAGTCTTGCGCACTAAAGCTCTGAACTCTCTAAAAGCTAAATATACGGGCTCCGTGATCCCTTTGTATGATATAGGGTCATAGTCAAAAACTGGCGGCACTGAACCCTCCGCTTCATTTCTCTTTTTTTCAGTGGCTACCTCATCAACCATAACAAATGAAAGCGACGCTTTAAAATCTGACTTGGCTATGGTACCAACCTCTACATCTTGCTGAAAATCAAAGTCGAAAAATAATAAAAAAGACAGTACCAAACAATAAAAAAACAGCATGGAAACTCTACGAATATGAAACCGCTCATCCAAACTCTGAACTATTTTGCCTAATAACGTTTGCTCAAAGCCCAGCTGATCTACCCAGTCCTTAAACTTTTGAGACTGGTCACTATACTTAGACCTTAATTTAACGGGCCCTTTAGAGTAGGGCTTCTTATTTGATTTCGACTTCATAGACCTATCATACCTAATTTAACTGACTTGTTACAGTTCTTATCGGCACTTATGAAAGGGGTTTGTAAATTACATTTTAACATTAAGACCTTAGTTTAGCGCGGCGCACAACTCAAGAGTTCACTCTTTGCAAGTCTCCTTTAAACTGATAGGCCGTTGAATAATATTCACTCCCAAAAAGGCTTTCATATGGTTACCCCACCGACCCCACCCTATAATTTTTCAAGTTTAATACAAGTCGTCGACGCACTTTTGGGCCCCAAGGGCTGCCCCTGGGACAAAATGCAAACTCACACCACTTTGGCCCGGTATATAGTTGAAGAGGCTTATGAGTGCGTAGAGGCCATTGAAAATGACGACGACACCCATATGAGTGAGGAGCTGGGTGATTTACTCTTCCAGGTTGTGCTCCACTCACAACTTAGTCAGAACAATAATAACTTTAATATAAACACCGTTATTACTAAAATAGTTAATAAAATGATCACGCGACACCCTCATGTTTTTTCTGACCTCAAAGTGGCTGACGCCGATGAGGTCCTTAAAAACTGGGAGCTCCAGAAGAAAAAAGAAAAACCCAATGTCCTTAAAAAAACTTTTGACCTCCCCCCTCAATTGCCCGCCCTCATGTATAGTCAAAAAATTGGTGAAAAAACACAGCGGCTAGAGTTTGACTGGAGTCGACCAGAGCAAGTGCTTGAAAAAGTCGACGAAGAGCTTTTAGAGCTCAAACAGGCTATTAAAAACAATCATAATAAAAACATTCAAGAGGAACTTGGTGATTTACTGTTTTCAGTCACTCAACTTTCGAGACACCTAAACCTAGATGCTGAACAAAGCTTAAGAAATGCTAATAAAAAATTTATAACTCGATTTGATGCGATGATGGAGCTCTGCAGTGAGCAGTCTCTCTCCTGGAAGGAACTCACTGACAACCAAAAAGAAAGCCTTTGGACTGAGGTAAAAAATAAAGAACCAATACTCTAAGCGGCTTTAGTTAGAATTTTCATATCACTTACAATCATAGCACTGACCACTCGACCGCAGACCTTTTCTCTCTGGGTGTACAAGTCAACTATGTACTCAAAGGCACCACCCCTCATTTTTACCTTAGATATACCATTTACAACTTCTTTCACGTCATTTTTTACCCCTGAAAGCTCATCTCGCGAAAAAAGACTTGCTGCTGAAGCGTTCTCTAAACCAGGGTCAAACAGCCGACTTAACCCTGTGCTGATATGAAATATATTTTGATCCACCATAATGATATAGTTCTTGTTTTCTAACTCTTGCTTCTTATCACTTATATATGACCTTAAACTATTACTCATAACTTTAAAGCTCCTAGTAAATGTAAACACCTACTTAGATTATACAACAGCTGTTTATTTTTTTTAAATAATCGTTTAATAAGCGCGAGTTATCTCAATCCTGGGCACTTTTATGTCTCAAAAGGCTAAAGCAACGGGGCTCTACCATAGAGTTCTCTCGATTAAATTTAACTGTTAATTTAACGTGTCTTAAAAAAATACACCTAAATGCTTAAAGGTAACCTTTAAACTTAACTATAATCGAGCTCTTAAATTTACTTTTTAAAGACCCCCGCTAAGAGCCCTACCTCTTTAATTCTAAAAACTCGACTTAAACCAAAATACACCAACATTGAAACTATAATTGTGAGCATTAACCCACCGGCTTTAAATATTGGGGTGGGGTCAAAAGTCTCTATTATAAACCCATAACAAGCATAAGAGAATATACCCATAACTAGGGATGCGGGCACAAACTGTAACGGTAAAAATAAAACTTTAAGCCACGAAAACTTATCCACCAAAAAGTAAAACCCGACCAAAAGTAAACATAAATTAAAACTTGCACTGACCACTGTGGCGCTCACAAGGCCCTTCAACCCATAAATGTTAGTTAAATTGTGAGCTAACACCACATGTATCAATAACGTGAGTACAGCCACAGAGGCCGGGTACCACGTGTTTTTTTTAGCATAAAACCCTGTAACAAAAACTTTAATAAAACTAGAGACCACAAGCAGTAAACTATAGATCTGAACCACCTGGGCTGTAACCACTGCGTCCTCATAACTAAAAGCTCCCCGTTTAAATAATGTCTCGACGATGGGCAGCCCTAATGCGTACATCCCTACGGCTGAGGGTACAGATAAAAAAAGTATTAATTTTATATGTCTAAATAGTTCACTCGTGGCTTCTTTTTGCTGACCTTTAGCGCAAAGGCTTGAGAGAGCCGGTAAAAGTGCTGCGCCCATGCTGATGGCTATGAGCGATTGGGGGAGCTCTAGTATTCGGTCTGCAAAATAAATAAATGAATGGCTACCTTCAGAAAGCCTCGACGCGAAATTTACATTAATTAAAGCCATGATCTGCAATACACCCAGGCCAATAACCCCAGGGATCATATTTATAAATACTTTTGTAGCGCCAGGGCTCCAACCCCTCCACCTTAACTTTGGAAGCAATTTTAATGCGTAAAGCTGAGCCACAACAACTAAAAGCTGCATGAGCCCACCCACCAGCACCCCCCAACTTAAATTAGCCCCCGTAAAGCCAAACCAAGTTGAAGGTAAAAACATAAAAATGATTAACGTTAAATTAAAAAGTGCCGGCGCCAAAGCCGAAACAAAAAACTTTCGACTAGATTGGCAAATCGCCATTAAGAACCCGTAATTTGTGACCAAAAACAAATAAGAAAACATCACCCTTGCCATCAATACGGTTGTTTCAAGTTTACCTGAAATACTTAAATAGCCCCCCCCACTGACGACGATTTTTATAATGGGCTCCATAAATACAATACCTAAAACAGACAACGTCGAAGCAAATAACAGCAACACCTTCCAAATAAAAGAGGCCAGTAAATCGGCCTGAGCGGGCCCTTGCTTTTCACGAGTTTCCACGTAAATAGGGATAAAGCTCACAGACAATGAACCCTCTCCCAAAAGCCTCCGAAACAAATTAGGCATGCGAAAAGCCACAACAAAAGCATCGGTGATTGTTCGGCTAAAAAGAGCTGCAAGGGCCAAATCCCTTATAAAACCCAGTACACGGCTCACCATAGTGCCCATCGACATGGCGAGGGCTCCGCGTATAACTACATGATTTTCTTTAGATTTTTCACTTAACTCTGCCATGTAAAAGATATAGCTCCTGTTATAATGGTCTTGCAAAGGCCATATGTGTGTGTTACCTAACTACTTTATTTGACCTATATGTAGTATTTTTATTAAACACTGGAGGATTCAGGTTGGCAAATCATAAGTCTGCGGCAAAAAGAGCTCGACAAGAATTACGTAGAACGGCTCGTAACAGCCAAACTAAAAGCACAGTAAGAACGGCTGAAAAAAAGCTCAGACTTGCTATTACTGAAAACAAAATTGACTCCACTAAAGACCTCTTAAAGGCCTATATAAGTAAAGTGGCTAAAATGGCGAGCAAGGGCATTATTCACAAAAACCAAGCTGCTCGTAAAATTAGCCGCTTATCGTCTCAAGTTAAAGCTAAGTAATTACTATAATATTGATTTTTAGATTTATTAAAAACCAGCAGATCTGCTGGTTTTTTTCATCCATTTGCTTTCTGAGTGGATGCAACGTAGAACCTGATTTTTCTTTTCATCTCAAAACCAGCACCCTCAAACTCCAGGCCATATGACGACTCCCCTGACTCCTTAGACACCCCTTCATGTAGGTACCTCACGGCCGCTCGAACAATTGCAAAGTCAGCACCGGGCAAATAAAAAGACAACACAAGGCGTGCCCCCACCTTAAGCTTTTTTGAGGTAGAAATAAGCATGCCTAATTCAGCGATCTCATAGGCACGAACCATGTCATAGTGTCCATCCACTAAAAGCCCCACGCTCCTAAAAAAATCCTTACGCGGGACTCGACGCTTTCTTATCATTTCAGCGTTTGAGCTCATAAACTCTCCTCAACACAAGTATCGGTCAAATGACCGCTCTATATAAGCCTGCAGCTAGCCCTGGCCCCACACTCAAGCAATGCCACACATAAGTCCTCACCCAACGTCTAGAGAAGTCTTAAATTGAAACAAAAAATTTTAAATGAATGTTCTTTTTAAAACCCAAGCCCAACTAACAGGTTTTGAAAATAAAGTTTTCAAGCCAAACTCTGGGAGGAACCTTTGATGTCTTTATTTTAATATCCACCTCATGAAGGTGATCGAAGGCCCCCACAAGTCGCTCTTCACTCCAGGCATTGGCTTGTGTTATGTAACGTTTTAAAAAAAAGTTGGGAACCCCTACTACCTGCATCATCTGTTGAGAGGACGACCCTTTTTTTTGTTCTACTTTTACTTTAGACAATATTCGCACATGTCTCGCAATAAGCATAAGTGCCCCTACTTCATTTTGACCATTGTCCATTAAACTAGAGAGTGATGAGAGGGCTTTAATTTTATTTTTTTCACCAATGGCATCTGTAAGGTCAAAAATACTATCAACACGAGATTTTGAGATGACCTTTAAAATTTGCTCCTGTGAAACCCCTGAGGCTTCACCGACAAATTGCTTTAGCTTTTGTATTTCACTGTTTATTTCAGTGAGGTTGTTTCCGACGAGCTGTTGGATCAGGGCGGCTTCGTTTCGGCCCAAACTTAATTCATTATTATTTGCAATATACTGAACCCATTGTAAAACCTGATTGTCATAGGGTTTTTTTAGCTCAACCAAGGTGGCTGCTTTTTGTAACGTTTTAAAGTATTTTTTTCTTCTATCTACTTTTTCAGCCACAAGTATAAATACACAACTCTCAGTTGGGTTTTGCAAAACAGGCATCAGCTCAGCCCAGTCTTTCTCTTTTAGCAGGTGGGCTTGTTTTAAAATCACAAGCCTTCTGTCACACATCATGGGTAGCATTTCTACAGCGTCTCTCACCTGAGAGGGCTTCGAGTCAGAAGCATAGTATTGGTCAAAATTAAACTCTACAGCACCACCTGTTAAAACAGCGCTTTTTAATAATTTGACAGATTCATCGACAAGGTAGAGCTCCTCTCCGAAAACAAAATACAAGCTCTGCGGCTTAGATTTACTCAAATTGACTTGTAAAAGTCTTAAGTCTAATACCTGCGCCATACTTTAAAAGCTCTCCGTCATTCGGTCATGAATATCGACCATCATAGATTCTGCTATTTGTGCAATGCCCTTTCTCCGGGCACTAAGGTTATAAATAGCATTGGCTGAGTTAATTATGCTGGATTCAATTTGTGGTGAAGTATACCCGCGCTCTTTTGTAAATCGCCCCTGCCAAATAATTTTATTATCAGACCTTCTCTTTAACTTTACCTGTGCTGTTACATAAATCCGGTATTTAGTTGTTAAAAACGTGTCCTCGTCCATCTGAGGTAATGCTGTCCCTGCCCCTCCGGCCACTTGAGATTCGTAGGCATACTTAACCTTCTCAATCACTCCCTCTATTACAATGGGGGCCTCATCATTACTGACAACCTTAGCCACTTTTGATAAGGAAAACTGACGAATCAAAGCGTTTGTTAAAAAGACTTCTATGCCCGTTTCTTGGGTGTCATTTTTAAATACAGGTATCGCCAGTTGCCTATACCCTTGCGGCAAAAACCTTTTAGAAATACCCCATTTATAACTACAGCCTTGAAGTAACAAAATAAAAATCATTAATATTCGAGTCAACATGCCACCCCACATATAAATATGGACATTTAAGTTTTAAACCTTAGTCTAAGACGCCTAAACCTACTTTTGAACGACACTAGCGTTGAGCTAACAGATTATCAAGAGGAATGTCCCTTCCCTTTATCCGCCGGGTGGATTATAAATAAGGATGCAAAGAGAGAAACTGACATGAACCCTAATTTTGAAATTAAGCCGAGGCTTATGACGCCCGGCCCCGTTAAGCTTTCAAAGCAGGTACTCAGCTCACTGAGTAGCCCCATGATACACCATAGGGCCCCTGAATTTAATGAAATCCTCGATCATACGCTTAAAAATTTAAAACTTGTTTTTAAAACAAAGCAGCCTGTTATGATGCTCTCCTCCACCGGCTCTGGGGCCATGGAGGCGGCCCTTGTAAACACGTTAAACCATGGGGACCATGTCGCTGTTATTAGCTCTGGAAAATTTGGCGACCGTTGGAGCCAAATAGCACAGGCCTACGGCCTCAAGGTGACCACTATAGATGTCCCCTGGGGGGAACCCGCTACACCAGAAGCCGTAGAGGTAGTCCTCCAAGCTCACCCAAATATTAAAGCACTTTGCACGCAAGCTTGTGAAACAAGCACCGCAACTCTTCACCCCATTAAGGCACTCAGTAAGGTGGCCGAAAAACATGACGTCTTAATACTCGTTGATGCAATAACAGCTCTTGCCACTACCGAGCTTGATATGGATGCCTGGGGGCTTGATGTTGTTGTTGCAGGCTCTCAAAAAGCCTTTATGCTGCCCACGGGTTTAAGCTTTATTGCTCTTTCTGAAAAAGCGTGGAAGGCCCAAGCTCAATCTAATTTACCAAAATTTTACTTAAACATAGCTCAAGAGCGAGATTCAAACCTAAAGGGGCAGACATTTTTTAGCTCCAATGTTCCTCTAATTAAAGCCTTAAAAGGTATTCTAGAGGGCTGGGCTCACGAGGGACTGGCTCAACAAATAAAACACACACAGAGGTTACAACAAGCCACCATTGAGGCTTCAAAAAAACTTGGGTTTACCCTTCTGTCAAAAGCCCCCGCACCAGCCGTTACAGCGCTGCTGCCCCCTGGTGAGATTAAAGCTCACGAGTTACAAAAACATTTATTAAATAAGTATCTTGTGACCGTAATGGGGGGTCAGGATCAACTCAAGGGTAAGATTATACGCATTGGGCACATGGGAGCGATTAGCAACAATGATGTACTTGCAACTCTTTATTTTTTAGCAAAAAGCTTAATAGATTGTGGCTTTGATGTTTCAGATGAAACGCTCAGCCAAAGCCTTGAACTCGCCACAAATATTTTAAACGGTCAATAAATGTCTACCTGTACTGTTACTGACGACTTTACCCCAGTGGCCATTGAGCTCATTAAGTCTGCCCGACCTGAATTAAAAATTGTACGCTCCCCAAGTTTTCGGCCTGAAAGAGACACATTACTTAAAACTTCATACCTTCTTATTAGAAGCCGAACACTTATAAATAAGGAGCTTCTTGATCAAGCCCCAGACCTACAAGTTATCATCTCTGCCACCAGCGGATTTGACCATATTGATTTAAAAGAAACACAAAAAAGAAACATCAAAGTTATGTACACCCCCGAAGCCAATGTTAATAGTGTTGTTGAGTTAACCTTTGGGTTGATGTTTTCTTTAGTTCGTAACCTACCGGCCAGCTCTAAAATCATTGCCGACTATAAGTGGAAAAATCAACTACCTAAAGCCTTTGAACTAAGAGGTAAAACCTTAGGGCTTATCGGGCTCGGTCGCATTGGCTCTCAAGTGGCTAAAACAGCCACTTTTTTAGGCCTAAATGTTTCGGCCTATGACCCTTATATAGACGACTCTATTTTTAAAAATAACCAAATTCAGAGAGTCGGTTTAATAGAGCTTTTACGCTCAAGTGATATCATAAGTTTGCACGTACCCTACACTCAAGAAACCCATGAGTTTATAAACGAAAAAACCCTGAGTGGGCTTGGGGATGAAACTTACCTCATCAACACCTCTCGAGGAAGGGTCATTAACGAGCCAGCCCTCTCGCATGCACTCAAAACCCACTCACTTAAAGGGGCGGCACTGGATGTTTTTAATAAAGAGCCCCTTACAAAAAAATGCCCTCTTTACGGGCTTAAAAACGTAGTTCTGACCCCTCATATAGGGGCCTACACTGAAGAGGCTTTTAAGAGAGCTGGCGTTATGGCTGCAAAAAAATTAATCACTTTTTGTGAAAACGCAGAGGTTTCAGACGCTCTCCCCCCCCTCACAGAGTGGGCAAAGTGGCTTTAACCCCCTCTTTTTTGCAGAGTATTGCTCTTAAGCGAGCCCGTTTTAAAAAATCATAATTTACACAGGAAGTCAGCTGCTGTGGGGCAAAGGGCCGTAAAATAAGATTTAAAAAACTTGGCTTACCCCCCTCATAAACGTAATATCCTTTTTTAACTCACCGAGAAGGAGAGGCATTTGTCAGGAATAGTAGTAGTAGGCTCTCAGTGGGGCGATGAAGGCAAAGGAAAGGTCGTTGACGTCTTTAGTGCTAAAGCCGATTATGTAGTTCGCTACCAAGGCGGGGCTAATGCGGGGCATACACTAATAGTCGATGGTAAAAAAACCGTACTTCACCTTGTGCCCTCCGGAATTTTACACAGCGATACCATATGTATTATAGGCCCGGGTGTCGTATTAGATATTGAAACCATATTTGATGAAATTAAAGCCTTAAAAGAATCAGGAGAGCTCAAGGACTCAAACCAACTACTTATCTCTGAACTGTGCACTGTAATTATGCCTTATCATAAACAGCTTGATGCCGCCCGCGAACAGTCCGCCGGGCATGAGAAAATCGGAACCACTGGCAAGGGCATTGGCCCCGCCTATGAAGATCGCGCCTCAAGAAGAGCTATATTATTTGGAGACCTTTTTTACGAAAACACCTTAAGAAAAAAGGTAGAGCACTCACTTAAAGAGAAAAATTTATTATTTGAAAAATGCTACGGCCTTGAGCCCATCAATATTGAGCAAACTCTTGCTGAGTTTAAAAACTTAGGCCAACTGCTCAAGCCTTATCGCTGTAAAGACACTTCACTTGTCATATCAAAAGCTCTTAACGCAGGTAAAAAAGTACTATTTGAAGGGGCACAGGGGAGTTTACTCGACCTTCTTCATGGCACCTACCCGTATGTTACAAGTTCATCGACCATTGCGGGGAGCGCGTGCGTGGGGGCTGCCGTCGGCCCTGGTAAAATTGATAAAGTTATTGGTATCACGAAGGCTTACACAACCCGCGTAGGGTCTGGCCCCTTCCCCACTGAACTTAAAACCGAAGTGGGTCAAAAGTTACGAGACATCGGCCAAGAGTACGGCGCTACAACGGGTCGAGAGAGACGTTGTGGGTGGATCGATCTTGTGGCCTTAAAATACGCCATTCGCATTAATGGAATTACTAATATTTCCCTTATGAAAATTGATGTCTTAAGTGGATTTGACGAAATCAAAATTTGCACGAAATATAAAATCAACGGAGAGCTTCACGAAGACTACCCTATTGCGGTTGATGAGCTTAACGAAGCCGAACCCATTTATGAGTCTATGCCCGGCTGGAGCGAAGACCTCACAAAACTTCAATCTTTTGATGATGTTCCCGAGGCTTGCAAAAAGTATATTCAATTTCTTCAAGATGAAATTGAAACTCCTATTGATATTGTCTCAGTAGGCCCCGGACGCGAACAAACTCTGTGGCTTAAACCACTTTTTTAAGGACCACCGAATGAGCACAATTGAACAAGCCTTTCAAGTCGCCCTCAGCACAAGAAAAAGAGCCCATGCCCCTTACTCTAAATTTAAAGTAGGCTCTGCTGTTAAGTTTAAAAATAATGATTCTGTTTTTTCTGGGTGCAACGTTGAAAACGCTAGTTTCGGGGGCACTATTTGCGCTGAGCGCACGGCCATCACAAAAGCGGTCAGTGAGTCTGATCAAAGGGAGCTCGAATATATTGTTGTTGTCACAGATACTGAGCCGGCTCAAGGCCCCTGCGGAATTTGCTTACAGTTTATTTGTGAGTTTTCAACCGACGACACCGTAGTGCACATTGCGAACCCTTCAGGCATCCAAAAAACCGTTAAATTTAAAGAGCTTTTACCTCTGCAGTTTAGTAAAAGCTCTCTTTAATTTTTGAATACCAAAACCTGATTAAAGCTATTGCTCTTTTTTAGTGAACTTACTTTTTATCAAACCCGTGACAAATAAGAACAGGTTTCGAAACCTCTCTAATGACACTTCTAGCAATGCTCCCGATAACGATGGACTCAATGGGGCCCGACTCCGAACTCATGGCAATAAAATCTACATTTTTTTGCTGTTGCAGTTCATTGATTGAATCCACTACGTTACCAAGGCTATCATCTACGATAAACTCAGCTTCTATGCCCTTAGCTTTGGCTAACTCGATCCATTTTTTTCCATCTTCTGTACGGTCGTCTTTTTCTTGATTAATGAACTGTTCAGGGGCAACCCAGGCTCCGCCAAGAGCACTGACCCCAGCATCGGCAAAAGCATTGAGAGGTCTTAAAACCTTGCTCATAATTAAAACTTTTTTAACAGTACCTGAGTAAGTGTTAATAAACGATTTGTACACTTTTAAAGAATGTTCTGAAAAATCTGTCGGAAACAAGACGTTGTCCATTTTTTCAACCGTCTCATTATTTGGGTTTACAAATAAGGTCGGGGTTGTACAGTGCAAAAGAACATTTTCAGCAAAACTACCCATAAAAAGCCTAGAGATGCCTGATCTGGCATGAGTGTTTATCACTAAGAGCTCTGGCTTGACGGAGTTAATATAGTTTATAAAACTACTCACATCCTCACGCCTTGATGTATTTGTTGTTTCTATAATTTCAGGAGCCTTCATGTTTTTTATTTTAATATCCTTTAACCGATCAGACAGAGTCTTTTCAACAAAGGGCTTTATATGACTGAGTTGAGGAGGAGTTACGTTCCCCACCCATCTTAAAAGATCTGAGCCAATGACATAAACAGGCTCAACCTCAAAGTCACCATCGACATTGAGTAAATTAATGGCCTCTTGGGCTCGCTTCCATGTTTCTACAATATCGGTGTAAGGGTCAAAGGCCCAAATTATTTTTTTCTGACTCATCTTGTACTCCTTTTATTAAAATCCTGAAATCTTTTTTAATTCATTCAATTTTTTTCGTTCTGGACTAGGTAAAAAAGTCCCCGCGCTCCCTGTAAAGCCCATTAGCAACTCGGCCTTATACTGTTGAAAGCAGCTTTTTGATAGTTTGGTTTTCTTTTTGGCTCTGACACAGGCTTCAAAATAAACCTCAGGGAGCTCCCAAAATCCAGAATCCTTTAATGCCTGATAACTCAAGCCTAAGTAATAAAAAACTTTCTGTTTTTGTGAGTCACTTTTTACATCAATGAGCATTTTGTGAAGCCGAGAGGACATTTGCAAATACTCTACAAAGGCGGCGTCTACAGGCTGAGTTTTAACAATTTTTTGAGCCCTTGCGTTTAACCTTAAAACTCGGGCCATATTTGGTCGAAACCCACGGGTGTCTTTTTTGTTTTTAGCCCAATACTTTAATGACGTTTTCCAGGTCTCAACATATTGCATTAGGTAGGCGGGCACTTCATGACTCTTAAGTACCTCGTCTAAGTCCACAAGTGCTTTTTGTGGGTCGTTCTCAGCACGCACAAGCACAATCAATAACTGCTTAATTGTTTTTTCTCTTAAATAGGGTGTTTTATAATATGAGTCTAACTGTGACTTAAGACCTTGCTTTAAGAGCATTGCGGCCTTCTCATATTGCCTAGTTGCTATAAATAGCTCGGCCTTTTCATTTATAGGGATGTCTAAGTCTCTAACGTTCATGTTCCAAAAAGAATATTTAACACCTTTGTCGTTTCTAGTGTGACAGTTAAAACAGTGGTTGATTGTTGATTTTAACACCGATCTTGAGTAGTCAAACTGACGAGCACTGTACCCTTCGGAGGCGGCGCTTAAGTCCCCCTTTAACCTCTTAAGGGAGAACCGCATTAATGGATCCGCACCGAGGCTCTTTTTACCCTTTTCAATAGGTAAATTACGCACGTTTTTTTCAAAAATTCGGATATAAGAGGCCACTAAGGGTAAATTTTCTTTGTTTTCAAACTTTGCTTTATCATATACGTAGGGCAATAAAGCATTTACGCTTGTCGCCATTTCTCGCATTTTTTGTGACCACTCATTGTTGACGTTGATCGCCTGCTGAGTGGGCGCCTGACAAGCAAACGTCGCTAAACATAAAAAAAGAGGTATTAGTTTGTTTTTCATAATCACTTCTCCATGTGGTCTTGCTTTTTTGGTAAAACAACCTCAAAACAAGTGTTTTTATCTTTTTGTTTTAACTTTAATCGACCCCCATGGGACTCGATTAAAGTTGTCGAAATACTCAGCCCAAGCCCCGTCCCCTGACCGACTGGTTTTGTCGTGTAAAAGGGGTCAAAGACCTTTTCAATAATGGCCTCGGGTATGCCCGGTCCGCTATCTCGCACAATTATTTTAATGTTATCTGTAGACTCGGTCAATTCAATATAGATCCATTTTTCATCTAAATCTTTTATCGCATCAATAGAGTTATTTATTAAATTTATTAAAACCTGGCCAATCTCTGTCTCACGACACCACAGCATGATATCCTTGTCGAGCCCCTTTGTCTTAATAGTTATGTTAAGTTTTTGACAATTACTCTCCACTAGCTCCAAGAGGTCGATTATTAAGTTAGTCATAGATGTTAAATTAAACTTATCTAACGATCCATCTCGAGCATAAGCCCTTAACCCCCGGATAATTTTATTCATCCGGTCAGAGAGCTTTAGTAAACGCTCAGTAACCTTTAGAACCCCTTCGGGGGAGACATCCCCCCGTTTTGCATCGGTATTAAGCATTTCAAGTCTTCCTTGCAATGCAGCCAGTGGGTTACCAAGCTCATGTGCAATGCCTGAGGCCATGATCCCCAACGTTGCCATTTTTTCAGAATAAAGGCTTCGAGCCCTTTCTTTATCTAAAACTATCTGTGCACATTTTTGCTCTGTTATATCATGTCGTAAAGAGATGAACTGGTAGGGCTTATTATCGTTATCCATAAAGGGTATGATTGTTGTAAAAACCCAATAAATCGAGCCATCTTTTGCTTTATTACAGACTTCACCCCGCCACACTTTACCGGACTGTATCTGCCCCCATAACTCCTTAAAAAAAGACTTGTCATGAACCCCTGAGTTAATAATGCGATGATCCTGACCCATTAACTCTTCTGGAGAGTACTGCGATATTTTGCAAAACATGTCATTAACATAATTAATGACCCCCCGGGAGTCGGTCATAGCTACTATGACCGACTGATCAATCGCAAATTTTAAATCTTTTAATCGCTTGTTTGATATTTCAAGCTCACTATAAAGGCTCACCCCGTCATCGGCTCCTTTTTGAATGATATATATTTCGTCAATACCATTATCAGCATTTATGGTTGGGGAAAGTTCAATTAAATATTCCTCGCCACACCCAACAAAAGACACATACTCTGTGGCCACGGCCCTGTTATCTTTTACAAACTGGAGGTGGTAGTAAACGTCCTGCTTATCCTCAATAAAATCTAAAAAAAACTTATTTTTTAACTCTGAGCAAGGTCTATCTAGGATGCTGCAAAAACCCTCGCTCACAAACTTCATCTCGCCGCTAGCGTTTAAAACTGCGAGAATATTTTTTTGATTTTTTAACTGCGTAAAGTTTTTATCAAACATTTAGTTCTTTCTCGGGGTTATAGTGCTGATATTCCTTTTCTTTACGGTACAAAGTCCTTCTGTTGATCCCTAATATTTTGGCAGCGCGCTCTTTTTTACCCTCTACTTTTTCGAGCACGGCCTCAATATATTTTTTTTCTAAGCGATCTATTGTTGGCCAGTTCGACACGGCCTGCGAATAAAAAGCTTCTGAGCTATTGCTTTCACGAGTACTAATCTCACTGGCATCAATATACTTATTCCTAGACAATACTGAGAGTCTCTCAATTAAATTTTCAAGTTCTCTAACATTACCGGCCCAATCATGCATGATTAATTTTTTAGTGGCCTCTGCGGTAAACCCAACGACGCCAGAATTATTAAGAGCCGAATACTTGGTTAAAAAATGCTCGGCCAGTAACGGTATGTCCTCTCTTCGCTCTTTTAATGAGGGTACTTTTACTGGGATCACACAAAGACGGTAGTATAAATCCTCTCTAAACTCTCCGGACTTAATGGCCTCACTGAGGTCCTTATGCGTGGCTGTAATCACTCGAACATCAATTTTTTTCATTTTTGTTGAGCCCACAGGCTTGATTGTTCTCTCTTGTAAAACTCTTAAAAGTTTTGCTTGAAGCCCTAAATCAAGGTCCCCTATTTCGTCTAAAAATAAGGTGCCACCAGAAGCCTCCTCAAAAAGCCCCGCTTTATCGGCATAAGCCCCTGTGAAAGAGCCCTTAACGTGGCCGAAAAATTCTGATTCCATTAAGTTTTCAGGGATGGCCGAACAGTTCACAGCAACAAAAGGCTTATCTTGGCGTGAACCGTTTTCATGAATGGCTTTAGCAATAATCTCTTTACCGGTCCCGCTTTCACCGGTTATCAAAACATTTGCCGTGGCGTTTGCCACTCGCTCGACAAGATCGAGTACTTTTTTTATGGCTTTACTTTTGCCAATGATTCGACCGAACTTCCAGGATTTTTTAACTTCTTGCTTTAAGACTATGTTCTCTTTTTGCAAACGACTGTGTGCAATGGCTCTTCTTAAAGTGAGCTCTAGCTCATTTAACTTAAAGGGCTTCACAATATACGAGTAAGCACCTACTTTAGTGGCCTCTATGGCCGACTCAATGGTGCCAAAGGCTGTAATTAAAATAATGGCGGCTTGGGTGTCTATTTTTTTAACTTTCTGGATAAACTCAATGCCGTTCATACCAGGCATGCTTAAGTCTGTGATAATAGCGTCAATGCTTGAAGGCGAGTAAGAAAGACCGACAAAACCCTGAGAAAGGTCTTTGTACGCCCTCACGGCATCTTCATACATGATCACCTCGTAATTCATGCTTGTTAAATAATCAAAAAGCATCTCGCGTATTTCTTGATCATCATCAACAACTAAAATTCGACCCTTAAACTGTGCCATTTTTACCCTCCGGCCTCATTGCATCGAGGCATAATGTCCCACAAGGATTCTCAAACATCAACAATTTTTATCTGAACCCTTCGATTATTTATTTTGCATGTTTCGTACCAAAGCAGAGACTTAGGGCACGCCCCTTATTAAACATAAACTCTTGAAGGGGACTCTCTGGAGCAGAGGGCGCTTATATATAAAGGTACAAATTTACGATCACTGACTCGATGCGCTGTATCGTGTCATTTGATGTCTTTAGGCTCTAATTAAAAAATACAGCCTGTTCATAAATATAAAAAAAGCCCCCGTCAGACGCTGGCGAGGGCTTTTTAATCTAATGTTCACTCATCATTTGAGCTTAAAAAACTTTTTTAAAACCTATAGGTACTCAATCAGGTTTATAGCCTGACCATTTAATGATCTCACATGAATAAGAACACGTCCTTTACCAAAATCTGCTAAATTCACCTTTTGAGTAAATGGGACTGGGTTTTCTTTAAGAACTCTGCAATCAGACTTATTGAGCATTTTAGCAATAGGTAACACTTGAACAACACCTACGCTGGGTCGAGAGACCTTAACATTGTCCATCACCATACAACTATTAGTGAAGACACCCTTTAACTCAACATATCCATTTTTTTTTGGATCTGTCTTTATATACTGAGCCGACTTAATAGGGGCGTACAAAAAGTCATCGGCCGAAGTGGTCGATGCCTCGTTCACATTAATCGCACCCAATGACTGAAACCCACCTGAGCTGTCAGCAAAAAGTACATTATAGGTGCCTTTATTTAAAACTCCTAAGTTCACTTCCTTTTTGTACTCCAGGATGACCATTAAACAAAAATCTGAATCGTACTTTTGAGCCTTATTTTGAATTAAAATTGAGTTTGTTGAGTAATCAACGCTGTACTCTGTAACTCCTGGACGGTAACAGCTGTTTTCAAACTGTGCCTCAAATACAACTTGAGCATTATCGTTAGAATCAAAGCCAACCGGCACATATAAAGCCTTTGGAACTTGATTAAAAATCAATGGTGCGCCCGCCTGTACAGCGGATTGAGCCACTGTCGCAGAGCAAATCATTGCCACTATCATGCTTATTTTTTTTATTATTCTTTTCATGGTACCCCCGGTATTTATTTGTTTGTTTTTACTTGTTTGTTTTATTTTTTAATTAATTCTCTACTGAAACTTAACCTGCCACTCGTAAAACGTGCGCACAAAGTCAGCCTCTGTAATTATACCTACTAGTTTTTCTTCATCAACTACTGGCAAGCAGCCAAACTTGTTTTCATTTAAAATCTCGGCCGCCTCTGAGAGAGGCATTTCTGGGCTAACAACTAAAACTCCTGAGTTCATAATGTCTGAAGCTTTAATACTGCGATAGGCTTTTTTAAGCTCCTTTAACTCTATTTCAGCCAAGCGAGAGATGGCGACCTTTAAAAAATCCCGGTGCGTAATAAGACCCACCAAAGCACCACCTTCATTAACAACTGGTACGTGGCGAATTCGGCGCCACTTCATTAAAGAGTCGGCCATTTCAAAGGTATCACTCTCAACCAAGGTAAAAACCTCTGTTGTCATTATGTCTTTAACCTGTGGGGTGGAAAGAGCTGGGTTAGTATTTTTATCTGACACTTGTGCCTTTTGAGTTCCCATTGTTTTATCCTTTACTGATGTCTCTTTGTGATTTTTTTCTCTTTGTAATCATTAATCTGACGAATGATTTTTGCTTTTGCATCGTTTAAACCCATATAAAAATCTTCGTTTTCGGAGTGAGAGCTAAACTCTTTATGTTTATCGTTTAAAACCATTTGCACTTTAAATAGAGAGTGACCTGTTTTAGATAAAAAAACCTTTACTGTTCGATCAGTTTTTAAGTGCTTTTTAATTTGTTCCACTCTTTCATGTATGGCTGTTTTAATGGCCTGAGTTAATTCAAAATCTTCACTAACTACAATTTCCATTTTAACCTCTCCTTATAAAGCTTGAGCTACGTTATGTGGGCTCAGCTGATTTAACTCCATCAGATAACTCAACCCCTCTAGGTAACTAAAAAAGCCCACAAGCTCTGTTTTGTCAACAACATGGGCACAGTAACTGTTTGTTTTTTTTAACAGTTCAATAACATCTATGACAGAATCCCCTTTAAGTACGGACAAAAAATCCATTTCCATCACATCAAAAACCTCAGTGCGCTCATTACCCGGCAGGCTTGACGCCAACTGTAAATCTCTATGGCAAAGAGTGCCAATAATATTATTATTCTCCTCAACGGCTAAAAATTGACAGCCCTCAGCCTTCATCATGCGCCATGCTGTCCATACTTTCATATTTTTTGGTACTTTATGAACCGCTCGGCTCATGTACCCTTCAACACTTGCATTGCTCACAACATCTCCCAGGTTTATAAAACATATGTATCGCAAGTAGCGTGCCAGCTTAAATCCTATTTAAATGTAGTAGGCCCTTGGCTCGGGTAAAAATGTCTCGAGTGAGGGGCTGTATCGGGACGGAGCAGCGATCAAAATAAAAGTGAATACAACAAAAGAGCGTAAAAAAAGGGAGCCCATAATAACGGCAAGACAAAGCCCCTTAAAAACTATATCATGACGCCGACAATCATTTTTAGACAAAGCAATGTAATAAGGCCCTTAAATAGTATTAAAAATAACCGCTCTGGCACCCGATCAAGGGCTCTTTTACCAACATATGTACCCACCAAAACAGCAAAAACCATCACTACAACAAGGGGCATATATTGACCCAACTGAAAGCCCATTGAAAAGTAAACGAACAACTTAAACAAATGCCCTGTGACTTGAGCCGCGGCTTTAGTGGCAATAATTTGGTGGCGCGTCAACTCCTCCCCTATAAAAAACGGAGCTAAAAATGGGCCTGTGGCCCCAAATACCAACGACATAAAATGACTAAAAAAACCTACAATATAAAATTTAAATTTAAAAATTTTTTGAGTTTTCTTTTGCTTAGGTCTCCATGTGACGAACAAAATAAAAACAGCCAACAAAGGGCGATAAACTTCTGTCGGAACAGCAAAAACCACCTGAGACCCCAGTAGCGCACCAAAAACACCCCCTGAAACTATAGGGATTATTAAATCCCACTTTAAGTGCTTAAAATTAAGTGCCACTCGAAACCCATTACTAAAAAATTGAATGAGGCCGTGTATAGGTATTAATATTTGAACCGGCAAAAACATCATCATTACCGTTAGTAGGGTCACTCCCCCGCCCATACCTAAAACAGCAGAGATCATCGAGGTAAAAAAAGCACTTACAATTAAAATAACTGAATCTAACGAAAGTAACTCCGTGAACACTGAACCCATCTCCGAAAAAACAAACACCTTTAATCTGGTGTTTTTTTAAAAGAGCCCCCTCAAGTAAAGCCTTAAAAGTGACAACCCTTTAGAGGCTTATCTAACATAAGCCCTCTTTGTTTACCAAAAAAAATTTTCGCGTTTATATTCACTTAATATCCTTTAAGGCCCAGCCCTCTGCCTGCTCAGCTACGTAATACTCCCCGCACTTCTTGTGGCTAAGGGTGTAAGCCGGGCACAAAAGAGCCACCTATGTGACGCTGATGTGGCTCAATGAAAGTTAAAAATGCTGCTGAAAATTTGAGCAAAAATGCGAACATACATAGGGCCTTACAACTAGCTCTCAAGCTGGTACATCCTCCTAAAAAAGGGACCTCAGCTATCTATTTGATTTTATTTGGTAATTTAAACGAGCGCATAACTTAGCTGACTCTTAACGAAGCCAAAATTGGATTTCTGATATTATAAAGCTTATGGACACACTACTATTTATACAAGAAAACTCATATGAAATGTCACAGCAAGTTTGCCATCAATTGCAAAAAAAATACTCTGTATTACTGGCTAAAAATACTCTTGATGGGCTTAAAAAAGCAGAGACGCAATCCTTTAAAGGGATCTGCAAGCTGTATGAAACTAATGAGATGGGTGCCAATAATATTGCCAGCGCACTAAAATACAGTCAGC
Source organism: Pseudobdellovibrionaceae bacterium (assembly GCA_030591685.1). Classification (GTDB taxonomy): domain Bacteria; phylum Bdellovibrionota; class Bdellovibrionia; order Bdellovibrionales; family UBA1609; genus JAUVAX01. Next base: position 2,005 of record JAUVAX010000006.1, on the reverse strand, counting down.
TTAATAGAAAGACCCCGATTATACTTTTAACAAAGGCCCTCCAAGAGGCTATGATCACGTTTCATAAATATAAAAATATCCATATAATTGACATAAGTTTAGACCAAGATGCTATTTCTGAAAAAATTTATAATTTTTTGCACCCCGAAGACGAGCGCATAAAAAAAGTATCTCTCGATGCCAGCTTAATTAACCTCTTTATAAAGTCCTCTTTAAATGTCCTTGATACTATGGGGTATGCAAAAGATTTCACCCCATTAAAGCCCTATGCCTATAAAAACAAACTCACCTTTACGCCGCATATAACAGCCTATGCCCCCGTGAAAACTCAAAGTTTTAATGGCTTTTTTGGCGTTAGTATCCCAAAAGTAACATATTTAAAAATGGCCGAAAATTTATTTAACGAGCCTTTTTTAGAAATTAACGACGACATAAAAGACTTACACCTAGAGCTCATTAATATAATTTACGGGCAGGTCAAAAAAGAGCTCACTCAACTGGGCTATAAGCTTGAAAGCCTCATCCCTGAAAGCTGCCACAAAGAGTCTACACTTTTAAACTCTCTTAAGTCTGGGCCCTCTATTATAATACCCATTAAAACTAGTGCTGGCGAGATCCATATCTCTGCCTCATTAGGGCAGTTTAAAAAATCCTGACCCCCTTAGTGTTTATTTTGCTCAAAAAAAATTATGACCTTACTGGCGGCTTAAAACCTCTTGGAGTTCTACATTTAACAATGTAATATAGCGATACATGAACACTCTTAAACCTTTTTATATTTTAATTTTTAGTGTTTTAGTTTTTACCGGTAACTTTGCGCTGGCTGATGAGCAATGCGCTCACTATAAAAGCTTTATAAATAGCGGCATTAACCCTAAAGCTTTAAATCAAGCTCTTAACTTTTCAAAAAAAAACAGCCTTAAGTACAAACTTAAAAGCGATTATTTATTAATAGCTGACTACTCTTTAAACTCTAGTCAAAAGCGCTTTTTTATTTTTGATTTAATTAATGGTCAAGTTATTAAGGAGCGTGTCTCCCATGGGAGCGGTAAAATAACTCTCTATAAGCCCGCAGCAACCACTGAAAAACAAATGTATGTAGAACGGTTTAATGGCGAAACGAGCCACAATGGTCATTTTAAAAACTGCCGCATATCAAAACCTAGCCTTGAGCGTATTAATAAAAATAGGTTTCAGTACAACAGGGGCCCTAAGCACAACCAAGAAAACCTCACTCGTGCCGGCTTTTTTAAAACAGCAGAGTTATATATATCCGCCTCTCATAAAAAAGAAAATCGCCCTGAGGGGCGGCACCATTGGTTCCCGCTGGCCGTCAGTGAGCACAACGGGGTGCGCCTGGACGGCCTCTCACCTTTTGTAAATGAACTCTCAAGGGCGCAAGGAGTTGTTATGCATGAGGCCACCTACAACACCAAACACGCCCCTATTATGGGGCGTAGCTATGGATGCCCAGCTTTTGAAAGAGGGGCTTTAAAAAGGCACCTTAATAAAATCAAAGGAGGTCGATTGTATTACTCTTTTGTCCCCCAGTGTGCAGGTGAGATGCTTGAAGTACTCAAACAAACCTCCTCCGAAAACCCTTGTAATTAAGCCCAGCACCAGGCACTTGAGCTTATATTTCAATGGGTACAATTTTTGAATTCTGTAATTTTACTCTCCTTCATAAATTTACCACAGCTTTTGGGGAGTGGTTTAGAAGAGCGACTCGCCTGAGCCAAAGCTCTAAACATCATCGTTGAATGAGGGTCCGTTTCATTTGAGTTCCACATTGGGTAACTAAAAGAGGGGGAAATCTCCTCGTAAATTGAACCAAAAGTGCATCCCATATTTCCGCGAGATCCAAAGATCTCGAAGGCAAGCATATCAGAGAAATCTTCATTGGTTCTAAAGTTGACCTCTCTGGCATGCACTTTACCATCAGCACCTTTTAAAGATATATTCATATTCTTACCTTTAACATGGTGTAGACTAAGACAAGAAATCT
>JAUVAX010000003.1 GCA_030591685.1 Pseudobdellovibrionaceae bacterium | reverse complement strand
TTTAGAAAAGTTTCTAAAATTATATAAATTTATTTCTTCTATATGCATTAAATTCGCATTGGCATAACAACACATGTGTAGTCTGTGTCTTTACTTGGTTTCATCAGCCCCGGTGAGGACTGATCATTTATCTCTAAACTTATATTTTCTTCATCAATACTGTTAAGAACATCTAATAAATATTTAGCATTAAATCCAATTTTAATTTCATCACCGCTATAATCTATATCCAGTTGCTCTTTTGCATCGCCTAATTCTGGGTTGTTTGATGAAACTTCTATTTTACCCTTAGTTAATTTAAAGGTCACACCTTTAGATTTTTGATTTGAAAGAAGTGATACTCTTTTAAGTGAGTTCACTAATAACTCTCTGTTCATTAATACTTTTTGTTTTAAATTATGTGGAATAAGCTGTTTATAATTCGGGTACTTACCCTCAATGAGTCGAATCATTAAAATAGTAGAATTATGTTTAATTATAAGTTGAGACCCTTCTATTGCCATTTCAAAAGTTCCATCTACACCATCAAGTAACTTTCTAAGCTCATGTAAACCTTTTCTTGGTATAATCACACCTTGGTTACTAAAGCTATCAACAGACTTTTCCCCTTTTCTGTCTATAAGGCTAAGTCTGTGTCCGTCTGTAGCTACCATCCTGTAAGTTATATTTTTATTTTTCTCAGACTTAACCTCAAAGTAAACACCATTTAAGTGATATCTGGTTTCATCATTAGAAACACTGTAAATTGTTTTTTCAATCATTTCAGAAAAGAAATTTGAATCTAAGACCATAAAGTTTGAAGTGTTGTATGTGGGAAACACTGGGTATTCATCAGGACTGATACCAACAATATTAAATTCGGAGTTATCTTTTAAAATCTTTAACCAATTGTTAGATTGCTTTTCCAGAAGGATATCCCCATCAGGAAGTTCTTTGATAATATTAAATAAGTTCTTTGCGTTAACAGCAACCTTGCCGGGCTCAATAACATCTACGGGTATATTATCTGTTAAACTTATTTCGAGGTCTGTTGAAAATATTTTTAAATAATTATCTTTAACTTCTAACAATACATTTACTAAAACAGGCATTGTATTTCGCTTTTCAACGATGTTTTGTGAGCGCGCTAATATCGTTGAAAAGTTATTTTTATTTATTTTTACTTTCATCTTAAATTACCCCTTATATATCTATTAATAATTATATATTTAAACTAGTAGTAGTAGTAGGGGCGTTGATAACTGATATTTCCCCCTAACTAGTTAAATTTACTAAACAAACCCCGTGGATAAACCACCGTAAAAGTAAAGGGCTAAGTCGGCTAAAATGTTGACAACTCACTTTCCCCATTTCGCTCACAAGGTTGTACATACGGTTATCCACATCCACAACTCACAACCCTGTGATATTGTGGATTCGACCATCTAACTCCTCGATATCTCTCTTTAAATCCAAGTTTTCAGCCTGTTGAGACTTTATTCTTTGCAGCGCATTAATTACTGTGGTGTGATCGCGACCACCAAAGGCTCTACCAATTTCAACCAGAGATTTATCAAGATGTTTTTTAATTAAATACATACCCACTTGTCTTGCTGTAACAATCGGTTTTCTACGGATTTTAGAGTTTAAATCACTAATTCGAACATCATAATGTCGAGAAACTAATTTTTGTATTTCTTCGACAGTTATAGATATTGAATCATCATGAGTCGAGAGCACATTTTTAACTAACTGTAAGTTAATCTCTAAACCTTGCAATTCAGAAAACATTTTAACTTTATTTAAATTACCCTCAAGCTCACGGATTGATCGTTTTGAAATACGAGCAATATGATTGATAACCTCGCTTGAAAGACGCATTTTTTTTCTTTCAGCTTTATATCTAAGTATAGCCACTCGAGTTTCTATATCAGGCATTTGAATATCCGCAATTAAACCCCATTCAAGACGGGTTCTAATACGCTCTTCAAGACCTTTAATATCCTTAGGCATTCTGTCGCTGGCGACAACAACTTGTCGCCCCTTTTCAAGAAAATCATCGAGTGTGTGGAAAAATTCTTCTTGTACGGCCTCTCCTCGACCAAGTATTTGGATATCATCCATTAAAAGAATTTCACAACTTTCCCTAAATCGCATACGAAACTTATCCATTTGGTTTCTTCGAATATTAGAAATACACTCGTTTAAAAAGCGTTCGGCCGATATATATAGTATGCGAAGGTGTGGATGAGAGCATTTAATTTGGTTTCCAACAGCATTTAAAAGATGTGTTTTCCCCATGCCAGTGGGTCCACAAATAAAAAGTGGGTTATAATTTTCAGCCCCAGGGTTATCGGCAATATTAAATGATGCGGCGTGCGCAAACTCATTATTTCGCCCCACAACAAAGGTTGAAAAGGTGTAGTCCGGGTTAAGGGTATCTCGCTTTTGGTGACCTTGGATTGCGGCCTTGGCCTCATGGTTAGATCTATTTTTTTGTGAGCTCTCAGGGCCTTTCATTTGGCGCTGCTGGGCGGATTGAAAGAGGTCTGGCTGATAGTCTTTGGGCTCTTCATACCCTTCAGCACTCTCTCCGGTGACCACCATTTCTATTTCAAAGGGGTAATTATATAGAGCGGATATTTCGATACAAATACGGTCGAATAGATTTTCTGATATCCAATATTTATGGAGTTCCGTCGGAACACCAATGCGAAAACACTTTCCGTGGTTACGGTGTTCAATAGAAAGGAGCGTTGTCGGCTCAAACCACATTTGAAGGGGCTTATTTTTTGAATTTTTTCCATTAAGGCTGGATTTAACCTTTGTCCAAAATTGCTGAGAATCAATCACTAAAGAGCCCCCTGATAGTCTTTTTTTGCCGCAAACTGTGATTATGTGGATAAGTTCTCGATGGGTAGCATAGGCAGACTAAAAATTCAACATCTTGACGTCTTAGTGTGGATATGATTGTATGTGTCGCATCAGGCAAAAGAGGCTTGAAATTTATAGACGTAAAATAAAGTCGTAATGAGTAATAAACACTCTGGAGTTAATAGTTATGAAGCGCACATATCAGCCAAGCAATAGAAGAAGAAAAAATACTCATGGTTTTCGTTCAAGAATGGCCACAAAAGATGGTCAGCAAGTTATTTCTCGTCGTCGTGCTAAAGGCAGAAAGCGCCTTACGGTAACAACGGGTGGCAAATAATCCGTTAATATCCCTAAAAAGACGTTCAGAGTTCATTAGTCTAAAGCAAGAAGGTCAACGACTATATCCGTGTGATTGGATTGTGGTTAATTATAAAACAAAATCTCTGTGTGTTTTTAGGTTTGGTTGGACGGCTCCCAAGTATGTTGGAAATGCTGTTGTTAGAAATAGACTCAAAAAATGGTGCCGGGTGTATTTTAAGAATAAAAAGCCTGTTTTTAAAGACAACAAAGGTGCTGATATTAATATAATTTTCACAAAAAAGAGGGATAAAATTTTTTATAAAAACATGACGTATGCTGAACTTAAATCAAAACTTGATAAAGCCGTACTTAGGATAGAAAAAAATGTATAGTTCGATGCTAAGAGCTGTCTTATTATTTTTTATTCACTTTTATAGAGTATTTTTATCTGGAATTTTGGGTGGAAATTGTCGTTTTTACCCCTCTTGTTCATCTTACGCTCAAACAGCACTTAAAAAGCACAGTAGCATTAAAGCTACATATTTAATTTTTTTAAGGATTTGTCGATGCCACCCCTTTAGTTGTTGTGGTTATGACCCGGTACCGGAGTTAAAATTAAAAGAGGATAGTTATGCAAAATAAACAAAACTTTTTAGACCCCAAGACGGTATTGGCCATTGTTTTGTCAGCTGTTGTTTTCATGCTCTATAGTTCTTATTTAACGAAAAAGTACCCTCAAAACACCGAACAACCTATCGCTAATGAAGAAAGAACAGCAGAAGCAAAAAATGAAAGAGAAGTCATTAAAGCAGATTCTCAGAAAAAAATAATAGCTCCAACAGCAGAAAGTCAAAATTCAATTTCAAAAGTAGAGCAAACATTAGAGTTTAATAGTGAAGTATTCAGCTTCAAAATTTCGTCTAAAGGTATGGGACTTAAGGATGTCAAATTAGGAAAATACAGAGACCGTGAGAATAAATTTAAGCAAATTGGGTTTATGTCAGATCAACTGCCCTTTGAAACATCACTTATTGGACGAAGGGAGCCCCTTTATTTTAATTTAGAACAAGTGTCTGAAAAAAAGTTTAAGGGTGTGGCCCTTTATAAAGGGATAAAAATAACAAAAGTTTATAACATTGAACCGACGCTATATAAAATTAATGTTATCGTTACCGTGGATAAACTTGTGGATTCATTTGATGGAATTAAAACATTTATTCTCTCTGCTGTTCACAAGCCTGAAAGTACAGGTTTTTTGCCGGGGTCAAGATTTGACCTATATCAATTGTTTGTTTCTCTTGGATCAAGCGATGACAGAGAAAACATAGACAGCAGTACAGACTTAAATGAAAAATATACGAGAGTCTCTGCGGCCTCCTTGGGGGACCAGTACTTCACCCAAGCCTTTGTGGACAGATCTAAAATGTTACCCGACCTGAGCATTGTTTCATCTGTGTATAACAGGGATGCAGACGATGAGTATGCGAAAGCCTTAGTTACTGTAAACTACCCGGTTATTTCTAGAACTCAAAGTTATGAGGTTCAATATATTTCTTATTTGGGCCCTAAAGTTTTAGAGGTTTTAGAGGCTGTTGATGTTCAACTTTTAGGAGCTATAGATTATGGTTTTTTTAGTTTTTTAGCTCGCCCATTGCTTTCGCTATTAAAATGGTTTCACGCCTTGGCGGGTAACTGGGGGGCTGCAATTGTTTTGCTAACTATTCTTGTGAGGTTTTTGATGCTGCCATTGCACTTGGTTTCTCACAAGTCGATGAAAAACATGCAAAAAGTGGGACCCCTGTTAAAAGAATTGAAGGCCAAGTATAAAGACGATCCACAAATGCAAAATCAAAAAATGATTGAACTTTATAAAACCAATAAAATTAATCCACTGAGCGGATGCTTGCCAATGCTTCTGCAAATACCAGTGTTTTTTGCCCTCTATCAGGTTATAGGGCAAAGTATCGAGCTTTATCAGGCTCCCTTTGCATTATGGGTTGGTGATTTGAGTTTGTCGGATCCTTACTATGTTCTCCCCATTTTAATGGGTATTACTATGTTTTTTCAAATGAAAATGACCCCATCAACGATGGACCCAACACAGGCAAAAATAATGATGTTTATGCCGATTATGTTTACGTTTATAATGTTGTCTTTGCCAAGTGGCCTAACCCTTTATTTTTTCATTAGTGGTTTATTTGGTATTATTCAACAGTATTTAATGAGAGATCGCTCGCCACAAGCAACGGCTCAAGTGGTGACTACAAACTAGGAGGTACATATGACAGGCATACTAGGGAAAATATTCGGTAAAAGCAAAAAGGCTAATAGCTCTATTGACGATTTAGTTGAAGACGCTGTTTTAGGATTAATTGAGGGCGGAAACTTTGATTTGTCTTATGAGATTAGTTTTAATGACGAGACAAAGCATATTGACGTGGAGCTGTTTGGTGAAGACGAGGAGCTATTAAAAGAAAGAGACGGACAGTTGCTAGACTCTATACAGCTGTTTGCAACTCGTGTTATTCAGCACCAAATGCCAGAAGAAAAATTTATGTTATCTGTTGATTGTGATGGATTTAGAGAAGATGCAAATTCGGCCCTAAGAGCCCTTGCTGAAAAGCTAAGAGACATTGTTTTAAAAAAAGAAAAGCCGGTATATTTTAGAGCTCTCCCCCCCAAGGACAGAAAAGTAGTACACCAATGCTTGGCTGACGATGAAAGAGTAAAAAGTCAGTCAGTTGGAGATGGGCTTTATAAAAAGATAAAAATTTTCCCAGTTAGCACCAAAAAAGACCAAAGAGAAAGTGCCCGTAATTAGAGGTTCTATTTGTTTAGTTTAGAACGAGATAAAGATACAATTTGTGCTGTCGCTACCCCACCTGGAATAGGTGGGATTAGCGTCATTCGACTCAGCGGAACAAGAGCTTGCGAAATAGCCAGGTGCCTTTGTGATTTTTTGCCAGAAACGCCGAAAAGTCATAATGTTTACTACGGTTTTTTTTGTGACCTTAAGTCTAAAGAGTCTATTGATGAAGTGCTTGTTTCATATTTCTCTAAGGACCGGTCTTTTACCGGCGAAGAGACTATTGAAGTTTCTTGTCATGGAAGCCCCATTATTTGTTCTCAAATTATTGCGGAGCTTATTTGTGCTGGCGCTCGGTTAGCACAAAAAGGTGAATTTACTTATAGAGCGTTTTCAAATGGACGCATTGACTTAGTTCAGGCCGAGAGTGTGTTAAGCTTAATAGAGTCTGAGAGCAAAAAAGCATCTCAACTATCGTTAAGACAACTAAAAGGGGCCCTGTCTACCGAACTATCATTGGTTGTAGAGGACTTAACTTTTACCTTGGCACATATAGAAGCAAATATTGATTTTGCAGCAGAAGACATTGAAATTAAATCTTCACAGCAACTTTTAGAGCTAGTAACAAAAACTATTTTAAAGATGAACGCCCTTTTAATGACATATAAGCAGGGGCGAATTTTAAATAATGGGTTTAGAGTGGCCATTGTGGGGGCACCCAACGTAGGCAAGTCGACCCTATTAAATTGTCTTTTGGGCGAGGAGAAGGCCATTGTAACAGACCTCCCAGGTACTACCCGTGATTTTATAGAGGCCAAGGCCTCTTTTGGGGGTCAGATTGTTGAGTTTATTGATACTGCGGGGATTCGAGAGGCCAAAGACATTGTTGAAGAAATAGGCATTAAGCGAGCCCATAGTGTTTTAGAGGACGTGGATCATGTTTTCATTGCCTTAGACCTTTCGGGGCCGCTAAAAGCCCAAGTTGACGAGAAAATATTTAAGAATCTTAAAAATAAAAGTGTTACTTTTGTTTGCAACAAGGTGGACATACAAAGCAGTGAGTATTCTGAGTATTCAAATGAGGAGCTTTTGTTGTGCGCCCTGCCGCATGAGCCAATAAGAGGTAAGGCCTCAGAATTAAATAGCTATTTTGAATATTCGTCGCTATTGAGGGTTTCTGCTAAGGAGGGCTTGGGTATGCAAGCCTTATCTGAGCATATTCATGGCCTGGTCAGTAAAGAGTTTTCAGAAAGCTCAGCATTGCTTTCACAAAGTAGGCATTTTGAGTTATTAACTGAGTCGAGAGACCTATGTCTTTCAGCAGATACGCATTTAAAAGACGGTGGTAGTCCGGAGCTTATTGCTCTTGATTTACAAGAGGCCCTTAAGTGTGTTCATGAGATTTTAGGGCATGAGTTTAATGACCAAGTTATGGATAGAGTTTTTAAAGAGTTTTGCTTAGGTAAATAAATTCGCATAGTTAACATACAGTTAACGTCAAGAGGCGCAGGTTTGAGTTTTGATTATGATGTCATTGTGGTTGGTGCCGGTCACGCAGGGGTTGAGGCCTCAAGCGTATGCGCGCGTATGGGGGCGAAGACCCTGGTTATTACTTTAAATTTAGATCGAATTGGATATATGAGCTGCAACCCCTCTATTGGAGGGCTTGCTAAGGGGCATATGGTAAAAGAAATTGACGCGCTGGGCGGTGAAATGGGCCGAGCTGCGGACGCCTCTTGTGTTCAATTTAAGAGGTTAAATGCCAGAAAAGGCCCTGCTGTAAGGGGGTCGCGCGCCCAGTGTGATAAAGATTTGTATGCTTCGTACATGGGATCATTTTTGCTCAACCACCCTAACCTTTCTGTTTTAAGTGCAGAGGTGCAGAGTTTAATTTTTGATAAAGATCGTTGTTCTGGAGTTTTTTTGGAGGATGGCTCTCGAGTGACTTCGAGGTCAGTGATTTTGACAACTGGTACTTTTATGAGAGCCATTATGTATATTGGTTCTGAAAAAAAGACTGGCGGGCGCGTTGGGGACAAGTCCACCTTGGGAATTTCAGAGCAACTGAAAAATTTTGGTTTTGATGTGATGAGGTTAAAAACAGGAACGCCCCCAAGGTTAAAAAAACAATCTATTGATTGGTCTAAAACGAGCCCTCAATACGGCGATAAAACATTTATGCCGTTTAGTTTTATTAGTGAGCCAAAAATGAAAAACCCTGTTCTCCCCTGTTTTATTACTCATACGAACGAGCGCACACATGAAATTATTAGGAACAATTTAAATAAGTCGCCCATGTTTTCGGGCCAAATTGAGGGGCTGGGGCCAAGGTATTGCCCGAGTATTGAGGACAAAATCACCCGCTTCTCAGATAAGGACAGCCATCAAACCTTTTTGGAGCCCGAGGGTCTAAAGACAGATTCAATATATTTACAGGGAATCAGTACGAGTTTGCCAGAGAGCGTTCAGTATGAGTTTTTAAAAACCATCCCCGGCCTGGAGAATGTTGAAATGCACATGCCTGGTTATGCGGTTGAATATGACTCTTTGAACCCTCAAGAAATAAATCACACACTAGAGTCACGAAAAATAGAGAGTCTTTATTTGGCCGGGCAAATTAACGGTACAAGCGGTTACGAAGAGGCGGCGGCTCAAGGTTTAATTGCTGGCGTAAATGCTGTTTTAAAAATCAGAGAGCAGTCGCCCTTTATCTTACGCCGCGATCAAGCTTATATGGGTGTTTTGGTAGATGACCTTGTGACCAAGGGGGCGCGAGAGCCCTATAGAATGATGACGTCTCGTGCTGAATATCGTCTAGTGCTCAGAGAGGATAACGCGCTTGATCGTTTAAGTGAAATTGGACATCAGCTAGGGTCCTTATGCGCTCAGAGGTATCAAAGGGTTCAGGCCATCCTGGGCTCCAGAAAATCCCTACTGCATAAACTGACCAGCACACAAATAGTTCCAAATAATGAGACATCAATCAGGCTCGCCAAGATTGGCACCCCTGATATAACAAAGCCCATTAATTTAAGCACTTTACTGCGGCGCAAGGAGGTGTCTTGTTGTGACTTATTGTCTTTTGGGGTTGATGCTGGAGATGATGATTTAATTTATGACCCCGTTGAAATTGAAATTAAATATGAGGGGTATATTAAAAGACAAAATGTTTTAATTGATCAAGCAAAAAGACTTGAACAGATGGCACTCTCTGCCGATATTAAGTATCACAATATTAGCGGGCTCTCCCAAGAAGAGAAAGAAAAGCTGAGTCAAATTAGGCCCATTAACTTGGGGCAGGCACAGAGAATTAGTGGGGTAAACCCGTCAGCCATTCAGGCAATTTTAGTGTATTTAAAAGGAAGGGCCTCCGAGGGCCATAGGAGAACTAGTGGGAGAGTATCGCGATCAAGAAGTCAGCAAAAGCCCGAACAGCCAAGCTTTACCTGAGGACGGCGGCCCGCTTTGGAGAGTTCCCGCGTGGTTTAAAGACTTTTCCCCTGTTGAGCTCTCTCAGCTGGAAACTTTCCATAAAGAGCTGCTTCGATTTAACGCAAACCTTAACCTTGTCTCCTCCGCAACGACGCAGTGCGCTGACGAGATTCATTTCGCAGACTGTATCTTGGCCGCAAGGCTGATTTTAAGTTCAACGGAGTCTCAAAATATATATGATATTGGCTCTGGCAATGGGTTTCCGGGCATTATTATGGCCATACTTTCGCCAGAGAGAAAGTTTTTCCTGGTGGATAAAGATGAGAGAAAATCTGAATTTTTAAAAATTGTCTCAAGTCGACTGGGCTTAAAAAACTGTATCTCCATCAATCAAAAGGTTGAGGAGCTTGATGAGGGACTCATAGAGTGTGCCGTCTCAAGGGCCTTTGCCCCTCTTGGGAATGCGCTTATTATGACCCGAAAGGTTATTGCCTCTGGTGGAGAGTACTTTCATCTTAAAAATGAGAGCTGGTCCCTTGAGTTGTCAAATGCGCCTGTGCAGGTTTGTTCTCTTTGGGCCAACGAGCTTATTGGAGAGTACGCCCTGCCCGATTCACGGACTAAAAAATATATTATTAAGAGCAAAAAAGATTAGTCATGACTATCCCCTTTGCCCTTGGCGAAGGTAAATGAGTACTCATGCACACTGTTCCACGTGGAACATAGCCTAATAAGCCTAGATTTCTTCGGCCTCTTTATTTTTTATCTTATGTGCGGGTGTATAGTTCGGACTTTTCTTAAAAAGCTTTGGAACACGCATGTTCCAGTTAAGAGGAGCCTCTCGGAGGCTCTTGTTGGCTTGATAGGCCCGGTACTCGTCGGGGTTTGGCCACGAAGTGCGGTTTATAAGCGAGGCTTTGTAGCTACGCCGGGCCTCAACAAATCGTCTTTTGGCCCTTATTTCGTAATATTTGCTGGCTTGGGTCAGCTTAGCAATTATTTTTTTTGTTTTTGAGATGGTTCTTGTGGCGGCTTTTCTGGATAAAGAGCGGGCCGAGGCGCGTTCGAGGTCACGATTGGCCTGAACGAGCAGTGCATTTGCCCCGGCAAGCCTCGTCGAGTAATCTTTTTGTGTTTTTATAAGGTCTCTGTAAATGGGGTCGCGCAACTCAGGGTTTGGATCCCGTTTTTCGCAGCCGCTTATAAATATTATAAGCAGGGTACACAATAAAGGCTTGTATAATTTCCAAATTGAATGCATTTTTTAAGTCTACCTTGTTGTTCCACATGGAACATCGGCAGAATAACAATAAAAATTTAGGGGATAACCATGGCCAGAGTCATTTGTATAGCCAACCAAAAGGGCGGGGTTGGAAAAACAACTACATCAGTTAATTTGGCCGCGGGGCTGGCCGAGATGGGCCGAAGGGTTCTTATTATAGATATGGACCCTCAAGGCAATGCATCTAGCGGGCTTGGCGTTAAAAGATATGAAAACCAAGAGGGCAATGCTTATCACGCCCTTATTGGAGAGCGGGCAATAAAAGAAACCGTACAAAAAACGGGGACAGACAACCTATATATAGTGGCGGCAAACCCTGACCTCGTTGGGGCCGAAATAGAGCTTGTTGAGATGCCCAATCGTGAGTACAGACTTAAGTCTGAGATTGAAACCATAACTAGCGAATATGACTATATATTAATAGATTGCCCCCCCTCGCTAGGCTTACTCACCATTAACGCCCTGAGTGCTGCGGACACATTTTTAGTGCCGCTTCAATGTGAGTACTATGCCCTTGAGGGCTTAAGTCAGCTTTTAAACACAGCGGGGCTTATAAAAAAGAATTTAAATCCATCTTTGAAAATCGAGGGAATTGTTTTAACGATGTTTGATAAAAGAAATAACCTCAGTCACCAGGTGGTTTCAGAAATTCAATCACATTTTGGGGATAAGGTTTTTGAGGCCATTGTGCCTCGAAATGTGCGACTTTCGGAGGCACCAAGCCATGGGCAGTCCATATTTGGGTATGACCCAAAATCTGTGGGGGCTAAAAAATACTTAGAGTTGGCCACAGAGCTAGATCGCAGAGTGTATGGAGAGAAAGCGCGCGAAGAAGAAGCGCTCGCTTCAAACACAGCGCCAGAGAGGGCCGCCGAGGCCCAGCAGGGAGAGGCCCATGTCTAAAACTACCGGATTAAAGATTCATAAAAAAAAGCGACTAGGGCGGGGCCTTGGGAGTTTAATTGGCGAGAACACAAAGAATAATATATTTACTGAAAACATAAATGTAGAGAAAGAAGTGAGCCCTCAATTTGAAAGTCAGTCAAAAAAGGGAGAGCCCTCCTTAAAGGCGGAGTTCAAAGAGTCCGGAGAGAGGATAAAGGACACAGCAAGGATTTGGCAAATAGACGTAGCGAAGATATTTCCAAACCTAGACCAGCCCAGAAAGGTATTTGACCCTGGGGCGCTTAAAGAGCTGAGCGAATCTATTAAAGAAAAAGGCGTTATACAGCCTATTTTATGTCGAAAAATTAATGAAAATAAATTTGAAATTATAGCAGGGGAGAGACGGTGGCGAGCAACTCAGCTTGCCGGGATGCATGAAGTCCCTGTTATTCTTAAGGAAACATCAAACCAAGAGGTTCTTGAGCTGGCGCTCATAGAAAACATTCAGCGCCAAGACCTCAACCCTATTGAAGAGGCCGAGGCCTATGGACACCTTCTTAGAGCTCACTCGTTAACTCAACAGCAGTTAGCAAATAAAATGGGAAAAGAGCGAGCAACAATAGCTAATATGTTGAGGCTTTTAAATTTAGGGCCTGAGGTTAAAAAAATGGTCTCTCATAAAGACCTACTTTTGGGTCAGGCAAAAGTATTATTGTCGATTACAGACTTGAGAGAGCAAAAAAAGTTGGCCCTAAGAATTGTTAGAGATAAACTGAGCGTTAGGGCCACGGAAAAACTAATTAAGAAGGCACGTATAAGTAAGCTTCCACCCTCAGAGGTGCAAGAGGCCAGGGGCCGACACGTGGACCATTTAGCCGAGCAGTTGCAAAAAGTGCTGGGGACAAAGGTTTCTATTGATTACAGTGACGGAAAGGGCAAATTGAGTATATATTTCTATTCAGACAGTGAGTTAAATGAACTTTCAGACAAGGTAAAAGGCGCATGCAAACAGTGACCCCAGAAAAAAACGACCACTCGGAGCCACCCACCGTGCGAGGAGACAGCTCTGAGCCTATTAAACAGGGGCAAATCACAGCCCTTCTGGATCACGGCGCCACCTTTGAGGGTCGCCTCACCTTTGAGGGGACAGTTCGACTAGGCGGCAACTTTTCAGGAGAGATCTTTACTAATGATACTCTAGTTATTAGTGCTGGAGCCAAAGTAGAGGCCCAAATTGAAGCTGATACGGTAATAATTAGTGGATTCACAAAAGGGAATGTTTATGCTCGTCGAAGGGTTTTAATGCATCCTCCGGCAATTTTTGTGGGCACAGTGACCACCCCAAGCCTTCAAATAGATGAAGGGGTTGTTTTCGAGGGCGCCTCATATATGCCAAAGGGCTAAAGAGCTCCGTTATGCGCTGTTGTATTTGAACTCTTTTATTCACAATCAGTCATCAATAGTATAAAACTCATCTTGCTTACAGTTGGGCAGGATGGTATTTGCCTTTTGAAAACTTTAAAAAGGACCTAAACACATGGGCGCATTAAAAATGATGAGTACCCTGGGTATAGATGGCACTGTGATTTATCAGGCGGTGATCTTTCTAATCACATATACGGTGCTTCATTATATATTATTTAAACCATATTATGAGGCGTACGTAGAGAGGCTTAACTGTACCGAAGGGAATCAGCAAAAAAGTGAAAGTGTTCTCATAGAGGCCGATGCGCTCAAAGTTAAATACGAAAACAAAGCCCGATCTTTAAACCAGGATTTTAAAGATATATATGATAAGTCCAGGGAGCAGGCTTTAAGTGAATATGATGCTCAGGTTAAATCAGCGCGCACCAAGGCCGATGAATTTTTAAAGTCAACTCGAACAAAAATTGGTCAAGAGATTGCGGGGGCTGAAAAAGCCATTAAAGCAGAGATGCCTGAAATTACGCAGAACATAGTGACCAAGATGTTACAGTAAGGGACTTGTAAGTTATGAAAAGAGTTTTAATTACAATTATATTTTTTTCGTCATGTGCGGCCTTAGCATCAGGAGATGCGCTGCCAACAAAAACAATATTTTATCAAAGTATAAATTTTTTGGCTGTCGTGGCCCTTTTAACTTGGATTTTAAAAAAGAAAGTAAAAATTTCAGAAGTTTTTAAAGGCCGCAAAGAGAACTTTTATAAATTAATGCAAAGAGCGCAGGCGGCCCGGAATGAGGCTGAAAAAATAAAACAAGAGTTCAACGATAAACTATTAAAGTTAGAGCAAGAGGCAAAAACAAATGCAGAGCGCGCCCGTGAAGAGGCTTTGCAGTTAAAAAACATCATACTTTCAGACGCCAAAGAAATATCAGATCGGGTTTTAAAAGACGCCAATGCTACTGCACTTGTTGAGCTAGAAAAGGCTAAACAAAACTTAAAAGATGAAGTTGTGAGGCTGTCTATAGATACGGCTCAAGAGGCTTTAAAAACAAAGGCGACCCGAGAGCAAATTAATAAATTACAAAACAGTTTTGTGGATAAAATTCAGGTGGTGCAATAATGCAGGTCTCAGAAGTTAGTTCTCGCTACGCAAAAGCACTTTTCGATATCGCCACAGAAAAGGATCATCGGAAAAAAATATATAATGAACTTAAGAGCGTTAGCGCGGCCCTTAAAAAGGACCCCTCCGTTAGTCGATTTATGTCTTCGCAAACAGTAAGGCCTGAGCAAAAAAAAGAAGTTTTAAAAAAAGCTTTAGATGTGGCTTCTTCAGATTCAGATCTAAAAAGCTTTGTACTTTTGCTTGCCGAGAAGGGTCGTTTAAACTTATTAGAAGAAGTCATCTTTTCTTTTCAAAGGGCTACAGATGACGCCTTTGGAGTGACAAGGGGGAGCGTTAGGTCTGCCCAGCCCCTTTCTGAAGAAGAGCAAAAAGCAGTAGAAGATAAAATTATACAAGTCACCGGTAAAAAAGTAATTTTACATTACGAGTGTGACCCGCGTGTTGTCGGTGGACTTATCGCCGAAGTCGGGGGCTATGTATTTGATGACACAATAGTAACTCATTTAAGAAAATTAAAAGAAGACATTAACAGGAGAGCGCATTAACTATGGATATCGAAGTTAGAGCAGATGAAATCAGCAGTGTAATTAAGAGTCAAATTCAAAACTATAACAAAGCTATAGAGGTCAGCGAGACAGGGACCGTATTGTCTGTCGGTGACGGCGTGGCCCGTATTCATGGCTTAGATAATGTAATGGCCGGGGAGCTTGTGGAGTTTCCAGGTGAAATTTCTGGAATGGTTTTAAATCTTGAAGAAGCCTCTGTGGGCGTTGTTATTTTCGGCGAAGACAGAACAATAAAAGAGGGCGACACGGTCAAAAGAACTAAAAAAATTGTTCAAGTCCCCGTTGGCGAGGCCTTGCTTGGTCGTGTTGTGGATGTCCTCGGAAGACCGATTGATGGCATGGGCGAAATAAAAACAGAGCATCACCGAGTTGTTGAGCTAAAGGCCCCGGGGATTATTGCTCGAAAAAGTGTTCATGAGCCCCTACAAACAGGGATTAAGGCCATTGACTCAATGATTCCAATTGGTCGTGGACAGCGCGAATTAATTATTGGAGACAGGCAAACGGGTAAAACCGCCATAGCCATTGATACAATTATTAACCAAAAAGGCCTTGGTGTTCAGTGTTTTTATGTAGCTATTGGTCAAAAAAATTCAACAGTTGCCCAGGTGGTTGAAAAACTAAAACAGGCCGGGGCGATGGACTACACAACAGTTATTGTTGCGGGTGCATCAGAGCCGGCCCCATTGCAGTACTTAGCCCCTTATGCCGGGTGTGCAATGGCCGAATATTTTAGAGACTCCGGGCGCCATGCTTTAATAATCTATGATGATTTAACAAAGCAAGCGCAGGCTTATAGGCAGCTTTCACTTCTTTTAAGACGGCCTCCGGGCAGAGAAGCCTTTCCGGGAGATGTGTTTTATATTCACTCTAGACTTTTAGAAAGAGCCTGTAAGGTCAACGATGAACTTGGTGGCGGGTCATTAACAGCCCTGCCGATTATTGAAACCCAAGGTGGTGATATTTCGGCTTATATACCAACTAACGTAATTTCAATTACTGATGGCCAAATATTTTTACAAGGTGATTTATTTAACAAAGGAATTCGGCCAGCGATTGATGTGGGTCGTTCAGTTTCTCGAGTGGGCGGAGCCGCTCAAATTAAAGCCATGAAGCAGGTGGCGGGAACGCTTAAGCTTGATTTGGCTCAGTTTAGAGAGCTAGAGGCCTTTAGTGCTTTTGCCTCTGACTTAGACCCTACAACAAGAGCTCAACTTGAAAGAGGAAAGCGTTTAGTAGAGTCTCTTAAACAGCCCCAGTATTCACCGTTAAAAGTACAAGAGCAGGTGGTATTAATTTTTGCAGCTATTAATGGCTATGTAGATGAAATTCATGAGTCTCAAGTTGTTCGTTATGAAGCAGAACTTTTTGAATTCATGAGATCTAAACACAAATCAGTATTAGAAAAAATTGAAAAAGAAAAGGCCCTTAAAGATGAGGTGAAAACTCCACTTAAGGCAGCCCTAGAAGAGTTCAAAGCAATTTTTAAGGCGTAGGTGATATGGCAGGTTTAGCTAATATACGAAAAAGAATTGCGAGTGTAAAAAACACGCAAAAAATTACGCAAGCTATGAAAATGGTTTCGGCAGCAAAGCTTAAAAGGGCTCAAGATCGCATTGTTAATTTGCGCCCTTACTCTATGGGATTAAGAACAGCGATTGCAGATATTGTTGTTTCTCACCGAGTTTCGCACCCGTTGCTAGATCAAAAAGGTGAGTCTAAAAAAATATTACTTGTTATTGTGACGAGCGACAGGGGCCTGTGCGGCAGCTTCAACTCTAGTATTAATAAGTATGCGTATAAATACTATCAAGAGAATAAAGAAAAGTATGAAGCGCTCGATTTGCTCTTTATTGGAAAGAGAGGCTCCGAGTTTTTTAGAACCAGAGGGGTTAAAGGTACAGAGACCATATTAAACCTGGCTAAAGAGATCTCTTATTCAATGGCAGAAGACATGGCCCTTAGAATAAAAGAATTTTTTACTAAAGGGGATTATGATGAAGTGCGATTTATATATAATGAGTTTAAATCAGCAATTTCACAAGATTTGACGTCTGAAAAATTATTGCCTGTCGATATTACATACTCTCAAATTGACTCTGAAGAGCATAGTTTTGCAAAGGATATTATATTTGAGCCCGCACCAGAGGCGATGATAGAGGGCCTTTTAGACAAACATTTTTCAACTCAAGTTTTTAGATGCTTAAGTGAAAGTGTTTCGGCTGAGCATGGGGCCCGTATGACCGCCATGGATAACTCAACGAGAAACGCTGGCGAAATGATAGATAAAATGACATTAACATATAACAGAGTTCGACAAGAGGCCATAACAACAGAGTTAACAGAAATCATCAGTGGCGCTGAGTCGGTATAGAACTTTAATTTTAAAACACACTAGGTAGGAGAAAACGAATAATGGCAAATGGCAAAATTAAACAAGTTATGGGACCAGTTATTGACGTTGAATTTGAGGGCGAATTACCTTCGATTTTCACAGCCCTTAAGGTAACAAATGCCGCGATTAATGATCAGCAATGGAACTTAACCCTAGAGGTGGCACAACATTTAGGTAATGGACTTTTAAGAGCTATTGCCATGGACACATCAGACGGATTAATTAGAGGCCAAGAGGTTTTAGATACGGGGGCTATGATATCTACCCCTGTTGGTAATGAAGTTTTAGGCAGAATATTAAACGTTACAGGTGACCCTGTTGATGAGGCCGGAGACGTAAACGCAAAAGAGATTTGGCCTATACACAGGACTTCTCCAAGATTTGAAGATCAAGCTATCAGTGCTGAAATATTAGTTACTGGTATTAAGGTTGTGGACTTATTAGCCCCTTATATGAAGGGTGGTAAAATTGGTTTATTCGGCGGCGCCGGAGTGGGCAAAACTGTTTTAATTATGGAGCTCATTCGAAACATTGGTACTGAGCATGGGGGCTATTCTGTATTTGCGGGCGTGGGAGAGAGAACACGTGAAGGCAACGATCTTTATATGGAGATGAAAGAGTCTGGCGTTATTGATAAAACAGCTCTTGTATACGGGCAAATGAACGAGCCTCCGGGAGCTCGCGCACGGGTGGCACTTACGGGCCTGACAATTGCTGAATATTTTCGTGATGTGCAAGGACAGGATGTTTTATTTTTTGTAGATAATATCTTTAGGTTTACTCAAGCCGGGGCAGAGGTTTCTGCTCTTCTTGGTCGAATACCCTCAGCGGTGGGTTATCAACCAACACTTGGGACAGAGATGGGAACTCTCCAGGAGAGAATCACATCTACAAACAAAGGCTCTATAACTTCGGTGCAGGCCGTTTATGTGCCGGCTGATGATTATACCGATCCGGCCCCGGCAACAACATTTACTCACTTAGATGCCACGACAAACTTAGACCGTGATATTGCGGCAATGGGTATTTATCCAGCCGTGCATCCGCTCGACTCCTCTTCTCGTATTTTAGACCCCGACGTAGTTGGCGAAGATCACTATGATACAGCTCGTAGTGTGCAAGAGTTATTACAGCGCTACAGAGAGCTACAAGACATTATTGCGATTTTAGGAATGGACGAACTTAGCGACGAAGACAGACTTATTGTTATGAGAGCCCGTAAGGTGCAGAAGTTTCTTTCGCAACCATTTTTTGTGGCTGAAACCTTTACAGGAACTCCGGGTAAATTTGTTGATGTTAAAGACACCGTCAGAGGGTTTAAGGAAATCTTAGATGGAAAGCATGATGACGTGCCCGAGCAGGCATTTTATTTAGTTGGAGGCATTGAAGAGGTTTTAGAAAAGGCAAAAACTTTATAAATTAAGTAATGATAGCCCGGCATAAGCACGAGCTATCATTAAGAGGACAAATATGCGTTTAAATATTGTTACACCGACAAAGAAAATACTTATTAATGCAGAAATTGACGAGGTCCTTGCCCCGGCGTTTAGAGGTGAGCTGGGCATTTTACCGGGCCATGCGCCTCTTATTTCAACGCTTGATACAGGAGTACTTAAGTATAAACTAAAGGGCTCCTCTGAGTATAAAAAGGTAGTTATTTCGTGGGGTTATTTAGAGGTCACCCCGAGTTCAGTGAATATTCTTTCTGAAACGGCTGAAGAGCCATTTGAAATTGATTTATCTCGGGCCTCAAAGGCCATAACTGAGGCAGAAAAAAAATTAGCCACAGGGGACATCACACTTGTCGAAATGGAAAAGCTTCAACGCAAAGTAAAGCGTGCACGCTTAAGAAAGTTGGCTTCAGAGGAAAGTGGCGCCAAAAAATAAAAAGCCATTTGAGTATAAATCTATTTAAAATTATTATATTAAATTTCTCAGGTGCAATTATTTTTTCTTTGCAAGGGAGCGAGCAGGGGTGTCGGCCTTATTGCTGCTATGCCACAGGGAGGCCGCGCCAATAAGGTTGCTGCTAATCCACGATGCCGAGTTAAAGTTTTTATGGTTAATATGGCTAAGGGCTAAAAACCTCTTAGGGCTTTTAATAATTCCTGGGTAGGTCGCATTCACAACAATGAGTCGCTTTTTAATTAAGTCTGGGGTCGAATTTAAAATTCTCGCAGTCCCGGAGCCTGTGACATAAAATATGCCAAGGGTATTCTTTTCTCGAAGAAATTTAAAGTTTGGCAACGCTCCGTTTTTAAGAGGAACATATTTAGCGCCTTTGAACCGAAACTGTTTAAATTGATTATAAAACTTGTGTGATGAAGAGTAGATAAAAAGCCTAGTTTTTTTATTTAAAAAAGGCTTGCTGTTCCAGGTAATAGACTTAAAAAAATTGATGTGAGAAATTTTCTTAGAAAGTGTTTTAAGCTGCTTAATATCACTTTTTAAAGCCAATTTATTTAATGATCGAGGCGGCTGTGCATAGAGAAGCTTGTATTTAATTATTTTTCTTAAAGACGAGTGAACGCGATCAAGGGAGAGGCTCCCCTCGCGAGCTTTTTGTAAAACAAACCGGTAGGCGCGCGATTGGACTTTTGCCGTCCATGCGACCATTAGCTGATCGGCCCCGGCTAAAAGGGCTTTCATGGCACGTTGACCTGGAGATAAAGAACCATCAGCACCATTCATTTCTAAATCATCTGTTATTATTAAACCCTCATAGCCATATTTATTTATAAGCGTATTTTGTATGAGATTTTTAGAAAAGGTTGCGGGCACGCCCCTGGGATCTATTTGTGGAAAATTTATGTGAGCCGTCATAATAGCTGATGGTAGTTTTGACCGGGCTAATAGTTTAAAAGGCAGGGCATCTCTTTGTTCAAGTCGTGAAAGAGAGAGGTTTTTAACGGGCAACAATTTATGACTATCATCAGTAATGCCACCATGACCAGGGAAGTGTTTAAAGGTTGGTATTATACCATTTTTTAGGAGTCCAAGCGCAAAAGCACGAGCCTTACGATAAACGCTTCTGGGGTGGTTACCAAAAGAGCGATTGCCGATAAAGTTAACTTTTTTCGGGTTTGATAAGTCAGTGACAGGGGCCAGGTTTAGATTAAACCCAAGACGTTTTAAAATTTTACCAGAAACGGACCCCACCTTCTCTATCAATACAAGATCATTGGTTTCACCAAGAGAGAGGGCGCTAGGGGAGGTGGGCGAAGTTTTAATTCTTGAAACCATGCCGCCCTCTTGATCAATCATTAAAATCATAGGCAGCTTGTTGGTTTTTTGAGAGAGGCGTTGAATATCGTGATTTAATTTGTATATCTGATTAACATGTCCAATGTTTCGCTTAAACAAAATTAAGGATCCAGCATGAAGGCGAGTGATTTTTTCTGCTGTTTGCAAATTAAAATCTTTGCCAGAAAACCCAAAAACAAAAAGTTGTCCTATTTTTTGCTCTAAGGTTAAAGAATCAATAATTTGAGTGACGCGTTTATCCGCTGAAGCAGAGGTCCATGAGGCCTCCGCAACGAGGGGGAGAACTAAGCATATTAAGACACGCACTAGATGAAAGCCGCAAAAAATGCGTATTTGAGTGTTTAAATGTGAAAACAGATTTAAAATAAAAATCATGACATCCAAAAGTAAAATTTTAATCTTCATATATATCTTGGCATTGAATGCGAGTTTTTTAAAGGCAAACGCTAAGGTTTCTGAAAATATTGATGATGAGCCAGTTCAAAGTGTAGAGAGGTCGGTACAGAGTGAAATAGAGTACCTCGACCAAAGTGGCGAATACGTAATTGTTGAGCCACTAAAGGTTCAAAAAGTTGTTGATGACGGGGTATACAGACTCATACCTTATAAAAATCGACGTAAAAAATGGGGATCAAGCTTTCAAATTGGATATGGCTTTTATCGACCAGATAACTATGAGCCTAACTTTTCTGGATTTGATTATTTGACTGTATATGGTGACGAAGACCAGCCCATAACAGAGGTACAATATATATATAAGCGAAACTACTCCTTCTTCTCACTAGGGCTAGAGCTGGGCGTTGGATCCAGCTCTGCAAGCTCATTAGACACGACCACGACACTATCTATGACACCCATTAGAGTGGGATTTAGGTTTGCGATGGATGCTCTCTTTGACGAGCCTTTGGTCGTTGGTTACTTTTCAGCGGGTGGATATATCATTAATTTTTCTGAGAGTCAGGGGGCTTCAGCTTTAGACGCCGGAACCGCCGTTTCGGCATACTTTACAGCAGGCATTCAAGTTCAGTTAAATAAATTAGATATAGAGTCATCAAGGGTTTCTTATGAGGAGAAGGGTGTAGAAAACACATATATTTTTGCAGAGGCTCGGCAGTTTGTTAAGTCAAGCATTGAGCAGGACAGAAACTTTGAAACAGACCCGTTTTTAAATACCGGAATCAATATTGAGTTTTAAAAAGTAATAAATAAACTTTCTAAATTAAAAACTTTATAGAGAGCTTAAAAACTGAAGCTCTTCAGAAACCCTTGGCCAACGAACCTCTTTCATGCGAATGATTAAACGATTGTCAGGGGCAAGGGAGTATTTTCGGTCATGCCTTTGGGTGAGCTTAAGAAATTTATCCACAGTGAGCGGGGTGCTCTCAGTAAAAACTAACGACAAACCAACCTTTCCCGCCGTAATGTCACGAACACAAAGGTCTTTACAAAATTTTCTTATTAACATAATGCCCATTAGGTTAAGCACAGGTTCTGGGGGCGAGCCAAATTGATCCTGAAGCTCTTCCTCGATCTTATCAATATCTTCAGCCTGCTCAATATCACAGAGGGCCTTGTAGTAAGAGAGCCGGATTCGAATGTCTGAAATATAGTTATCAGGGATAAGGGCTTTGATATTTAAATTAATCTCTGGTTCGAGATCTTCTTTAATAACCTCGCCCTTTAGGAGTGCGATTTGCTCTTGTAATAAATCTAAATAAAGCTCGTATCCAACAGCATTGATGTTACCAGACTGGTCCTCGCCGAGGATATCGCCGGCACCTCGAAGCTCTAGGTCATATTGAGCAATATGAATGCCGCTGCCAAGTGCTGTATGCTCTTGAATTACCTTTAAGCGCTCTTGTGCAATATCAGTGAGTTTCTTTGCTCTGGGGACAAGAAGGTAACAATACGCTCTTGTTTTGCTTCGGCCAACACGCCCACGAAGTTGATATAACTGAGAGAGGCCCAGTTGATGAGCATTATTAATAAACATAGTATTAGCTCGTGGTATGTCCAGTCCCGATTCAATAATTGTAGTGCAAATAAGAAGGTCTATTTCGTGATTAAAAAATTTAATCATAGTTTTTTCAAGGTCATTTTCATCCATTTGCCCGTGCGCAACAGCCATTCGAACATTAGGCAAAAACTCTTTGAGCTCGTCATGTAAGGCATAAATACTATGCACGCGGTTATGTAAAAAGAAAATTTGACCACCCCTAGAAAGTTCACTGTGAACCGCTTTTTTTATGGTTTCAAGGTTGAACTTTGTCACAAAAGTTCTGGTAGGCAAACGGTCAACAGGAGCGGTATTAATAATGCTTAAATCGCGAATCCCCATTAAGCTTAAGTTTAATGTTCTTGGTATAGGGGTGGCGCTTAATGCAAGAGTGTCTACAGACTGCTTGAGGTTTCTGATTTTTTCTTTGTGTTTGACGCCAAATTTTTGCTCCTCATCGATAACTAAAAGGCCTAAGTTTTTAAAGGAAATGTCTTTTGAAAAAAGTCGGTGAGTTCCGATAATAATATCAAGCTCGCCGGCTTTAAGTTCTTCAATGAGTATTTTTTGTTTTGATTTAGGCACAAATCTATTGAGTGCCCCGATTTTTACAGGCCAGCCTTTAAAGCGTTTAATAAAGGTTTGTAGATGCTGAAAGGTAAGAATTGTTGTTGGGGCAATTATGGCAACTTGTCGCTTGTCCTCGATGGCTTTAAAGGTCGCTCTAAGGGCGACTTCAGTTTTCCCAAAACCCACATCGCCACAAACAAGTCGATCCATGGGCTTTGTAGAGGTCATGTCGCTAAGAACATCAGAGATAGCTCTTAGTTGATCATCGGTCTCATCATAAGGGAAGGAGTTTTCAAAAGAGTAATAGTCTTCATCAGGGGGCGAAAAAGCAGGCTTTTTAATTTCCGCACGAATAGCGTAGAGCCTAAGAAGCTCGCCGGCCACATCCCTTAAGTGATGTCTCACTTTTGTTTGAGTCTTGGCCCATGACGAGCCTCCGAGTCGATCAATCAGCTGAGTTGATGACGGCCCCGAGTACTTTTGGATTTGGCCGACCCGATAAACAGGCATATAAAGCTTATCGCCGCCTCTGTACTCGAGCTCAATAAACTCAGAATCAACACCCCCAATGGCCATTACCTTTAGGCCCTTGTAAATGCCAATCCCATGCAGTTTATGAACAACAAAGTCATCAATTTTCAGCTCTCCAAAGCTGAGCGCCCGAGTTCTTTGTTGAAGAGTGCCCGTCTCTTTATAAGATCGCCGACCCCGCTTGTGTCCAAGGATGTCATCATCTTTTAAAAAAATAATATTTTCATTTATAAGGTGTAGAGTTTTAAATGAAGGACGCGAGATGATGTGAATGAGTTTAGAGTCTCGCCTCTGTTCTTCTATGTATTGTTGCCATAAGTATTGATCGCTTAATACATAAGAGCATTTAAATCCAATAACATCTAGGGCGTGCTCGATGCGCTGAGCTTGAATGCTGCCCGGGCAAGAAATGAACACAGACCCATCGTTTTCGCGCCAACGAGTCAGTCGAGAGAAAAGCTCTTTGTTAAAATCTTTGTGATCGTCACGTTTTGCTTTCAAAACGCTTAAAACCTCTTTTGCTGCCGACTGGGGCCATTGAATGATATTATTTTGCTCAGAGGAAACATCATTAACTAAAACCTTGGAGAGCAGTATTTTTTTTGACTCCAAGGGGGCTCTAATATCCTCGTATTTTAAGAAGAGATCTTTATAGTCAGGGTAGAGACACGACGAGGTTCCTTCGTCGAATTCATCTTTAAGCTCTGAAAAAGACTTATCATATTCATGGGTGAGCTCTAATGGATCAAGGTAAAAAATATTAATAGGGCTAGAAAAATGCTCTACAGGAGTAGACGAAGCTTTGTAGAAAAAGGGTAATAAAAAATCAATTCCTTGAAAGTAATGTCCTTGATTAATGGAGCGAATAATATTGTAAGATTCTTCAGGGGGAACTTCGCGACCAAGATTTGATTTATTGAAATTCAAAGTGGCCAGGGATTTGTTGTCATCTGTATATAAAATTTCTCTTGCAGGTATGACGTAAAATTCTTCGGCAGGCAGCAGGCTTCTTTGTGTAATGGGGTCAAAAAAACGAAGGGACTCAATAGTGTCGCCAAAAAGTTCGATACGAACAGGATGACTGTGGGCGGGAGAAAAAACATCAACAATTCCTCCGCGCAGAGCGAAGCTACCAACGTCCTCGACAATAGGAACGCTGACGTAGCCAAGGCCCGTTAGAAAGTGGCTGATGTTTGTGGGAAGCTCCATTTGTGGCCCATATACATGGGAGTTTTGAGAGAGGATCTCAGTGGGGATCGTTTTTTGTAATAGCGCCATTATGGGGGCAATAAAAATTTGTCCCGGGCGGGCCTGTTGGGCAAAGTGTGCCCACGACACACGGCTACTTATGTTTTGAGTTCTTGGATAAAGGTTCGAATAAGGGCTTACATCAAACCCACGCAATAAGAAGCTCTCTACGCTTGGGTTAAAAAACCTCAATTGCTGCTCAAATTTTTCGCAATCTTTTTCAGTAGGTAAAACAACGAGCTGTGGCCTTGAGGAGTTCAAATCTTTTTGTGGCCGGCTTAAAAGAAGGGCCACAGAGAAGATGCTATCTGTACCAATTATCTCTATGCAGGGGGCCTCAGAGCCAAGGGCCTCTGCGAGCATTGAGTCTACATATAGCGACAAATCCTCACTTTCGATCACGGCATTTACTGGGCTAAACCCTGAAAAAGACAAAAACACGACCCCTAGTTATAAAAAAAACTAAATATAGTACGTACTTAGGCTGTTTCTCAAAAACAAAGTGTTTTGATGAGCATATAATGCAAGGCGGCGGCGAAGGAAAAGATGATTTAATAAAAAAGCACAAAAAAAGAGAGGTTTATACGCACAAAAAAATGCGAATAAAAGAAAGAAAGCCTTCGAGTTTCTATTGAAATGGGGGTCTTTGGAGGGCTAAAAAAAAGAGGCCTAGAAGGGCTTTATTGAAAGGCATTATCACCTAGCAGCCTCGAAAGTTCTTAATAAAAAATGATGCGTTATAAAGGTGAAACTGCTAGAAAGATCAACGACATATACAAAAAAACTCATGTTTTTTAAGGCGTACAAAAGCCATAGGCTTATCGGCTAACTAAAAGAGCATGCAGGGCTAAATTGGGAGTCTTCATGGCCAGTGTTATTGCGATTGTATTTTTAATTACCCTTATTGCTCTGTTTGGAATTTTTCTAGTTTGGGGGACGGCAAAGCTGGGCCCCAAAATTAAACAATCTTCGTTAAAAAAATCGTCTTATGAATGTGGGATTGAGGTTCAGCAATCAGGACACACGAAGGTCCCCGTCAAATTTTATTTAACAGCCATTTTATTTATACTTTTCGATATTGAAATTATTTTTATGTACCCCTGGGCGATTTCTTTTGGAGACGCCATTACAAACGGGTACGGGGCGCAGGTATTAGCGGCAATGGGCGTGTTTATTTTAGTCTTTATAATTGGATTACTTTGGGAAATGAAATCAAAAGCGCTTGAGTGGGAATAATTTTATGGGTTCAGATATAGTTGAGATTTCAATCAACGCGGCCAAGGCGTTGGCTATTTTTTTAATGATGGTGCAAATAGTGCCAATGCTCGTATGGGTTGAAAGGCGAGGGTCTGCCTTTATACAAAACAGGTTTGGGCCCAACAGAATAGGGCCCTTGGGCCTAATGCAACTTATAGCAGATGCGGTAAAGTTTTTATTTAAAGAAGAGTTCTTGCCAGACAAAAAACGAAGACTTCTTTTTTTGGCCGCACCTATAATTGCCCTAATACCAGGAGCTGTTGCGTTTGGGGCAATCCCTCTTTCGGTGCCAATACATGTAGAGATTTTTGAGTTCCTTGGCCAATCTTGGGGCCCCTACCGGTTTGCTTTTCAAAGCGTTGAACTTGGGATTGGTATTGTATTTGTTTTAGGCATCTCGTCCCTTGCGGCTTACTCTATTTTGCTAGCAGGGTGGAGCTCTTCTAATAAATACTCTCTTTTTGGCGCGCTAAGGGCCTCGGCACAAATGATATCTTATGAGTTAGCTTTGGGCCTGTCATTAGTGGGGATCTTGCTAATATATAATTCTTTTGATTTTGCTGAAATCATTGCACAACAACAGGGCTCATTAGCTTTTCAATTTTTAGGTAAAGATATTGTGTGGTCATTTTTGCCAAATTGGGGGATTTTTTATCAACCCCTGGGGTTTGTATTGTTTTTTGTGGCTGTTTTTGCAGAAGCCAACCGGCTGCCCTTTGATTTACCCGAAGCAGAAAGTGAGCTTGTTGCCGGTTACCACACTGAGTATGGTGGCTTTAAAATGAACATGTTTTATATTGGTGAGTACGGGCATATGTTGGTCTCATCAGCCCTGCTCGTGACCTTTTATTTTGGGGGCTATAACATACCCTTTGTAACGCCAGACCAGGTTTTAGCTGGGGTTGAAAGCTTTTTAGGCTTAAGCAGCACGGGCTCAAGCGTTGCCACCGCGTTTTTACTTCACGGGGTGTTTTTAGTAAAAGTTCTTATTTTTTTATGGGTGTTTATATGGGTTCGCTGGACCTTGCCACGGTTTAGATATGATCAATTGATGGATCTTGGCTGGAAAACAATGCTCCCTTGGGCTTTAGCAAACACTATTTTAACCGCAATAATTGTTTTTATATTCAGAACTCAGTGGGTGTAATTATGGAAGCAGCAATAGTATTTTATGGTCTTAGTTTTTTTATGACAGTGCTTTCCTTGGGCGTGCTGTTTAACCCGAATCCGATCATGTCAGCACTTTACTTAGTACTTACAATGATAGGAGTCTCGTTAGTGTTCTTTATGCTGGATGCTGGCTTTTTAGCCGGCGTGCAGCTTATTGTTTATGCAGGGGCCGTGTTGGTGCTTTTTGTGATGGTCATAATGTTGTTTGACCTTAAAAGAGAAGTGTACACGTTTTCTAGAGGGTTTTTTACTAGATTATTAAAGGTGTTTACAGGCGTCGTGTTTTTAATAATTTTGGTAAAATCGTTTTTTCTTGTTCCGGAGACAAAAGAGCTACTTAACTCAAGTACTCAAATGACAACTAAAAATTTAGCAGGCCTTTTGTTTACAGAGTATATATTTGTTTTTGAATTATTGGGCTTGTTGCTATTGGCGGTGGCCATAGGGGCAGTGGCTCTTTCGAGAATAAAAGGAGGCACTCATGCTGAGTAGTGAATTGTTACACATAGGGCTGAACCACTACCTGGGGCTTTCTGCCGTTATTTTTGTGATAGGCATGCTAACAGTTTTATTAAGGCGCAACCTTATTGTTATGCTTATGGGCGTTGAGCTGATGTTAAATGCTGTGAACATAACCTTTGTCGCGTTTAGTAGTTTTAATCAAAACATGAACGGCCAGGTGATGGTGTTTTTTGTGATGGCCATTGCTGCTGCCGAGGCGGCCGTAGGCCTGGCCCTGGCCGTGACTATATTTAAGCATTATAAAGAAATTGATATATCCGCATTTGAACAACTTAAGAGTTAGGCGAAGAGGCATAAAAAAATGAACGATTCTTTTTTGTTTGCAGTTTTATTATTGGCTCCTATTTTTGGGTTTTTATTTAACGGGCTGCGGTTCAAAAATAAAAACTATAAATTAGCAGGGGCCGTGGCGAGTGTTGCTATTGGCGTGTCTTTTATATGCTCTGTTGTTTTGGTGATAAAGTTAGTTGCCATGCCGGAGGCATCAAGAGCCATCCACGTTCATTTTTATAACTGGATAGAAGTGGCAGGGTTTAATGCCAACGCCGCCTTTGTTGTCGACCAAATCAGCGCAATTATGATTTTAGTAATTACTGGCGTTGGCTTGTTAATTCATATTTTTAGCATTGGCTACATGAGCCACGACGACAGGCCGAGTAAGTACTTCGCTTATTTAAATTTATTTATTTTCAACATGCTATTGCTTGTTCTGGGCGACAACCTGCTTATTATGTTTGTTGGCTGGGAGGGCGTTGGACTGTGCTCATACCTGCTTATTGGATTTTGGTTTACAGATCAAGAAAAGGCAGCCGCAGGCATGAAGGCCTTTATTGTAAACAGAATAGGAGATGCCGGGTTTTTACTTGGGATTTTCTTTTTGTACGTGCAATTTTCAACAATTGAATTTTCCTCGTTAAACACTTTGGCAACAGACTTGGCCGCATCGGGTCCGCTCGGTTGGTCTCACCCTTTAGTTTTAGCCTGTATTTGTTTGTTTGTTGGGGCCTGCGGAAAATCTGCACAAATACCCCTATACGTATGGTTGCCAGACGCCATGGCGGGGCCAACGCCTGTTTCGGCGTTGATTCATGCGGCAACAATGGTGACGGCCGGTGTTTATATGATTGTTCGTTTAAGCTTTGTATACATGGCGGCACCGCAGGTTATGACTATTATTGCTGTTGTCGGGGGCTTAACGGCATTTTTCGCAGCAACCATTGGCATGACCCAGTGGGATATTAAAAAAATCCTCGCCTACTCGACCGTTTCACAACTGGGTTATATGTTTTTAGGAGTTGGGGTCGGCGCTTTTATGCCCGCGATGTTTCACCTGATGACTCATGCTTTTTTTAAAGCGCTCATGTTTTTAGGCTCAGGCAGTGTTATTCACGCCATGGGCGAAGAGCAAGACATTAGAAAGATGGGAGCCCTTAAGAAAGCAATGCCCATTACAAGCGCGACCTTTACGCTGGGTTGGTTGGCCATTATTGGCGTGCCAGGGTTTAGCGGATTTTTTAGCAAAGATGAAATACTATGGTTTACCTACGCAAGCACTCAGGGCAGCAAGTGGCTGTGGGTTGTTGGGGTTTTAGGCGCAGGTATGACGGCTTTTTATATGACTCGGCTTATGTGCTTAGTGTTTTGGGGAAAGAGCCGAGTTCCAGAGGGGACGCACCCCCATGAGTCCCCCGCGAGCATGACGTTTCCTTTAATTGTTTTGGGTGTTTTGTCTGTTGTTGGTGGGTGGATTGGGATTCCTCACGTTATCTCAGCTATTTTACCAGGGCATCCGCCCAACATTTTAGGCCATTGGCTAGAGCCGGCGTTAGCCACGGCGAATTTAATAACAACATCAGCCGTTGTTGAGTGGTCACTTATGGGCATTTCTGTTTCTGTAGTCGCGATCAGTGGGTATTTTGCCTATACAGCCTATATTGTAAAAACAGACATTCCAGAAAAATGTGTGAAGGCGTTTCCAAGGCTGCACGGTTTGGTTTTAAATAAGTACTTAATTGATGAACTCTATTTTGGCCGAATTATTAATCCGCTTATTGATATTTCAAAGGGGCTATGGGTTTATGTTGACGTTAATTTTGTAGATAAATTGACTTATATTGCGAGCGATTTTGTGAAAAGTATAGGGCGGCTCTTTGGGTCGCTCCAAAATGGAAACCTACAGCAGTATGCTATGTATATTGCCATTGGTGTTGTTGTAATGTTGAGCTTTATATTGATGGGATAAAAAAATGAATTTATTGTCTGTGATTACATTTTTACCAATACTGTTTGCTCTCGTGGTGTGGTTTTTACCCAACGAAAAACATGTGCGCCCAGTTTCATTAGGCCTCTCTATAGTACATTTTTTTGTGAGCATCGTTTTATTAGTAAAATTTGATATTTCTTCTGCCGGCCTACAGTTTGTTGAACAAACGCCATGGGTGCAGTCTGCGGGTATCTCATATTTTTTAGGCGTTGATGGGATTTCTATTTGGCTTGTGATTTTAACAACCTTTTTAACGCCCATTACAATTTTAGGTGGATGGACCTCTATTCAAAAAAAGACAAGAGGGTTTCATGTTTCGATTTTTGTGCTTGCAACAACAATGATAGGCACTTTTTTAGCCATGGACGCGATTTTATTTTATGTATTTTTTGAGGCCTCACTTATACCTATGTATTTTATAATTGGCATTTGGGGAGGGAAAAACAAAATTTATGCAGCCACTAAGTTTTTTATATACACGATGCTGGGCTCTGTTTTTATGCTACTGTCTATTATTACTTTAATGGTTTTGGCAGAGGGCCAGCTAGGTCAAATGAGCTCAAGCCTACTTGATTTTTACAAGTTAGATTTAAATTTTTTACCGGGTCAGTTTTTAAGCACACAGAC
Source organism: Pseudobdellovibrionaceae bacterium (assembly GCA_030591685.1). Lineage (GTDB taxonomy): Bacteria > Bdellovibrionota > Bdellovibrionia > Bdellovibrionales > UBA1609 > JAUVAX01. The sequence goes on along the minus strand of JAUVAX010000003.1, from coordinate 101,568 downwards.
GCTTTTGTTTTTTGGCTTTGCGCTGGCCTTTGCGATAAAAGTTCCCTTGTTTCCTTTTCATACTTGGTTGCCAGATGCCCATGTTCAGGCGCCAACGCCGGGATCTGTAATTCTTGCAGGTGTTATGTTAAAAATGGGTACATATGGACTGTTAAGGTTTTGTTTGCCTTTGTTTCCGGAGGCGACAGCAGAGTGGGGTTGGATATTTTTAGCTCTTGGCGTTGTCGGCATAATATATGGCGCTCTTGTGGCAATGGTTCAGCCGGACATGAAAAAATTAGTAGCTTACTCCTCAGTATCTCATATGGGGTATGTTGTGATGGGTCTATTTACTTTGAATGCCCACGGTCTTACGGGCAGCATATTTCAAATGCTTAGTCATGGCATTAGTACAGGCGCTTTGTTTTTGTTAGTTGGAATGATATATGAAAGAACCCATTCAAGGGAAATAAAAGAGTACGGGGGATTGGCCGTCGTAGCCCCGATATTTTCAATATTTTTTATCATAGTCACTCTTTCAAGCATAGCGGTGCCCATGACAAATGGTTTTGTTGGTGAATATTTAATATTAATGGGGACCTTTATGGTCAATAAGGCTTATGCAATACTGGCGGTTACCGGTGTTGTATTGGGGGCTTGTTATATGCTCTGGATGGTTAAAAAAGTGTTCTTTGGCCCTCCTGGAAAGCTCATTAAAGACTTTCAGGGCAAAAATTTAGATTTAAACAAAACTGAAGTGATGACGCTTTTGCCGGTTGTTGTCTTGATTTTTTGGATGGGCCTTTTTCCTGGTCATTTTATAAAATACACGAAGGCGAGTGTTGACCATATGATTAATGCTAAGCAGGGATATTATTTAAAAATTGAGGGACGTCAAAAAAAGGTGGCCACAATTAAATATAAAAGCACGAGGGTAACAAGATGAATTTAAGCTTTGATGCCGTGGACATTAAATACATTTTGCCACTTATTATTCTATTTACAGTAAGCCTTGTTCCGGTGCTTGTGAAAGTATTTAATAAAAACAAAGAGCCCGGAAAGATCTATAATTTTTTAACACCTATGCTGGGGGCGCTTATTGCTGCAGGGGCTAGTGCGGGCGTCGGAGCTGAGTTTTTATCTAAAGGGATTTCAAGTAAATTATTATTTAGCGGCGCCCTTGTTATGGATGGAGTTTCTGTTTTAGCAGGGATTTTAGTCTCTTTGTGCTTAGGGTTTACAATTGTGTTAGCAAAAGAAAGCCCGTCTATAAATAAAAATCAATTGAGTGAGGCCGTGTTTTTATTAATGAACGCCGCCGTCGGTATGTTGACGGTCCTGTGGGCCAATAATTTGTTAGTGATGTTTGTTGGAATCGAAATGATGTCACTATGTTTATATATACTTGTTGCGATGAGCATGGAACTAAAACTGTCCAAAGAGGCGGCCTTAAAGTATTTTGTTTTAGGCAGCTTTGCCTCGGCAATACTCGTTTACGGAATTGCATTTATTTATGGTGCCGCAGGGACAGTTTACTTGCCGGAGCTCATAACTCAAATAAATGCGACATTATTATCAAACGGGTATTTTTTACTAGGGCTTTCTTTTGTGCTTTTTGGGTTGGCATTTAAAGTGTCATTGTTTCCTTTTTACTCGTGGACTCCGGACGTGTACCAAGGGTCATCAACACCCCTTGTGGCCTTTATGGCAACCGGAGTAAAGCTTGTCGCGTTTGTTGCGCTATTGAGGCTTATTGCCACCCAGGTTTTACAGTTTCAAGAGGCAGCTGTTTTTCTTCAAGTTTTACAGTGGATGGCCGTTGTAACAATTTTAGTGGGAAACATCGCGGCACTCAGGCAGGACAATTTAAAAAGAATGTTGGCTTACTCAAGTGTTGCGCACTCAGGGTACGTGCTTATCGGTCTGTTGGCTGTAAGCTCCAGTGACGGACAGGTATTAGGTGCTTCCAGTGTATTGTTTTACCTTTTTTCATACGTGATAATGACCTTTGGTGCCTTTTCCTTTTTAAGTTTTCTTGAAAAATCACACGAGAGTGCGCTTATGATCTCTGACCTTCGCGGCATGGCCTCAAGGCGGCCCTATATTGCACTTAGTTTTTCAGTTCTTTTACTAAGTTTAGCGGGGATTCCACCAACCGTTGGCTTTTTTGGAAAGTTTTATTTATTTTCGGCAGCCATTAGCGAGGGGTTCTATTGGGTGGTCGCGTGGGGTGTTATAGGGTCTGTAATAAGTGTTTACTTTTACTTGCGTCCTCTTGTTGTCATGTTTATGTCGGACGAACAAGGGGTTGATGTTGAGCCCTCAAGGCTAGGAACTCAAAACATTATTTTTATAACAGCTATTTTAGTTTTGGTAATAGGCTTTGTATCTAACCCATTTTACTTGCACATTCAGAGTGCGATTAAGACGATTTTCTAAAAACATTAAGCGTTTTAAGGGTGCTCTTTTCACAGGTTTAAGTTTCTTAATCTTCCCATGGCGCACTTGAAGCCCGTGCGCACTATATGTGTCAGGACTTCAGGATTTAAACTAAAGTGATCATAAAAAAACATTTTATGGTCCTGTGGGTCAGGGTGAATGTAAACATAATCAACATTTGGCTTATAGTGAGTTTTAGAGATAAGTATGTCCATGAGCTTATCTCTTTGGGCCAGGGGTAAATCAATTTCTTTTAAGTAGCCGTTAACGGTATCAATAAGGGATTTAATTTCTTTTTTATGGTGTATATGTTTACTTATTTTTTGCTCAACAGCTTGGTAAAGAGCTTGGTTGAAAATAAGGGGCATCCCGTATTTATGTAAAGACCCCATGACGTCATTATAATGATAGGGCTGTATTGAATACGAGGCAATCACAAGGTCAGCGCCGTGGTCAGAGGCAACATGAGTGCTAAGGGTGTCACGAATTTCGCCATCAAAAAAATAAATAGTCTTGCCGTCCTCTCGCTCAATGCCGTAAGGACAAAAAATAGGAGGTAGGCTCGCAGAGGCCGCAACGGACTCGCTAATTTTAGCGTAATGAGCATATTTAATAGTGTTTGTCTTTACGGTGTCGTCGAAGTGACCGAAGATGACCTTTCTTGTATGGTTAAGTTGGGTGGCAACAACATAAAGATCAACGCCGAGAGATGAGAAGGAATTGTCATCCACAACTTCTTCGCGCAGGTATTTTTCGAGATTCTTCATTGAGAAAATACCATTTACTTTAAATCCCGTTTTTAATAATACCTCTAGGCCCCCGGTCATGATTGGTTTTTTTTTAAAAAAATTGGGTAAAAATCGGGTAGGAGTGTTTGCGTCGAGGTTTAGTGCAAAAATATTTCTGTAAGATAAGGGGGTTAGAGGGTTTTCGACCGCCACGTGTTTACGTTTTTTGGCGACCTCATTAAGCCCAGCACCCTTTAAGAAGGCCTGAATTATGGCCTCAATACTATACCCTGACGCCAAAAAGGTGCCTATGATGGCCCCGGCACTAGAGCCAACATAAGTTTTAAAGGTCATTTCGGTATCAGAATAAAGTTCATCTACCTGTGCCTTGGAGCCACCTGCAAAAGAAAACCCGAGCTCTTTAAGAGCCAAGCAAACCCCAATATGAAAGGCCGCTGCCTTTATGCCGCCACCGCTAAGAACCAGAGCGGGGTGTTTTTTATCCTTAATTCGCATAGGTTATTTTACATGGCAAATGGTTAAGGGTCAAAAATCATTAAGCCATTGTTTTATTTTTTATAGGAGAGCCATAAGTAACGCCCCTTAATAAGAGACTTTTTTTAGGCCGCAAAAAAAACTCAACGCACTGATGATCAAAAAACTGTCTGTATCAGTGAATTAATAATAAACCAAAGGGCATGGGCAACGCGGTGATCAACACAACCGCGGAAGTAAACACCGGTAATAAACGGCGGCTCAGTCAAAAACAACGCGACGCGCCCACGAGAGAGTTATACTTTTGAGTACTCATAAAGTAATAAACAGGTTTTCTCTAGTCTTATTGGTCGTGTTTACGACTAGTCACGCATAGATTAAAGTCCAGGAAAGCCTTATAAATACTAGGAATTGGTCTGGTTTTTGCCGTCTTTTGGGTACTCAGGCTTTACATATAAAAAAGTTGTGATAGGTTTGATTAGTCAGCCCAGGAGGGCAACATAAGTATGGCAAGAAGTGGATGGATAACCTTAGCAGAGTACTCAAGTAAGTTTAAAGTCAGTGTTTCGACTTTAAGGCGCAAAATTAAGGCGAATACAGCTGAAGTTTTGTTTGAAGACGGAAAGTACTGGCTTAGAGATTTAGACCTTCAAAACCATACTCCTTTAAAAGTTATAGACCCAGACCCTAAAAAAGATGCCGCCTCCCCACAAAAGTTGTCGTCAAAAAAAATAGGGCCTGGGAACTTAACGAGGTTAAAGGGCGACATGTCGTCACAAAATATTTTTAATGTTGTAGAAAAAATGATGGATGAGCTTAAAAGAGCTTATATAAAAGTTCTAGAAGAAAAAGAAGAACAGGTACTCATTTACAAAAGTGAAATAGCAGATCTTAAAACACTTATTCGCGTACTAGAATCAAAACATGCTGAGGCAAATGCCTCCTCTTCTGCGAAGGCTCAAAACAGACCGTCTTCGTGGCTTGAGTTAGATAATTAAAACAAGAAAAACGTACTTTAAAATAAAAAAGCTCAAGGCTAATGAACCTTAAGCTTTTCAACTATTAAACTTTGAATTGTACTAGGCGGCCGAAGCAGCCGCTGGAGTTTTTGGTTTTTTCCCACTTTTTGATCCTGTGACCTTCTTTTTGCTTCGTTTTTTATCAAAGGCCAGAGCCACAACTTCGTCTAAATTATCTACAAAAAGGAAGTTAAGCTTTGATTTGAATTCTTCTGGAATATCTGAAATGTCCTTTTTATTGCCCAGAGGTAGTATAATGTTTGTTATTCCTTGGGTGAGGGCCGCAAGGGCCTTTTCTTTAACGCCTCCTATAGGGAGGACTCGTCCGGCCAAGGTGACTTCGCCAGTCATAGCAATATCATGTCGTACTGGGCGGTTGGTCATTAGGCTGATAAGTGCTGTTGTCATTGTTATGCCCGCGGAAGGACCATCTTTTGGAATGGCTCCTGAAGGCAAATGTATATGTACATCGTGTTTTTCAAACCACTCATTGGCAATGCCAAGAGCTTTATAATGGGACTTGGCATAACTCCAGGCCGCCTGTGCAGACTCCTTCATGACGTCCCCAAGTTGACCGGTAAGAGTTAAGCGCCCTTTACCCTTCATGCCAAGAGCCTCGACAAATAATGTTTCGCCGCCGGCTTGGGTCCAGGCAAGGCCTGTAACAATGCCCACTTGGCTTTCCTTCAGGGCTTCGTCACGTAAGAACCGAGGTGGCCCGAGAAGCTCTACAACCTGGTCTTCATCAATTGTAAGGTGTTTGGCTTTTTCAAGGATAACTTTTTTAGCCACTTTTCTGCAAACAGATCCTATTTCGCGCTCCAGGTTTCGAAGTCCAGATTCACGAGTGTAATGAGAAATTAAAAAAGCTAGCCCCTCATCTGTAAACGTAACTTGATCTTTTGTAAGGCCATTGTTCTCAATCTGTCGGTCAACCAAATGGGCCCTGGCAATAAGGGCCTTGTCATTTTCAGTATAACCTGAAATATGAATAGTCTCCATACGATCTCTGAGCGCCGGGGGGATGTTGTCGTAAACATTTGCTGTTGCAACAAACAAAACATTACTTAAATCAAAGTCTACATTTAAATAATTATCTCTAAACGTAGAGTTCTGCTCAGGATCTAAAATTTCAAGCATAGCAGCACTCGGGTCTCCTCTAAAATCACTCCCGAGCTTGTCAATCTCATCTAATACCAATACAGGGTTATTGCTTTTAACCTGCTTAAGGGCTTGAATAATTTTTCCAGGCATAGCCCCAACATAGGTTCTTCTGTGCCCACGCATTTCGGCCTCATCTTTTATGCCTCCTAAAGAAATCCTAAGGTATTCGCGCCCCATGGCTCTTGCGATACTTTTTCCAAGAGAGGTTTTACCAACTCCAGGAGGGCCAACAAAACATAAAATAGGGCCCTTCATGTCGTTTTTAAGCTTTCTAACAGCAAGAAACTCCATGATTCGATCCTTTGCCTTTGTGAGGTCGTAGTGATCTTCATCTAATATTTTTTGTGCTTCATCTAAATCAAGACGGTCATTTGTGGATTTGTTCCAAGGGAGATCAGTCATCCAGTCCAAATATGTTCTAACCATTGAGGCTTCACTGGCGTCAGGGTGCATTTTTTCAAGACGAGAAAGCTGCTTTAGGGTTTCCTTTTGCACTTCTTCGGTCATGCCAACATTCATTATTTTTTCTCGAATGTCATCAACCTCTTCTGTCTTTGAGTCGGCTTCACCAAGTTCACTTTTTATTGCTCTCATTTGCTCACGTAAAAAATATTCACGCTGACTCTTTGTCATTTCATCTTTTGCAGTATTTCTTATGCGAGTTTGCATTTGTAAAACTTCAAGCTCATTAGCCAATATTTCATTTACAAGTTTAAGTCGGTCCTTAGGGTGTGGCGTTTCAAGAACCATCTGCGCATCAGAAACCTTTAGTCCGAGATTGCTCGCAATGAGGTCTGCAAGTCGTCCGGGGTCTGTAATGTCGTCTAAAATTAAAAGAATATCAGGGGACAGGGCGCGACCAAGAGCGATAATTTTTTCGAGCTGCTCTTTAGCGTTTCTGATCATCGCCTCATACTCTATAGGGGAACCTAGTGTTTCATTGTCTGGTATTTTTTCAATTTGAACTTCAAAATTTGGATCTGACTGTTTGAAGGAAAGAATGCGGCCCTTGGATACGCCTTGAATTAAAATTTTAACACGCCCATCTGAAAGTTTTCGCATGCGCATAATCATTGCTATCGTACCAACAGTATAAATAGAGTTTTCTGTAGGGTTGTCGTCAGTGACTTCTTTTTGCGAGGCAAGAAAAATAAGCCGATTTTTAGAGAGGGATTCTTCTACAGCTTTTATAGAGGATTCTCTCCCAACATATAAAGGTAATATCATGTAAGGGAAAACGACTATATCTCTTACGGGGAGCATTGGAAGAGATTCCGGAACCTCTAGAACATTATCATCAAAACTCATTTGTGCCTCCACCTGGCCTGTTGCTAATTAATACTGTGCTTACATGAATTCTTCGGTCTGCAGCGACAAGATATTAAGTAAAAAAGCATAGTTATAAGGTCTGGATTTTTATGTACATAGGTACTGGCGAGTACAAAAGTTTATAATGACAGGACTAAAAGGCATGTAACACAAGTTGTAGGTCTACGAAGTATATTATATAAGCATGTGGGTTTTTAAAAAATAGTGGTCTAGCTGAGATGACGTTAGTGAAATCAAAAAACATTTTAAGTCATACTGACAAAGTATTAAAAAGGCAGGAGTAAAATTACAGAGAATCAAAGACTCCGGTAAATAAATTTATGATAGCGGGCCTCAGTGGGCATAAAAAAATGGGGCCTAAAAAGTGGACGGGCAAAATTATGCAAATTTCTTTTTTAGAGAGTCTTTTATTTCAGCGCCCTCGATGCTAAGGCGCGTCCAGGGTATGGCCTTTAGCCTTGCTTCCTCAATCGGCTCTTGAGTGACTTCACAAAGCCCAAAAGCGCCCAGTTGAATCCTAAGAAGAGCTTTTTCGATCTCTAATAATTGCGTGCGGATTCTTTTTGTAGTGGTTACAAAGGCGTGTTCTGCAAGGTTACTGGTGGAGAGGTCTGCGTCGTCACCAGACCTCTCGTGCTCCTTGAAATCACTGTAAATGCGGTTAAGTCTATTAAGTAAGGATTCTTTTGTTTCCAGAAGCTGGGCCTGGCAATAGTGAAGGGTGTTTTTACTGAAGGTCATAATGACTCCTTTTGTTTGGCTGGGAGGCAATAGTGGTGGCCCATCCTAGACCCCAGTTATTGTACTGTTTTATGGCGCGCCTTCCCTGGCGGCCAGACTAAATGCGAGTATGCATCCGGTCTGCATATATGACAGGCATCAGCAGTAATTAGGTTAAGCGGACAGTAAGGAACTTTTTTTGAGGACCTATAAAAAATATTTATGGATGTACGTTTTAGTTATTTTTTTGAAGTCATCCCGCAAGCATCAGAACAAAGGGGCCCTATAGAGACTCAGAGATGATATTAAGTAGATTTTCGTAATCAATTGGTTTTGCAACGGTGGCATAGGCCCCAAGGGCAGAGAGTTCAGGTTCAGTACGGTCTGAAAATCCGGTAATGACAATAACAGGTTTTGAGGGCGCGAAGTCCTTTACTTTGTTTAATAGAAAAATACCATCACCATGGGGCATGCGCACATCTGTTATTATAAGGTCAACCTCAGGAACTTCTTTTATTTTTTTAATGGCCTCGGTGCCATTGCCAGCCGTAAGAGTTTCATACCCTTCCATCTCAAGACGGTCGCTCATGAGCTCGCAGAGGTCAATTTCATCATCAACGACTAATATTAAATGCTTATTGTTTCTCAAAAAAGAACCTCGGAGTGTGTGTTTGTTGAGCTCATTTTTTTAAGCATAACGAAGGACTCATTAAAGTTCTACTACTTTTTACTCTTTATGGGGTCGGGACGGTCTTCGGCTTCCTCGAGAGCTTTAATGGATTCAATAAGTTCTGAAGTGAGGGGTATAATTTTTCCATTATGTATAGTGAGGCTATAAAGAGGTCGGCTGAGTTCTCTTTTATCGCTCATGTCTAAAGAGCCATAAGAGCCATTGAAATTCTTTACAGACCTTAGTGCGCCAGCGAGTTCGTCGCGGGTCCGGTGGCCATCTATAATAAGTTGGCGCAAGAGAAGTCCAATATCATAGGCTTGTGATTCAAAAATAGAGGGCTTTAATTGAAAGGTTGAATAAAATTCTTTGTAAAAATCAGATTGAGAAAAGCGACGGTCAGACAACAAAAGTCCGTCAACAAAAATTGAATTCTCAACATATTGTTGGCCGCGCTTAACAGTATTATAGGAATTCCAAATATTTGTACCCAAAAGGGTGACGTTATTTACCTCTTGATAGGCCATCATGGGGGCAATTTGGCCAAGAGTTCGCGCGCTATCGGGTATGAAGAGGGCATCAAAGTCAATGGCCGGGGGGAGCAGGTCGCCTGGAGGAGACGTCCGTGAGCTAATATATTTCTGCTTTTTGTACCACTCTTTTAATAGAGACCTATATTCAGTTAAGCGATCCTCATAATAAAAAGTACCAGTAAGCCTCTTTATGGGGCCTGAAAAATCGGTTTCTTTGGGTCGGTAGGTTTGAACGGCTGTAATCTGCCCGCCTCGAGCTAAAACTTCGTCCCAAAAGAGGTTGGCGTACTCAATACCATAATTATCATTAGGGTAGAGGATGGCGAAGCGCTTAAATCCTCTAAGCTCCATGGCCGTTTTTACAAGCATTTGAACTTGCATTTGGCTAGTGAGAGCATTTCTAAAGACATTTCTACCGATGTCTGTAAGTCCGGATTTTTGAGACAAAGTTATATTCGGAACCCCAAGCTCCTCAGACTTTGCAGCAACAGCGGCCGCCGTTTTACTTAAAAGGCTTCCAACAACAGCAATGGCATGGTCCTCTAATACAAGGCGCTCCACGGCTCGGCGAGCAGAGTCAGGGTTGGCCTCGCTATCTATAATAGCCAATTTAAATTGGGATTTGTTTTGGCCATAAACACCGAGCCCAAGCTGTAGCCCTCGTAATGTTCGATATGCAACTTTAGAGTGTTGGCTTGTCAGTGGTAAAACAACGCCGATTGTTTTAGGTTCAACAACCTGACGAGCTAAGACTTGATTTATGTAGCCTTGAGCCTGTTCAGAGATGTCCGAGTTAGGAAGGATTTCAGCAGCGCGCTCAAAGGCGGACAAAGCGTCTGAGTAGTTTTGCTTTTCAAAAAAATGAAGCCCCAGTTTGTAAAAGGCATGTCCTCTTGCAAAACCAAAACTGTCGTCAGACGAGGCTTTTTGAAGGTCGTCAAAGTTAAGCTCCAACTCAACAAAATCAATGGCCTTTAGTTTGTAGGATTTCCTTTTCGATAGAGAGGGCTCCATTTTAGCCAAGATGACAAGTGTTCTCACTGAATCGAGCTTGTCACCGAGCTTAGAAAGTAAGAGAAACTTTAATTTGTAAACACTGAGTTCTTCTTTAGGCTCTATCTTGTGCTTTTCAATAAGGGTTGAGATTAAGCTAAGGGCCTCATCATAACGAGACAGCATGGTCAGGGACTTCGCAGACATATATAGGGCCTGAGCCTCAACGGGGCTATATATGTTGGAGCGAACGACGGTAATAAAAGATTTATAAGCGCGTTCGTAGTCTCGGCTGCGATAGTAAGTTTCGCCGAGCAACATGAGTGCGTCATCAGCGAGTTCAGTTTGAGCATGGGCTTTACTTAAATTTTTAAGTAAAAGAAGGCCCTTGGTTGTTTTTTTTTTGGAAATAAGGTCTTTTGCGCGGTTAAACTCAGCCGTTATTTGTGGTGGCGCCAGCGTTGGGGGTTTTTTATCAGGAGTAGTGCTACAGGAGGCGACCCCAAGAAAGATCAATGCCTTTAAAAAAACTTTGGTAGCTTTATTCATTTTCGAGCCTTTAGGAGGAGGTCTACGTTTCTCTTGAAGTCTCTCACCTTTGGGGCACTCTGGGCAACTTTAGAAAGGGAATTAAGAGCTTCTTTTTCGTCGGCAGAGAGTTTTTTTGGAACATCTATAGTGATTTTAACGAGCATATCTCCAGGATCTTTTGAGGAGAGACTTTTGAAGCCTTTGCCCTTTAAGCGAAAAGTTTGTCCGGCATGTGTCCCGGCCGGGATACTTAGGCTAGCCCTCCCTGAAAGCGTTGGAATATTTATTTTTGTTCCTAAAATAGCGTCCACAAAACTTATGGGAAGCTCTAGCAAAACGTCCAGCTCTTTTCGGCGAAATAATGAGTGGGGCATGATATTTATGACAACATAAAGGTCGCCAGGCTTTCCAGCCTGGGGCTGATCACCCTCACCTCGGAGCTTTAACTTTTGATGCTGCTTAACTCCGGGGGGGATTTTAACAGAAAGTTTTGTTTGCGCGGGGGAGCCCATTTGATGACGTATAAACTCGACAACCTCTTGGCAGCCGTTTGCTGACTGCTCAAGAGTGAGAGAAAGTTTGTATTTTAGGTCAGCGCCTCTTTGAGACCGAGGGCTTCTTCGGGGTTGAGTGTTAAAAATATCCCCAAAGATATCATAAAAAAACTCTTGAGCGGCCTGGTCTGAGCGAGGCCCATGAGACGCAGAAAAACCTGAAAATCCTTCATGGCCCCCAAAGCCAGCGGACGGACCCGCGGATCCAAAGTTGTCATAGCCCTGGCGTTTTTCAGGGTCACTAAGCACCTGGTAGGCCTCGGTAACAGATTTAAACTTATCTTCAGCTTGTTTATTGTCAGGGTTTTTATCAGGGTGATATTTAACGGCAAGCTTACGATAAGCTTTTTTTAGCTCGCTCGTGCTGGCCGATTTAGGGACGCCTAAAATAGAATAGTAATCCTTTTCACTCAAAGGCTACTCCTTTGTTTCTTCGCCAGGAGGAGGCTCTGTTGGGGCGCTGGCAACAACAACCTGCGCTGGTCGGATAACTTTATCATGAAACTTAAAGCCGTTCTTGAAAACCTGGCAAATGTGTTCGGGTTCAAAGTCAGAAGAGGGCAGGCTAGAGAGGGCCTCATGCAGTTGAGGGTCAAACTTATCTCCGAGGCTCCCAAACTTAGTTATATTGAATCGTTCGAGACTTTGCTGGAGCTGCCCGTAGGTCATGTCCATGCCCTTTTTAAAGCTATCTATATTTTCAGGGGTGACCTCACTTGAGAGCGCAAGTTCAAAAACATCAAGAATATTTAAAATTTCTTTTGCTAAAGGCTCAGAGCCAAATTTTATTAACTCGGCTCGCTCCTTTGTTGAGCGGCGCTTGTAATTATCAAACTCAGCTCTTAGGTAAAGGTAGTCGTGTTTAAATTTTTTAAGCTCATCGGGGGCCCCGCTCTCAGCACCATTGTCTGTGGTTTTCTTTTGATCAGGGTTTTCGATGTTAGGGTTGTCAGGGCTTGGATCGTCCTTGGTACTATTTTTTTTGCTCAATTTGACTCGCTCCTTTTAGGGGTCGACTTTAAATATGTGCTGTTAAAGGGTGTTGTCAATAGGGGCTTTTAAGAGAGCTCATCTTTTAAAAAGGTTAATGATTCAAACACCTTATTGCTTATTAACACACCTTTCTTTGTTAGGCGAATATTTTGTTCAACCTTTTCAACTAGCCCCTGGTCGAGCAAAGGGGCTAGGCGTTGATTGATAAAGGGCATATTACTTCCAAATTTATTTAGCGCAGCATTTAGGGGCAGTCCGGCTAAAGTTCGCAGGTGCATATGGCAAAAATCAGTCATTGATTCGTGCACAGAAAGCACCTCTAGCTGGGGGTCAGGCACGGGGCGTGAATCGGGCTTTAAAGCGGTGCTTTCAAGGTACTCGTTTAAGTTTTTGCTATTCCAAAACCGTAAACCATAGGGCTCTGCGTCCGTTTTACCTGAGTAATAAGAGTGTGCGCTAACACCAAGGCCCCAATAGCTTTTATCTTCCCAGTAGAGGCGGTTGTGTTGAGAACTCATTTTTGGCAAGGAGAAGTTTGAAATTTCATACCGTTGCATTCCATAAAGGGAAAGCTCCTGCTCGATGAGGTTAAACATCTCTAACTGCTCCTCCTCGGGGGCGCGCTCTCGGTTCATGGGGTGTCCACTGGGGACAGTTAAACAGTAGGTGCTGATATGATGAGGTTTAAACTGAAGCAAAGTGGCCACATCAAGTGCGACTTCGCTGAGTGACTGTTTGGGCAATGCAAAAAGTAGATCAGCAGAGTATTTCACATTAAATTCATTGAGTACTTTTAAAGTATTAACAGTGTCTTTGGCGCTATGCTCACGACCACAGGCGGACAAAAGCGCATCATTAAAGGTCTGTGTCCCTACGCTAAAACGATTTACGCCAGCTAAAAGGTAGGTTTCAAGCTTTTTCGGGTCTACCGTTGCGGGGTTAATTTCAAGAGTCACCTCAGTTTGTGAATTAAACGAAAAACCGACCTTTTCAATTTCATTAAGTATAGATACAATGTATTTAGCATCGATAAGGCTTGGCGTGCCCCCGCCGAAATAAATAGAAGACAATTGATGCGTGGGGGCCAAATGATGCCTTAATTGAAGCTCTTGGAGAAGGGCCAAAACGTACTCTCCAGGAGGAAGTATTTTATTTTGCTCAAACGTAGTAAAGTCGCAGTAATGACACCGTTGGATGCAATAGGGAATGTGAACATATAAGCCAAAAGACATAGACAGGATGTATAATATGTATAAAAAAATGCAATTAAAAAATGGTATGAAGGTGTTGTTTGTAGAAAGTCATAAGTCCCCAGTTGTATCTATTCAAATGTGGGTCAGGACGGGCAGCGCTGATGAGCAAAAAGGTGAGGAGGGCATTAGTCACTTCATAGAGCACCTAGTTTTTAAGGGGACCGATAAGTTTGGGTTAGGAGAGATAGCTCAAGTCATTGAAGGTTCAGGGGGGGAGCTCAACGCCTACACATCATTTGATCAAACAGTATTTTATGTAACCATTTCAAAAGAATTTTTTGAAACGGGGATGGATGTCATCAGTCAAATGATGGGGCATGCAACCTTTGATAAAACAGAGATAGATAACGAACGCGAAGTTGTTATCGAAGAAATTAAAAGAGGCAAAGACAGCCCCTCAAGGGATGCCAGTCAGTTGCTTTTCTCAACACTATATAAAAAACACCCTTACGGCAAGCCTGTTATTGGGTACGAAAAAGTAGTAAACACAGTCAGCAGAAAAACGCTGATTAATTATTTTCATAAAAGATATGTCCCTGAAAACATGGTTTTAATTGTAGCCGGTGATATAAAAAAACAAGAGGCCGCCTCATATGTAAAAAAGTATTTTGATGCCTTTAAGCCTTATAAATTAAAAAAAGTTAAAAGAGTGAAAGAGCCCATTCAAATAAAGGCTGTGACAAAAGTAAAAAAAACACAGTTTAACGAAAACACATGTTACCTTTCGTGGCGAGTGCCTCCGGCAACTCATGCCGATATCCCGGCGTTAGATGTTTTGAGTCTTATCTTGGGGCAGGGGGCGAGCTCGCGCTTAGTAAAGCGCCTTCGTGTTGACACCTCTTTAGTAAACCACGTTTCGGTCAGTGCATATACTCCCTCCGACCCGGGGTTTTTTACTGTTGCGTTCACAGCACAAGAGGAAAACATAAAAGAGGTATTAGAAATAATAAACGAAGAACTGTTTTTAGTGCTGACAAAAAAAGTGAGTCGAAGCGAACTAGAAAAGGCTATAGTTAATTTTGAGAGTGATGAGTTTTACTCGCTTGAAACCGTTGATGGCCTGGCAAGAAAAGTCGGCACCTGCAGCCAGCTCTATAATGATCATACATATTTTAAAAAATACATAAAGCAAATTCAAAACCTGACTGACGAGGACATCCTAAAGGCGGCGAAAAAGTATATTACGTGGAAAAAGTTAACAGCAACCCTTTCAACCCCCGGGGATAAACCCTTATGGGACAAACTTTTGAGAAAGTGGTCTTCAGATTTCAAAAAAATGAAAGAGCGATCAAAAAAAATTAAACAAGACAAGGCTCCGGCTAAAAAAATAAAAAAAATAAAATGGGCCGTGAAAAGCAGCGGGCTTGAAGGCCCACATGTCGAGCACATTAAATTAGACTCAGGAGCTAACCTTTACTTGTGCCCCAACAGCGAAGTGCCCATAGTGTCATTAAAGAGTGCTTTTTTAGGGGGCCTACGCGCAGAGGAAAAATCCCATCATGGTATTTCAGAGCTGTTATCTCGCGCTTGGACCTCAGGGACTCAGTCCATGTCAGAGGAGCAGTTGTATGCTCTAATTGACGCCAAGGCCTCTTCCGTATCGGCCTTCGGCGGAAGAAACACACTTGGCTTATCAATGACAAGCCTTACTCCTTTTTCTGAGGAAATTTTAGATGTTTACTTTGATGTCTTAGTTAATCCAGCCTTTACGGAGCTCTCAATTCAAAGAGAGTGTTCTATGATGCTGGATCAAATAAAAAGGCGAGACGATAATCCGGCACAGATTTGCGTTCTACAGTTTATGAGGCAAATGTTCGGCAACCACCCTTACAGTATTGATCCCTTTGGTGAGGAGAAAACCCTAAAAAACATCAGTCGAGCAGACATATTAAAATTTAAAGACAAATTAGTTACAAGTAAAAACCAAACGTTAGTGCTTTCGGGCAGCTTTAATAGAGACCTGTGGATTGAAAAGCTTTCAACAAAAACAAAAAATCTGCAGCCAGGGCGCGCCTGGGAATCCACGTTTGGGTTTTCTCCCCCAGAGCAGCCAACAAGAGAAAAAAGCGTTCTTAAAAAAGAGCAAGCCCATGTTATTTTGGGTTATCCAGGGCTAGTTTTCGGTGATAAAAACAGGCATGTATTAAGCCTTATTCAGTCTGTTTTAGCCGGACAGGGGGGGCGGTTGTTTATTGAGCTTCGTGACAAACAATCACTCGCATACTCAGTGAGTCCATTAAAAATGGAGGGGATTGATGCGGGCTATTTTGGAGCCTATATTGGCTGCTCTCCTGAAAAAGTAGACAAAGCCCTTGGTATGATGAGAATTGAATTTGAAAAACTAATGAACAAAGCGGTCGGTTCTGATGAGCTAGAGAGCGCAAAACGATACCTTATTGGTCGACATGATATAGGTTTGCAAAGAGTATCCTCTATTGCGAGCAACGTGTTGTTTGATGCTATTTATGGAGTTCCACCAGAGGAAACCTTCAATTTTGCGCAACAGGTGAACCAGGTGACAGCCGCAGATATTCAGCGGTTATCACAGGAGCTGTTTTCTAAGCCAGAAACAGTGAGCATTGTTGGCCCTTAGGGGGTCAGAGGTGTTTACGAGGGTAAGATTTTTTTATTGGAATTAGTAGTGCTGTTGAGAAGGCCGTTTTCAAGCAGTTGAGACCGTGCCAGTTCGGACCCTGTAGAAACATATCGGTCATAAAGTCGCAGTAAATCTTTATTAGACTGAATCATAGATTTTTGACTGATATAGGTGAGAGCGTCGACAAATTTTAAAAAATTATTTGAGAACTCCTCATACACCCGGGCGGAAAGATCCTCCTCAGTACAGGCGGCTAAACTGGCGTACGCCGAGCCTCCAATATCGATATAATAGTCTAAATCAATGACTTTACTTTTTAAAGACTCACCAAAAAAACCACTGATGTATAAACTCGTGTCGCCGAGCTTTCTTAGGAGCTGTGCTTTTTGTCGATGCTCTGATTGGTTGGCTTTTAAAAACATTTCAGCCAAGGGGTTGAGTGTTCTTTTGCCGGTAGACTCATTAAGGTCATAAAGGTTATCTGCAAAGGCATATCTATCGAGTAAACTAACAAGGTAATTAGACACAAGAGGGAGAGTTGTAATTTTTAAATACGAGAACGCTTCGTCAACAGTGTCGCTAAAGAAATCAGTGGTAGAGACAGTTAACTCAGGCTCTGGCAGTTTTTTGTCCTTCAAAGGGCCTCCCGTAGTTATTGAAAGATAAAAGGGTGACTTATATTTTAACATAAATATTGCGATCACTAAAAAAGGGTCTAGATAAATCTCGACGATAGTTTATAAAAACGCTGTATTTTGAGACATAATGCTAGTTTTCTAGGGCAAATAAACCCATAAAAAAGGATCACTAATTTGGCATATTATTTTTACTTATGGGGCATGGTTTGTTAGGATAACTTATGTTTAATATGGGATTTACAGAGCTTATTGCGCTTGCCGGGATAGCGCTTATATTTATAGGGCCTAAGCAGTTGCCAGAGGTCGCACGCACTATTGCGAGATTATTAAATGAATTTAAAAGAGCCACCAGTGGTGTGACGGAGACCTTTGATCAGGTCAAACATGAATCTGAGTCTTTGCTTGGGCAAGGAACCTCTGCCGAGAAGGGTCCAGACCATGAGTTAGATTCTTCTCATAATCACGAAGATAGCGAGGACAAGGGCGAGAGCAAACAAAGCCCAGACCATGCGAGCCTATCGGAGCATAAAGAGGAGGGGGATTAGTGCCGCAAACAGAACAGCCCCTTGTTGGTCACTTAACAGAATTACGCAAGCGGCTCATGTACACGCTGGGTATTATTTTAGTGGGTTTTTTAGCTTCTTGGGGGTTTTCAGAGTTACTCTTTGATTTTATGCGTTCGCCCATACAGCCCTACCTGCCGACAGATGGCTTAGTGTTTACAGCCCCAATGGATAAATTTTTAGCACACATTAAAGTCTCCCTGCTCTCGGGCGTTATTATAACAAGCCCTTTTTGGGTGTATCAGCTGTGGGCCTTTATTGCCCCAGCTCTTTATAAAGATGAAAAAAAATTCGGCATATTTTTTATTTTATTTGGCACAAGCCTTTTTTTAACCGGCGTTAGCTTTGTTTATTTTGTGGTATACCCAATGGCCTTTAAGTTTTTAATGACGTTTGGCGGGGAAGTTGACAAGCCAATGATCACCATCAAAGAGTACCTGTCATTTTTTATTACAACGACCCTTGTGTTCGGAGCCGCATTTGAAATGCCGTTGGTGTTTACAATTCTTGCTCGAGTAGGTGTGGTGAGCGAAAGTTTTTTAAGAAAGAACCGTCGATATGCCATTGTTATTTTAGCGGCCATGTCGGCGATGTTTACGCCCCCAGACATTATAAGTATGGTTCTTATGATGGGTCCGATGATTTTGCTTTATGAACTGTCGATTGTTCTAGTTTCTATTTTTGGTAAAAAAATAGAAACAGACACTTAAAGTTCAGTTTTTAAAAGGGTCCTGGCCGCCAGAGCAAGGCTCTAGCTAAAGGTAATTAAAACAGTCCCGGCGCTAACAGCAGAGCCCTCAGTGACCATAACTTCTTTTACGGTGGCGTCTTGAGCGGCGCGGATTTCGTTTTCCATTTTCATGGCTTCAATAATAAAAATAGGGTCATCTTTTTTTAATAAGTCCCCGGGTTTAACAAATATTTTAATAATTTTACCCGGCATTCCAGAGGTTAATTGGTCGTTGGCCCCCTGTATTGCTCCGGACTTAAGGCTTTCATGAAGCAGCATTTCGTCGTTAAAAATTTTAATATTTCGGTAAGAGCCCCTTGTGTAAACACTGAACTCTGTCCCGTTGCCGGCCACATCTACAAGGTAAGACTGCCCCTCAAACATAAAGCTTATGGCATTGTTTATATCTCTAAAATCATTTTTTGAAATTTCAAAGTTTTTCCAGTCGCCTTCATTTTTTTGAACACTAAGGGCCCAGCTGCTGCGCTTTTCGTTAACTCTCACCTTGAACTGAATGCCGTTTGATTCTGCTTCAAAATACATTTTTTAATTCCTTAGTTGCGACTGGCGGCCTAGAGTTTTCCATCGTCGGGCCGTGGACAGTCGTGAGGTGTCTTTTCGCTTTTGTTCTTGGTAGGCCTTAATGGCGGCTGAGATAATAAAAATATGATCATCGACAAACATAAAAAGTTCGCGCTGGGATTTGTTTGAAAGTTCATTTTCGATAAACTGCGTTGTATAGCTCCCATCTATAAAATGAGGGTGCTCTAATATGTTTTTATGAAGAACAATATTAGTTTTTATGCCCGTTAACATAAACTCTGCAAGGGCGCGTTTCATGCGGCCAATACACTCTTCACGTGTTTTCCCCCAAGTGATTAGTTTTGCAATCATCGGGTCGTAATAAATAGGGATCTCATATCCAGGGTAGGCACAACCATCAACGCGAGTAAACTCGCCCTGGGGTACACGGCAGAGTCTTATTTTTCCAGGGCTTGGAGCAAAGGTTTTTGGGTCTTCAGCGCAAATACGACACTCTATTGAGTGCCCCGAAATTGAAACCTCATCTTGTGTAAAGGTGAGGTTGTACCCGGCGGCCACTGAAATTTGCTCCCTAACAAGGTCACGCCCCGTGATCATTTCAGTGACAGGGTGTTCAACCTGTAAACGCGTATTCATTTCCATAAAAAAGAATTCTTTGGTGCTGTTGTCAAAAATAAACTCAACAGTTCCAGCACCCACATAGTTAATAGACTGTGCGGCTTTTACTGCCGCAGAACAGAGCTTTTCTCGTATATCGCTGGGGACTGAAATACTAGGCGCCTCTTCGATTACTTTTTGGTGCCGCCTTTGGCCAGAGCACTCTCGTTCATAAAGATGAACAACGTGACCATGCTTGTCTCCGAACACTTGAACTTCGATGTGCTTTGGGTTTTGTATAAATCGCTCGATAAAAACCCGGTCATCTTTAAAATAGTTGAGCCCCTCAGACTGACAGGCTCTAAAGCTTGAGGCCAGCTCCTTAGGTCCGTGAACAACACGGATGCCCTTGCCGCCGCCACCAGCAGAGGCTTTGATCATAACAGGGTATCCAATCTTTTCGGCCTCAATGGCTGCGTTCTCAACATTAGAAACCGCATCTTCAGTTCCTGGAACTGTCGGTACAGAGGCTTTTTTCATAAGTTCTCTAGAGGCCAACTTATCACCCATAGCTTCAATATTTTCAGGGGTGGGGCCAATAAAAATGAGCCCGGCTTTGTTTAAGTCTCTGGCAAACTGAGCATTTTCACTTAAAAACCCGTACCCAGGGTGTATGGCTTCAGCGCCTGATTTTAGAGCGACGTCAATAATTTTACCAGCTTGTAAATAAGACTGTGCGCTTTCAGCAGGGCCAATTAAATAAGCTTCATCAGCGAGTAAAACATGCAGGCTGTCCCTGTCGGCTTCACTGTACACGGCAACAGTTTGTATGCCCATGGCCCGCGCTGAACGAATCACTCGGATGGCAATTTCACCACGGTTTGCAATGAGTATTTTTTTAAACTTCAAAGTGAAACCTCCTTAAAGGGGTATGTTTCCGTGCTTTTTTGGCGGGTTATGGTCGCGCTTGTTTTTTAGCATTTCTAAAGAGTTAATAATTCGAACCCTTGTCATTGCAGGCTCAATAACTTCGTCAACAAAACCAAGCTCGGCCGCGGCGTAGGGGTTGTTAAATTTTAGTTCATACTCTTCTGTGAGTTTGGCTCTTTCAGCGGCAGGGTCTTTAGCCGTTTTTATTTCATTTCTGAAAATAATATTTACAGCCCCTTCGGCTCCCATAACGGCAATCTCTGCGGTTGGGTAGGCGAGGTTAATATCCCCCCGTAAAGCTTTAGAGCTCATAACGTCAAAAGCACCCCCGTAGGCTTTGCGAGTGATTAATGTAACCTTTGGGACGGTGGCCTCGGCATAAGCGTAAAGCAGCTTTGCTCCGTGAGTAATGATTCCGGCCCACTCCTGGTCCGTGCCAGGTAAAAACCCAGGCACGTCAACAAGGGTAACAAGAGGTATGTTAAAGGCATCGCAAAAACGAACAAATCGGGCGGACTTTTTACTGGCCTCAATATTAAGGCACCCAGCAAGATGTGTCGGCTGGTTAGCAACAATACCAACACTACGCCCGTTAAAGCGGGCAAAGCCAACAATAATATTTTGAGCATAGGCCTGCTGAACGTCTAAAAAATAGCCCTCATCTACAATGGTTTTAATAAGCTCTTTCATGTCATAAGGTTTTTTTGAATTATCAGGTATAAAACTGTTCAATTGCTCATCAATGCGGTCGGGTGAATCAATTGTTGGCAGCACAGGGGGGTCGTCCACATTGTTGCTGGGTAAAAAATTAAGCAACTCTCTAATCATAAGCAGGCAATTTTTGTCGTCTTCGGTCGAAAAGTGAGCCACTCCAGATTTTTGAGTGTGTGTCTTAGCGCCGCCTAGTTCTTCTTTTGTAACGTCTTCGTGGGTGACCGATTTTATGACGTCGGGCCCGGTGACAAACATGTAGCTAGTGTCTTTTACCATAAAAATAAAATCAGTGAGCGAGGGGCTATAAACAGCACCGCCAGCACAAGGGCCCATAATGGCTGAAATTTGAGGGACAACGCCACTGGCGAGAACATTTTTAAGAAATATATCAGCATAGCCCGTGAGGGCCTCAACTCCCTCATGTATTCGAGCTCCCCCAGAATCATTTATGCCAATGAGGGGCGCTCCATTTTTAAGGGCCATTTCCATAAGTTTACAAATTTTACGAGCCTGTGTTTTAGACATGCTTCCACCAAAGACCGTAAAATCTTGGCTGTATACGTAAATGGATTTTCCGTTAATGCGCCCATATCCGGTAATGACCCCATCTCCAGGAAAGTTCTTTTTCTCCATTCCGAAGTTTTGGCAGTTGTGTGAGGCCAGGCGGTCTATTTCAACAAAGCTCCCGGGGTCACACAAAACGTCGATTCTCTCTCTGGCAGTGAGTCGCCCATTTGCTTTGTGCTTTGCAATCCTGTCAGCACCGCCGCCAACAAGAGCTTCATTATTTTTTTGCTCAAGAAGTAGGTTTTTTTCAGCAGTGGTGTTTATTAAAGAATCACTCATTTTAGTCTCCAGATTAAGGGTATTGTCGCCCGTACATTCTTGGGAAGGGGATTGTTTCACGCACATGAGAAAGTCCACAGACCCAGGCCACAGTTCTTTCGAGGCCAAGGCCAAACCCTGCAGAGGGGTGCCCTCCATATTTTCGTAAATCCGTATACCAAGAAAAATCATCAGGGCTTAATTCATGTTCGTTAATTTTTGAGAGTAGTTTCTCTAAGCTGTCTTCGCGCTGACCACCGCCGATAATTTCGCCGTACCCTTCGGTGGCTAAAAGGTCACAGCTCATGGAGTACTTCGGGTTCTCCTCATCCTCTTTCATATAAAAGGCTTTAATGGCGGCCGGAAAGTGATGGATAAAAACTGGTTTTTCATGCTTTGAGCTTAAAATTGTTTCGTCTGCTCCGCCGAAGTCTTCTCCATCTACAAAATCAGAATTTTCTTTTTTTATAATTTCGACGGCTTCTTTGTAATGTATGCGTGGGAAGGGGGCTTTAATAACAGAGAGTTTAGTAATGTCGCGCTCTAAAGTCTTGAGCTCATCTGGACATTCCTTGAGTGTTCTTTGAATAATGTATTCTACAAACTGTTCGGCCAAGTCCATGTTGTCATAAATATCATTAAACGCAACCTCAGGCTCAACCATCCAAAACTCTATAAGGTGTCGCCGTGTTTTTGATTTTTCAGCGCGAAAAGTGGGTCCAAAGCAATAGGATTTGCCAAAGGCTGCAGAAGTGGCTTCCATATAAAGCTGACCACTTTGAGAGAGGTAGGCCTTTTCGTCAAAGTACTTAGTTTCAAAAAGGTCCGTCGTGCCCTCACAGGCATTGGGGGTAAAAATAGGTGCGTCAGTTAAGGTAAAGCCGCGACCATCAAAAAAATCACGTATTGCGGTAACAAGTTTTGCTCGCACCTTAATCGCTGCATGCTGTTTTTTAGATCGCAGCCAAAGGTGCCGATGGTTCATTAGAAAATCAATACCATGCTCTTTAGGTGTGATCGGGTAGTCGACGGAGGAGCCAATCACTTCAAAATTGCTAGCACCAAGCTCAAAAACTCCAGGCTTGTTAGGTTGTTCTCTAACAACGCCAGTGACTTTAAGAGAGGTCTCCTGGGTGAGATCATTAAATTTTTCAAAGGCGGACTCATCACATTCGCCTTTAAAAAAAATACACTGCAAGGTGCCTGTGCCATCGCGGAGCTGCAGAAACTTAATTTTCTTAGAGGCGCGCGAGTTATACACCCACCCCTTGAGTTCTACCTGCTCTCCAACATATTTTGATAAGTCGTTTATAAAATATCGCATAACGCAAATCGCCTTATTTATTTAATATATTCAGATGAACTTCGCATAAATCAGTATGCAGGGCAACGAATCAAGAGCACAAAGTTTTAAGTTTTTTATGTTTAAATAATAAGCGTAGTTAAGCGCTAGGGGTTGGCCTAGCGCCTTAGGGGAAGGCCCGCTACAAAACAAAGCCAATAGTGAGTGACAAAGAAAAACAAGAGTTGAGTGATATCAGCGATATAACGCGCCACGGCCTTACAGTTCGTTAAGAGAGCCCGAAATGTTCAGGCGGGACTGACTGCTGCTCCGGTAGTATTGAGAGTGGGTGCCTCCCATAAGAAGGGCTTGTTTTATATCACTAACACTGGCTTGGGGATCCTTTGACCATAACACAGCAGCGGCTCCTGAGACAAACGGGGTCGCCATGCTTGTGCCATCCATTTTAGCAAATTGATTATTAAAAATACTAGAGTATATCTGCTCTCCGGGGGCAAAGAGATCTACAGATTCGTCCCCATAGTTTGTAAAAGAGGACATACCTAAAAAGGTAGACACAGAGCCCACGGTAATAATATTTTCAAGTTTATAAGAGGCCGGATATTGCTTGGAAAAATCAATATTTAAATTGTCGTTTCCAGCAGCGGCAACAAATAAAATTTCATTAGATAAAAGCTCTGCAATTTTATTTTCTAAAATAGTAGAGCACATAGGCCCGCCCCAGCTGGCGTTGACAACCTTTATGTTATGTTGCGCCCTCATGGTTAAAACATAATCTATTGAGTGCGAGGCGGTGACTATGGTGCCGCCAGCATCTCCGTCAATAAAATCAATAGGTAAAATTTTTGCTCGAGGCGCAACCCCTAAAACAGATTCGCCACCAAAGCTAGTATGTTCACTGGCAATGATCCCTGCGACATGGGTTCCGTGACCAGTGTTTTCAATATTATCTGGCGTAAGAGAGGCAAAGTTATACCCCTGGTAGTCATCAATAAGGCCGTTACTGTCATCGTCTATTCCGTTAAAGCGACGATCATTACCAGAAGAGTCGACCCCTAGCTCTCCCGAGTTGAGGGCAATCTGATTTTTAAGACTAGGGTGATTAACATTAACTCCAGAGTCAATCACAGCGACGGTAATGTCTTGACCCATGTAGCCCTGGTCCCATGCATTTTGGGCGCTGATGTCTTCTTGCCCCCAAGTTTCAGAGGCGCTTGCCGATGTAAATATCGACGCGACAGTTGGTGCTGAGAGCTGAATGTTTTGGTCCACAACCTCTATGTCATCAAACTCGGGAGTGATGTGTTTATCGATAAGCTCTTGCTTAGAGTGAGCGACAACGACTTTAAGTTGGCCCGACTTGTACATAATCACATATTCATTTTCAATGGCCGAATCACGGCAGGCAGGATCATCAGTTTTATTTGAAAACTTTAGACTGTTCGGCTCAGGATTTTCACACCCAGCCACAAGGGCGGAGATTAAAATTAAGCGCACGATTTTATAAAACATACCTTGTGAAACATCCATGTTACTCATCCCCAGAGCGGTTTTTAAGGCCGATCCATAGCCCTATTAATAGGATCAGCAACAGTATTACTTCGGTTAAATATTGTTGGTGATTAAGAGCAGAGGATTAAGTTAGACTAAGGCGCAGGCGAAAAACTAAGCTTTGGTCGAGCACGGAGACTCGGTCCTAAAAAGAAAAGCCTCCAAGGGATAAAAATTTTTTATAGATAAAAAAAGAAATTATTAAGGGGCGCCTGAGGCCAATAATTAGAGTTCTAGCAACCGACGGACGCCTAAAAAATACAAATGTAATGAAGCAATGACAGCCAAATGGTATGTGGCATTATGGGTAAAGTATTTTTTATGAAGGGCTGTTTTTTTAATATAAATAGCCGGGGAGAGGCCTGAAAAAAGAAGGCCCAGGGCGCAGTAAAGAAAACCAAAATTTTGAGACCCAAAGAAAGCATACAAAAAACTAAGTCCGGCAAAAAGGACAGAGGGCGCATAACTGATAATAGCGATTTTAAATGATCGCTCGCCGGTAAATATTTTATAAGATTGAAAGGTTAAAAGAAAAAGTGAAAATAAAAACAAAGCTCCCCTTGCAATGTTAAGGTCTAAAACAAACCCCGTAAGGTTCCAAAAAACAAAACCCGTTAGTGAAACTAAAATTAAGGTACATGGCCATAGAAACTCTTTAACGTAAGTTTTGTAATGGTTAAAAAACCCATGCACAAGCCCTCCGCAAAGTGAGCTCAGACCGATAAATAAAAATAAACTGAGAGTGAGTCCGGTTAAAGAGTATATCGGCGCCTCGTGAGCGTTTACGAGGAGATACCCATAAGTGAAACACTGGATTGAAATTAAAAAATCAGTGATTGAAACATCAAGTTCTTTCATTTGTTCGGCTTAAGGCCTTTAAGAAACTCTTTTAAAAAATCACAAAACTGCTTCTCTACGCGCCCGGCAACGTCTTTCACATCATCATGACAAAGAGGACCGTCATTAAGGCCGGTGCCAAGGTTTGTAACACAGCTGATGCCAACAACCTTTACGCCCATGTGTCGGGCCGCAAGGACCTCTGCTACAGTGCTCATTCCGACGCAGTGACCTCCGATTTGTGCTAAATAACGAACCTCAGCAGCGGTTTCATAACTAGGGCCCTGCACGCCACAATAAATTCCGTTAATAAAGGGGATCTTTTTTTCAGTTAAAAGGGATTCAAGTTTATCAGAGAGGTTTTTATCAAAAGGCTCTGACATGTCGGGAAACCGAGGGCCAAGCTCTTGATTGTTTTTTCCTCTTAAGGGGTTAAAGCCTGTTAAGTTAATTTGATCTCTTAAAATAACAAAAGAGCCGGGCTCGATGCTTTTAGTCAAACCACCGGCCGCGTTAGTAATCACAAAGGCTTCAACACCGAGTGCCGCAAGAACTCTTGTGGGGTGAATGACCTCTTCAGCGGTATGCCCCTCATAGTAATGGACACGACCCTGCAATACGGCCACATTGTTTTCTCCGATTTTTCCTATAACGAGCTGTCCCCCGTGCCCGTCCACACTTGGGGGGATAAAACCAGGGATCTCCCGGTAGGGCAGGGAGACCTCCACTTCAACTTCTTTTATAAAATGTCCGAGCCCCGAACCAAGAGTGACCCCATATGAGGGGGTCACTCTTGTTTTAGACTTAATGTAATCCACGGATTCTTTTATGTTCTTTAGGACCACGCCAGGCCTCCTTAGGTTAAAAAACCTTCTATAAGTTTATAGTTTGTTCCGGGTGAATCAGAAAAAGTAAGAGCCTTAAGTAGTTTGTCTTCGGCAGGCAAAAGCAGTTGAGAGTCGTTGCTATAGAGGGTAAAAAGGGTGTCGCCAGCTTTGACGGGTTGATTTTTTTTAAAATGCCATTCAATTCCGTTTGCGGGGTCAATAAGGTCGCCTGATTGAGCTCGGCCCGCCTTAAGGTCAACGCAGGCATATCCTAAGGCTTCGGTATTGATCTCAGTTATATAGCCAGACTGAGGGGCTTTAATTGTCTGTTTGAACTCAGCCTCGGGGAGCTTTGTGTTTTTCGTAGCACCCTGGTTGTGACACATGTCTAAATATTTAGAGTAAGCTTCGCCATTTTGCAGTTTTTCGTGAGCTAATTTATAGGCCTCCTCAACAGAGGGGGCGATTTGACTTAAGTAAATTAAATGAGCAGCCAGTTGAAGACTGAGCTCACGAGTGTCCGAGTAAAAATCAATATCGTTTTCAACAAAGGCCCGCCCCTGAAGAATCTCAACACACTCCTTTATTTCTAAGGCGTTGCCGGCATAACGGCCCAGAGGCTGAGACATGTCTGTAATGAGAGCCTGAACCTTTAAGCCATTGAGCTCGCCGATTTCTTTTAACCACTGAGCGAGTTCGCGAGCCTCTTCAATGGTTTTCATAAAAGCACCCGAGCCAAACTTAACATCTAAAACTAAGGCTTTTATGCCTTCCGCTAATTTTTTAGACATAATGCTTGCGCAGATCAACGAAATAGAGTCTACGGTGCTAGTGACGTCTCGAAGTGCATAAAGTTTTTTATCAGCAGGGCAAATATTTTTTGTTTGCCCTGCAATGCAGAGGCCTGAAGAGGCAACATTTTTAACAATTTCCTCTTTAGATATAAAAACTTTAAACCCAGGGATAGATTCAAGCTTGTCCAGAGTTCCCCCTGTATGGCCCAACCCTCGCCCGGCTAAACTTCCGATGTGTCCTCCGCAGGCGGCAACAATGGGGGCCGTGATAAGTGTGCACTTATCACCAACGCCTCCAGTGCTGTGCTTATCCACAACTAAGAGGTTTTCGGGGTAGGCTATGGTTTCGCCAGAGTCTCTCATGAAGGCCGTCAGTTCAGCCGTATTTTTTTTCGATAAATTGTTAAAGTAAGTGGCCATTAGCCATGCAGAGATTTGATAATCAGCAAGTTGGCCTGAAACGCTACCACTTACAAGGTATTGAAGCTCCTCAGGGGTGTGCTCAAGCCCGAGCTTTCTTTTATTTATGATCTCGGCAAAGGATACAGTGCTCATTGGTTCGCTTTCTCTAAAATTTGAAGGCTGCTGCTGACCCCAAGGCGGTCACAGCCCGAGTTTATAAACGCAAGGGCTTGATCGTAATTTTTGATTCCGCCAGAGGCCTTAATTTTTACGTGTGAGTCTAAATGCTCCTTAAAAAGTGCAATGTCATCGAGTTGAGCGCCGCTTGTAGAAAACCCTGTAGAAGTTTTTATAAAGTGAGCCCCCGACGTTGAGACTAACTCGCAGGCTTTAATTTTTTCGTCTCTTGTAAGGAGCGCAGTTTCTATAATGACCTTAACCGTATGCCCATCAGAGGCCTTAACGACAGCTTTAATGTGGTCTAAAGTAAGGTCGTATTTTTTATCTTTAAAAAGTCCCAGGGGGAGGACCATATCAATTTCGGAGGCCCCATTTAAAATGGCATTTTTAGTTTGTACGATTTTATCTTCAAGTGTTCCTGCTCCGAGGGGAAAGTCAATAACAGTACAAACCTGAGCCTCGCTGTCCTTAAGAAGTCTCGAGGCCAGGGTCACAAAGGCAGGGTTAATGCAGACACTAAAAAAATTAAAATCATTAGCCTCGTCACAGAGCTTTTTAATGTCCACGTCTGTTGCATTGGCCTTTAATAAGGTGTGGTCGAAATATCGAGATAGGCTTTTGGCTTGCATAAAGAGATCCTTTAAATAAAACAAAGTATTCATTTCTTTGTATTTTGGCAATAAATCATTAAAATTTACTCACCCAAGGCTTGCTCCTGGTCTGAAATCGGCCTAAAATGTCGCTATGGCCATCATAACTCAGCAATTTTTAGTTTCAGGGGTGGTCCAGGGCGTGAGTTTTCGCCACTTTACATGTAAGAAGGCTTTAGAGATGAATATTAAAGGTTGGGTGAGAAACCTTAAAGACGGCCGAGTTGAAGTGCTTGCTGAAGGGGGCGCTGAAGCCCTTAAAAATTTTAGAGAATTTATAGCTCAAGGCCCGACGGCGGCAAAAGTAGAAAACGTACTTGTCACAAGGCGAGAGGGTTTACTTGGGTTTAATAATTTTGAAATTGAATGTGACGGAGAATCCCCATGTTAAAACGAGCCACCTCACTTTTATTAGTTTTTGTTTTGGCCTTAATGATTCAATCGCCAGGGGCTTACGCTCAAACAAGCGAAGAGTTGGCCCAGCGCGGGGCTGGCCCCCGAAAGCAAATGGCAACAATTATATTCTCTGGCTTAGCGGGTGCTATTTTAGGGCTAAGTACTTTGAGCTTTTATGGGCGTCCTCAAGACAAGCTTTCAAATATTGCGATAGGTTTTGCTTTGGGAGTTATTGGCGGCGCCACGTTTACGACCTACAAGGCGGCCACGCGACCTTATGAATACTTAGATAATGCATTTTTACTTTTAGATCAAAAAGAGCTCAAACTACAAGCTCGAAAGCCAATAACTCTTAGCTATAATTGGGATTTTTAAAAAAGCCTCAACTCGTTTTTCTTTTAAGAAGGTCTTTAAATAGGCTCTTTTTCTCTGAGGAGCTGTTTATTTTAATATCACCTTCTGGAGCGCCTCGAGAGGGTTTTTTCACTCTTTGTGGTGACGATCCAGAGGGTCTCGTAGAGCTTGGTTTAGAGCGCTTTTGGGGGCCGGCCGTGCTCACCGCTTCTGATGGCTCATCCTTAAGAGGCTTTCCTAAGAAAACCTCCCCGGTTTCTTTAGCGATAATTCCTTTCCGAACTAATTCGCCAATATGAGAGTCAAAGGTTTGCATCCCGCTTTGTTTGCTTGTTTGCATAACAGAGGGGATTTGATAGGTCTTCCCTTCACGAATAAGGTTGGCCACGGCGTTTGTACTTTTTAAGACCTCAATGGCAGCAACCTGCCCCACCTTGTCACAGCGTGGAAATAAAGTTTGAGCAACAACGCCCCTTAAGCTTTCAGCCAACATCACTCTAATTTGAGACTGTTGTGACTCCGGAAAAACATCGATAATACGATCAATGGTTTTTGCAGCCGAATTTGTGTGAAGGGTTCCAAAGACTAAGTGTCCGGTTTCGGCAGCTGTCATGGCCAAGCTTATAGTTTCAAGGTCACGAAGTTCACCAACAAGAATAATATCAGGGTCTTCACGGAGGGCGGCCTTCAGTGCGTTTGCAAAGGACTTTGTATGACTATTTACTTCGCGCTGGTTCACGAGTGACTTTCTGTTTTCATGAACAAACTCTATAGGGTCCTCTATGGTGATGATATGCTCTTTTCGAGTCATATTGATGGTGTGTAAAATAGCCGCTAAGGTGGTTGATTTGCCTGAGCCCGTTGGGCCGGTGACAAGAACTAATCCCCGAGGTACATCAACAAGATCAATGATGTGTGGAGGCAGACCGAGCTCTTCAACGGTTTTGATTTCAGTTGGGATGACTCGAAATACAGCCGCAAGCCCCTTTCTTTGCATAAAAACATTACATCTAAAGCGCCCTAAGCCCTCAACAGCATAAGAGCAATCAAGCTCCCAGTTTTCTACAAAATCTTTTTTTTGTTTATCAGTCAGGACTTCAAACACCAGGGTCTGAACTTCTTTATTTGACAGGTCGGCGTGGTCTAGCTTTACCATTTCCCCATAGATACGTAAAAACGGGGGAGAGCCTGAGGTTAAATGAAGATCTGAAGCCTCTTGGGCCACCATAACCTTAAATAAAGCATCTATTTGAGCCATATGCGAAGTCCTTTACTCTGTTCAATAATCTATCGGAGGGAATTGAACAAATAATTAAAAAAGGGTCCCCAAAATAGAGATTTAGGGGCAAAGACTCGCCTTTTTGGCCCCTTGTTTTCGACTTTTGGTAATGTTAAGTATCATTGTGATAATTCTTTGAAGGAGATCTGTCTTGATCGAAATACTTATCAACGTGAGGCCCAATCAAACCCGAGTCGCTTATGTCGAAGATCAACAGTTGGCAGACTTAAAAATAGAGCGCAATACTCAGCCCACCCTTGTGGGTTCTGTATTCAAGGGCAAGGTGTTAAGGGTGTTGCCCGGCATGCAGGCGGCGTTTGTAGATATAGGCTTAGACCGTTCTGGTTTTTTGTATGTCGGGGACGTATTAGAGAACATTCAGGCCTCACAACTTTTGTTAAAAGAAGAAAAGGCGAGTCGCGTTGTTAATGATGGCGAGCCAGAGGAGCGCCCTCACAACACGAATCACGCAAAAGTACCGATACAAAAGCTATTAACCTCGGGGCAAGAAATTTTAGTGCAAGTTTCTAAAGACCCACTAGGCACAAAAGGCGCTCGAATAACATCACAAATATCTTTACCGGGGCGTAACCTTGTATACATGCCAAACATAGATCACATCGGTGTTTCCAGGAAAATTGAAAGTAGCGAGGAGGGCGTGCGCTTACGAAAAGAGGTTGAGTCTTTAGGCCCAAAAGGCGGCGTAATAGTAAGGACCGCCGGAGAAGGAGCCTCTAAAGAAAGCCTAAAATCAGACCTCAACTACTTAGAGCGACTCTGGGAGGAAATAGAACAGAACTATCGGGACTCGCCAAAGTTAGGGCTTGTGTATTCGGATATGGATGTGGAGTTACGGGCCTTGAGGGATTTATTAGATGACAAGGTCAGCCGGGTTTTCGTAGATAACAAAGAGGTCTTTAGTAAAATTAATAAATTTGTGGAGCGTTTTTTGCCTCAGCATCAAAATAAAGTAGAGCTTTATGAAAGCCCGAAGCCTTTGTTTGACCTTTATGACTTGGACATTGAAGTTTCACGTTCTTTACAGAGAAAGATTTGGTTAAAATCAGGAGGATACATCATTATTGATGAAGCCGAAGCTTTAGTCGTTGTAGACGTAAATACAGGTCGCTTTGTTGGTAAAAAAAACTTAGAGAGTACAATATTAAAAACTAATTTAGAGGCTGTTCGAGAAATAGCGCATCAACTTCGCATTAGAAACTGTGGGGGCATTGTGGTTTTAGACCTTATAGATATGGAAAGCGAAGTAAACCGCGAAAAAGTAGTCTACGCGCTAGAAGAAGAACTAAAGGCCGATCGAGCTAAAACAGCTGTTATTTCAATGTCATCACTAGGGCTTGTAGAAATGACAAGAAAGCGAACGCGGCCGAGCTTGGTTTCTAGCCTCTGTGAGCCCTGTTCTTATTGCGATGGCAAGGCCTACGTAAAAACCAAATCAACCGTTGCTAATGAGATTTTTGCGGCCCTTGAAAGGGGAGCTCAAAAGGCAAAACAGGGCACTGTGGCAATTGTACAGTGTTACCCTGACGTTGCCGATTGGATCTACGAAGAAGAGAGCGAGACCTTGGAGTTTGTGGAAAACAAGCTGGGCGATGCTGTGGTGTTTAAAATTGAGGTGGATTTTCACATCGAAGAATTTGTCGTCAAACGCATAGCCCGAGGGGAGCTAGGAGCCGAAGTAGGCACCTAAGTGACTTAAATAACAGTGTTTATCATGAGTGAGGAGCCCACGAGGGAGAGGGCACACGGGGCCCTAAAAAAGCCAAAATCAATGCTCAATAAGCGGGCTAAAGGATTGACAATTGTTTTGCAGCGTGACAGATTCCATTGTCTTTGCTCAGTAGAATGACACTTTGGAGGTAACAAGCAATGTACGCAATAATTAAAGCTGGTGGCAAGCAGTACAAGGTTCAGCCCGGCGACACTTTAAGAGTAGAAAAATTAAATAAAGATTTAGGTGATGAATTTGAAGTGACAGATGTCCTTGCTATTGGCGGATCACAAACCATTTTAGGTGAGCCAACAATTAAAGACGCAAAAGTGACTGTTGTGGTAACAAGCCAAGCCAAAGCGCCGAAGGTGATTGTTTTTAAAAAGAAGCGCCGCCAAGGCTATAGACGCATGCAGGGCCATAGGCAGCTTTACACAGAGCTTTTTGTAAAAGCCATCACTTCGCCTGACGGAAAAACAGAAACCTCTAAAAAATCAGCTAAAGTTTACAACCCTGAGAAAAAAATAGAGAAGGCCGCAAAAAAGGCCGCCGACAAGTTAGAGGCTAAAAAAACGAACACAAGCAAGCCGAAGGCAAAAAAGAAAACAGCTAAAAAGAAAACGGCAAAAAAGAAAACCGCCAAGAAGAAGACTACAAAAAAGAAAACGGCGACTAAAAAGAAAACAGCAAAAAAGAAAGTAACAAAAAAATCTTAAGCTTTTAATTAATGGAGAGTATTTAAAATGGCATCGAAAAAAGCAGGCGGTAGTACTAAAAACGGCAGAGATAGTAACAGCAAAAGACTTGGCGTTAAACGGTTCGGCGGTCAAGGGGTTAAATCAGGCACCATTATTGTTCGTCAAAGAGGAACAAAATTTCACATGGGTAATAATGTAAAAATGGGTCGTGACCATACAATTTATTCAGTTATAGATGGTGTTGTAAAATTTGAACGACTCGATAAGCGGCGTTTAAAAATTAGCGTTTATCCAAAAGCAGCGTAAACTTCGAAAAGAAGTTTTAATTCTAATTATCAAGGGGCCCATCATAATTGTTGGGCCTTTTTATTTGAGGGCAAAAGCATGGCGTTTATTGATGAAGTTGAAATAGAGGTGGCCTCCGGAGGAGGGGGCCCCGGTTGTGTCAGTTTTCGAAGAGAAAGCCACGTGCCTCGTGGCGGACCCGATGGTGGCGACGGCGGCCGAGGTGGACATGTTATATTTCGGGTTTCAAAAGACTTAAATACCCTAATTAACTTTAAACACCGAAGAAGATACAAGGCCAAAAATGGAGCTCCAGGAGCACCAAGAAACTGCTCAGGACCCGATGGTGAAGACCTCATTTTTGAGGTTCCGGCCGGAACAATTATTAAAAACAGCAATGGCGAAGTGATTAAGGATTTAAGTTTAGGTGACGAGTTCTTGTTTTTAGAGGGAGGGCTTGGCGGAAAAGGAAACACCTTTTATAAAACAAGCGTACATCAAACCCCTCAAATTGCACAAAGAGGGATAGCCGGCATAGAGACTAAAATAAAACTAGAATTAAAGTTAATTGCAGATGTGGGGATTATTGGGTTTCCAAACGTTGGTAAGTCTACACTGATTTCTCATATATCAGCAGCAAGGCCTAAAGTGGCCAATTACCCTTTTACAACCTTAGAGCCAAACTTAGGGGTGGTAAAACTGTCAGAGGCTCAATCTTATGTCATTGCTGATATACCTGGGATTATTGAAGGCGCTCACCAGGGGGTCGGCTTAGGGCTTCAATTTTTAAAGCACATAGAGCGGACGGCCGCATTTTTACACATAATTGATGTTTGTGAGGACTCCGGCCGCGACCCGGTAAAAGATTATGAGGACATTTTAAAAGAGCTTAAAAAATATGATGAGCAAAACGCAGGCTCACCGTTCGCCCCATTAATTGAACGGCCCCAGCTTGTTGTGCTTAATAAAATAGATTCGGTGACGGAACAACGGCTTTACCAGATAGAGTCCGGGTTTCAAAAAAAGAAGATAGAATATATGAAAATTTCAGCAGTAACGGGTCAAAACTTAAAAGATTTAAAATATAACGCCTTTGAGCTAATGCTCAAAGGAAGAGAGGCTATGAATGAATAAAATAGGTTTATTTGGCGGCACGTTTAACCCCATACACTTAGGTCATGTGAACTCTATGTTAACTGTCGCCGATACTTTAGGGCTGACAACCGTTAAGGTGATCCCTTCATGTATAACGCCACTGAGGGATTTAACCGAAGAGGGGGCGAAAGCAAAAGACCGATCAGAGATGGTACGTCTTGCTATTCGTGAGTACCCTGAGGTTTTAGAAATTGACGAGCAGGAGGTAGCGAGAGAGGGCTTATCGTACTCAATTGAGACCATTAATGAGTATTTAAAAACTTTTAACGGCAATCAAATATATTTAATTATAGGTGCCGATCAGTTTGAACAATTTGATAAATGGAAGAGCCATCAAGAGATTTTAGAAAAAGTAAACGTTGTCGTAACAACCCGCCCAGGGGCCTATTTACCTTATGAGCTTTCCGACTTTCCGGAGGGTGTTCGCGATATGGTTGAAGACTTTGACCACTCCATCGCCGTACTTAAAAATGGTAGAGCGATACATTTTATGCAGCTTGAGGACAAGGAGATGGCTTCATCTGTTATTAGAAAATGCCTTCGATCTAAGCGTATAGTGTCAGAGTACCTAGATGCTGGAGTTGAACAGTATATAAAAGATAAAAAATTATATAATACTGTTGGAGATAAAATTTCAGATTATAAACCCTTTACTCTTTTTTGTGGAAAAACCCTTGATGATAGAAAGGCTATAAACACACAGGGCTTTGATTTATCAGGGTTAGAGATGCCATCCGAGTATACACTAGTAACCTCAGGTACAAGCACAAGGCACACTCAAGCGCTTTCTGAAATTTTAGTACGAAGTGTTAAAGATGAATTTGGAGTGTTCCCTTATAGTATTGAAGGTCGCAAAGAAGGCCGGTGGGTTGTATTAGATTACGGGGCGCTTATAGTTCACATCTTTTATGATTATGTGAGATCAGAGTACTGCTTAGAAGACCTTTGGGCCGAGGGCAAGAGCCTTAAACTCGAGAGCTCTTGAAAAGTAAAATCACATAATGAAAATGCTATTAATCACTGTGCAAA
The DNA here is from genome assembly GCA_030591685.1 of Pseudobdellovibrionaceae bacterium. Taxonomy (GTDB): domain Bacteria; phylum Bdellovibrionota; class Bdellovibrionia; order Bdellovibrionales; family UBA1609; genus JAUVAX01. The sequence goes on along the minus strand of JAUVAX010000003.1, from coordinate 66,563 downwards.
CTAAGAACGAAAAATGGAATGAGTTTGCTGTGGAGATTTATAAAAAAAAACTAGGACATTTTATTACTTTTGAACATACAGAGGTGAAGTCAAAAAACTTTTCCAGAAACCAACAGCAAGAAAAGATTTTATTCGAGCAAGAAAAAATATTAAAAATCCTTAAGCCTAATGACTTTATTGTTGTTCTTGACGAAGGGGGGGCGGAGTTTAATTCACAGGCCTTCTCTGAGAAACTTAAAACAATTATGGAGTCCGGTTTTTCGAGAATCGTTTTTGTTATTGGGGGCGCATTTGGCCTTGGGCCAAAAGTTAAAGCGCAATCAAAGCTGCAAGTGAGCCTTTCAAGGTTAACTATGAGTCATCTTGTTGCACAGGTTGTTTTTTTAGAGCAAATTTATAGAGCCTTTACCATTCAAAAAGGTCTCCCTTATCACAACTCTTAATAAAGTGTTTGGTTTATATGAGAAACTCTTTTAGAGCCAAGCTATATTAAACGAATGATAATCGTATATAAGTTCGTGTTGCGAGCGAAGACCTTGCAGAAGCCTATAAGAGGCTAGATAGGTTGTGGCTCAAGAGTTGCTATTAAAATAAAAATGAATTTAGACCAGTCAGAAATTAAATTTAAAAACCAATTAAGAGGGGGCGTGCGCTGGGGGGAGTGTTGTTTAAGGGCCATTGACATAAGCCTGGAGTACCTAAGGCGCTGTGCTTTGTGTGGTAATATATGGGGGCGATCCGACCTTTTTTGCGAAAATTGTTGGAGAGAGCTCTTTAAGAAAAAAAATCAAAAGGTTCAAACCCTAGCACCACGGCATGTGAACCATTTCTATCTCTTCAACTGGGGCAATAATGAGCCTAAAATAAAAAAAATGGTGTATTTGCTAAAAGGCGGAGGGCTAAAATCTGCCTACCGTCGGTTAGCGTGGTGGCTCACCCACGGGGTATTAAGTTCAATAGATGTGTCGAAGGGTATTGTTTTTGTGCCCGCTCCAGCTCGTCATCCATTAAGTAGGGATCATGCTTATATGTTAGCTGAGGCCTTGAGTGAAATATGGAGTTCGCCCCTATGGCTGGCCTTTGATAGGCCTTCGGGGGGTCATAGGCAAAAAACAAAAAACTCTATCGACAGGCAGCACATTAAATTGACCTTGCACAAAAAATCTCATTTAAGCTCTGAGGGCAGGAGGTATCAGAACCATGTCATATTCTTTGTAGACGATATAGTAACTACAGGGGCTACGGCAAAGGCCGCTCATGAGGCGCTTGAAAATATTGCTAATTTCCATGTAATTTCAATTTTTTTTAGGCCAAAGTTGCCTATATGATAGGGCTTTGGTAGCTTGTGTCACTATAGCATAGAGGATAAGGCGTTGAGATGTGTAAATTAAAATTAGCAATAAGTACTGTACTTTTGTGCGCCATAGCCTCGCCGGTCTTTGCGGATCAACGGCTCAAGAGTAGTACTGGCGTAAAACGGGTTCAAAAAATATTTGAAAAATATTGGTCCTCTAAGTCTGTTTTTATGAAAGTTAAAAAAAAATCAATCATGGGGTTTTTACAAAAAACAGCAGAGCATGAGGGCCGCTTGTTGTTTTCAAAGGGTCTACTTCGAATAGATTTCGCCAAGCCAGAGGAAATTACATTTATCTTTGGGACAAAAAAAATCATACTAGTAAAAAAAATCAAACAGGGCTTAGAAGAAAAGACCCTCGTCACATATATGAACAAAAAAAGAGTGTCATCCCATTCGTCGCTAATGAGCCTTTTGTTTGGCGAAAAAAAAGTATGGTCTAAACTAAAACTAACAGCAGAGGTTTCTAAGAAAAACCTAATGAGCCTGCACTTTACTCCTGTTGACGAAAAGAGCATGCCAGGAGTTATAAAGCTCGCGATTGTTTTTGACACCAACACAGAGCAAATCAAGGCCATAAAGCAATGGGACTCCACAGAAAATGAAATTCAATTTATGTTTTCTTCGATTCTTTTTGATGTTCCGGTCCCTAAAAACGCATTTCGATATATCCCGCCAAAAAACGCAGAGGTCAGTCATTTATGAAAAAGGTTCATTTTGTTAGTTTAGGCTGCCCAAAGAATCTTGTTGATTCAGAAATTATGCTAGGATCTCTGATTAACGAGGGATATGAGGTCACTGACAATCCGTCCGATGCAGAGGCTGTTATTGTTAACACATGTGGCTTTATTGAGGATTCAAAAAAAGAATCAATTTCTAAAGTTATTGAAATGGGTGAGTTAAAAAAATCAGGAAAACTTAAGAAACTCGTTGTGGCGGGCTGCTTGACGCAAAGATATAAAGACGAACTTATAGAGGGGCTCCCAGAGGCTGATGTTTTTGTTGGTTCTGGTTCGTTTCAAGATATTGCTGAAATTTTAAAAAACCCCGGTCATGACGAAAAGGGAAGCATACAAAAGAAATTTTTCGATCGCCCCACGTTTTTACAGCAACAAGAAACTCCGCGAGTGAACTCGCAACCACAACACAGAGCCTACTTAAAAATTTCAGAAGGGTGTAAAAAGCGCTGTGCTTTTTGTGCCATACCATTAATTAAAGGTAATCTGCAGTCACGAACAATAGAAGCTATTGTTGCAGAGGCAAAGCTTCTTGTTGCCGGCGGGGTTAAAGAGCTTATCATCGTCTCGCACGATTTTACTGACTATGGCTGGGACCTTAGAAAAAAGGACCCAGCAAGGTCAGACAACCCCTATGAATTACTAAAGGCGCTTAGTGAGCAGTCTGGAGCACAGTGGATTCGAATTTTGTATTTATATCCAGATGGGATTACTGACCAAGTACTTCAGCTAATTAAAGAAAAAGATAATTTATTAAATTATTTCGACATGCCTCTGCAGCATATCAGTAATGATGTATTGAAGGTTATGAACAGAAGAATCACTCGTGAAGAGATTTTACAATGTGTTGCTAAAATTAAGAGTGAAATCCCCGAGGCTGTTATTAGAACACAATTCATTGTTGGCTTCCCGGGCGAAACTGAAGAACAATTTAATGAGCTTGTTGAATTTGTAAGAGACCAAAAATTCGACCGCGTTGGATGCTTTATGTACTCCCCAGAGGAGAGCACAAAAGCGGGCTCCATGGCCGGTCAGTTGCCCGAGGCCGTGAAGCAAGTTCGGCATAATATATTGATGCAGGTACAAAAAGAAATTTCAAAACAAAAACAATCTGAGCTTCATGGAACTACGGTAGAGGTTATTGTCGATGGTCTAAGTGAAGAGACAGAGCTTTTGCTTGTAGGTCGAACCAGGGGGCAAGCTCCTGAAGTTGATGGGGTGACTTATATTAACGATGGTTCAGCAAATATCGGTGATCTTGTTCAGGTAAAAGTTACGGACACGCACGACTATGATCTAGTTGGAGAAATAATAAATCCCTCAATGACCACGGCCACTTGACATATCGAGTCGACATTGTTGCAATAAAAAAAAGCAAAGAGTCCCTGTTCTTTGGGCGAGTTGCTAAGCTCTGGAGGGCTTGTGGTCAGTGGGCAGTTCGTAATGTTATTTGTATACTCAGTATTAATACTTTTTGTAGTTAACGTTGTAGTGAGTTAATTGGTTTTTGTAGCTCATTAAAGCCAACAAAAACTAATTATTGTCTAAAGGTATAGAGGTCGGCGTAGTTTCGGCCCTTTTCTTCTGAATCAAGTCCGTAGCCCACAACATACCGATCGTCGATTGTTTTTCCCACATAGTCTGGTTTTAAAGAGAGTTCGCGCCTTGCGGGTTTATCGATAAGGGCAACAACTTTAACAGAGGCTGGGTCTGAGGCCATAATTCGTTTAATTAAAAAAGTAAGTGTTCGTCCGGCATCTATTATTTCCTCTAAAATTAGGACATGCTTGTCGGTGATGTCAATATTGATGTCCCTGAGTATTCGAACACACTCCCCAGACGGAGAGGTTAAGTGAACAAAGTCTAATACTTGAGGTAACTTTAATCGCCTCATAAAGTCAGCAACAAATAAAACAGAGCCCTTTAGGGGGCATATGATAACCACTTCTTTGCCGGCATAGTCTCGCTCAATTTGACCGGCAAGATCATCGATAATTGTATTGATCTCTTCTTTAGTAATAAAAGGGACCATTTCATCTTTTAACTGCGCCATGAGGCTCTCCTAATTAAAGCTCAAGGCTTGTTTGGTTAACGCCCTGGGCTTGAGTTAAAAATCTTTTGGCCTGAAGGTTCTCTGGTTGTTTCTCTAAAACGAGTTCCCACTGATCAATAGCATTGGTGATTTGATCTAAATTAAAATAAAGCTGTCCGAGTTTTAATCTGGCAGAGGTCAGCCCAGGGCTGCCGGCAATAAGTTGCTTCAGGGCTTTAATGGCGTTTCCAGCCTTACCAATATTAACCAAACAATCTACAACCTTAAAAGTATACTTAGGCTTATCATCACTTAAATTGAGTGACTTGTAATATTGCTCAAGAGCCTCATTGTAACGGCTGTATCGAAAATACATTTCTCCGAGCTCATCGTGTTTAAGGGCTAATTTTTCGTTCACATAAGGGTCTTCTTTGGCATTTTTTTGATCTAAAATATGTTTAGCATCAGAGAAAACTTTTTGTCCTTCCTCATACCGGCCAAGGTCATTTAAAATAATGCTTAACCCAACGCTGGCATCAGTAAAAAGAGGATCGATCTCAAGAGTTCTTTTAAAAGATCGAATCGCCTTGTTAAACTTTCCCTGATCATAATAAATAGTTCCCAACATATGAAACACATCTGGGGACTTTGAGTTTCTTAAAATTAATTGATTCAACAGGGGCTCGGCAGACTTGTATTGGTTGGCCATAAAGTATTCTTTAGCCGTGATGAGCAGCTCTTGGTGGTCGACGTAGGCCATTATTTGAGCTCCTTCATTAGCTTTTTTGACTCAGGAGAGTCCTTAAAAAGTGACGTTAGCTTTTTTGAGTACTCGTCTGTTTTTTGAGTATTGTTGCTTCGATGGGCGCTTAAGGCGGCCCCAAGAAGAGCTCTTTTGTTAAAACCAAGATTTGAGTAATTATTTAATAAAGCTTCGTATCGACTAAGGGCACTTACATATTTTTTTGTTTTAAAGTAAAAATCAGCGACGTAAATTTGTTTTTGAGCGAGCATTTTTAAAGCAACGGCCTTTTTTATCTTAGCAAGCTTAGTGTAGTTACTCTTGGGGAAAGTTCTCTCAAGCTCTGTAAACACCCGAATGGCATCGCTGGCGCCGGATAGGTCTCGCCCAATGACTTTAGGCAGTTGGTGAAAATAACTCAAGCCAATTTGGTAGGTGATGTAATCAATATTTTTATCACGAGGGTAGTAGTCTTTATACAACTGATAACTGGACTGAGCCTCAATAAAAGACTCACGCTTAAAGTTAAGGTCGGCCACTTTTAAGTCAGACATTTTAGCGTACTTGCTGTAGGGAAAATTATTTTTAACGGCTTTATATTTTTCAATAGCCTCGACATAGCGCTCAAACTTTTCATACTCTCCGGCTTGCTTGTAAGCGCCCTCAGGCTTGGAGGTATCAAAGCTTGCTGGGGTCGAACAAGACAGAGTTAAAAAAACACACATTGAAAAGGGCAATATAATTGATAATTTCATACTGGGCAGTTTACTGAAGTTGTCACTCTTAAGTCAACTCTCTTGAGGGGGCACTTAAGGGTCTTTTTAGGCTAACTGCGAAACTCAACCAAGTGTTCGTAAACATTAGCGATTGTCACCTTAATGACGCTGGCCGCAGGTATTGCAATGACCATCCCAAGTACTCCCAAAAGGTCAGCTCCAATGATAAAGGAGATAATAATTGTAACCGGATGCAGGTTGACGATTTTAGCGACAACCAGGGGTATAATAAAAAAAATATCAATAATCTGAGCAATTAAATATGGGGTCAAAACCAATGTTACCCCCATGGGCCCCTCCCCATTTATGAGTGCAATAATTAAGGCCGGTGCGGCGCCAACAATGGGGCCAATATATGGAATCAGGTTAGCAAGGGCTGCAAAAATAGCAAGTACCGTGGCAAATTTAAAACCAATAAGCCATAGCCCCACCCAAACAAGTGCGCCAACAAGCACGGACTCTAAAAGCCGGGCCCTTATAAAGCTACCCAATTGAGAGTTTATTTGGTGTTTTAAATTGATGCTGAGTTCAAATAGGTTGTTGGGGACCATGTTAAAAAGCCGCCTAGAAAGGGCCGGGCCATCTTTAAGCATAAAAAAAGCAAAAAATGGAGCAAGTAAAGTGACCGTTAAAGAGTGGGATAAAAAATTAGGCAAATCTTCAAAAAGAGACTGGGTCCAGTTGTAGAGGTATTTTTCAGTTTGTCCAATGATGTTAATATCCTGAAAGAGTTCAGAAAATATAGCCAGCTGCGACTCTGTTTTTAATATAAGGTCTGTAGTTCCATTTATATACTTTGGTATTTCAGACTTTAAAGCGCTCGCCTGGGAGGAAACCAAAGGGTAAATGCTTGTGACGGCAAAAATAAAAAACAAACTTGAAACAGCAAACAAAAGTGAGATTCCGAGTACCCTGTTAAGCCCCCGGCGCTCAAAAGCATTAACAAAAGGACCAAAAGAGTAAAACAAAACAAACGCGAGTACTGTTGATAAAAGCATGTTATCGACCCACATAAGCATATAAAAAATAAAAAATATAATCCCTAAAAAGGCAAAAAGCTGCACTCGGTGTTGATGTTTAATTTGCTTAAGTCGTTGAGGCGCCGTGGTCATGTGCTTTTATGATCTCGTAATTTTTCGAGAGCCTTTTTTAGATCTGTTATTTTAGAGGAGGTGTCCTTAAGCCTTCGGCCGAGAATTTCACCAAGTCTAAAAATAATTTTGATTCCCGTTGCGGGGCTCCGTTCAGAAATTTCAATTAAATTGGGCTTAAAAAACCCGAGCAAAACAGCGTCTGTACTTGATACGGCAGTGGCTTGCCGGCGCCCGGACTCTTCAACAAGGGCGAGCTCCCCAAAAAAATCACCTTTTTTGAGTCGAGTTATAAAAACGGGTTGTGTTTTAGACTCCGTGTTTTTGGAGTTAGTAAAATCATCAACATAAATATCTACACAGCCCTCGGCGATAATATACATCCCTACTCCGGGCTCGCCGAGTTTAAAAATAGTCTCTCCCGATTGATAATTTCTAATGTTAATTATGTTTTGAACCAGTTTAACCTCACGCTTTGTGAGTGTTGAAAACATATAACACTGCCGGAGAATCTCAGTTATATTTTTGGTCTGAAGATCTTTTTTAAAAATATTATCCCAAAGTGAGCTTACCATGTCCCCTCCCCTGAGTGCACAAAGAGGCGCGTTTTTGGGACCCACCCGCTTAACCCCCCGGGGTACGAGATAAAGGCCCAATCTTTTTGAGTTTTTTCAAGTAAAAGCTCCTGCCCCTCGGCAAGTTCAAACAATACAGAGGTGTTTTCATTAGGCCCAGTATGTACAGATTGTGACTTTATTAAAAGCGTGGCCCGCGGAGTTTTGAGGTGGATGTATTTTAAAGTTACAAGAGTGGCCAACACAATAGCAAATGCTGAGAACAAAACCGCCCTTGATGGCCAGGCGGGCAATTCAAGGTCATTTTTAAAAGCAAAGTGCCGCTTTCCAAAATACTTTAAGGAGGCGTGCCCGCTTAGCAAAATAAAAAACAAAAAGATCGCGCCAAAAGTGTCCAGAGAAAAGCGATCGAGCACCTGTGCTTTTATTTTCGTAGAAATAAGGGAGCTGTCTCTAGGTTTAGAGCCCGGCAGCTTTTTGTAGGCCAGCCTTAGGCCCTCTTGAGCATCAGTAAAGCCAGGGTCTACAAATACCGCCCTGCGCCAGGACCCAATAGCTAACCCCAAGGAGTTTCCTTTAAAGGCTGAGAGCCCCAGGTTATATAAAATTTGTTTATTTAGGGGTTCAAAGCTAAGGCTTTTTATAAAGGCCTGCTGAGCCCCCTCATAGTTATGTTTTTGATGTAGTAAAACACCCGTTTGGTACCCCTGCTCGGCAGATACTATGTGTGCTTCAGGGGCCTGATCAGTGGAGGTTTCATTTTGAACAGGGGCGCTTTCAGAAAAAGCTTTTATAGAAAGAACAGTACAGATAAATAAAAAAAACATTGTTTTCATAAGTCAGCATTGTAACCGTGATGAGGGGGGGAGGTCTACCTTTCTTACCTATCCGCCCGCTTGTCTTCTCGCTGCGTTAAGAGTACACTCAGCTCACAAAAAACCAGGGGTAAAACATGAACATATTAACAGGAACGTTGCTCGAAAAATCTGAAAAACTTCAAAGTCTATTTGAACAGGTTGTTGGCGAGGTGGATCAGATAAATTCAAAAATAACGGGCATTAAGCCTCCAGATAAAACTTTAGAGCCCGCCTCTCAGGCGCTGGTGGACCAGTTGGGCGAAGACAGAGGGCGTCCGTTATTTTTACCTTTTGTTGGTTCGGGCGCTGGTAGAGGTAGTTACGTAGAGGTTGAAGACGGTAGCGTGAAGCTAGACCTTATTAACGGGATTGGTATTAATATTTTAGGGCACAGTCACCCTGTAATGATTAAGGCCGGGTTAAAGGCTTCGATTCAAGATGTCATCATGCAGGGCAACCTTGAGCCGAACAAAGAACTATGTCGTTTTATGCATAAGCTCGTTGAGCTGGGCTCTAAAAACAGTCACCTAAAGCACGCCTGGGTAACAACGTCCGGTTCGATGGCCAATGAAAATGCCCTGAAAATGTGCCGACAAAAAACCAAGGGTGCAAAAATGATTATTGCAATGAAGGCGGCCTTTGCCGGGAGAACAAGTTTAATGGCTCAGGTCACAGATGATCCGGGCAAAAGACAAGGGCTCCCTGAATACGATGAGGTGAGGTACATTTCATTTTATGACAAGAACAACGAGAGCTCTATTGAAGATTCACTCTCAGAGCTTAAAGCTCATATTGAGGCTCACAGAGGGGACATATGCGCTTTTATGTTTGAGCCCATGCAGGGAGAGGGCGGGTTTAACGTAGCCCCCAAAGAGTTTTTTGTTCCACTTTTTGAACTTTGTAAAAAAGAGGGCATACCTATTTGGGCTGACGAAATTCAAACATTCTGTCGGACGGGTGAATTTTTTGCCTTTGAGGCCCTTGGCCTTTCAAAGTACATAGACATTTGCACCATTGCTAAAACAATTCAAAGCGGGGCAACCCTTTATAGTGAAGAGCTGAACCCTCGCCCGGGGCTTATTGCCGGAACCTTTGCGGGCTCAACGGCGTCGTTAACGGCAGGGTACGACATGCTCACATATCTAAGTGAAAAGGGCTTTATGGGTGAGAGCGGAAAGATCAGCCAGGTACACAAAAAGTTTATTCAAATGCTTAATGAGCTTAATGAATCAAGCTGCAAGGGCCTTTTGAGAGATGCTGGTGGCATGGGTTTGATGATCGCAGTGACTCCCCTTGATGGTTCAAACAAGCAAATGTTAAATCTTGTTAAAACATTATATAAAAACGGACTCATTGCTTTTGGTTGTGGTCGTGGCCCTTATCGAATTCGCTTTCTCATTCCGGCAACGATTACTGACGAAGAAATCGCAGCCGCAATGGACGCTATTGAAAACTCAATTAGGGAGTTAGCTTGAGTTTTTTAGAATCCTGCCGAAGGTTTATTTCAATTGATAGTACGAGCTCACAAGGGACAAGTGAGCTGGTAGCGTTTGCCGCCGATTTATGCCGTCAGGCCGGATTATATGTTGAGATTCAAAGCGAGCACTTAAATGGACGTGAAGAAAAAAACATAATCGCTCGTACAGTAAAGGACATTCCTGACGTTGAAATTATGTTGCAAACACACTTAGATACACCTGACCCGGGGATACACGCCCTTTGGGATAAAACAGAATCAAACCCCTTTAATGCAAGCATATATGAAGATGACCTTTATGGGCTCGGTAGCGCCGACTCTAAGTTAGATTTTTTATGTAAACTAGAGGCTATAAAATCGTTTCGTGATCAAAAAATGAAAACACCAGTAGTTCTTGTTGGAACTTTTGGTCAGCAGGCTTACATGGAGGGCGCAATTAAGCTTGTTAGAAAAAATAAAATCAACGCCGAAAAGGCACTTGTTGGCCGACCGACGCATTTAAACTTGGTTCATTCGGCATCGGGGTTTGCTCTTGTTGATATAACAATACCTTTTTCGCAAGAAGAGCTAAGTTACCATAAAAAACATGACCTAACAGAGAGCGGATCGACTCAAAGTAAAATATTTTACGGTAAGTCGGCATCCAGCACGCATCCTCTTTTGGGTGAAAACGCAATTGTCAAAATGCTGGAGTATTTAACTCAACTGCCAGATGGCATTGCGGTCATGGATATGGACGGAGGAATGGGTTATAACTCCGTGCCGGACTCAGCTATTCTAGAAATTGATATAGTCAGTTTATTTAAAGAAGAAACTATAGCTGGTCGTATAAAAAAAATTGTTACGGCCATAAAGTCTGTCGAAGAAGAATTTTCTAAGTTCCCAGACAGTGACGTAGAGCCGCCGATCTCGACACTTAACCTTGGGCGTGTGCAAAAATATAAGGACCACATACGCTTAAAGGGCTGTTGTCATATTTCAACGACAGTTCCTCCGGAGGCATACGAATCGTGGATTGATAGGCTTAAGACGTCTTGCAAGCAAGCGGGAGGGGCCTTTAGAGTTGTAGAGTATAAGCAGCCCTTTTTAACAAACCCAGACTCAGAGTTTTTAAAAGGTTGCTACGAAGATTTAAAGTCTGTGCAGCCAAAAGCTGTGCTTTCAAAGAGTACTCAGAGGACGGAGGCAAATGTGTTCTCAAGGCTAGGCATAGAGTGTCTTGTTTTTGGTCCGGGCATAGAGGCGGGAAACGCACACGCTCCTAATGAAAAAGTAAGCATTGAGGACTTAAAAACGGCAACTCATTTTTATAAAAAAATTATATCAAGGTTTTGTTTATGAATTTTATAATAAGGTCTGCGCGAAATTCTGACATTGAAGGCCTGTATTCTTTGTCAAAAGAGTTTCCACTTCTGAATTTGCCTCCCGACAAGTCCCTCATTGAAGAAAAAATTAACATAAGTAAAGAGTCCTTTTTAAAGCGCCAAGCGGTACATGACTCTAAGTATTTATTTGTAGCCGAGGACCTTGAGTTAAACCGTGTTGTCGGTTGCTCGCAAATTATTGGTAAAAAAGGAACCCCAGGAGCCCCAAATCATAGCTTTGAGGTCATAAAAAAAGAGAAGTTCAGCCCAGACTTATGCGTGGGATTTATTCACCAACTTCTTAGGCTCACACTCAACACTGACGGACCCACAGAGGTGGGAGGCTTAGTTGTAGGGCGCGATTATCGGCGTCGGCCAGAAAAGATAGGTAAAGCACTTAGCCTTTTACGGTTTGTATATATGGGTTTAGAGCGGAGCCGTTTTATGCCGCAAACAATGAGTGAAATGGCCCCTCCGCTAACAGAAGAGGGGCGAAGTGAGTTTTGGGAGGCCTTGGGCCGCAGGTTTACGGGCATGCCCTTTCAAGAGGCCGACATGCTTAGCCAAAAAAATAAGGGGTTTATTAAGAGCCTGTTTCCTGAAGAGGACATTTATGTCTGTTTACTTGATGGTAGTGCGAGACTTGTTTTGGGGCAGGTTTCTGAACAAACACAACCGGCATTAAGTTTGTTAAAAAAAATGGGCTTTGAAAAAAATAATCATATTGATCCGTTTGATGGGGGGCCTCATATTCAGGTAAATACAGATGACATTAAGATCATTAAACAGGGCCAGAAATTAAACGTAAAATTTGGTCAAGAGGGCTATGAATCCAGAGCCTTTGTAGGGCATGTGATTAATGGCGAGTTTTTTGGAGCCCACTTGTCTTGTTCGATAAGCGGCGACACAGTTTTTTTGCCAGAGCGAGCAAAAAAACCGTGTCAGCTAGAGGACGGCCAACAGGTTTTTGTTTCTGTGATTAACTAAGGAGAGGTTCGGTGGCGACAACATATTCAGCTCTTGGCGATTTCATAAATGGCGAGTTTGTAAAAACTAAAAAAGAAGACTTTGCGTGGGGGAACAAAAGCCCTGCTGACTTAACAGAGGTGGTGTTTAATGGGGCCTGTGATTTTAGTCATGTAGACAGGGCTGTGGAGTCTGCGAGAAACGCCTATCCCGCATGGGCGGCCCTTACTACAGAGGCGAGAAAAACATATTTACTTAAATTAAAAGAGGCTTATAAGGCAAATAAATCAAACCTTGCCGAGGTGATCTCTCGTGAAACAGGAAAACCTTTATGGGAGTCCACTGGCGAAGCCCAGGCAATGATTAGTAAAATTGATATAACACTAAATGAGTCGTTAAAGCTTGTTACAGAGCAAAGGGTAGAACAGGCTCTCCCCGGAGTTGACGGCGTTATTCATTATAAGCCACGAGGGGTTTTTTCGGTGATTGGCCCATTTAATTTTCCGGGCCATTTAGCTAACGGACATATCGTGCCGGCATTAATAACGGGCAATACTGTTGTTTTTAAACCGTCTGAAAAAACACCCGTGACAGGGCAACTTATGGCAAAGCTCTTTAAGCAAGCCGGGTTTCCACCAGGAGTTTTTAATTTAGTTCAAGGCCTTGGTGAAACAGGCAAACGCTTAGTGACCCATGAGCAAGTTGATGGTGTTTTATTTACGGGGTCTTACGACGTGGGCCTAAAAATAAAACAAGATACAATAAATCAGTACTGGAAGCTTTTGGCTCTGGAGATGGGTGGCAAAAACACAGCTATTGTTTGGGAGGATGCGGATTTAGAGAAGGCCATATATGAAAATATTTTAGGTGGCTTCATATCCACTGGGCAAAGATGTTCTTGTACGAGTAAAATTGTACTACATAGGAGCGTGAAGGATAAATTTATAGAAGGCTTTCATAAAGCGGCTAAAAAATTAAAAATAGGTCATTGGTCTAAAAACCCTTTTATGGGGCCGTTAATAAGTGCCGACTCTGTTGAGAACTACCTTAACTTTCAGAAAATTGCAGGCAGAGAGGGGGCTGAGTGTATAATGAGGGGCAAGGCCCTTGAGACAAGCAAAAAAGGGCATTATGTATCCCCAAGTATATATATGGTTCCGGGTAACGACCCGAGTTCCGTTTATCAGAGTCGTGAAATCTTTGGCCCCAATGTTTCCATTTATACTGTAGATGAGTTTGAAGAGGCTCTTGAGATTACAAACGCCTCTGGGTTTGGCCTTGTGGCCTCTGTCTTTACAAAAAATAAGGCCTTATATGAAAGAGCCGTATTAGGGGCTCGAGTGGGGCTATTAAACTGGAACAGGACTACAAATGGCGCGAGCTCTCGGTTACCATTTGGTGGGATGGGCAAGTCGGGCAATGATCGCCCGAGTGCACATTTTGCCGTTCAATACTGTACGGTTCCGGTTTCGTCACTTGAGGATCAAACAGTGTTTGATAAAACTAAAATGCTCCCAGGGATGGAGTGAGAGATAAGCGTATGAAATACATAGTTTTATTATTTATAACGGGGTGTGTGTTTGTGCTCGTTAGCTTTGGTCACTTCTTATTAGTGCCCCCAGGCTTAGTTAACGATGCGGTATTGTTTGATGTAAAAAAAGGGGAGCCCTTTGGCGCTATTTCCTCAAGGCTTGAAAAGACAGGTCTTATTAGCAGCGCTTTACTGTTAAAAATCCTGGGAAGGATAACAGATCAAACAAAAAAAATTCAAGCCGGTGAATATCAAATAAATCGAGGAATGACCCCTGTTCAAATTTTAGAGGTGCTCTCTTCAGGAAAGTCAGTCGCTTATTCCGTGACAATCCCTGAAGGTATTAACATGTACACAATCGGAGAGATCTTTGAGGCAAAAGGGCTTGGGAGTAAAAAAAGTTTTTTAACCCTCGTTCATAATCAAAAATTTATCAGGGACACTCTTGGTGAGGCGCAGCCGTCTCTAGAGGGATATTTGTTCCCCGAGACATATAGCTACACAAAATCAGACAACCATGAGTCCTTGGTTCGCCTAATGGTAGCGCGTTTTTTGAAAACTTATGAAGAATTAAAAAAATACAATCGTGCGCAGTTTTCACGGCATGAGTGGGTAATCCTTGCGAGCATTGTTGAGAAAGAAACAGGATACAAAAAGGAGAGAAAATATATCTCTTCTGTTTTCCATAACCGGTTGAAAAAAAACATGAGACTTCAAACAGACCCCACCGTGCTCTATGGGATACTTGATAAAACCAAAAAAGAGAAAAAAAATATTACAAAAAAAGACCTGCTACGAAAAAACAAGTACAACACCTATACCTTTAAGGGGTTGCCTTATGGCCCTATTTCAAACCCGGGTAAAGAGGCTCTTTTAGCGGCCGTACTCCCTGCACGGACAAATTATTTATATTTTGTAAGTCGAAATGATGGGACTAGTTATTTTTCAAGTAATCTACGGCAGCACAACCGAGCGGTGAGAGAGTTTCAAATGAACAGGGCTGCGCGCAAGGGCAAGTCTTGGCGTGATTTGCGAAACAACCAGCCTGAAGGTAACTAGTTAAAACTTAAAGAACTATTAAAAACTAAACGCACTTAATAAAAGCTTTATAGATGCTTTTTAAAGTTTTTTGTAATAACTGCGTAATCGTATTAATAGTGTCGGTGTTCGAGACTCTGACCGAACCTCGTAAAGTTGAGGGTTTTCTTCTGAAATAGGTTTGTCAGAAGAGAGCTGATAAATAGTTTTATTAAAGGCTCGGCTTTGACCGTTATCACCGGCATAAAAATCATCAGGCGTTGCCGCCGCAGACGAGGAGGTTTCTATCGTCATTTTATATGAAGCCTTGGGCCCGAGACCTTTATTTAAATTATACCGTCGAACTCGGTAGTCACCGGTCTGTATACCGCCAACGAGATTAACTTGAGTTAAAGCATCTATATCAATATTAATAGTCACTTTATTTTTTGAATTTCTTAGGCAAGACATTTTTAGCTGATGGCTTTCATCATCGTCATCCTCATTAATAATAGTTTTATATTTTTCTTTTAAAATAGGGTTGAGGGTCTCTTGATCAAAGATAGTGTCATTGAGAAGGGCTCGAAAACCTTGGCCTTCGACCACTTCGCCACCGGTGAGTTCGCTAATGTAAATATCAGTGCTTTTAAGCTCGTAACGCCCATTAGGGAGGGCCTCAAAGTTTGGCTTTGCCGAGAGCTTTCCTTGAGTTACTTCGTCCTCAGAGAGAGCTAAAGTAAAAGGCTTGTACTCCTCTGGGCAACGCGCCCCAGGCAAAGCTAAGGGGTTTGTGTTGCTAGAACAACCGAGTGAAAATAAAAAACATGTTAATGCAAACGTAAGTAAAATTTGACTCACCGTAAGACTCCTTTTTAGAACTGTAACATTACATAAACCTGTGAAGGCTCACAAATAAAATATGCAAATATAGTCAGGAGAAGAGAAATACCATTGGATGCGCTGCGCGTCAACAGGAGGGGGTGAAAAGAATAAGTATATATAAAATTTACATCAAAAAGATCATTTACAAAAGGTAGAAAGCCGCCCCGTCGACAGACATTAATGGCCCCAATAAGTGCTTTACGCACTAAGGGAAAGGTGGAGTGCGGGCAATAAAACGTAAGGGTCTGTAAAAAGGTTTATAAAAAGGTCCATAAAAAGGGATCAATGGTAAAAGAGGGGCCCACAAAAAAGGGCCCACAAAAAATATTGTGGGCCCAAGGGGTTAGGGTATTTTGGGTATTGGGGTTCTTAATTATTTTTAAGCTCAAAGGTTTTTGTTTCTACGTTATAAGTGTAGACATTCATGTGTGCGACGAGGTTGCTACCAAAGCTTGGCGCAATGATCTCGCTTTGTTGATCCCCATCCACATCAAAGAGTACGAGGTTAACGGCGGCCCCATTAAAATTTATAAAGCCATCGTTTTTATCAGGTAATCGAATTCGGTCAATGAGGGGGTGTATTGTCTTTTTTGAAAAATCATAAATTTCAATAAACAACCCTGAACTGGAAACAACCTTTATCACCTTAATAGGCCGACCATCAAAAAGTCGACCCTCAGCTGTTGAGAGAACTTTGCGAGGAGCCGGATTTAACAGCTGCTGCACATAAGTTTTTGTTGGAGCGTGAAGAACGCCAAATACACCAAAAAGCGCTAAAAGTGAGAGCGCGCTAATGGCCGTAATATATAGCTTCAAAGAGTGTTTAGTTTTCATTTTAAAGAACCCCCATTACTTAAACTTACTACTTAATGATACAAAGTATGTGCCAAAAATAGGCTCAAAACTCCTGAGTAATATTAAAGGCTTATTGGGGGGCCAATTTCACGAACATCAACTTATTAGACACTACAAACGGCAGATCTCAGTAACTATACGGAAATACTAGGTAAAATAAGCACGCAAGGAGTGACTGGTTTTTAGTGAGATGCTAACAATATTGACATGGGTTTTTAAGTGATTTTATGATTCTGAGGCTCAGTTATTGTATAGAAGAATCAGGCTGAAAAATTAAAAAAGTATATAGGGGTTCACTATGGATGAGTTAAAAACATATGAGGGGTTTCAGCCAAGGGGCTCTTTTACTGAAGACTTTTATGAGCTTCTTAGTCATAGGCGCTCCATTAGAAAATTTAAAAAAAAGAAAGTTGATAAAAAAACAATAGAAAAACTTTTGTCGGCTGCCACCCAGGCTCCCTCTGGCAAGAACAGGCAAAATTGGCACTTTTTTGTTACTCAAGGTCAAAAGCGAGAAGAGTACTTAAAGTATTCTCAAAAATCATGGCTAGGGATTAAGGATGTTTTGAAAAAAAAATTAAAACCCTCTCTCTATCAGTTTACGGAAAGATTTTTTTATACCCTTGGCGACGCCCCTGTGATTGTTTTTTGTTACTCGCTCAACAGCCCAGAGGAGCGTTATTTAACAAGTATAGGCAGTGTATACATGGCCATTGAAAATTTAAATTTAGCTTGTGTTGTTGAGGGGTTGGGGTGTTGTACGATGGGGGCCCCCCTTGAAATCAAAGCGGATGTAGATAGGTTCTTAGGCGTCACAGAGCTCAAAGAGCATAAGAAAGG
Organism: Pseudobdellovibrionaceae bacterium; assembly: GCA_030591685.1. GTDB lineage: Bacteria > Bdellovibrionota > Bdellovibrionia > Bdellovibrionales > UBA1609 > JAUVAX01. Next base: position 49,467 of record JAUVAX010000003.1, on the reverse strand, counting down.
CGAACTTGAGCTTTTATGTGCTGTAGTTATTGGACACCCTGATCATGACCCGCCAAAAGCACCAAGAAAAGAGGGCGTTATAACCTGGGTTGAGTCTTAAGTTTAAAGTTTAAGAAGCTGCTCTGTTCTTAAAAAAACGTCCTCTGTAACACCAAAGGCTTTTTTTATTAAAACATCTCGGTCCCAAGTGTTTTTAGTCCTAAAAAGCTCCCATGATTTAGCAACTCCAAGGTCAAAAACATAGTACAGCGGGGAGGATAGAACTTGGTGCGTTAACGGCCAGTCAGAACCATAAAGGGTGCGATCTTTCCAACGAGGCTCTGCGACTATTTTTTTTATATGACCGTGCCTGGTTCGTGCTTGGGTGAGGGCTGAAATATCAGCATAAAGGTTCGAGTATTTATTTTTTAAGTTTAAAAGTATATCAAAGGTTTCTTGGCCAGACCGTTGACCGAGTGAGGCGGCGTGAGAGCAAATAACAGTAACGCCCAGGCTCAGCGGAAGCTCTAGTTTGGCCGGATTAGAATAGATGTCTTTAGTTTTCGAAAACGAGTGCTCGTCATCCATGTGGATAAGAAGGGGGAGTTTAAGCTGAACTAGTTTTTTATAATAGGCAGTTAGGCTTTTTTTATCAGCATGAAAATGCTGTATGGCCGGTAAGAGCTTTATTAAAACAGCCCCGTTCGCCTTAACCCTTTCAAGCTCTTGAAGAGCGTCCTTTCTGTAGGGGTGCACGCTAGCGCCAAATAAAAGTGTATTAAATTTTTTTGCATGAGTCGCTACAAAGGTATTGGGGACATAGTACTCGGTTTCATCTTTTTTTATTTCACCGGACTCAGAGTAAACCTCATCCATTGCCAAGAGCACGACTTGTTTAATAAATTTTGATTCTTGGACCTGAGCATGAATTTTTTTAAATAAAATACCATCCCCATGTTTTCTTGCCTCATCGTAGCTAAAGTTAAAAAGCCTTTCATATACGGGGAGCTTGTAGGAGTTCATCATTCGTTCAGAAACGTAGCACTTAGAGTTAAACCCATAACAAGCAACATGTACGTGGTTATCAATATACTTGCCTGTTAACGGAGAGGGGGTGGCGAAAAGGTTTAAGGGCATAAAAAAACAGAAAATCAAAAACATTGCGGGTTTCATATCAGGGCTCCTTTTTTACAATAAAGCTAATATTTCTCCCAGAGTTCGGTTTGTCACGTCGAAAGCTATGATATTTGGTGTTTTTTAGCGTATCTATGTTTGAGGTGACTGTTTTGATGCCAAAAAGTTGATTTTGGGCAAGGAGCTTTAAATTGAGGTAATCTTTTTCACTGTCTTTGTGCGGCAAAATACAGGGCTCTAGAGTTTTAAGCTTTTGAATATGCGGTAAAAGGGCCTGAGTGACTTCGTGGCCCACTTCAAAGCTCTCTTCCTGTATATGAGGCCCAATAAAGGCTCTTAGGGGCTTTTCTTTATGGACTAAATAAGAAGAGGCAATAATATTTTTTTGCAAACCCCGCCAACCACAATGCAAGGCAACGGCTGTGTTTTTAGTATAATATAGCACGGGCAAGCAGTCGGCGGTGACAATGCTAAGAGCCAACAGAGGCTCGGTGGTGCTCTGACCATCGGCCTCTGGTGTTTTACTTTTATCGGCAACAACTAAAGAGTCGCCGTGAACTTGTTTTAAAAATAAAAAGCTATAGTTGTGAAAATGAGTTTTTAAGGTCTCAAGGGTGGACCGATTATTTCCAAAAAAAATAAAATAATCGGGTGTCTCGTAATAATCACCCATCTCAACATTATTTATTTTGTATGTTTTTAATTTCATATAGGCATATGTTAAAATATAAAAACGGAGCCGACAAAACATTTAATAGCTTTAAACTATGAATCAGTTTTTAAGTTTTCCAAGTCGCTGGGGAAGGGAGCTTTAAAGCTTAAAGTCTTGTTAGTTTTTGGGTGAACAAACCCAAGCTCGCAGGCGTGCAGCGCAAAACGCGGCATTTCTTTTATGAGTTTTCTTAAGTGCACGCCTTTAAGTCCCTTGGCTCTGGATTTACCGCCGTACGTATCATCACCCACGATGGGGTAACCGGCCTCAGACAAATGAACCCTAATTTGGTGTGTGCGACCCGTTTCAAGTTGACACTCAATTAAAGACAGACCATTTGAGTAATTTTTTAAAACCCTCACATGAGTGGTCGCCAGCTTCCCCTTTGGTAGAGCCCCGGGGAGTATGTCCTCAGAGGCATACTTTTTTCTAAGGTGTGGGTGTCTGCGCAGATGTGTTGTTATTGTTTTATTTGAAAATTTTGGCTGGCCAAACACAATAGCGTTATAAATACGGTGTATAGTTTTATTTTTAAACTGTAAAGAAAGGTGCTCGTGGGCCACATCATTTTTGGCAACAACAAGGAGCCCGCTCGTCCCCTTGTCAATTCGATGAACAATGCCCGGGCGATTTTCGTTAAACCCCATGGCGAGGTCTTTACAGTGGTGAATAAGAGCATTTACGAGAGTGTCATTTTCATGTCCCACAGCGGGGTGTACAACTAGGCCCGCCGGTTTGTTGATAACAATAACGTCTGAATCTTCGTAAGCAACATTAAGCTCTAAGTCTAAGGGGATCAAAGCGGACGAGGGCTCTGTTTTGGGGAGGGTTATGCATATTTGATCCCCCGCCTGGAGTTTATACGAGGCCTTAACAGGCTTGCTGTCTACAAGGACTAATCCTAATTTTATAAGCTGCAAGGCTTTGTTTCTTGAGTTTATTTGGTCCAGAGAGGCTAAATATTTATCAATGCGGGGCTCAGAGTCCTGCCCGTCAAAGGTAATAGAAATGGTAAGATCGTCGCTACTTGGCTTCAAGGCTTGTTTTTAAGTTCATCATATATGACTTAATGAGGCGTTCATCATTTATTTCGTATGTGCTTAAGAGTTGCTTGAGAAAGCCTCTAACAAAAACAGGGGCGGGGAGGTCTTTAAAACTATTGTCCTCTAAGGCTTCGAGGTAGGATTTACTAACGCGTGTTAACTGGCTCAGCGAGGGGATATCAATGTTTCTAGACTCTCGAAGTCTTCGGAGCTGTATGCCGTCAAATAAATCTATGGATAAAAGCTCTTCCTCGTACTCATGATTGACCTTATAGGAGCTAATTTTTGTTCGAGCATGCCCGTCTGGCAGAGTTTTCTGGCGTCCTGGTTTGTCAGCATTTTCAGGGGGAGGGGCCGGGACATTTTCAGAAAAAGAAACCTCAGTTATTTTGTGGTCATACTTTCGCTTTGACTCGGCGTTACTAAGAACCTGAAAGGCATCATCTATAAGAGTCATAAGCTCCTGGGCCTCTTTTTTTGTAAAAACAGAAAAAAGAGCAGGATTATCACAAGAAAAGGTTTCCTTTGCCTGAAGGTAAGCTCTTTGTATTTGATCAGACCCGGCATCTAATGGAACCTCAAGGAGGTCATAATAGTTTTGTGAGAGAATAGCTTTGCTCATAACCTAGCATGCCATCTTATGTGGTAAATTTGAATCAATAAGTGAGCGTGTTGCAGTTAATAATTGTGAGTAGAGCTTGCTGTGAGAATTTTCCATAAGTAAATGCTTTCTGCGCCTTATAGACTGCCAAATGCCATTGTCATAATCCAACCGGGCAATGAACTCCGAAGGGACCCCAAAGTATTTATTGCATACAAGCTGCATAGATTGGCCAACGACCTCATCTTTCATAGATCGAGCCTGATTAAGGATAATTTGAAAGCCATATTCAGACATAAGATTTAATAGTGGGGCGGCATTTTTAGAATCATATTCATTTAATGTATACAACAAGTCAGCAGGTGTTGAGATATTGTACTGCTCGGGGTTTTTCATAAACTCTGAGGAATGCCTGTTGAGTTGAAACTGCGACTCTACCCGCAAGAGGTGGCGGTGAAAAGAGGTCTTCATAAATCGATAAGTGCTTTCAATGCTTAAGGGGTCAGGAGTGGTGACAACAATATGTTTTTGGGCAAGGTTAAAAAAATCAATCGTTGCGTCCTGTATGCCAGCATTAAGGTCTAAAATAATATAATCCACATTAAGATTGTGTATTGCCGACATAAGTTTACTTTTTTCATTTATAGAGAGGGGCGTTTGAGTGACATCGTCAGAGTAGCAACTGATAAATTTTAAATTAGGCAAGTGTGTGTCAATCATAATGCTTTCTAGGTCATAGGTGTTGTTGTCGGTGATAGATTTTATTTTTTTCTCCGGAGCCGGAAGGCCCAAATAGGTGTGTATATTTGGAGAATCAAAGTCCAAATCAATGATGACCGTAGTAAACCCTTGTTTGGCTAAAAAAAGAGAGAGGCCGGAGCTAATAAACGATTTTCCAACGCCGCCTTTGCCGCCAGCAATAGCCCAAATATTAGCAGCCGAGGGCGAGAGCCCTCTCAGGTTTTTATATTTATTAAGTTCAGTAAGTTTGGTCACTTTTGCCACTTGTGTATGTATTAAAGTTTAGGCAAGGGCTTTAACAAACCTTTGCTTAGCTTCTCTTCGGCCTCTGACTGGCGAATATAAAGAGGGGCAAGGTCTTTCCAGGGCTTTTCTGGACAAGAGTCAATGTTGCTTGAGAGGAACTCTGAAATGAGTTCAACTCGAGGAGAGTCTTTATAGGTTTTTGAGCGAACAAGATTTTTTTTCAAACCAGGGGAAAAGTACTCAGAGTAGGTGTCGTAGCCATCACCTAGACAAAGGTGTGGGGCCGTGATTAAACCCTCAAGGTCATTAATTGTTAAAGAGCATGGGGCCAAAGTTTCGATTAAATTATTACTGGTGGCTTCATAACGCCCGACGTACATTTGGTTTTTAAAAGCATTTACCAGGCACAGTATGGGTACTTTTTGCAGCCGAGCATTCAGAGCCAAAGCCTTTAATGAATTCATCGCTTTGAGGGGTTTATTGAGGGCATAACAGTAAGCTTTTGCTATATTAACTCCGACGCGAATACCTGTAAAACTACCAGGGCCGTTTGAAGTGTAAAAAAAATCAAAATCACTAAGGTTAAGGCCTGTTTGCTTGAGCCCTTGTTCAATATACTGCCCCGCCAACTCCGAGTGTGAGGGCGTTTTATGGCGCTTGCCAGGGGGGGCTTTTTTTCTGACCCATGTTTTCGTGTACAAAACATGGTGCTCATGACCAAGCCTTTCGGCGAGGCAAACCCCGGCGGCAGGAGAGCTGGTCTCTATGGTTAAATACCTCATAGTGGTTATTACCAGCTTAAAATTGAATAAAGATTTGTGACATCGTTAAATAAGGCAAAAACCATGAGGGTCATTAATAAAACCATCCCAACGGTCTGTGCCATCTCCATTTTTTTCAAGCTTAAAGGTGCGCCTTTAAGAGCCTCTATAGAGAAGAAAACCAAATGACCACCATCAAGAACAGGTATGGGCAGAAGGTTTAAAATAAAAAGATTAATTGATATTATAGCCATCATCTTTAAAAAAGCAGAGATTCCAATGGCAAAAGATTCACTTGCAACACGTCCAATAGCGATGATGCCACCAATGTTTTTAGGACTGACCTTGTTTTGTATCAGTCGCACAAAACTCATTACCGTAAGCACTGTCCAACGATAAGATTGCGTAACACCCTTCCACAAAGCCGTTGCCGGGTTAAGGGTGCGGATAAACACGCTGCCACCACTGACATAACCAAGAGCCGGGACGATGCCAATTGTAAAGCGCTGCTCCTCTTGACCCTTTGCTGTCATTACAGATGTCATTTCAGGCTTAATGGCCAAAGTTAGAGGCTTTCCCTGCCTTAAAATAGAAAACTTAATATCACCACTGTCAGACTTAAAGCCCTTAACATTATTTAAAATTTGATCCCAACTCTCAAGTGGGTTGCCATTCAGCGCGGTGAGTTTGTCTCCAGGCTTCAGACCGGCATTATCAGCCGGAGAGGAGCTTTTAATGGCAGCCAAATAAAGACCCGGGTGATCAAACCCAAACGCCTTTAGGGCCTCACTATCTGAAGTATTAATATCAAGTCCCCAACTGTTGATTTCAACGGTTTTAGAGGCCGGGTTGTCTTTATTAAGATAGTCTTTGAAGGTAATATTTAAGGGCTTTCCAATATTATTTTTAAGAGCAGGGGCAATATCACGGTAAAATTTTATATCGATATTATTTATTTTTTCGATGAGCGAAACAGTAGGGAGATTAGCTTTAAAAGCTGTAGAGGCCGAGTTTGAAACCCCCACAAGCGCGGCTTCAGAGCGTAAAGTAAAGCCCTCAATGACTCCAACACGTTCGTCATAACTTATGATATTGTCGTTGTCGCCCCACTGTGGGGTAGCGCTGAGTTTTGTGAGGCTGCCGGCTCTAGAGACCTCAAAATTTAAGAGCTTGTCGGGGCTACTTTTTATTTTTTTTGAAATATCGATCCAGCTTACGACTTGTTTATCATTTATTTTTAATATTTTATCGCCAGATTTAAACCCTGCTTTTTGAGCGGCAGAACTCACATTGAGGTCACCAACAATGGGTGCCGGCAAATTTTCGCCGACCATTGCAACGACAGCAAAAATAAATACGGCAAACACTAAATTAATCATGGGTCCGGCTAAAACAATTAACATACGGGGGACGAGTGGTTGGTGTAAAAAAGAGTATTTTTTTTGGCTCTCATCTATTTCTTTAGAAGGGTCATCACCAAACATTTTAACGTATCCGCCAAGTGGGATAGCTGAAATGCAGTAATTTGTGTCGCCGCGCTTTCTTTGAAAGAGCTTTTTCCCAAAACCGATGCTAAAAACCTCTACGCGAACACCAAAGTACTTCGCAACTATAAAGTGACCAAATTCGTGAACGAATATAAGCACCCCTAGTAAGAGAAAAAAGGGACCAACGGTTAAAATAAACTTCATGATGCTTGTAAATATAATATCCATAAAAGTATGTTAATATTTTAGTGTTATTAACGGTAGGGTTATTTTGATAAAATGCACCAAGGTTATAGTTGGGTGGGTATTTTTTGCCTAGCATTAGGACTTAAGATCAGAGGCCTACTTGTTGACCACAAACTGCATCAAAAACCAAAAAACGGGAGCCGCAAAATAAACGCCATCAAGGCGGTCAAGTACTCCACCATGCCCAGGCATAAACTTACCTGAATCTTTAACCCCAGCGGACCTTTTAAGTAGGGACTGAAATAAATCACCCGTTTGGGACACAAATGAGATCAAAAGGGCCGCTAAAAACCAAAGAACAAGGGGGCCTGAAAGCAAATGAGTCATTGAGGCAAACAGTATAGCAGTGAGCCCAGAGAAGAGGGTCCCCGAAATAGAGCCCTCAACGGTCTTATTAGGGGAAATAGCGGGCATAAACGGTGTTTTCCCAAAAAGTCGACCACCTACATAGGCAAAAATGTCTGAAGCAAAGACAATCACAAGTAAGAGCAAAAAATACAGCAGCCCTTGGTTTTCGAGCAATAGACCTAGCGCAAATTTTGGCAGAAGCCCCGCGTACAGAAGGCCAAAAGACAGAGAAAGAGTCAGGCTTTGTAGTTTTGAGTTTTCAAGCTTCCCACGCAAAAGCCACAAGGAAGTCGAAATAAGAAGAACACACAAGGGCCCCAAGAGGCTTAAAGAAACAACAACACTAGGGGAGGCCAACAAACAAAAATTAAAGACTAAAAAAATACCAAAAATAACTTTGTTGTTTGATATTTTTTTTATAGTGAGCGTCCAGTACTCATAGGCGCCACCAAGAATAATGAGAACACCGGCGACATAAAGCCCATGCTCTTTAAATCCTAAGTAAAGCCCCGTAAGTAGGGCTACAATAGCAAGGCTAGAGAGGATGCGTTTTGTGAGTTCACTCATTTAGAACCTCTATGGGGTGTTGGGAGTGGGGGTGATGCTGGTGGGGGTCACTTTTCCAAATCGCCGTTGAGTTTTTTGATAGTGCGCAATGGCTTGGTTAAGCTCTCGAACGGTAAAGTCTGGCCAATAAGAGTTTGAAAAATGCAGCTCACTGTAGGCGGCCTGCCACAACATAAAGTTTGAAAGTCGCACTTCACCACTTGTGCGGATGATAAGGTCGGGGTCTGAAAACTGGGCCGTTTCTAGGTGGTCGGCGAACAGGCCCTCAGTAATCTCGCTACTTTCAAGAAGTCCGGATTTTATTTTTTGTGTAATTTTTTTTGTGGCTCTTACAATGTCGCTGCGCCCACTATAATTGAGCGCAAAAATAAGTTGTGTGCCGGTATTATTTTTAGTGAGCTCAATCGCCTCATGAACAATTTTTTGTGTGCTCGGGGGGAGAGAGTCAATTTGCCCAATACAAGTAAACTTAACATTATGCTTTTTTAAAGTGACCAGTTCTTTTGAAAGTTGTTTTTGTAAAAGCCTCATTAAAAAGGAGACTTCTTCTTTTGGGCGGCCCCAGTTTTCAGAACTAAAAGCAAAAAGGCTGAGTATGGGTATTTTTGATTCTGCCGCATGTTCAATAATTGTTCGGGCGACCTTAGCTCCTCGTATGTGGCCCCAAAAGCGACTGTGTCCTCTCTTGCGCGCCCACCGGCCGTTCCCGTCCATAATAATAGCTAAATGTTTAAGCTCGTTCTTAGCGTGACCCATTAGACGGTGAGAAGCTCTTTTTCTTTATCATCAGACATTTTATCAATAACCTTAATGTATTCATCGGTTAATTTTTGGACACTGTCTTGAGTGCGCTTTTGCTCGTCCTCGCTAATCTCTTTATCTTTTAGTTGTTTTTTTATTTCATCATTAGCGTTTTTGCGGGCCATACGAATAGAAATCCGAGCATCTTCAACACTTTTTTTAATGTTTTTTACAAGAACTTTACGTCGTTCTTCAGTCAGCTCAGGCACCCGTAGACGAAGAGCCTTGCCGTCATTTTGCGGACTCATGCCCAGGTTAGCATTTACAAGTGCGCCCTCAACATCTTTTAAAACTGAGGCCTCCCAGGGTGTGATTAAAAAAGATTTTGCGTCAGGGCAAGAAACAGTAGCCACCTGACTTAGTGGGGTGGGTGTTCCGTAGTAAACAACCATAACAGAGTCTAACATAGAGGCATTAGCGCGCCCGGTACGAACTTTTTTTAAATCACTGGTGAGAGAGTCAATAGCCTTAATCATTAATTGCTTGGTGGACTCGTTTAATTGATCTGACATTTTTTTAGGCTCCTATTTTACGATGGTTCCAATGGCTTCGCCTTTAATGGCTCGGGCAATATTGCCGCGCTTATTTAAGTTAAAAGTTAAAATGGGCAAAGAGTTATCTTTGCATAAGCTGATTGCTGTGGAGTCCATGACAGCCAATTCTTTTTTTAATACATCCATATATGAAATTTGGTCAAACTTTACGGCATCTTTATGCTTAAGGGGGTCTTTGTCGAAAATCCCATCTACTTTTGTGGCTTTCATTATGACTTCAGCGTTGATTTCCATGCCCCTAAGTGCTGCGGCGGTATCGGTGGTAAAGTACGGGTTACCGGTGCCGGCGGCAAAAATAACAATGCGCCCTTTTTCTAAATGTCTAATAGCGCGTCTTCTAATATAGGGCTCTGAAATTTCAGCCATCTCAATGGCTGATTGTACTCGTGTGGGTAGGCCGATTTTTTCAAAAGCGTCTTGCAGAGCCAGCGAGTTAATACATGTCGCTAGCATCCCCATGTAGTCAGAGCTTGATCGGTCCATGCCCTGGGCCGAGGCGGCAACGCCCCTAAAAATATTGCCCCCGCCAATAACAACACCGATTTGCACACCCATGTCGTGGGCCTCTTTAACATCAAGAGCAATTTCTTGAAGGGTGGGCAGGTGAATGCCTGAACCTTCGTTCCCGGCAAGGGCTTCGCCACTGATTTTTAATAATATACGTTTAAATTTTGATTTTTCAGAGACCAAAGTTTGTCCTTAGTTTTTAAGTTGTGCTGCTACTTCGTCGGCAAAGCTCTCTTGCTTTTTTTCGATGCCCTCTCCAAGTTCAAATCGAGAGAATCGTCGAATAACAATGTTCTCTCCAATTTTTGCAATGAGGTCTGTTAGGGTTTCGTGGATTGTTTTGTCTGGGTTTTTAACAAACTTTTGATCCATTAAGCACATTTCACTGGCCCATTTTTTAAGCTGGCCGTCTAAAATTTTATCTAAAAATTCAGGTTTTTTACCCTCAGCAATGGCTTTTGATGAGAGAACATCTTTCTCGGCACTGCGCAGGCTTTCGGGGATTTCTTCTGAAGTGGTAAATCGTGGGTTCATAGCAGCAATATGCAGGGCGATGTCTTTGCAAAAAGCCTGAAAATCCTCGTTGCGCGCTACAAAGTCTGTTTCTGAGTTTACCTCTAAAAGTACACCAATGCGGCCATCCCCGTGGAGATAAGTTGTCACAAGACCCTCGGCAGCGGTTCGACCTGATTTTTTAGCCGCCTGGCTTAAGCCGTTTGTGCGCAGCCACTTAATGGCCTCATCAAAGTTTCCGTCGACTTTTTGAAGGGCTTTTTTACAGTCCATCATGCCTGCGCCTGTTTTTGCTCTAAGATCTTTTACAAGAGAAGCAGCGATACTCATAGTTATTTACCTTTGTCCGTTTGAAGTTAAAAATTAATACTAAGTTTTAAAGGGGCGATTTTTGCCGCCCCCAATTGATGTTCAAAAAACTAATTTTAGCTTTTTTCCTCAGTTTTTTTCTCAGTTGCTTTATCGGTTGTTTTCTTGGCGGTCGCATCCGGTGTAGCCGCAGGTTCTGTAGGCGAGGCTTCAGGGGTGTCGTCTTTTCTGTCTAATTCCATTTCGATTTCAACGTCTTCTGCCGTACCAGCTGCAACAAGTTTGCGTCCACGAGAAACCTTAACAACGTCTGGGCCACCAGCTGTTCGTTGCTCTTTTTCAACGGGTTTTTGTTTTTTGTTATCGACAGCACCTTCTTCGTTAACTTCAGCACGCGAAGATTCTTTAAAGATTTTTAAACCCTCTTGAAAAGAGTTAGCAATAAGGTTTGTGAAAAGACTAATTGATCTAATAGCATCGTCGTTGCCAGGGATGGCAAAGTCGACACACTCAGGGTCAGTGTTTGTATCAGCAATGGCAATCACGGGGATCCCCAGTCGTTTTGCTTCAAGAACAGCTATGCGCTCTTTGTTGATATCAACAACAAACATAAGCTTTGGGATGGCTTTCATTTCGCGCAAGCCCTCAAGAAAAGAGTTTAATTTATCATATTCTTTTTCAATTTTGCCGCGCTCTTTTTTAGAGTAATAGTTAAGTTCACCCTTTTCGCGCATTTGATCTATACGTCTCAAGCGATCAATGCGAAGCTTTATGGTTTGAATGTTTGTTAGGGTTCCGCCAAGCCATCTTTTTGTAACAAAGTATTGGTCTGAGTTTTGTGCCGCCTCTTTGACAGGGTCTACAGCCTGTTTTTTAGTACCAACAAAAATCATTTTACCGCCCTTGGCGCCCACCTGTGTGGCGAACTCGGCCGCTTGACGGGCCTTTGCAACTGATTTTTGTAGGTCAATTATATGAATCCCGCCACGATCTGTGTAAACATAGGGTTTCATTTTAGGGTTCCAGCGCTGAGTTTGGTGTCCAAAATGTACGCCGGCGTCGAGCATTTCTTTCATGGTTATTTGAGCCATGGTATTCTCCTTGGTTGTTCCGCCCTCCAGACGCTGTGCCTTAAAATGGACCAAGGTCGTCAGTGGAGGTGAGTTATAGTTACTTTTTTTATTGCTAGAACAATTAGCATGAAGACATATAGGGGTAAATCATTTTTTCTTTGAGCCTCAAGAGCATCCATCAATAATGCTGCGCAGAATAATTATAATGGCGCCGCCTCTTCGGATGAGTTTAACGGGGCGACCTGAGGCCCCATAAGCTCCGCTATAATTTTTTGAGACATATCAAGGCTAGAGAGCACCCCTCCGGCATCAGAGAGCTGAGGCCCGGCAATGTATAAGTTATTGATATTTTTAATATTTAAGTGAACAAACAGGCCCTCGATAGGCCCATGGGTGTCCCCGTGCACTGTTATTTTTTCAGATTTAATAAGGTCAAAGGACTCAGGGTAGGCGCGTTTGAGTTGGCGTTTCATGTATTTAATGACTCCCCCGGACACCTCAGCGTCCTCAAACTGATCTTCGTTAAGTAGGTAGCTCCACTGCGAGAAGAGGGTTTCATTAAGAGTAAAAAATTCACCCACCATGGGCTCAAAGTCATCTTTAGACCCCATAAGGACATGCATCCCCGGTTGATGAGTAAAGCTTTCTTTGTACTCAATACTTAGGTTAATGCGGCTCCAAAGGTTTGCTTTAGCAAGCCGCTGCCGTTCTCGGCCGGCAAAAACTTTATTATCTAAAAGTTTTAAGAGCTCCTTCGGGGAGGAGCAAAAAATAAATTCATCTGCTTTTATGAGTTTAGAACCATTAATTGTCGCAGATACGATTTGCTTTTCAGCAATCTCAAAAGAGGTAATTGTTGATCGATCTAAAAGGTCAAACTGAGCCTCTTTTATAATTTTATCGGCCCACTCTTGAGGAGTGAGAGTTAAAGAAAACCTTTTAGGGCAGAGGTAATACTGTAAGGCGTCCATTGTTTTTAAGGCCCGCTCTCCAAAACCTAAAAAGGGCTTAAACTGACCACCCTCAAAAGTGACAGGGGGCTGCTCTTGGATGTCGGAGTAGAGGCTTTTGGGTGAAAAAAACTGATCTTCAAGCCAATTTATAAGGCCCTCCGCACGAGAGCTGAAGGGGATATACGTTGAGGGTTCATTAAGCTTAATATCTGTTGCTGAGTGATCTTTTCTAAAGTCCTCAAGGGATTCTTTAGTGGGGACTAAGGCCACCCGCCGGCCGCTTAATGCTAGTTTTTGCGCGGTTAAAATAGACACAAGTTCAGAGCCAATGACGACCACTTCGTAGGTATTAATTTTAGAGCTCATAAATCACCATTTTTTTGAGTATTAAATTTTTTAAGTGTACCGACAATAGCTGACACGGGCCACTTAACAAGAGTTTTTAAAACAGGGTAGTTATAAATAATATGGGCAAGTGGGGGTGATAACACATAATAGGCTCTTACAAAAAGCCGCCCAGCAAAATACTTTATTAATACTTGGTCTCGAAACTGTTTTAAAAGAGCCACTTCAGGCTCGAGGCTTGACCCATATACGGCGGTGGCAATAAAACACCCTGACCGCCGGGCATTGGCGATTTTTAAAAAAGATTTTATGGGGGCTGGGTTTTTTGCCGTCCTCGCAAAGCTTTCTGCTTTTTTAGCGATGTTAGAAAATATAGGGCTGTAGGGGGCAAATTCAGCGAGCTTTTGAGAGGCTAAAATCATGCGGTCTTCATATTTTTTATGTGAGTCATAGGTTTTAAGCAAGTCCCAGTAAACAGAAGTGATGACTGTAAGTTCTGTAGAGCGGGCGGATTTCGAAAATATTTCAGGGCTCATTTGGCCCACGGGCACATCATAAATGATTTCAAGAACTCTCAAGTATTTTTCATAACTAAGGGCGGCTTCGGAGTAGGCCTTTTGACTTAAAAAAGTACGCCCCTGTTTAAGCAGTTCGACTCGGCTCTTCCAGAGCTTAACTTTGTTTTGTTGTCTTTGCTCCTCTTCTTTTCGGAGCTTGTACCCTTGAGAGACCTTGCTAGGTAAGGACTCATAACATGTAGAACAAGCCTCATCGTAAGAGAGGTTAAGGGCGAGTTTCTTACCCGACTCAATTTTAATCATATGATCTGCAGGGTTTCCACAGCTAGGACAGACGTTAGACATAATTAATATTCTCACTCGATAGAGAGTTAAACAACAAGTTGTCGAGTTAAATTATTAAGCTGCCCGCGTCAAAAAGCAACAGTGTTAGTATAAAGGGGGTCTAGTCAGCGTTTTTTTAAAGCATATTAATAGGGTCCATATCGACGAGTACTTTTGACCCGGCAGGCACCCATTTTTGATCGCCTAAAAGCTGGTGACAGTATTTAATTAAGGCGTTGCTATCAAAGTTTTTAAATAAAATATGATAGCGAAATTTATTTCTAATTCGCTCTATAGGCGCTGGAGCGGGCCCCATAATAATTATAGCTTCATAGTCAGAGCTATGCTTTTTTAACGCTAAAGCACGAGTTTTTAAAATGGCAGCACAGTTTTTTACATTAGAAATGTTCATCCCTTGGATTCTAAAACAGGCGAGCTTGCCAAAAGGCGGGTAGTGAAAGTCTCTTCTAAACTCAAGCTCTGTTTTTGAAAAACCCTCGTAGTCAGCCTTAATGGCGTGAGTAACACTTGTGTGCGCGGGGTTGAGGGTTTGAATAATAACCTGTCCAGGGTCTTTTGAGTGTCGGCCCGCACGACCAGAAACTTGCGTGAGTAGCTGAAAGCTGCGCTCGCTGGCTCGAAAATCAGGCATGTTAAAGCCGACATCGGCCATAACTAACCCGACAAGTGTAAGCTTTGGAAAGTCTAGACCCTTTGCGATCATTTGAGTTCCAATAAGTATATCTATTTCGCCCACTTCGACTGATTTAATCAAACTCTCCAGGTCTTCGCGAGAGCTCACCTCGTCCCTGTCTGCGCGGGCTAAGCGCGCCTCGGGGAATAACTTTTGTATATCATTTTCTATAAGCTCAGTGCCAAGGCCTAAGGCAACAACACTGGGCTCATGGCAGTTGATGCAATGGTCTTTTAAGGTGACGCCATAGTCACAGTAGTGGCAGTTCAGGTATTTACTATTATGCAGAGTTAAAGAAATAGCACAGTTGGGGCATTCGTAGACATAGCCACAGTCTTGGCACTGAACGGTATGGGCCATGCCCCGACGGTTTAAAAAAAGTGCTGATTGCTCGCCCTTTTTTAAAACCCGTTGAATATTTTCAAAAAGAGTTTTGCTCAACCAAAAGGGGAGCTCGGGGTCATGTGTTAGCTTTTTTTCTTTACGTTCAGCACGGTCATCTTTCATATTGACCACATGGACTTCGGGGAGGCTGCGACCCTGTACTCGCGAGGGCATTTTGTGAAGAGTGTATTTGTGTGTCTGCGCATTATACCAGCTCTCTAAACTTGGAGTGGCAGAGCCTAAAACAATAGGTATATGGTAGTTTTTAGCCAACATAATCGCAACGTCTCGACCATTATACTTTAATTTTTCATCTTGCTTGAAGCTACCATCATGCTCTTCATCCACAATAATAATCCCAAGGTTATCGAGGGGGCAAAAGGCAGCGCTTCTTGCGCCTATTAGGATGGGGCGCTCTTTTAAGTAAGCCTTCCACCATTGGTCCGTGCGCTCCCTGTCGGTGAGGCCCGAGTGAAGGACTGCGATTTTATCCTGAAACCGTGCTGAAAATCGCTCCACCAGCTGTGGAGTGAGCGAAATTTCAGGCACCAAAACAAGGGCTTGTTTTTTGGCCTTAAGAACCTCGTCAATCAGATGCAGGTAAACTTCAGTTTTACCCGACCCCGTTACGCCATGTAAAAGGTGAACGCCAAAATGATGAAGCTTTTTTTTAATATTTACTAAACACTCGCTCTGCTCGTCAGAGAGTTTCGGAGGCTCACTATAGGGGACGTCAGGTAATACGGGTTTTTTTTTACTCTTTCTTATTTTAGTACTTTGTTTGAGCGGCGGGTAACAGGCCTCAACGATTTGACCAAGGGGATGTAGGTAGTACTCACTCATCCAGTTTAACCATTTTAAATGGTTAAAGGGCAGAGCGGGGCGGTCCTCGCGAACTTCAATAATTTTTTTAAGAGCGTATTTTGTGTCAGGCTTCTGTTCGAGAGCGTTAAGTACGGTCCCGCTCACCTTTCTAGACCCAAGGGGGACAAAAACACTAGCCCCTCTCTCAAGCGAGGCCGTCGAGGCATAAGTTAACGGACCTTTAATGGGGGCATTTACTGAGACTAAATAATAATTTTCTGTAGAGTCTGGCAAAGCCGAATCTCCTTAACGAAAACGAGAGTAAAATTCTTTAACAACCTCAACGTCCGGGACCTTTCGGGCCAAGTGGGGTTCTTTTTTTACATTTAAACTTAAATGGGAGAGCCTTCGGCGATTGATGGCCGATGAAGAGGCGGGGCGTACTCTATTTGTGTTAATGTACACAGTTTTTTCGCCCCAAGTGAGGGTTCTTTTTTGCGGTGTCTTTATGCCGCGGGAGTGACGTTGATGCTGCTCTGCTATGAGTTCGGTGCCATCAGAGTACCGGAGCTTTCGGAGCACAAATTGATCTTGCTCGACCCAAAGCCCGGGGTTTTTACCCTCGCCGTTCACTGAAGGGTTGCCAATAAAATAAGTCACAACACCAGAAAGGCGAGCCAGCCTCATGTAGGGGCTTAAAGAGTGAGTCACAGACTCTTTTGAGAGAGCCCTCACTGAGCTTTTAGGGAGTATTGCCTGGGCGGCGAGCTGACGTTTAACAAAAACAGGCTTTCTAAAGTGAAAAAACCGCTCTATAAAAAAGGGGCTTAACGGAGAGGAGACTTTTTTTAACGATTCATTTATGGTGTACTTTTTGTTGTACGAATAAATAATAGTCATGTCGAGCAGGCCTTTAAGCTCTTTTTTGCCGGTAATGCGAACTCTCATTTTATTTTCATTTTCGATGAGCCACTGCTCATGGACAACATAAGGAAAGGGGTTGGCCGGGATGACAACATCTTGATCGATTAAATAAAGTCCACGACCATTATTTTTAGTCATTTGCTGTAAAATGAGCTCAAGGCTAGGGACGTAAGCATAACTGCTGAGGCTAAGCCCGAGCAGAGTTAAAATTAAAAAAAATATTTTCATAAAGTCTCCGCCAATGATTTTAAGTAGGGTTTAAGTTGAGGACCTATGTTTTTGTCTTGCAGAGCAAACTCAATGTTGGCCTGCAAAAATCCAAACTTATCGCCGGCATCAAATCTTTTTGCGTCAAAGAGTGTCGCAATCATTCCGGACTTTTTAACAAGACTCGTCATTGCATCGGTCAGCTGTATTTCTCCATTGACGCCGGGCGAACAGCTTTTAATTTCATTAAATATATTGGCCGTAAACACGTATCGCCCGGGCAGGGCAAGGCGGCTAGGGGCTTCGCTTAAAGACGGCTTTTCAACGACTGAGGTGACCTTGTACCGTGAGTTCGTTGAGGGTTCATGGGCGATGATTCCGTATTTAGAAACTTGCTCACTTAAAACCTCCATAACAGCGACAGCAGAAAGACCCGTTTCTCCGTAGAGGTTAATAAGTTGTCCGGTGACCGTTGGCTTATGGTCAGGCGTCATCATCACCTCGTCACCAAGCAATACGCTAAAGGGTTCGTCGCCAACAATGGACTCGGCACATAAAACAGCATGGCCCAGCCCAAGAGCTTCTTTTTGGCGCACGCTAATGATGTTGGCCATGTTTTTTATATCAACAATTGTTTTTAGTAAGTCTTCTTTTCCGGACTTGGCTAATAAGTCTTCAAGTTCGTAGGAGGCATCAAAAAAATCTTCGATAGCTGATTTACCACGTCCTGAGACGATCACAATATCCTCAATACCTGCACGAACGGCTTCTTCGACAATATGTAAAATAATAGGGCGATCAACGATGGGGAGCATTTCTTTAGGCACGGACTTACTGGCGGGTAAAAATCTTGTACCCAATCCAGCGGCCGGAATAATGGCTTTTTTGACAGTTTTCATAGTGGTAATACAAAACCATAAGGGGGGTTAATTTGGCAAGCTGAGCTAGGTGATAGGTCACTTTTCAGTATTGCTGCGCATTACTTCAGACCGACAGGGGGTTGTTGGCGCTTGAACGTAACCCTACATTATTGAGGGTGAAGGCTAATTATAACCTCTCCGCCTACACTATAGGCGTAGAAAACTCAAGCCCCTCACCGTTCCCTAAAAAAAGCAATATGACTGAGTACGCAAAAAAGTAGGACAAGCGTAAAATACAGAGGCCACTGAGTATTGTAAATTTAGAAATTAACAAAGATGAGTGACGTAAGAATGGGCTTTATGTCTCAAGGTGAGTCAAGTTTACTTATATCGAGGAGCCTTACTTAACTTATTTTGAGACTCTACCGAAAAGTCTAGCAGAGGATTTAATAATTCTAAGTCCTTACGAGCTTAATGGAGAGAGACCTTATGGTACAGTTCTGGCGTCACCGTATAACAAAAAACATTGTTATATTTAAAATGTTAGCCGTGTTGATTGTTGTTTTTCAAAACTGCTCGCCGGCGGTTGACGAAGGGTCACTGGGAGGTTCATCCATCGGGAAACTTGATAAAATTGGCTACGATGTAAAACTAGACACACTCGCCTATATGTCTTGTTCAGGGAGCAGTTTAGCAAATGTATTTAGCTTTAAAGTAGGGGCCTATAATACCGGTTCGGGGCTTATGTACACAAGCGAGTACTTAGTGAACAACAAAGACTTACCAAAAACCCTGTTAGACGAAAACTTTACAGCCCGAGTAAAAAACGACCCAATAAACGGACCTGTAGCTTTACAACTCAGCATAAGAAACGCAGCTAACCCGGGTACTTTTGACTCCAGCGCTGGCAGCGAGACGTCTTATTTTTTAGGTAGACCTGAGGCTTTTTTATTAAGTCATGAGTCTCTGGCCATAGAGCTTCGGCGCCTTAACACCGGCGAGAGAAAGCGCTACTTTAAAAGCCTGCCCGGCATTAGAGGTCGACTTTTAGAGTCTGCAATAACGGTTAATAAAACGAGGGCAAAGGCTCAGAGCTTAAGAACAGCACTGGGCGGGGCATCACAGCTTTTTGTCAGCTACCGGGACGCGCAGGGGCTCTCTGACGCCAGCCTTATTAAGGCCGGCACAGCGGAGGAGCCAAAATATTTCGGCTCTGTTTTTAACATGACCTTCAGCAATACCGACAGGCCACAGCTTACAGATGTAACAGAGAGAAGTGCTTATGATGGGTCCTCTAAAGGGACTTGGGACTGTAGGGGCGACAGATCTGACCCAAAGGGCGTTCGGCAATTTATAATTGTTAAGTACGAGGACCAAGAAAAAGACCCACCAGTAGGCGAAGAAAAGCCTTGCCCAAGACTAACCGACAGCTCTCAAAGAACTTCAGCCAACGCGGCAAGGCTTAAAAGAGTTCGTGATATTTTAGACCCGACGTTTTCAAAGTGGTATATTAATTTAGCAAAAACGTGTATCACGCCAAAGCTCCCGGCCTCAAATATAACTTGTTATAGCAGCACTCTTCAAACACCGCCGGCAATAACATACGTAGGTGTCTGCCCTGGCGGGGAACAGTGCCCTTATACTTTCACTGTATGTGAAAAACTCTAAATTAAAGAAGGGACGACTTTTTCTTAAGTGTCGCAATTTCTTGCTGTAATTGTTTCTTTTGATTAAAAGGGTAGGCCCTTAAAAGTTTTGCCGGGTTTACAAAACGTCCTTGTTTTTTAACTGCAAAATGTAAATGAGGTTTTGTGCAATACCCACTGCACCCAACAGCTCCAATAAGCTGGCCTGTAGACACCTGTGTGCCCGGGGTGATGTTTTCATAGAGTTTACTTAAATGATTATAATAAGTTATTAATCCATTTTTATGTTTAATAGCAACGTAGCGACCGGCGGCACGGTTTTTACCTCGTTTTAAAACCTCTCCGGCAAGGCTGGCGTATATGTTTGAACCCCTGGGGAGTTCAAAATCAACACCCATATGTGCAATGCGCCTTTTTTTAATAGGGTGAAACCGGCGCCTTTGGTAATCGCTTGTAATTCGCAGGTAATCAACAGGGGCAAAAAGGGGGCGGGAATCGGGTCGGTTTTTAACGCTAACAAAGCTCCCTCCGCGTGGGGTTTTAATAAAATAACGAGTGTCTGTTTTACCTTTTAATTTTAACCCTGTTTTTAAAACCTCTCCGTACTTTATAAATTGACCCATTAAGTATTTTTCTTCGTAAGTCATAACAAAGGGGGAGTTTCTTAAGATATCTTTGTTGAGGTTATATTCGAGTTTATAGGCGTCTAAAAAACGATAAGCTAAATCTAGGCTAGGGACTTTATTTTGTATGCTGCCAACAAGGGACCCTTTAACAAAGCCCCGTGTTGTTTTAATCTTTATGGTGAATTTGAGGGGCTCGAAGGTAAAGCCCGAGTCAGTAGGGGCTCGCCAAAAAACCAAAGATTCATCTTTTTTGGGGTGAAAAAATATGAGGCGTGTGAGCTTTTTTTTGTCATCAACGGTGACCCAAAAAATTTGCTTCGGAAACAGCGAGTACTGTTTTGAAAAAGATTTTTTGCTCTGTAAAATTTGATTAATCTGGCTTTGATTAAAGTAAAAACGCTGCAACAGTGAGTAAATAGTATCGCCCTTATGGACTTGAAATTTTTGCACACTTGGACCCGCTGTTGCAGAGGCGTCAAAGGAGATAGAGAGTAATAGTAACAGCAGTAAAACTTTCATAAGAACCCTCAGTGTTACACAACTCTACTGGGGCGGCCAGACGTTTTAACCCCAGGAGCCGCTTTGTGGGGGGGCAACCAGAATAGACGCAGGGCGCATTACGCCGTCAACTGCCCATTAATAGACCGCTCTTTGAGCCCACTTCGTTGACTCAGGGTATGACCTTTGGTACGAAAGGTCTTTGAATGACCTGTAGGTAAGGAGTGAGCTGTGGCATCACCAACAAAAAGAACTAAAAAAATTCGTAAAGCTAAGTTATCGGGCCAAGGCACTCGACGAAAAGGTGCACTTCGTGAAAAAGGAACCACTCTTTCTAAAGCGGTTCTTTTTGGCGACGAAGACTAACTTTTTAATTTAATAAAGCATGTATTTTTTAAAAGAGCACCTAGGTGCTCTTTAAATTTTCAGGTAATTGACCCTCTTGGATATCTTTAGATAGTTTTAAATGCTCTTCGCAGCCTATAACTTTCATGGCATCGGTAAAATTTGTAACAGGTCTGTTTGTAAGCCGAGTACTTTTAAGTTTTATAATTTTTTGATAAGAACTGTCGATTTGCGCCATTGAAAGCGTGTGGTCTTTAAGGGCCCTCTCAACAGCAGCTATTGCAATGGGGGGTTTCTCAAACTCATTGCAGTACAAGAGCAAGTCGCATCCGGCAAGTAGGGCTTTTACTGGTATTTCTTCGGCACTGTGGTGGCTGGCAAGGGCCTTCATATCAAGGTCGTCTGAAATAACAAGCCCCTGGTAATGAATCTCGTCTCGCAGTATTTTTTTTAAAAAAGTTTTCGAAAAGGTAACAGGGTTGTCGGGGTCAATGTTTTTAAACATCAAATGCCCCGTCATTACGAGGTCTAAGCGGGCACGAAATATTTTTTTAAAGGGCAAAAGCTCTCGTTTGTTGAGCTCTTCAAGAGTTAACTCCTCAACGGGCAGTTCAAGGTGGCTGTCAACGCCGGTGTTGCCGTGACCCGGGAAGTGCTTAGCACAAGTGATAAGGCCAGATTTTATATACCCGCGAACAAGTGCCGAGGAGAGCTTGCTGACAAGAGCCTCCGTGTCGCCAAGGGCCCTGTCGCCAATGACAGGGTTTTTGGGGTTAGTGTTAATATCTACACAGGGGGCAAAATCTAAATTAATCCCTATGGCTGAAAGCTCTCGACCCATGGCTTGAGCAAATTTAAAGGCCAGTGTTGTTGAGTCTAAGTCGCCCACCATTTTTAGTGCAGGCCACTGGGTAAAAGGGGGCTTGAGGCGATGAACGCGCCCACCCTCCATGTCGATGCCAATAAAAAGGGGGAGCTTTTCGACCATTCTTTCTTGTAATGATTGTATCTCGGTACAGAGCCTAAAGAGTTGTTCTGGCGACTCTATATTGCGATCAAATAAAACAACACCACCAATATTATTTGTAACAATAAAATCAACCTCTTGATCTGAGAGATCGGTGCCTTGAATGCCAATAAAAAATAACTGCCCCACTTTACTCATCATAATTAACAACTCCCGCATAGCGCACATGAGAGAGTAGTGTCGCATTTTTAAAAAAAACCTTCAATGGTAATATAATTTGTCAGCCTCAAGGCTGGTTTTAAAATATTGACCTATGATGTGCTCAAACAGGTTAAAGGTAATCAGAGATGCCGGCTTGCTACAAAGAGTTCATAAAATCACGCTTTAAAGTTTTTTATGTGAAGAGGGTGTGTGACAAGTGCTAAAGAGAATTAAAAACCATCAGGCGGAGGGTTTAAAATGCCTCCAGACTGTCCGGGCCCCCCAAGCATGAGTTCTCTCAATAAATAATCTCGTGAAACGAACTTAACAGAGTACCCTGTGCGCCCCCCTTTAATGCAGCCATTAGGGGTATTATGCTCTTTATAATCGTGGTCGTATTTTGAACACTTTCCAAAGTACTGATCCGGAAAGGAGTAGTCGTTAAAATTATTAGGCGCCCAACTAGTTAAAAGGTGAGCCTCATCTTTTACGTAATAATAAACTCCGTCCATAATTTTACCTAAGGCAAAGCGGACTTGTTGATCAACATTATACACGGTGTCCTTATTTCCGCCTCGAGAGCCTAAGTCCCCTCTTAGTGGGAGGTCCCCAGGTAATTGACCATTTTGCTGTAGGACATTTAGTTTAGGCAGCGTTGTAGTAGAAAAATGGGGCATGATCGAATAATACGAAATATCAAATAAATCAGGCGCAAGAGCCGCAATTTCAAAAGGTCGCACACTGGTTTCGACGCCATTATAAGCTAAAACATCATTGGGGCCTCCGGTGAAAAAATCATCTCCAACCTCACTATAGTCTTTGATGTGGACGGATGCATCGGTATAAAAGCCCTTCAAGGCACTTAAAGCAAGTTGTGACCTGAGCCCTAAGGTATCCCCCGGAAACCTTGAATAGTTGGGTCGACTATTGGGTTTTTCAGAAAACTCAACATGACTAAGATCTCGATCGGGCAAAAGTGGGTCTAAAAGTGTGCCCCCTTGAGACCGCTCCGAACCACTAGGCCACTGAGAGTTAACCCATGGCCCGATTCGACCCCCAAAGGGCTTAGCAAAGGCCCTCGCCTTTAGGGTTACGGCGCCAAAGGGTGCGAAGACTTGCCGCGGGGTAGTTTGAGCCTTTACCCCCACATAAGCCATCACCCAGGGGTTTTTTTCAAACCCTAGAGAGTTGTGTAAATCATTATCAATAGAGGGCTCGCCCGCTGCGTAAGCTTTTAAGTTTGCAAGGGCAAGGGGTGTTGTGTTGTCGTTTATAAACTTAATCGCATCTGGTTTCGAGGGGAGTGTGGCAATATACCTTATGACTGTCTGGCAGACGTCATTGATTAATAATAGATCAGAATATAAAACAGAGGGTGTTATCTTGTAAGCGGCCAAAAGCTTGCCTGCTGCCCCCGTGTGCCCCAAGGAGTTATACATTTCAAAATTCAATTCATCCATTGACCCAGAGCCTCTATTTGAAGCGGTCAGGTTTTTAAAAAGTGTCTTTCGAGCCCCGAGCTTTACAGAGTCCCCGTTGAGGTCAATAAAGTCAGTACTGTTAGCTAAAAGGCCCTTTATGGCATTTATGGTAAGAACCCTGTTGTGTTGATCAATACGAAAGCCATAAGCTATTTTAGCAGCAAAAAGCCAGTTGCGCCCACCGAGGTTACTACAGTGAGCTTTAAAGGCTTCGCTAAACTTTTCAGTCACTGATTTTGAGCCGGCAATTCCGGGCGACCACGGGGCTATAATTTTAAAACTTTTTGGGGGCGCTTGAATGCTAAAGACTCTATTTTTGCAAAACGCATCATCATTTGGGGCGCCTGTCCAAGTAAATTCATACCAAGTACAGACCGTTGGGTTGTTGCCGAGAGATCCAGGGAGCGCGATATCATGGCCTAACGTTGTGCTCCCGTAAGCGGGGTGCTTGTAAGGCTGCGAAAGCCCCGCAGCCCCAATAACTCGAATACGAAAAGCCAAAAGCTTCCAGGCTTGGCGAATTTGATAGTTTTCATGGGCGATCACATTTAACCACTGGGCTTGTTTTTGAGCCGCATAGTAAGCCGCTAAGTCGACCGAGTTTTGTAAGTTAATTTTATCATGAACAATAAGCCCAACATTTATAACCATGGCAAATAAAACAAATAACACCTGAAAAATCAAAGCGACAAAAATGGCCACCTGACCTTTTTGGTTTTTTAAATTTGTGGGTGCGCCAATCAAAATAAATCCTTTTATTTGAACACGTCCATTTAAGTCAATTAATAATGGCCGTCTAACTTAAATAGTAAAGCATTAATAGGGTGAGTTGACAAATTATCTCATAGCCAGGGGCCAATATTTTTAATCTCAAAGGAGCGCGTGTTTTTTTAATAAAGCCTTCAGCCTATTTAGGGCTAAGGCCGGAGGCTCATTTAAAATAAATAGTTAATTAAGCGAGGGGGGGCGAGAAGTCTTAAATCCATAAATCTATTAAATCCAGAGGCGTTAAAAATAAGTTTTCGCGGCGGCCTTTAAAACAAAAAAATAACGATTATTTTTTAAACAATGTTACTGGGCCCTTAATAAACCAGACACCTTAAAAAATAGTTAAGGGTTTTAGCTCGTCAAAAATTATAAGTAGTGCCCGGCGGCCTTGCTATAAGTCGAGGTATAAACTCAGCGCCATCAAACCGACTAGATAAACCGCAAGGTTTAGCCCCTCTTTGCAGTAAGGCTTTGAATTTTAGAGGTAAAAATAAGAAAATAAAACCTGGCTTAAATAATGCCTATTTAAAAGGACCAACATGAAATTTATAATTTTTTTAATAATCCTAGCCACAGCCACCGCTCAGGCTAAAAATGATATTATTTTTGATGGCTACTATAGGCTCTTGGCCTCAAACAAGCCCATTGGGTATGTCATTTTAAGTTATGAGTATGATAATAAAAAAAAGCACTTTATATCTAAAAGCTATATTCGGGGCAATGCTCAGGCTGGTAACTTAGTAGAGAGCTTAGTGGCGGTGGCCGATCAACAGTTTAAACCCATCAGTTATCAACACACCTCAAAAATGAATAAAAAAATTAAAACCATAGACGCTAAGTTTACAAAAACAAAGTCAGGCTTGAAAATGTCGGCCGTCATTAGTGACGGCAAAACAAACTCTCAGGTGGCCCGTAATATCCCTAAGGGGGTATTTTTAAGTACTTTTCAAGTGTTCTTAATGTTGCAACATGGGTTGACGCCGGGTAAAAAATTTAGCTTTAAGGCCATTAGCGAAGAGGACGCCGAAGTTCACTCCGGTCAAGCCTACATAAAAGAACAACCAGGGTTTGAGGGCAAGGGCATACTCAGGGTTCTTAATGAATTTAAAGGCTTAAAGTATATTAGTAACTTAACAAAAACAGGTGAAATACTTATTACAGAGTCCCCGGTACAAAAAATTCAAACACAGCTTGTGCCAACCCCCGTGCAGGCGACTAAAGGTTTTGCTTTTGATGTATCAAGTATTAAACTTGTTTTTGGTCAAATACCGCGCGGGCAGCACAACGTGCTTGCTAAAAGGCAAGCGGCTAAAGTTAGGGCCGCCAGCTCCCCAGGGTCCACAGGTTCAAACGACACTCACAAAGTGGCTCAATAAGAGATTCAAAGCAAAAAAATTTTTGAGTGGGCCGCCTTGCGGCCCACCGAGTCCACGAGCATAAAACCCTCCTGTGCACTTTGCTTTTTGTTCATGATCTCAGAGTGAGGCGAAGCCTGATGAGTTATGACTCAAAAAAAATCAAAATCAAAAATAATTGTCTAATTTATTATGTACAGTCTTAAAGTTGTCTAAATTTTTGACGATAAGCCCTTTAGTAAATGGGCCAAAAGGGCCAAGACTAAGGGGACCGGGCGTGATTAACTGGGAAGAGTTTGAGCATATACACGTGATCAAGAAACTAAAAGAAGTTTTAGGCTCTTGGTGGAATGTTGATATTATTTTTACAGACGAACAGGGCAAGCTTAAGGGCTACGAGCCCAGTAAAACAAAATTTTATAACCCATCTACACATGTTTTTTTAGAAAAAGAGTCCATGCGCGAGTCATTGCACGAAATTGCAGGGCAGGCCGTTGACGAATTAAGACACTCTGAAAGCAACTATAGTGTTCGTAAATGGGATGCTACCGGTTATGACATGACGATCACCCCTATAGTTATTGATAATGATTTTATGGGCACAGTTATAGCCCTTGGGTTTTTAAAAGATAACCAGCCCAACAGGCTCGCCGATATTCGAGAGCGCCTCGCTGTGTTCGGTGCCAGTAATGATATAATTGAACAATCTATTGCAAAAATGAAATACATTGACGATGCAGACAGGCAACATTTTACAGACCTGGTTTCACTTGTTGCCGAAGAGGTTGTGACGTTACATGTTGAAATCTCCTCTAGAGAAAGCCGCATTAAAGAACTTAATAAAGAGCTCGGGAGCCGCTACAAATACGACAACATGATCGGTAAGTCTAAGCCCATGCAAGACCTATATAACTTGTTAGATAAATTAAGGGCTGCTGATTCGACGATTTTAATTCAAGGTGAAAACGGTACGGGTAAAGAGCTCATCGCAAAAGCCATACATTATAATTCATTGAGAAAAGACAAGCCGTTTATTATACAAAACTGCTCAGCGTTTAATGATAACCTTCTAGAGTCAGAGCTTTTTGGCCACATGAAGGGCTCTTTTACCGGGGCCATTAAAGATAAACTTGGTTTGTTTCAAATGGCCGATAAGGGGACCTTCTTTTTAGATGAAATCGGGGACACCTCCCCCGCCATGCAGGTTAAGCTTTTAAGGGCCTTACAAGAGGGGACTTTTACCCCCGTAGGGTCAACTGAAATTAGACACTCTAATGTTAGAGTTATTGCCGCTACAAATAGAAATTTAAAAGAGATGGTAGAGCAAGGTACTTTTAGAGAGGATCTTTACTATCGACTTAATGTTATTAACGTGCAGGTCCCTTCGTTAAAAGAGCGTAAAGAGGACATCCCCTTACTTTGTGATTTCTTTTTACAAGAGTCAGCCAAAGGCAACATAGCAAAAACCATTACAAAAAGAGCCCTTGAGAAGCTTTATGACTACGCTTGGCCGGGGAATGTTCGTGAACTACAAAACGAAATTGAACGTCTCGTTGTGCTAACGGGGGCAGAGACAAAAATAGTCCCTGAAATGCTTTCAGGGAAAATAATAGAAGCTAGCGAAAAGGGCAAGGTTCAAGGGGCGCGCATGCACGGCAAGCTCAAAGATGCTCTTGAAGAGTTAGAGCGCCAAATGATTCGAGACGGCTTAAGGCGTACCGGGTGGAACAAGTCAAAACTCGCAAAAGAGCTCGGCATCAGTCGCGCAGGGCTTATTATGAAGGTTGAAAAGTACAACCTAGATAAAAGAAAAATCGCTAAATAGCCTCAGGTGACACTTCAGGTGAGGCCTCAAGTTAGGCCTCAAGTTATAAATCACCTTTCAGCACTGCAATGCATTTCTCCGTAGGCCCTCTGAGCCCCTACTTTAAAGGACTTGAGCGTAAATATAGGCTTAAAATAAACACCCACAATGTCACCATTATGGTCAGATGGGTGACGTTTTGCGAACCGTCCTATATTGAGACACTATTAAACAACCAAAAACACAGCTAACCACCTAAAATGACTTGGCCTTTGGCGTGCCAAGGGGGGCAAGAGTTCGGCATAAACTATGCTCTATAAGTAAGTGAGAGATGATTTAAATATATAAACAGTACTAAGGAGTAATTTATGAAAACACTTGCGGTAATATTAGCAATAAGCTTTTGTGGGTCAATTTCGTTTGCAAAGGGCGATATGAAGAGCGCTTCATGTTTGCATAAAAACGGGCAAAGACTCACGGCAGATAAAGCCAGAAAGGCCGAATATGTAGAGTTTGTAGCAAACGGAAAAACTCACAGAAGAGCTGCGAAATCTTCAGGGGCTAAAGGGCAACTTTAATATTCGTCCTCAGTTTTAAAGCCTTCACTTTTAAGTTCATCTAAAAGGTCATCTTCAAGATGGCCTTTTTGTTGTTGAATCTCATCAAAGGCGGCTTTTTGAACTTGCTTGCCAGAGGCTTGGACCTTTTTTAACTGGTCATCTATAAAACTCTTAGACCTTTCAATCTGTATATTTAGGTGCCTTTTGCCGGGCAGATTGTCGCTGTGAAAGCTGCTTTTAATTTTGCTCCCCACGACCCCTGAGGCCATTTTCCAGGCCTCACGCAGGGCTAAAACACCCCCATGAGCCACTTCTTGAAGGGGCTCAATGATTGCGGAGGTGGCTAAAAACTTTTGAGCTCGAACCTCTAAAGTATGATCGCCAATTTTAATTTGTGATAATACGACGAACAAAAAAGTCATTAAAATCATTTTTAAAAAGAAAAACAAATCACCCATAATGTTAGACCATTGCCTTTACGCTATTTTTAATACTGGTTAGTAAATCTTCTTTTTTAAAGGGTTTTCGAACAAAATCGCAGCAGCCAGCCTGAATAGCATTTAAAATCATTGAAGACTGTTCAAGTGTGGAGCAAGCGATGATTCTGGTTTCTGGATATATTGTTAAAATTTCCTTTGTCGCCTCAATGCCGTTTTTACCAGGCATGACAACGTCCATAATTACGACCTCAGGGTTGGTTTTTTTTACAACCTCAACGGCGTCCAGGCCATTTTGAGCCTCTCCAACGACCTCAATGCCATTTTCAACAGCAAGGTTTCTAATGACTTCTCTGATGAACGGAGCGTCATCTACGATGACTAATCTAATACTCATAACTTAATCATAGGCTGATTTTTATAAATTTTGTATATGTCCTGGACCAATTTGTTTTCAATATTAATTGATGTTAGTGTTGTCACCTTGCAACAGGCATGGGGTCATGAAAGAAATCAGTTTTTCAGCTAAATTAATAACACTTTTGTCGGGGTTTTCTGGACTTACCGCGTACGGTATTATTATAGGCATTTTGTTCGCCTGTGGGTTGGGCCTGCCAGTGCCTGAAGACATTACTTTAATCGCAGCGGGCATACTGGCAGGGCTTGGTAAGATCTCTCTTTCGGGCGCTCTTATAGTGTGTTTTATTGGTGTTTTAGTGGGCGATGCCTTTTTGTTTTTTTTAGGTCGCAGGTTTGGGGCAAAAATTTTTAATTTACCGGTGTTTAGGTCTATATTTACTGCGGCAAGAATTAAAAAAGCCGAATTAAAAATAAGAAACAACTCAAAATTTATTTGCTTTACGGCCCGATTTTTACCAGGCCTAAGGGCCCCGATTTACTTATCCTCTGGGGTATTAGGGGTAAGCCCGGCAACATTTCTGTTGCTCGATGGTTTTGCCGCCCTTATTAGTGTGCCCATATGGGTTGTCGGGGGTTATTACTTTGCTGAAAACCTAGATGAGGCCCTTGAGTTTGCCGCTAACGCTCAGATGACCTTTTTAATAGGTATAGTTGTATTTGTTGCGACCTACCTTGTTTATCGAAAGCTAAGGTCTAGTAACAAGCCCAAGGATAATGGCCCTATAGACCCGTCGAAAGCCTAAGCCCAGCGCCTCAGGCGTTGCGCTTATCACGCCGAGCGTGGCAAAATATTATATAGAGAAAAGTTAAAAAAAAGAGGCGTTATGAAATTCTCCTTACTGCTTTTTACGGGGCTATTTTTAGTATCACATAAGCTTTGTGCTCAAGACAACCAGTCACAAAGCTCTGTTTACAGAAGTAGTGTAGATGAGCTATTAACGATTAAAAAAATTGTAGTATTGCCAACCTCTGATAACCTGGGGGGCATATATGCTCGGCCCATCGAAAAGACCATAAAAAATATTTTTTCTAAAAGTCACCACTGGGATTTAGTTAAAGACGACGGCATAGGCATGATCATTACCCCTAACGAGTTAGAGATAAACCCCATCCTTTCAAAAAAATTAACAAATAATTTAAGCGCCGACGCTGCGATTGTTGCTCAGGCCATTAAGGGGCCCAATGGCCTGACCCTTAAAGTACATATGTATTTAATTAAAAATGGCCGCCTGTTAGCAAAGGCCAGTGCTAAAAACTCTAAAAAATTTGAGTTAAGGGATATTAAAAAAGTGACCATTGGCTTAGTAGGGCAAATTTTAAATCAAATACCCTATGAGGGCATTGTTTTAAGTCGCCAAGGCGAACGGGTGACCCTTAATGTGGGTTTAAATGACGGCGCCAAGCCGGGCCAAGTCCTCTCAGTGATACAAATTATAAAGGCCAAGTACCATCCAAAATTTCATTTTTTAATCTCAACAGAAAAGGAAGTCCTCGGTAAGGTAAAGGTTATTAAAGTCGATAAGACCCTCAGTTTTGGAAAAATAATAACCGAGATCGAAAAAAACGCGATTCAAAAAAACGCCAAAGTTGTTGGGTTAAATCAAGTCTCTTATAATGCTGATGCCCTCTCTTTAAGTAATAACTCTACAGACACCTTAATGCTAAGGCCCGATCATAAAATGAGCTTTGGCAAATCCCCTAAAAAATGGCTGCCCCAAAAGCCTCCCACCTTTGGCAGTGTGTCCGCGGGTATTGGGTTAGGGTCGTTCACCTCAGATGTGCGCAAGTTAAGTCAGAGTTTTAAAACCAGTGATAGCCTTGGTAAAAATGTACTTTTTGATGCCGAGCTGTGGTTGACACAAAAAATAACCCTACACGCTCATATTGCTCAGGGTATTGTGGCCTCAAATTCGTCGGCGAATTATGACTTTATGGGTGGGTATACTTATAGGTTTGGTCATGATGTGTGGGACTCTGTGGTTGAGTTTTTAATCGGCTATGCCTCGTATAAGGTAGATGTTAACGACCTCTCTGCGACGGTGACAGGGCTGACCTATTCAGGGTTTAAAATGGGGGTTTCGGGCTTGTTCCCGGTATCTCAAGACCGCAAATGGGCCTTGGGGGCAAAGCTGTTTATGTTTTTATCCCCAAACCTTTCTCAAAGCCCCTCTTCGGGGAGCGCGTCGAGTATTACGGCTAATCACTTTGCGGTTTTTGGGCACAAAAAACTAAGAGAAAACTTAAAAGCCATTGCCTCTTTAGATATTGAACTTTATACGGCAAAGTTTAGCGGTGCCGCTCAAAGCTCAAGTCAAAAATCGACCATTCTATCCGCCGGCCTGTCTTATATGTTTTAAAGGTTTAAACCTTTTTTTAAACAGACGGTATTTTAAAATAAAAAAAACCCGAAGAGTGATCTTCGGGTTTTAAAGTAAATATTAAATGTAACTAAAATTACATCATTGGCATTCCGCCGCCCATTCCTGGCATTCCGCCGCCCATAGGAGGCATCCCGCCACCGTCATCTTTTTTAGGGGCATCAGCGATCATGGTTTCAGTAGTAAGCATTAATGAAGCCACTGAAGCTGCATTCTCTAAACCGCAGCGAATAACTTTTACAGGGTCAATAACACCGGCTTCGATGAGGTCTTGATACTCTTCAGTTAAAGCATTAAAGCCGTAGGCGGCTGTTTTACCCGACATGACTCGGTCTAAAACAATAGCGCCATCAAGGCCAGCGTTAGAGGCGATCTGTCTGATGTTCTCCTCGCAAGCTCTTTCAACAATACGGGCACCAAAGCGCTCTTCTTCGTCTTCGAATTTTAGTTTTGAAAGTCCACGAGAGGCTCTTAAAAGGGCCGTGCCTCCGCCAGCAACAATGCCTTCTTCAACTGCGGCACGAGTGGCGTTAAGGGCATCCTCAACACGGGCTTTCTTCTCTTTCATTTCGATTTCTGAAGGGGCTCCCACTTGAATAACAGCAACGCCGCCAGCAATTTTTGCTAAGCGCTCTTTTAACTTTTCACAGTCATAGTCACTTGTTGTTTCTTCAATTTGAGCTTTAAGAGTTTTAACTCTTGCATCGATGTCGGCTTTTTTACCTATGCCATCAACAACAGTAGTGTTGTCTTTGTCGATAACAACTTTTTTAGACTGCCCTAGAAACTCTAATGTTGCGTCTTCTAGTTTATGTCCGGTTTCTTCGCTAATTACGACTCCACCAGTTAAAATAGCAAGGTCTTCAAGCATGGCTTTACGTCGGTCGCCAAAGCCAGGGGCTTTAACAGCAGCAACGTTTAAAGTGCCTCTAAGTTTGTTAACAACAAGTGTAGCCAGGGCTTCACCATCAACATCTTCAGCAATAATTAAAAGTGGTCGGCCTTGTTTAGCAACGCCTTCAAGAATACCGATAAGGTCTTTCATAGAGCTGATTTTTTTATCATAAATTAAAATGTAAGGGTTCTCTAAAGCCGCTTCCATAGTTTCTGGGTTAGTCACAAAGTAAGGGGAGAGGTATCCGCGATCAAACTGCATACCTTCAACCACTTCAAGGTCAGTTTGAGCAGTTTTAGATTCTTCAATTGTAATAACGCCCTCGTTGCCCACTTTAGTCATGGCCTTTGAGATCATGTCACCAATTTCAGAGTCATTGTTTGCTGAAATAGTCCCAACTTGAGCAATTTCAGCGCTGTCTTTGATTTTTTTAGACATTTTTACAAGGTCTTTAATTACAACTTCAACAGCCTTATCAATGCCGCGTTTAACATTCATGGGGTTATGGCCAGCAGTTACAAGCTTAACACCTTCACGAAAAATAGCCTGAGCCAAAACTGTGGCAGAAGTTGTACCATCGCCGGCGTCATCGTTAGTTTTGCTGGCGACTTCTTTTACCATCTGTGCGCCCATGTTTTCGAACTTATTTTCAAGTTCAATTTCTTTGGCAACGGTAACGCCATCTTTTGTAATTAACGGAGCCCCGTAGGACTTTTCTATAACAACGTTACGCCCTTTTGGACCTAAAGTAACCTTAACAGCGTCGGCTAAAGTGTTAACGCCTGTTAAAATTGATTTTCTTGCGTCTTCGCTAAAACGAAATTCTTTACTCATAGTTAGTTATCCTTTATTTAAAATTAATTTAAAACACCCAGCACGTCTTCTTCGCGCATCATTAAAAATTCTTCACCTTCAAGCTTAAGCTCAGTTCCGGCATACTTGCTAAATAATATTTGGTCGCCGGCTTTTACTTCTAAAGCTAGAACCTTGCCATCGTCAGTGATGCGGCCTTTACCTGTTGCTATAATTTCACCCTTTTGAGGCTTTTCTTTTGCCGTGTCGGGGATGATGATCCCACCAGCTGTTGTTGTGCTCTCTGCAACACGTCGAACCAAGATTCTGTCGTGCAAAGGTCTTACTGCTATATTTGTTGTAGCCATTTAAGCTCCTCCTATTTAATTAGTCTTAAAAACTAAGTTATTTTATGTAGTTCATAGCTCTTTTAAAAAGCCTCAGGCAATTTGTACAGTACAATCTAACTGTCAAGGCCACTAAATTAAGGGCCTTTACGGAGCCTGGGGCCAAGCACGATAACCCTTTGTTATCATTGGGGTTTAATTTTACAAATTTTTATTTTTTTATAACCGTTGACCTTGGGGCCGACTTATAACGCTGCAAGTAAAGAAGTGTCTTCGCCACCTCATCTGTCGAGAGCTGTTTTGCGAGCTCCTTAAGGCGCTTAGGGTTGTCCCCAAGCTGAGACAATAGAACGGACAAATAGTCCTCAAACTCTAGTTCTGTGGCAATTTGCAAGTCTTGTTGGGCGAGCTTTAAATCACGGGTTCCGTTTTTTTGGGCGCCCTCAGTATTGTTCAAAGTGGATTCCGTTGTAACCTCTGGCTCTTGGCCGGAGAGCAAAGAGTTGTTTTTAATTAAAATTTGGTTCGCCAGGCGCACCACTATATTTTGCGCCTTCATAACTTGTTGCTCCTTCCATGTTTTAAAAGTCAGCACCTTCGAGGCGGGTGTCACCGGGGCCGTAATAGGAGCCACCGCAGCGACTGCCACCGAGCCGGCCAATACTATACAAAGCCCAAGCAGTTTTTGGTTAAAAGTTTTTTTTATCACTATAAGGCCTCCGTATGGCTCAACTCATAGCAGGTTATTGCAGGAGCAGTGCCACACAATAATACAGTTGTTTCAGGTGGTTATATAAGTACCCGGTTAAAAACAGTAAAACTTTTACAAGCTGAGATAACAAAAAGGGGCTCGTTTTATAGAGAGTGCAAAGGTTACCCCCCCCCTTTGATGGGGCAATAGAAGGCGGCGAGTATTAAGTGGGGGCTATTTATGGGGTGTAGGGTTACAGTTTTCGCCTCTGTAGAGCGACTAGAAAAAGTATTTATATTTATAGTAGGCCTGAGCACCGTAGTGCCCAAACTCAGAGAGCACAAGGCTTAATGACGAGCCTTTGGGGCCCATACCTAACGTAATCCCAAAGTCATTTTGAGAGTTATTGCTTAAGCTTTTTGTAGCCCCAAGGCTAAATAAGTAAGAGTGATCTAGTAGGTTACTTGTTAGCCTGCCAGATAAAAACGTAAGTGGGGAGAGCTGATACCCCAACAATACGTTTAAGTAATTTTTTGAGAGTAAAAAAACAGACACTGAAGTGAACGAAAACTCGGCAAGGGCCAAAGGATAACCTGAAACCTCAGATTTACCAGCGCCATTATAGTGATACTCGGCAGCGGTATAAAACCGAGGGGACCACTGGTACTCAGTGCCCACGGTAAATCGAGTGTATTGACCCTCATTATAAGCCAACTCTATCCATGTATTAGTACCGTAAATAGATTTAAGCACCTGAAGGCCGAGCATATTTACCTGTAAGTAGCGAGCCGCTAAGGCCTCGAACTCAATATTATAAAAGCTGTATTTGAGGTTTAAAAAAGCGGCCGATTTTTTTTCGCTTAAGTTTTGCCCCATCACGACCCCAAGGCCAAACTCACCCATTTCGCCAATAGAGGTTTTAAATCGTGCAGCGTCGACCCCGGAGCGCTCCTCAGTGTTTATGCTAGAGGGGTTGTTGGGGGCAAAAACATCAAGGGGGGACACAAACTTAGAGGCCCCAAAACTAATCTGTTGTCGCCCAAAAATAAAAGAAGAGCTTAGCCCTTGGTACTCTAAAGTAAGCCTATCAACCTGGCCTAAGAGTAAATAGTTATCCTGCTCTAAAGTGGTTAGGTTTAAAACAGGGTTTTCTCTAAAAATGCGGTAAGGGGTTTTTAAATTACTGTACGGAGAGCTTTGCGTGAGATCGTTTGTTTCGTAGATTTGGTTGAGCTCAAGGCCGAGCTCATAAGTCATGCCGCTACTTTCATGAAGTAGGTTAAGGCGGTTAATGTTGGCGAGTTCAAAATGAGCAAACACATTTTTTTGAACACTTGTCCGGAGACCCGCTGAGGAGGCCTGTAGTATAGTGTACCCACGAGTCTCTAACGCGAATCCTGTTAAGGGGTAAAGGCCGAAAAAAATAAAAAATAATAAACTAGCGCGTTTCATCAGATAAAACAGCCCCATCTTTAAGTGTTACAAGCCTTCGGGCCTTACGCATGATCATTTGATCGTGGGTAGAGAAAATAAAAGTGGTCTTATATTTTTTGTTTAACTCGAGCATCATGTCTATCAACTCCTCTCCGGTTTTAGAGTCTAAGTTTGCCGTGGGCTCGTCGGCTAAAATAATATCTGGTTTTGTAACAACGGCACGGGCGACCGCTACTCGTTGCTGTTGTCCGCCGCTGAGCTCTGCTGGTAGCCTATGCTCAAAACCACTAAGGCCCACAAGGTTTAAAATTTCTTTAACAGCGGCCTCTCTTTGAGGTTTTGTTTTACCCTGAAGGACTAAAACATACTCAATATTTTCAGTGACCGTTAAAACGGGTATTAAGTTATAGGCTTGAAAAATAAACCCAATATGGTCTCGTCTAAACTGGGCGAGCTCTGAGCCGGAGAGTTTTGACATAAGCCGACCAGATAAATGTATTTCGCCAGAAGTGGGGGTGTCGAGCCCACTAATAATGTTTAATAGCGTTGACTTGCCAGACCCAGAGGGGCCAATGATCGCCATAAACTCCCCTCGCCGGACCTTTAAGTTGATATTACGGTTGGCGTACACTTTAGTGTTCTCGTTAGCGCCAAAGACTTTATTTAAATTTCTTACATCGTAAATAATTTCGTTATCCATAGTGTTTACCTATAATGATTTTTTCATAGCATCGCTTAAGGTTAATCGAGCCGCATATATTGCGGGGTAAATGGCGGTTATTAAAATAAAAATAATTAAGACCGCAGGTAGCAGCCAAACATGGGACCATTGAAAGAGGTAATAAATGGGCTCTCTAAAAGTGACGGCATTAAACTCAATACCTCCATAATCGACACCATAAACCCCCAGGTAGCCGGCAAAAATAAGAGCCATAAAAAACCCGGCAACAACACTGAGTAGGCCTAAAAAAAAGGCTTCCCATAAAATCATTTTAAAAATATCTAGACCTCTAGTGCCGATAGCCCTTAAAACGCCAAACTCAAAAAGTCGCTCAAAGATAGACATAAACAGGGTATTCATAATCCCAAGGGCGACTAAAACCCCAAGTATAGACCCCATAATTAAAGAGCTTAAGCCCATCATTTCGGTCATAAAATCCATGCCTGGGGCTAGGCTTCTGTAAGACTCAGCGATATTATGCTGACTTGATAGGGCTGCCCACGTGGTCAGGTTTTTATCAGAGGCTGCTTTAAGAGAGTCAAATTTTAATACAATTTCATGAAACTCATGACCTATGCCAAGAAGATCTTGTGCGGCTTTATAATGTATAAAGACGAGGCCCTCATCAATCTCTTTAGAGCCAAAGTGTATAAACCCCGAGACTCTAAATACCGCCTGTGCCAACTCGCCCGTGTGAGCCTCACTTGTCGTAATAGTAACCTTGTCATTAAGTTGAACATCAAGTTTTTTAGCTAAACGCTGGCCAAGTACAAGATCTTTTTTGTGCGTAATAAACCGACCTGCTGAGATAAATCGATGCACAGAGTTCACTTGCTTTTCTTTTTCGCCGTTAATGCCGTAGATTAGAATATTTTTTGAACTCTTCGTTGAGGCCACCATGCCTAAAGATAAAACGCGTTTAGAATAGGCCACAACGTGTGGGTCACTTTTTATAAGAGCCTCGGTTTTTAAAGGCTCAGCAATGGGAAAGTCAGAGTCCATAGTTTCAACGAACGCTCTATTGTGAACCTGCCCCTCGCCCAAAAGAGATGTGGTGGTGAGCTTTATTAAGTTTTGCTCCATACCCCTCATAAACCCATCGGCGGTAATAAGAGAGGCCAAGCCTATGCCTACGGCAAAGGCACCAAGGGCTGATCGACGTTTGTTTCTAAAAACGTTTCTAAGTCCGAGTTTTAAAAACAAAGGTAGCCCAATCATTTAAAAATCCTTTAAGCCATCAATGGGCTTGAGTTTTAAAACTCTATAACTAGGGACTAGAGCTACTAATGCGCTTGATAATAAAATAACCACAGCAGGCCGCAAAAAGGCCTTTGTAGAAAACTCAACAGTGAGCTCTGAAAAGGTCATCCCCCCATAGGTCATGGGTTCAGAGTACTGAATACCGAAAATTGAAAAATAATAAATTACCGCATAGGCAAGCACGACGCCAATGGCGAGGCTTATAAAAGAGGTCAACAGTACCTCGAGAGTGACCATCCCGGCGAGTTGCAGGGGTTTTGTGCCGAGGGCCTTTAAAAGACCAAATTCGCGGGTTCGCTCTAGCATGGACATTAAAATAGTGTTTAACACCCCAATACTTACCATTAAGACTATAATTAACTCTGTTATGGTATTGCCTTTTTTGTCGGCCTCCATCGCTTTGTAAAAACTAGACTCTATCTTTTGCCAAGGGCGAACAATGTATTTAGTGTTTGATAAAAGTGGGGCCATACGATTTACCGCAGCAGGGAAGGAGCCAATGTTGTGTAGTAAAACAGAAACATGGGTCACCTGGTTGTGAAGGCTAAAAAACTCCTGAGCGGCATTAAGGCCCAAATAAACACTGTTGTCGTCAAAAGGCGAGCCTTTCATAATGCCTTTGACTGTGTATAAATCATTGGCAATGGAGCCGTCGACCCCACTTGAGATCATAGCCAACGAGTCACCGAGCTTAAGCTTTAAAATGCGAGCCACCTTTTTACCTATATAAACATAAGTGCCAGAGGGTCCATTGATGGTGCTATCTTTTTCAAAAACTCTGTTTTCGTAATGGGTGAGGGCTTGCTCCTTAAGGGCATTAAAACCAACAATTTTTACGCCCGCTGTTTTATTATTGGCAAAGGCCAAAGCGCCCCCCGTAATTCGGGCCGAAACAGCTTTGATGCTTTTATCACGCTCAAGGTTTTGAATCATTTTAGGGGCATCAGTAATACTATAAAAAAGGTTTTGATTTTCAAGGTAAGACTTATTATGGATTTGCAGATGCCCCGTTGATTGAGAAGTGAACGCCTCAATAATGCTATTATAACTGCCCTCACTGAGGGCATAGGTGAAGGCCAATAGCGTGTAGCCAAAGCACATCATCATTATAGTTAAAACAGTGCGCCGCTTTTGCCTAAAAATATTTCTTAGGGCGAGTTTGAAAATCAAAAAACTATCTCCTCTTTTGCAGATTTCTCCGAGTAAAAACAGAGGCCTTCAGGGGCACATCGAAATCAATTTTATTATATAAGATTTCAGTATATTGGTCTTTTTTATGATGAGGCGTGAGGGTCATTTTCATGGGGACCATGCGAGCCCCTAGGGCTTTAACATGGCTAAACTCAAGGGTTCTTATTTTCTCGCCACTTTCATCGTAAAAAACTTGCTTTATGGGGTAGTACTTGGCGGCATGTATATCGATAATAACCTTGCCCCAAAGTGAGCTGGTATCGCTTTTTGGGGTGAGCTCAATAGAGACCATCACTTTAGTGCGCTTTAATAGTTTTGCAAAGTAATCGTCTTGATAGGAGCTTTCCTTTACAAAGTCGTCATTTGTAAAATCAGAGCCCATCCAAGAGCTCAACATCATCGAAGGGGGTATTTTTATGACCTTATTAATTTTTGGAAAGTAATTCCACATCTTCGATTTTCGTTTTAACGTACTAATGCCCTTATCTTTAACCGGGGCCAGGATAGTCATAAAAGTGTAATCAAGCCCCCTTGTCCAGCTCTCCATAGTGAGTGATCGCTCAAACTGGGGGGTTTTAATTTTCATTGTCATTGTGGAGTGGCTAGTGTCGGAGCGATAAATGCGGTCTACTTTTTTTAAAAGAGCCTTTAGCTCAGCATCAGTCATTGGTTGGGCCGTAGCCTGAGTGAAAGAATAAAATAATAAAGTCGAAAAAATTAAAAACTTCACTAAACGCCCCCCCTGCCTTTAAACAACCCTACTTCCGGGGCTATTTAAAGGCAATTAAAAAGAGGGGGCTGAGGTCCCATAAGAAGATGGAAACAATATTAAAGCACTAACATTAAGGGGGGTTAGTTTATCGCTTTTGAGCTACACCGAGCGTAGGCGATGGCCTCGTGCTGGGCAATAACTAAAGAGGGCTGCAGAGGGGCTGATACGGTCTTTTGTGGCACTGACAGCTCGGCAATTAACTGATTCCCTTTTGTCATTCGGATAACGTCGGTATAAATAGATCTTTTGCCCACCCAACCAAGCTGCTTGTTGGGGCGATAAACTTTAACTAATTGTGAGCCAAAATTAACCCCATTAGTGCCTTTAAACTCGTAAAGGTGAGAGGGGCGCGGGCGCCGCGCTCGCGAGCGAGCCCCGTAAAACTCACACACCCATTTTTTATTATAAATTTTAGAGGTGGGGGGTTTAGCCTGTTTAAAGTCTTTTAAGAGCGTGGCAAAAACATTTTCAGTAGCGATATTTAGTTTAGCAATACGCTGAGCCTTTGCCGGGCCAAAAAAGAAGAGGCTTGAGAAAAAAAACAAACAAACAAAAATTTTCATAAAGAGAGGTTTAACATGTGTTTTTTAAAACACCTAGAAGTTGAATATTTTTCTCATAAGGGGTGTGTAGTTTTAATAAATTGATGACAAAATTTGTCGTTATTTAAAGGGGCTTTTGGGCATAATGGGGGCCTGGGCGCGGTGTTCAAAACCAAAAAGCGTCTCAAGGCCTGGCGGTAGACCTTTAGTTTTAAGGGTAAACATAGAGTAAACAATAACGAGAAGGGCTAAAAAATAAAAATTAAGAGTTATAATTTTAGAGAGTTTCAAGCTACGCGCCCCTTTTTTAATACTGCCCTTTAATTATATTCATAATTTTGGCGCGTGATCAATATTAAGGGGCTCTATTTTTTAAAAACCAATGCTTATTGTGGGTTAAAACTCATATTCTCTCGTAAAGTGTAGGTTTTGGGGTAGAGAGTTCCCGCCTCTTATGGTGTTAAAATTACGATTAGTGATCTTTGTGCTCGTATTCAGCCACCGAGTTAGGCGGTTTGCCTCAAATTTGCTGTTGACCTGGTTAACATTGAGGCTTGCGAGGCTTCTAAGGGGTATTGATGTTATAATTTTGTCTAAACACTTAGCGGGCACATTAAAAGGCTGAGACTGGTACTGCCGGCACTGTGAGCGGCCCGTGTCTCTTGCGCGGGCTCTGCGGTTAAAGGGGTTGAAAACGTATGTAATAAGCTTGGCGACTTTTTGTTTTAAATCCACTCTCCAAGAGGATTTAATGACGACATCCTCACGGTAAAGGCGTCTTACCTTACGGCCGCCGTCTTGCCTCCAGGTTGAGGAGCGGTCAGTGACTTGTATGATATTATCGGCACGGTACTTATTGGAGTCATCATATTTCATAAACAGCCCGTTAATCATTTTTGAATAAATACTCCAGCCAATGCCCATGCTAAAGCCACAGTGATTACCGCGCCGAACATCTAACACGCCAATGTTTGGGTTGGGTGATTGGGCTAGTTTTCTTTTAAGGGGCCTGGCATTGAACTTATCGAGTACAAAATAATCATCAGAAGAGTAAAGCACTGTTGTGGGGATCGTGACCTGATCTGTAAAGTTAGTAAAATCATTTAAATTCCACAACTGTTCAGGGTCTGTGACAACGACACCGCTAAAGGGGGGCGTTGTCCAGGGGCGTGCTCGAGTAATTTCTTTATGAAAATCAAAGGAACTTCTTGAAAGCGCGTTAAAAATTTTTGACTGACTCCACGAGAAGTCATTTTTTTTAGACAGGTATTTTTTAAGGCCAGGGAGCTGATTATAGACGGCTTTAATATGACCTGTTGTTTCTAACCTAAAGTAGGCGCCACGCAGGTTGTTTTTAAAAATACTGTTCATAGTAGGTTTTAAACTGACCACAGGGCACGAGGCCACAACGCTTTTTATAGGGATGTGCGGGTTATGTGAGGCATAAACAGAGGCCATTAAAGCGGCATTGCCCCCAAGGCTAATACCATTTATATGAATCCCGCTAATAAGGCCTTTTAACGAAGACCTCTCAGAGGTTAAAATTTCTGCAACTTGAATAATTTGATCCCCCTCAATAAACCCACCAAAAGCAACACTGTGGTTGTCGAACGAAAAGTGCCGACCACTGCTGCTTGAGAGAACAAGGACGTTAAACGGGCCTTCATCAAACAAATGCATAAAGGCGTTTTTTATAGAGGCCGAGTCATCAGCATCGCAGTATAGGCCACACTTTATGATTATAAGGGGCCGGGGGGTATTGAGGTCTTTGATCCCAAGTAAACCCTGTACATAAAGCCCATTACGTAATTTAAATTTAACGTAATGTATTTTAGTATTCAGATGTATGGGGTACTTAATCATCGAAAAGCGTAAAACGGCCCCAAGCGCCGTGTAGTTAGTCAACTGAGGGGCGCAAAGCTTCGTCCATTTAGAAATATGGCGAGACAGTTGGTTGTTTGTACCTTCAAAATTTTTAATCACACTTTCTATTTTATCAGCACTACAATCGTTGTCTGGGTTTTTAAAGTGCTCACCTGTGGGTATAATAGAGCCGTCATCATTAGCCGAGGGCCGACCTATATATGTAAGGCCCTGGTCTCCTATTGAGGGGAGGACAATGCCTTGATTTATGATTTCAAGCTGGTCAAAGCTCATTTGACGGAGGTCCTCTTGGGCAAAAGCAGAAAGGCTAAATAAGGTTACGGTGCTGAAAAATATTTTGCTAATCATAGGTACCTCAGTTGTTCTGTTAAGACTTAAATCAAGTCTGGGACAAAACACTCATCGATACCTTCGGGGGAATACTTAGACCTTTGTGGTACTTTGGTCCGAATTAGTACAAGACTTTAGAAGAGCTCAATTTTTTGTAAAAGCTCTTTACTGGACCATGGTTTAGGGGGGGCTATCATAT
Source organism: Pseudobdellovibrionaceae bacterium (assembly GCA_030591685.1). Classification (GTDB taxonomy): domain Bacteria; phylum Bdellovibrionota; class Bdellovibrionia; order Bdellovibrionales; family UBA1609; genus JAUVAX01. The sequence goes on along the minus strand of JAUVAX010000003.1, from coordinate 7,288 downwards.
TGAGACGCTGCTAGACCTTCGTCGTAAAAAATAGGTGCTGCTACGTTGGGGGATCAAAGTGAACCCTACATGCGCCTAGTAACAGGGGTGTGTTTTTTAATAACCTAGGGTCCTCAGGGCGAAGCGAGCCTCCTGTTTAAAGGGGGGCTTGATGACTGGCCCTTCACCTCGAATGAGTTAAAAAAAGGGCCATAAATAACGTGACCCCAAAGGGGCTAAAGGCCCTTTTTCAGGCCTCTTACAGAGAAACCCTGAACTCCGGGGCCCAAAGGCTTTACTTTATCTAAAGCATATATTAGATTTTGCTTTCTTTGTTTTAGCCGGGGAGGCTTGAGGTGCTCACTTCGTTTGCACAGACAATTAAAAAATCAGGGGTCGATTTAAGCCGCAAACCGGTCACGACCTTACAGGTTAATATTGGCAAGCTCTGCAACCAGGCCTGTTTGCATTGTCATGTTGAGGCCGGCCCAAAGCGCACTGAAAACATGACTAAAAAAACAGTTCAACGTTTATTAGAGCTTATTGATGCCTCGCCAGCAATCACTGCGGTAGACATTACCGGCGGTGCCCCTGAAATGAACGAGCACTTTTTTTACTTCGTCACTGAGTTACGTGCACGCAACAAGCAAGTTATTGACCGTTGTAATTTGACGGTCTTTTTTGAGCCCGGCCAAAAAGACACCCCCGCGTTTTTAGCGGACAATCAGGTAAAGGTAGTGGCCTCACTGCCCTGTTATACAAAAGAAAACGTCGAACAACAAAGGGGCCGCGGGGTCTTTGGCAAAAGCATAGAGGCGTTAAAAATATTAAACAACTTAGGCTACGCTAAAGAGGGCACCGGGTTAGAGCTTGATTTAGTCTACAACCCCTTGGGGCCATTTTTACCCCCTGACGAGCAAACGCTGCAAGCCCAATACAAAACGGAACTCAAAGAGTTATTTAATATTTCCTTTAACAACCTTTACACGATCACCAACATGCCAATAAAAAGATTTCTCCAAGACCTTAAAAGGCAAGGCAAGTACGAAGAGTACTCACAGCTCTTAGTTAATAGCTTTAACGCTCAAGCAGCAGGTGCTGTGATGTGTAGGGAGCTTGTTTCAATTAGCTGGGACGGGTTTGTTTATGATTGCGATTTTAACCAAATGTTAGAAATACCCATTGCAAATAAAAAAACATCCCTTTGGGATATTGAGACTCTTAGCGAGTTTCAAAAAACTAAAATAGCTTTAGCGGACCACTGTTATGGTTGCACAGCCGGTGCTGGCAGCTCATGTGGCGGGACATTAACTTAAAAACTTTTTTAAAGGAGAACCACCTTGAAATCAAACACTGAAAACATACAAGACTATTACGGCAAAGTATTAAGCTCTAAAGAAGACCTGCAAACAACAGCTTGCTGTACGGCAGAGTCTATGCCCAGCTACCTAAAGCCTATAATGAGCAAAATTCACACCGAGGTATTAGATAAGTTTTATGGCTGCGGGTCTCCGATCCCTTTTGTACTTGAGGGCAAAACAGTTTTAGACTTAGGCTCGGGTACGGGGCGAGATGTATTTATAGCCTCAAAACTCGTAGGGCCTGAGGGCCGAGTTATTGGCGTTGATATGACTAAAGAGCAAATCAAAGTCGCCGAGAGCCACATTGAGTACCACCAAAAACAATTCGAACTTTCAGCCCCTAACGTTGAGTTTAAGTACGGGTTCATGGAAGACTTAAAAGCCCTCGGTATTGAGGATAACTCTGTGGACGTTGTGATCTCTAACTGCGTACTCAATTTAGCCGACAACAAAGAACAAGTATTTAAAGAAATCTTCAGGGTCTTAAAGCCCGGTGGGGAGCTTTACTTTTCAGATGTGTTTTCATCTCGCCGAATCCCAGAGCATTTAGCAAAAGACCCGGTGTTATTAGGCGAATGCTTAGGCGGGGCTCTTTACACTGAGGACTTCAGACGAATTTTGAACTCTCTAGGGGTTGACGACTACAGGGTTGTGAACGAAAGAAAGCTAGATCTTCTCTCAAAGCAGATCGAGCAACAGTTAAAGGACATAGATTTTTACTCTATTACAGTGAGAGCTTTTAAAGTAAGCCTTGAGGACCGCCCAGAGGACTACGGCCAACAAGCCACCTATATTGGCGGCATAAAAGAAAGCCCTGAGAGCTTTATGTTAGACGAAAACTACACCTTTAATAGAGACAAGCCCAAGCCTGTTTGTGGCAATACAGCCAACATATTACAGCAAACGCGGTTTAAAAATTATTTTAAAATCCAAGGTGACCAAAGTGCTCACAAGGGCTTGTTTAAGCCCCCAGCGTCTAAAGCCTCCTGTTGTTAATAGGCCTTTAGCGCGTGCTTTTTTTCGTGTATTTGGTGGCATAAGAGTATTATTTTGACGAGCTCATACATTAAGAGGCCCGTAGGCGTATAAGTTTTAGACGCTTTTAACGGGTCTTTAACTTATTTTCAACCCCCTGTTGCCGGCGAAAGGTTAGTGTTATTATGCTGTTATTCTTAATGGGCGGGTGTGAGTTTTAAGTAAAATACAGGGGGCTATTTTTAAGGAGAGTTTAAAATGAAATTAACACTACTAAGTTTACTCGTAGTATTTGCCCTTCCGGGGGCGACTTATGCTTACACCTCAGAGCCTCAACAGGACCGAGTTTGTGACGTGTCTTACGAGGGCTTAAGCTTTGATCTGGCCCGTGAACTTGTACGGTTAGAAAAGTCACTTAAAAACGAAGAGATAAAGCTTCAACGAGCAGAGACAACATATAAAGATTTTGAAAGAGCCCGTCGGGGTAAAACATCTATATCTATGCAAAAAGCCCTGCAGGTTGTACAGCGGCAAAAAAGAGTCTACAACGACACACTGGAGCTCTTAGAGCAAACCTGTGGAGTGATCCCCGTAGATAGTGAACTTTTAGGCATTGAGGACGGCGAGTAATTAGAGTCGTTAAGAGCCGGACTCTCAGGCTCGCAGCAAGGCCCACTGTTAAAAAACAATTCAAACAAAATTTATTCAAGCACAATCACGATGTTAAGGCGGCCATACTTATATAGCCCTTAGAGCGCACGGTGTTTTTAATAGCGAGCCATAGGTTTACTAGTGACCCCTATGCCATCGAGTTAAGGTGAAAGGCCTTGCCAGTGACTAGGGCCGCTTAAAAAACGTAAAAAAAATTACAGGTGATTATTAAAGGGCAAGGGCATTAAAAAAACGGAGCGGCCCTCAAACAACAACGGTGACATTTTTTGTGTCACAAATTGTTAAAAGTTCCCTATGTGTACGTAACTTTAAGGGGTTAGGTGGGGTGAAACCTTGGCACTGGTCTTGCTCAAGTAAGTATAGAACTTAAAATTTATGGGAGAAATACGACATGAAAAAGATAATACAATTAACAGTATTCGGAGCCTTAGTTGTTGGCTCAACAAGCCTTATAGGATGTGCGGCTAGAAACGATCAAGTAAGCGAAATCAAAAAAGGAAAAGAAAACTTAAATAAAATAGAAACCAAGCTCGCTGAGCAAGGCTGCTCTTTTACAGAGGCTCACAGGCTACAGGCGGCCCCTCTTGACCTTATATGTAAGGATCTAGAAGAAAAGTCAGTTGAAGAGCTCGCCGAAATTAAAACCACTTTTGTTGAGTACTTAGATGCGGCCGATAAAGTGACAAAACGTCAGGGCTTATCAGCCCTTCAGAGAGACAGCATCAAGGCCCGAGCTCTCTATATACAAGATAAAATAGTTTTAGTGACTGAAAAAACAAGAGTTAAAAAAGGCCGCGATGAAAAACTAGCTGAATTAAAAGAAAAGGCCGTAGTTAATGGTGAAACAGGTGAGATCCTTCTTGATCAAGAGCTCGTGACAGACGTTAGCACTTATATACAGGCCGCAAAAGATCAACTCACAGAAGCGGGCTGTGTAAGCTTAGATGCCCCTATGGACTTAGAGTGCAGTCGTTTAATACGTGGCACATTTAGAAACGTGGGCGAAATGGCGGGCCTTAAAATAGACACTGAAGGCGAAAGAACAGTAAAGCGCATGGACCTTTATTTTGAAAAAATTGAAAAAGCAAAAACAACAGCTCAATTAATAACAGATAGCAAATCAAAAATCGAAGCCGACAAAGCGCTTAAAAGTGTTGTCGACTTAACTCAGGCCGTAAAAGCGATGTATCAAGATTTTTTTGAGCAGCAAACAGATGAGGCTATGGAAGATCTAATCAGTGAAAACGTACTACCACGCTCGAACACAAAAAACGCTGAGGGCGAAGAAATAGAAATCACAAAAGAGCTTATTTTAAGTCAAGAGTTCACTGTGCAAAAAAACATGGTGGATCATTACTTAAGAGAGTATGTTAGTGGCCCTAAGTTAGGCCGTATGAAGTCTCAACTTGAAGGCCTCGAAAGAGCTGCGAGTTTACTACAGTCAAACATTAAAAAAGCTCAAGCTAACGGTATTGAAATTAGCGAAGAGGCTCAGTCAAGCCTTGAGGTTGCGACCCTTCTTTTAGTTCAAGTAAACATCAGTAAGCCCCAGGTGATAAAGCAAATTGAAGAAATCAACGCGGCAAGGGCCGCCCTAGTTGAAGAGGCCAAGGCTGAGAAGTCAGAACTAGACGAGTCCACTAATGACAAACCCGTAGAGTCAGCCGTTGTTGAGGTTAAAGAAGTAGAAGCCTTAGCCGCCCCCATTGAAGAAAAGGGCGCCACTACAGCAGAAATAGATGCAGACGCTTTAGAAGAAGAGGCTGCTAAAAATTAATTATAGTATTTAATATTTTAAGAGGTGTGCCTTAGAGCAGTACGTGAGTTCGCGCACCAACCTTTAATTTAAAAAAGTTTTACAAATAATCTTTAGAAAGCCTCTAGGGGTTATGGATTTCTCTCCCACACCTAAAGCTTCGCCCAAGATGGGCGGGGCTTTTTTTTTGGCGTCAGCAATAAACAGGGCAGGGCCCTTTTTTGCCTAGAACTTTGTTAAACATACATGGCTTAAAGGTGTTTGAGGGCTTTAGTGCTAAGTGGGCCGGCCTTACTTTGGCACAACGATTGCTTTAAAAAGTAGCATTAATACAACCACATAAGCCCTATTTTTGGAGTACCCGTAAAATGAAAAACAAGACTCAATCAGCCCTTTTAATCTCCGTTATTATCGCAGCAACAAGTTTTATTGGTTGCGCCGCCCGTGTTAACTCACCTGAGGCCACCACAAAGGGCACGCAGGCGTTGTTAGACACCCAAGCCTCTATGGATGAGCAGGGTTGCTCTTTTATTGAGTACAGCACCCCTCAAGACATCCCAATGGATTTTATCTGTAAAGATCTTGAAAAAAAGACTATTAAAAGCCTTAAAAACCTTAAGGTTCTTTTGGATCAATTTATATCAGGGGCTAACATGGCCTTAAAGGCCAATGACCTTGACGATATGGAGAGGCAAAGCCTTCAATTTAAACTAAACCACGTGCAAAACAAAACTTTTGATCTAACAGGAAAAATAGTGTTGGCTCAAATTAATTTAAACACTAAAAAAATTCGAGATAAAAAACTTAAAGCTCTCAATCAGGGCGACAAGAACCTCTCGTCTATGGATGAACTTATAGACCAGGCCCTTTTAGAAGAGGTCACAGCAAGCATTACTGCTGCTAAAGACGAGCTCAAAAGTGCCGGCTGTGTATATACAAATCAGCCTGATCAAATGTTTTGCTTTACCCCTTTTAAAGACATTTATTATAATACAAAGGCTAGCTTTAATCCGTTCAATGAAAACTCTAATGAGAGAAAAATTAACAGATTTAATATTTACTTTGAAAAGGCCTCTAATGCCACCACAGCAGCCAAGTCAATTAAAGACCCTAAAGTAAAAGCTAAGGCCTTTAAAGCGCTGGCAAAAATGCCACTCACCACTGACCGTACAAGGGAGATTTACCAAACCCTCTTTGAAAAGCAAACAAAGCTCCAGGTTAAAACACTTATTAATAAAAACCTCACTGAGGGCGCAAGCATGGTCAACACCGACGGCCAAGCCATTCGAGTTACCAAAGAAACCCTATTAAACAAGCAATTTACTATTTATGAAAACATAGTTAAACCCTCTCTTGAAAACCCCACAAGTGAAAACAAAGAGTCCATGCAGGCCCGCTTGAGAGTAATAAAAATCAGAGCACAAAAAATTAAAGCCAATATCAAAATGGCCGAAAAAAACAAAATCATCATCACTAAAGAGGTCCGCTCTACTGTTGAGCTAATGGACCTATTAATAAGTGACGTACTCTTAAGCGAGCCCCCAATACCAGGCAATAGGTAGTACTTAGGGGTGTACAGCCCCTAAAAGGGCCCTCAATAGTCTTATTGGGGGTTGTTTTACCTTTACATTGTCATTTTAGTTAATATATTAGTAATCAAGAGTTTAGAACTTTAAGTTTGGGGGCGATATGGCTTCGACACGGGTGACGAAACTTTTGGGAGCATGCAGGGGCGCTCGAGGTCCTCTATAAAAACGAGCAACTTTGTAGTTGGAAACGACTTACAACCTTTAGCTGCCTAATATCAGCTGACGCTAACCTTGGCCGCGATCGCGTGCCTTGGGGAGTGCCACTTTAGCGATCTCGACCTTAAACTGCTGTCTTGTGGGTTTTTGGTTTAAATAAACATAGGGCAGGTGTATTCGGGGTTTGTCTGTAGAACCCATCTACACCTACTAAATACAGACTAAGCATGTAGGGCCCTTAAGCGGAGCACTTGTGGACGCGGGTTCGATTCCCGCCGCCTCCACCAATACCCAAAGCTTCTGGGGATTAAATAAGAAGCTGAAATTAATTAAGTTAAATCAATAACATAGCCAAAAGGAGCTGCTTTAGCTTACTGACTCTCTAATCGAATATAATGGTTTCTAACGTGTTGTGAATGAAATTGTAGTGAATGGCGTGTAGTGAAATCGGTTTTGTAGTGAAATAATCAGTCTTTGGATATCGCATTTTTAAGTAATGCATCGATTTGTTGAGGTTTGAGTTCAACCTTTTTCGCTTTGTTTGTCTTAGAGTTTATAATTTGAAGATTACCCCTGCTTGCTGGGAGTGTGGATTGCCTTCGGCTGTAAGCATACCCTTCTTCTTTTTGCATCGCTTGAATCTCAGGATGCCGGCGAAACATTGAAGCAGGATATATAACAAGCCAGTCGTGATCACTGAAACCTTCAAGTTCATTTGGTATTTCAATATTTTCTTTTTTTGCCTTACCAATATTAACGGCCGCTATACCACTAGTGAAAGTTGTGAATAATCCATTAGT